>CAWDQD010000001.1:0-71376 GCA_963804385.1 uncultured Microcaldota archaeon
TAGGCGCGGTCGCGTCCATGGGGTTGTTCCTGAATTTCGTGTGGAAGAAGAAGATGGTCCTGCCCGCGCTCCCTCCGATTGTGCTCGGGATGATAATCGGATTGCTGGCAGGCTACCTCATCGGGCTGTATTAGGATTTCTTCACTTTCAGGTCGAGCACTACTTGGACCGTAGACGGGGAGTATGGCCGCACGATGCGCTTGTTGATCACGCTGATAGACACACCATTCTCTTTTGCCGCATTCTCCGCCTTGGCAATCGCATCCCCGAAAGGGTCTTTGCTTTCCGCGAACGTGTAGAAGTGCACCACGCCGCTGTCCTTCACCCCTGCGAACGCGACGTCCAGGAAATCATAGGCGCCTTTGGGAAGCGGCATGAGGACACGATCCGCGAAATTCCTGTAATCCCGCATGACGACCTCCCGCGCATCTCCGAGGACCGCTTTCACGTTCTTCGCCTTGTTCCGCTCGATGTTCTTCTCCATGGATGCCACGGCATCCGGATTCAGCTCGATGGCGATTATCTGCGTGTCGGGATGCTCTTTCGCGATGACTAACGGGAAGGGGCCGACCCCTGCGAACAGCGCGAGTATTTTTTCCTTGGGCTTGACGAGCGAGGATATCCGCGTCCTCTCGTGCGAGAGCCTCACGGAGAAATACACCTTCGCCACGTCGAGCTCCATCACAGCGCCGCTTTCCTTGTAGAGCGTCGTCGTCCGGTCCTCTCCGGCTATGCGCTTCACTTTCCTGACCCGGTATTCGCCCTCCATGGGCCCGAGTTTCTTCAGGACGGTCCGGATATTCTTATGGATTTCCAGGAGAGCGTTCCCGATCTCCTGTTCTTTTGATTCTAAGTCATCTGGTATCTCGACTATGGCGATATCCCCGATTATGTCGAACGAGGTGGTGAGGGAATCGAGCTCTTTTTCGCTCAGGATTCCCTTGAGGGCATCTGAGAGACTGTGCGCCTCGGTATCCCTCGGCTCGGCTTCGCGCTCGATGACTTCGAAACCGCCATACGGTTTCACGACCGGAAAGAGGATGAACCCCTCTTCCGAGAGTATCGAATAGCCCTTGACGAAAAGCCCTTGCTGGATGAGCTCGCGGCGAACCGCTTCGCCTTTATCCTTGGGCACTTTAAGGAACAGCATGGGAGATAATGATGATGGGGAAAGTAATTAATCCGTTCTGGAATCATTCGCTACCGATATGCCGAGCGATCATCCCGTACGGATTGACCGGTCTCCTCGCGTCGTGATTCGCCAGGATGACCCCGAGCCGTTTCACCAGGGATCCGAAAGTGCTCATGAACGCCCCGCGAACGATCCAATAATGCCTTTCCGGGATCGTCTCCATGCTCTCAAGCACCGAGATGGCCGCGAGCTTGTCCCTGTCGCTGCCACGGAGCAGTATCGACAGGGCTATGACCTGGGCATCTTCAGGGCTGACAAGCAGGGCATCATTGGCCTTGATCACCCGGACATCATAATCAGGAAAAGGATATTCATATATCAGCCTGAGCATGCGTTCTTCGATGCGCTGTCCGCAGACGGAGAACCTCAATGAATCCGTTGTCCGACCACTGGAAACAGTTTCATGGATCATTTCCGCATATCTCCCCCAATGCGTATCGAGATAGCCCCTGAGCGAGATGTTCTCTATGAACAGCTTCAATCCGCGCAGATCGGACGAAGAGAAGGCCCGTTGGTCGTTCATCCTATAGACCCGGATGGAGATGGAGATGCCTTCGTCCCGGTACATGAGGGTTTCGCGCCCGTCTAGGCCGACCAGGCGCCTTGTTATCCAGCGGCTGTCATGACCCAGGAGCTTGGCGGCTTTCATCATCCTGATAAGACCGGTCGGCGCCCCAGTATGCTCCTCAAAATGCTTCTCTATGGCCGAACCTTTGATTAGCCAGCGCCCTTCGCTTTTCCGGGCTTTCAAAGTACCCTTGCTTATCATACTGGCTATGCGGCATTTCCCAAGGCCTGTGAGCATGGCCGCCTCATTGATGGTGTATGTATTCTTCGGATTGAAATCCTTTGCGAGTTCCGCGTATGGGAGTTTCCCGTGCATGAGCGCGAAGAGTCGCTTGATCTGCACCACGTCATCGACCTTCATGCTTTTCGCAGTGCTTGACGCTTCCGTCACTTCGAATCTCCTCCTTCCGGCCGGAGATGGCATTTCGAAGAACAGCTGGCCACCTTCCCGGACCAGGTGCCTTCGCATGGTGCTTCCGGTTATGCCTACGTCCTCCATGAAGCTACTGAGGCGCACCCTCGAGCGCTTGATCAATGAGCTCTTATGGGCAAGAGCCTTCACGCCTTCGACGTCAACCATCTTAAAGCGGTTTTGTCTCACGATCTCGAGACGCTCTTTGCTCCCATCGGGCATTGTTATGAAAGCGTAGCTCTGCATTCTTTTTTTAGAGAGGTTATCCAGGGTGGAGCGTCTGATGCCGAGCAATGGGGCCGCTTCAGCGAGAGGGATCAGTTCCCTTCTGACGGAAGCCTCTTCGTGCAAAACTTGCTGATTCATGGGTTGTGATAGCGCTCTCAGTATAGGGATGACAGGAATTTGGAGCTGTTTCAGCATCTGTCATTAATAGCAACGTTATGTTTTTAATCAGAGGGCCGGGCTCCAATAGTTCATTCTATCACGATAGCCGGCTTCCCAGGCATGGCGGATTTGGCCTTCTATTTGGGCACCATCATGAGGAGACCCAGGTTATTTTATCAAACGCTCTGCGGCTTTGAGAAAACTCTTTGCATCCTCGATTGCCCCTTTCGCCATATCAGGGGAGCAGGCCGACCCTTCATATTGGATCAGATGGCGGGCTTCGCGGTAATTGTGCCCCACCTCGGCAAGGCGAGTCATCCCAGGGTCCTTGTCCTTGAATTCGCCCCTGACGAACTCGAATAGGCAGAAATGGCTCCGCTCCCGGTATCCTTTCGAATAGAGCAACGCCCTAGCTGAATGGAAGATGCTTATATATGCCGTGAGGAATGAGATGTCATACGTTTCCTTGCCATAGACCAAACCGGCTTTCTTGATGTAATCTCCGGCAATTCTTAGCTGGTTCCTGACTTCCTCTGGAGTTATCTCGGATTTACGCAGCATGTTCTTCTCTATGCAATCCCGGGTGTTCATAGCGGATTCCCCCATATGACAATATGATTCTTCTTAACGGACATGAAAAAAGCGTCATTGCGCCTTTCCATGGAGCGCCATCTGGCCAGGCTTATCGAAGTGACATTCGCGTCCCTTCCGAGTTTCATGGAGATCTGCCCCATAGGACTGCTATCCGTTTTTGCTTCATCGGCTTTTATGATCAATATGTCAAGATCGCTTCCGTCACCATGCTCGCCGGATGCGAAGCTTCCGTATATAGATATGGAAAGCACACCATTATTATTCGCAAGGAACGCGGGGATGAAATCCGAAACCAGGTAAGGTCCTATAAAATGCAATAAAGCACGCACCCGGGCATCATCCTTGTTCAGCCGGTATTGGTGGACATTCCCGATCTCTTCTTTCAGGAATAGCCCGTCTTTGCAATACATGGTGCAGAACCGGTGCGCGGTCTGCATGCCTATGCCCAATTCCTTGGCCAGCTTGTTGATATGGATCCTGCCATCAGGAAATATGAGGAAGCGTTCGAGAACGGTCCAGCCTTTGAATCTATTCCATTCCTTAATCATACTATTAATAGTATAATCATACCATTTATAAAATAATCGTTCTATAAAAAGAATATCACTCTATGACGATTGCAGGTTTGCCGGGCATCGCGGATTTGGCCTTCTCGTGCTTTGCGCCATCTTCAGGAAGCACGGCGATTTCGCACGAGTATTCATGCGCTAGGAATGATTTCGCATCCGAAAGCGCGTCGAGCTCCTCGTGGGCAGAGAGTATGTCGGGCAGGGAATGCACGTTCTTCATGAGCTGCTTCGCCGCATTCTGCACTTCCTTCATGGGCATCCCTTCGGCTGCCGCGGCTTTCATGAGCTCTTCGAATTTAGGCTTCGCCTTTGCCATGGAATAGAGCTTGCGTTTCCATTCCCCTGCCACGTAGATGGTCACGGATGCGGGCTTCTTCCCTATGAGGGTGGATATCTTGTCTATATCGGAGAACACTTTCTGCACGAGCCCCTCGCCCCGCTCGATCTTGTCGTCTATCTTGGACTTGTCCGGTTTCGGGAACTCGGAGAAAGACGCGAATCCCTTCCCTCCGAGCATCTCCCAGAACTCCTCGGCATGATGCGGCATTATCGGCGCTATCAGCCTCACCCACGAGAGGAAGAAATCGCGGAGATTGACATCGGTGGATCGTTTCATGTACCATTGGAGGTCGCTCACGACATCATAGTATATCTCTAATGAAAGTTCGCGAATCTCGAAGTCTGAATAGAACCTGTCCGCATTCTCGATCTTCCGGTTCAGCCTGGAAAGGAGCCAGCGTTCCACCCGTCCATGCGGTTTCGATGGCGGCTGCTTCGCTGATTGCTCCACGAGCGCGCTGATCAACGCGAGCCTGGAGCGCACCCCTTCCGCTACCGTGCGGTTGAAATCCGTGTCGCTCGAGAGCTCGGCCCCTGCGACCACCGAGAAGCGTATGATATCGGCGCCATATTCAGCGATCGCTTTGCGGAGCGGAAGGATGTTCCCCATGCTCTTGCTCATCTTCGTTCCGTCCATCAGCACGAATCCGTTGGTCACGATCTGCCTCGGCCAGTGCCTCTTCTCCATGATCGCGACATGATTGAATATGTAGAGCGAAAGATGGTTCCGCACAAGGTCCCCTGCGCTGTGCCTGGAATCAATCGGATACCAGTAGAGGAAGCTCTCGCGCATGCGCTTGTCACCATGCCCTTTGCCCAGGATCACGTAATCGAACAGCTCGTCGTTGATTTTCTCTGCCGGGATATCGGCGAGCAGGTGCGCTATGGTATAGAACGCCATGTATATTGTCGAGTCCGAGAGCGCCTCTATCATCTTGCTCTCATCGAACGGGAATTTGGTCCCCAAGCCCGCCGCCCGGGTGCATGGCCTCGTCTTGAACCAGTCTATCGTATAGAGATATTCGCTCCGGGTCTTTTCCGGTATTATACGCATCCCTGAGAGGCACTCTTTGGTTTTGGCCTTCCATTCCGGGATGCCGTAATCTATGAACCATTGGTCCTTGAGGATATTGACGACGACCGGCGAGCCGCATCTGCATGTGACAGGCCCGTTTGCTATCGTAACGATAGCGAGCGCGTCTTTGGAAGATTTAAGTTTTGCAGCTATCTTCTCTTTCGCGTCGATGGCTTTCTGGCCCTTGAATTCTCCTATGACCATGATGCCGCTGTGCGCCTCTTTGGTGTATATCTCCTCAGTGACTTTCTCGGATAATGGATCGTTCTGGTTCTTCACTCCGGCCGCTTCCACAGCCTCTTTTGCAGGAGCGGGACCGTAACCTTCCAGCGAAACCACCTGAATCAATTGGACGTCTTTGCCCAAATCCCTTATGGCCAGGTAATCCAGCGGGGCATGCGCAGGCACGCTCATGACTATACCGGTCCCCACATCCTCCTTCACGAACGAGGCTGGCCATACCGGCACGTCTTTGCCGGTCATCGGATTACGGGCCTTCATCTTGAGGAGCTCATCGGCGCTTATCGGGCCCAGGATCTCCAGATGGAGCTGCAAGTCAAGCACTTCCGCGGCTTTTTTTGAGAGTATGAGGATCTGGCCGTCCTTCTTCGCGCGGACGTATTGCGATGATGGGTTCACCCAGACGTTCGTGACCCCGTAAATCGTCTCGGGGCGGTAGGTCGTCGCGATGAGGTATTCGGAATCCGAAACCTTGAACTTTATCGCTGTGACGTCTTCGAGCTCCGGGTCGACATCCCCGCGGGTGTCATGGGCGCTCACGGCGTTCTTGTCCGCGGGGCACCATGCGATAGGATATTCGCCTTTGAGGATGCGGCCCTGCTCCTTGAGCTTCCTGAACTGCCATTGGATGAATTTGTTGAATTTGGGGTCATAGGAGTAGAATTTCCTGCGCCAGTCTATGGAATACCCCATCTCCTTCATGCCTTCTTCGATCTCGGCGGAGAAATACGCCACCAGGGCGCGGGGATCCGTGAGCGTCGCGGCTTTCTGGGGCGATATGCCGTATATCCTGTCGAACACGTCCAGGACGTCCTTCTCTTTGGCCGCGATCCTTTTGGCCATCGCCAGGATCGGGGTGCCGGTCACATGGAAGCCCATGGGGAAGAGGGTATGGAAGCCCTTGAGACGGAGATAGCGGGCATAGATGTCTGCGGTCGTATATGTCCTGGCATGGCCTATGTGCTGTGGCGAATTAGGGTATGGGAAGGCCGCGGTCACGTAGCGTTTTTCCTTCCCCGGCTCGGGGTCGGCCTCGAACGCCTTTTCCTTCGCCCATCTCTGGCGCCATTTGGCCTCGATAGCAGTAGCATCCATAATCCCATCTAGGGCTCGAAGTGTTTTTATGGAGATTGGAGGGGAAAACGCAGGAATCCCGTATTGCCGCTTTTTGTTATTATAAGTGGTGAAATACTAATATATTTAAACACAACTATACACCTGGATATACATCAAAATGTCGGGATTGACGACGAAGGCGTATATGCCTTTAAAAGATTTCCTCACATTGATGATACATATGGGATCAGAACTCAGAGTGGGAGACATCATGACCAAGCAGGTCGTGGTCGTACCATTCGGCAAAACCGCCCTCGACGTGGCGAAGCTGATGAAGAAGCACTCCATCGGCTCGGTGATAGTCGTCGAGGACAAAGAAGGCAAACACGCTAAAGGCATAATCACAGAGAGGGACATGGTCAACAAGATCCTCGCCAAGGGCGATGATCCTTACAAGACAAAAGTCGAGGACATAATGTCCAAACCTCTCAGGGTAATAAGGCCGGAGACGACCATAGAGGATGCTGCCAAAGCGATGCGGGAGAACAGGGTAAAGAGGCTCCCGGTCGTTAATGACGATAATGAACTCGTAGGAGTCCTTAGCGAAGGGGACATCATGAAGATATTCCCGGTAGTTGTGGACCTTATGGAAGAAAAGGCGTCACTCTCCTGATGCTGTGCACGGATGGCCAGTTGAGCCACGAGCTATGAAACAACGTCGTTCCCCAAAAGGGTGCGGCGGTCCCGCAAGGGGCGGTCAACAGTGCACAGTTTCTCATTCTGAAAGATCCCAGGCAAGAAGGTGAAGATAATGGCTAAGACATACATAGATACAGTGAAATACTTGATTTACACGAATGTGGATATAAGCGGCCTGGTGGAGAAGCCCGACGTGGTCGGCGCGATATTCGGCCAGACCGAAGGCTTGCTGGGAGACGAGCTCGATCTGAGAGACCTGCAGAAGAACGGCAGGATCGGAAGGATCGAGGTCGACCTCGGAGGCAAAGACGGCAAGACATCCGGTGTCATCAAGATACCGAGCTCCCTGGACATGGTCGAGACCTGCATAATCGCAGCCGCGCTCGAGACCGTCGATAGGGTAGGCCCATGCGAAGCGAAACTCCGCATAACCAAGGTCGAGGACACGAGGAATGTCAAGAGGAAGCAGCTCGTCGACCGTGCCAAGGGGCTGCTGAAGAACCTGCTCAACACCGAGATACCTGAAAGCAAGGAGATATCCCAGCTTGTCAGGGATGAGGTCAAGACAGCCGAGATAGTGGAATACGGCTTCGACCACCTGCCCGCCGGACCCGGCATAGACAAGAGCAACGAGGTCGTGTTCGTGGAAGGCAGGGCCGATGTGGTGAACCTGCTCAAGAACGACATAACCAACGTCATCGCCATCGGCGGCGCCAAGGTCACCAGGACCATCGTCGAGCTTTCCAGAAGGAAGGAAGTGACCTTGTTCCTGGATGGGGACCGCGGAGGGGATATCATCCTCAACGAGCTCGCCCAAGCCGGAGTCGACATCGATTTCATCTCGAGGGCCCCGGCGGGGATAGAAGTCGAGGAGCTCACGAGGAAGGAGATAATCAAGTACCTAAGGGGAAAGACGCCTTACGAACAGAGCAACAGGAAAGGCCCTGGCCCCGAGAGGCGCTCGCAGGAGATACCCAAGTTCAGGCAGCAGATGGACGCCCTTCCGCCTATGGAAGCCGCTCCTGAGCCTGAACCGATGCCGAGGTACAACGAGAGGAGGATGGAACCTGCACGGGAATTCGAACCGAGGCAGGAGTTCCGCCCGGTGGAGCCGAAACCATCTTATGAAGCCCCAAGGCCCCAGGAAAGGCGCAACCGCAGGGTTGAGAAGGACCTCGACATCCCGAGGATCGACGAGCCGGACCCTGTTCCTGATGAGCCTAAGGGGCCATCGGCGATCAGGGATAAGGCTGACCTCATGAAAGAGCTCGACTCGCTCGGCAACACCCTCAAGGCCCGATTCTACAACAGCGGCTTCGACAGGATGGCTGAAGTGCCTGTGCGCGACGTGATAAAATCGCTCGGTGACAGCAGGGACGTGCACGCGATAGTGTTCGACGGCATAATAACGCAGAGGCTCGCTGACCTCGCGTCCAAGCAGGGCGTGAAGCTCCTCATCGGGCTCAAGATAGGCAACGTGAACAAGGTGCCCGAGAACATCGAGATAGTCACGAAGAGCAAGTGATTTTTTTTATTTTTATATCTTATTTTTCTACAACAGACGCATTCTAGACTGTTTGTTCTCCATGGCACCACGCCAGGAAATGATTCCTTATAGATACAGGGGGCTCTGGAAGCTAGCGGCGTGCGCCTCCAGGCTTCCCCTTATTCGAATTTCAAAGCCTCCACCGGCGCGACCGATGCTGCGTTGCGGGCGGGCAGGATCCCGGACACCGCGCCGACAATGATGGAGAATCCAAGGCCGAGAAAGGCCAGCTCCGGGGATATGCGTGAAGGAAGGCCGTAGAGCCCCAGCACCGCAGAACCGACAAAAGATAGGGCGACCCCGAGGATTCCGCCTACGAGTCCGACCATGCCCGCCTCGAACAGGAACAGCTTCAGGACGGAGTTGTTCCTCGCTCCCAGGGATTTCAGCAGCCCGATGTATTTCGTCTGCTCTAGAACGCTTGTGAACATGGCGTTCGCGACCCCTATCCCGCCGACTATGAGGGATATGGAAGCCACTCCCCCCAGAAACAGGCCGAGCATGTCGGCCACGCTGGAGATTGTGGATTGGAGCGACGTGGCTGTGGTCACTGTGAAGTCCTGGGTCTTGGCGGTCACGCGATGCATAGTGCGGAGCGCGACGGTGACGTTCCCGGCGACTGCATCCGGATCCTCCCCTTTCGCAGCGATGACGACGACCGAACTGGCATATTTTGTCTGATTGAAGAGCTTCTCGGCTTCCGCCTGGGGGATGTATATGTTGCGGTCAGGCCCGGAGAAGGTGGAACCGGATTCGTTCAGCACACCCACCACGTGGAAGATGACGCCGTCTATCTTTATCTCCTTGTTGAGCATGCTCTCATTGAACGTCTCGGCTGCTACGGAATAGCCGAGCACTGCGGACAGAGTGTCTCCAGAGCTCAGCGAGCGGCCTTTGCTTATGTTCGTCGCGACGCTAGCGGGGAAAGCCGAGGTGTCGACCCCTATCACGGTCACTGAGCTGTTCTTGTTATTGAAGCGGACCTCGCCTCTTGAAGAGAGCTCCGCATCCACTTCAGCAACCCCGCTCACATGCCGCAGCGCGTTGGCTTGGGTGAATGTTATCTCTGATGATGATGTGCTCCCGGTCAGCGGACCTGTTTGCGATGGCGGTCCGCCTCCGAAACCCATAGAGCCGGCTTTCTCGGCCCCGGGGCTTATTGTTATGAGGTTGGCCCCCGTGCCGCTCAGGCTTTTGGTTATCTGGTCGTTCATCCCGACGCTTATGGAGATGAGAGATATTATGGAGGCTACTGCTATGACGATGCCGAGTATGGCGAGCCAGCTGCGCAGGTTGCGGTAACGGAGTGAATTGAAAGCCAGCTCCACCAGCTCGAGATCGTTCATTTGTCCTTCCTCCTTTTGAAGAACAGCATATAGGCGCCAAAGCCTGCTATGGCAACCACCACGACCGCTGCGATCCCCAAGGTGACTATATCAGGCCCTGAGGACGTCCCCCCACCTGGACCCATCAGCATCCCCAAGGGGTTCGGGCTTCCGCCAGGGCCGCCCATGCCTTGCGACGCGTTGACCGAAGGTGGGTCCTGAGCGTTATTAGAGCCGCCTCCCCCGACGAAAGATGAGTTCTCGGAAGTGGATTCGAGCGTCTTGGTGATTGTCTGCTCCTGGTTGTTGCTATCCCTGAAGCGTATCGTGACCGCCACGCTCGAGGTCTCGGAATTGAGAGCTACGGTCGCGGAATCGTCCACATTGAGCGTTCCGATGAAGCTTTGGGTTGAAGACTGCGAACCCTGAGGCGTCACGGAGACATACACGCTCCGTATCTGCGAGTTGCCGGTGTTCGCCACAGTGACTTCAGGCGTCCCGCTGGATGAGTCCAGACTGACGGTTATCTGCGGCGTGGCAGACACGGTTATGCCCGCGTCGAACACGATCGGGTTCCCGTTGCTCGTAGTCATCGTGAGGGGCAACGTGTAGAAACCGGAGCTGGCTGAGGATGCTACGCCCAGATGGACCTCTTTTGAGACAGAGGATCCGGCAGGCACCGAATCGAAGTACACGGTCTGCATCCCGATAGGGGTGAAAACGGATGTGGAATTGATATCCACCACGCCGCTTATCGGGGATGAACCCGAGTTCCGGATCGTCATGTTGAATGCCACGTCCGAACCGATCTCGACCGCTTCTTCAGGTTCCAAAGACAGCTGGTATTGCATCGAAGAATCCAGCACGCTTATCGGACCGACCATGATCGTCTGGTTGTGAGGTTCGTTCGATGCGTCCTGGAAAGAGAACAATACGGGTATGCTATAGGTGCCGACCTTAGCATCAGACGAAGACAAGAGCCTAAGCGACACATTGACCGTAGAGTTCGATGGTATGCCCCCCACATTTTTCTGCGACATGCCGTCTATCGAGAACGATGAGTTGTCCGGCATGGATATGATGAGGTTGTCCACCACGCCCGCGTCGTTGGTTACCGCAAGATTGGACGTTATGCCTTCCCCGCTCGCTATGGCCCCGGGATCTGTCGAGACTGTGCTGACTTCGAGCGGTGAATATTCCGAGATGACCAATGGTATCGTGATGGATGATTTCCGGGAGGAATGGTCCGTGCCTGTCGATGAGACATAATAGGCGTCCACCGACATCACCTGTATGGTTCCGCCCTCCTGGCGTATCTGGAAAGGCACGAGCACCATGGCACTCGAGTCGGATGCTATATCGCCTACGGACAGCGTGGATTCCCCGCTCACGTTATAGTCGTAATGGAGGTCGACCGATTCCGCCGTAGCGTCCCCCACGTTGTTCAGGGTCAATTGGGCATAACCATACGTCCCCGGATATAATGTGGATGGGATCAACGTGTAATTGCTGATCTGCAGCATCGGATCCGCGAACGCGAAACCGCACAAAACCAATAAAGCCGCTAGTATATGGATGTTCATATTAACCATCTAAATGCGCCTCCTGTTCTTCGTATCGCTCTCGATCCGGCCGTCCTTTATCTTGACTATCCTGTCGGCTTCCGCCGCCAGCTCCAGATCGTGAGTGACGAGTATCACCGTGATGCCGAATTTCCTCCAAAGGTCCAGGATGTATTCCATTATCTCTTCGCTGGAAACGGAATCGAGATTGCCGGTGGGCTCATCGGCCAGGATTATCTTGGGATTGTTGGCCAACGCCCTCGCTATGGCGACCCTCTGCTTTTGCCCTCCGGAAAGTTGGGAAGGCAGATTGGCTTCCTTGTCGAGCAGATGGACCGCGGCCAGGTTCTTCTTGACCATGCCCATCCGATCCTCCTTCTTGATATTCCGGATCATCATCGGAAGCTCCACGTTCTTGAACACCGAAAGGGTCGGCGCGAGGTTGAATGCCTGGAAGACGAATCCGATGGTGTCGCGCCTGATGTCGGCCACCTGGTTGTCCCCCATCTTGGATATCGGCTTGCCATCGACGAATATCTCGCCGCTCGTAGGCCGGTCCAGGCAGCCCAGCATGTGGAGCATCGTGCTCTTGCCGCTTCCGGACTGACCTACTATCGCGATGAGTTCCCCTTTCCGGATCTCCAGGTTTATCTGGTTCAGGGCTGTGAATGGGGTGTGCCCGCCATAGACCTTGCAGACATTTTCCAGCTTGAGTACCGTGCCTTCTGCCACGGGCAGGACTGGCGATTCGGCTTATATATGCTTTTTCCGTAATCGCGCCCCAATCATACCCAAATCCATCTCCGAAAAGGCTACTCGTTGCTGAGCTTGGCGAATATCAGCAGGCAAATTGTGCTGAAGAGCATCGGCACGAACGAAAGCTCTCCCGCCACGCCATACGGCCCCAGCACCATGTACAGGAGCGGCGAGGAAGACAGCGTATAGAGCAGGAATGAGAAGAGGAACACCACCATACCCAAAGTGAAACTGGATTTTATGCTCAGGTAGTCCTTTACGTAGATATAGAGGATGTAGACCGCAAGCGCCACATTGAGCAGCGAGAGGGAAAGCGGCAGATACAGATTGTCCTGGAAAGGCGCGAGATCGGACTCCGGAGGCGCTCCGCCAGGGCCGGGTCCAGGTCGGATCACCCTGCCTATGCCTGGAAGAATCATGGATGAAACCATGATCAGCCCTATGGCTCCTCCGATGAGAAGCACCGTATAAAGCGCCGCGAGAGCGCCTTTGTTCATTGCTGTTTTGTCATTTCCTTCCTTTCTTTCCATCCGTTCCACCTCGAAGCATTTCCTTGAACTCTTTCAATGACGACACTGAGTCCGAAACGAAGTATATCTTGCCGTATCCATCGCCGCTGATATCTAGCATAGAATTCTCTGTGAGCAGCCGTACATGATGCTCCACGGTCTTGTAGTCCAAGCCAGAGGCCAGCGAAAGCTGCCTGAGGTTCATGGGTTTCTTCTCCAGTATGTTGAGCAGATTGATGCGGGTCGGTCCGCCTTTCGTGCCTTGGAGAAGCCAGTAGAGCAAGCGTTTCATAGAGTCCATCTTCCACCTTGGAGAAAACTGCACGCCAATGCTTTAATCCCCTACCATGATTTGGGTAAGATTTGGGAGATAATACGGATGATTGCGGGAAGGTTTTCGGGAAACGGGTTAATATAGCGCTGGATGCGTCCATGCGGTGATTGAATGGATCGTAAGCTAATGGTTGCTGGGATCGCAGTCGTCCTCCTCGTCTTTGGGGGTCTGGCGATAGCGGTGCCAGCTATGGAGAATTCGGCGGACATGAGCGGTGGATATCCCGGACCCGGCAAGCCACCCCAACCGCAGGGCAACTGCAGCGGCGGGAATTTCACCGCTCCGGACATGAATTTCACCATGCCTGACAAAGCGCAGGTCGAGAAGTTCGGGAATGCCGTCCGGGATGGGGATTACAATACCGCAAAGGCGCTGGACGACGAGTATCACATCGGCGGCCCTATGTTCAGCAAACTGAACGAGACGACCTTCGCGACGTATTCGGAAATCGCGAAGCTCCAGGCTCAGCTTATGAGCGAACTTGGGATGAACCAGACCGTCACTGACGGATTCTCGAAGCAGATGCATGGTCCGCAGCAGTTCGGTGGACCGGACCAGACCGACAACGGGACATCCGGGGATTACCATCCAGTTGATGGCGGGCCAGGCATGGGATGCCCTCCGATGATGCCGCCGGGCAATGAAACGGGCTGATCGCGAGTGGCCTCTTCTTTTTTCTTTTCCAGATCGTAGCGGTCAAGAAGGATGCGCAGCATCCGAATCCAAAGGTGAAACAAATGAGAAAAACGATCATATGCGGCAGTCTTGCAGTCGCCTTGCTGGCCGCCTTATTCCTAAGCGGATGCATAGGTTACGAGACTGGCGACACATCGCATTACAACGCCGTCGGACAGAACGATTCGACTCCGCCCAGGAATCCGGACGCGATGCCTGCCGACAACAACAGAACCCAAGATGCCTCGCCTGCGAACATGTCCGCAAACTCCGGCCCTCCGAATGACACGAACGGCTCCATGCCGATTGCAAACGCCGGCGGTCCTCCCAATGGCACCCAGATGACTCCGCCGAATAGATTGCCTGATACGATGATTTCGGCATGCGATGGAAAAGGCGCGGGGGATACGTGCTCGTCCGAAGGACCCGACGGGAACACTATGAACGGGACATGCCAGGAGATGGGGACCGAATTAGCATGCGCCCCAGACATGAGCGGTATTCCGCCCGGAAGCCAGCAACAGTACAACTAGCCGTCAATTTTTTATTTTTCTATTTCCTCGGCCTCATCTGTACATGCTCAGGTCGAATTCCGCGAGGTAGGTCGTGCCATCCGGGTTCACCACGCTGGAGAGCCGCCTCATCTTGACGACATCCGTCAGGCCCGAAGCAGGGACATCGCCGCCGAGGAACAATACCGGGTGGGCCCCAGATACGTCCGTCACCTTGATCGACACGTTGTAGGGCGTCCCGAGCGCGTTGCGGAGCCAAGGCTCTCCTTTGCTGTCGACGCACGTGATCAGCGATTCGTTCACGCGCGGGTCGTCGAAGCTCACCGCCAGGCCGAACTGCCCCATGTGAGCGCAGTCTGAAGGAGGCGGCGGGACGAACATCAGGTTCGAGACCCTCGTGACCTCGCTCGAGAGCGGGTCGTTCTGGTAGTCCAGGAAAGAGCGTACGCTGTGCCAATAGGAAAGCAAGGCGACCAGCGCCAGAACGAATATGACCGAAGCGATTATCGCATCAAAGCTGAAGTATTGGCCTTTCACATGGAACACCTACGGGAACTGCGTTAGCGTGAGATTCTCTCCGTCGTTGGAGAACATGATGAGGTTCGAGCAGCTGTCGCTCCTGAGGATTCCGTCCGATATGCACGCCCCAGGCGCGATCTTATAGTTGTAGTTCGGGACGGCATACTCGTAGCTGAAAGCTCCGTAGCTCCCGTTCCATTCTATCAGCATGAAATTCCCGGACGTGAGGTTCGTGAGATATATTGCGTATGGAGAGCCGAAGATCGTCTTCGGGAACGTGTAGTTGTATGCGAAGCCGGGTCCGCCCTTCATGGTGAGCGTGATCATGTCCACGAAACCCTGCCCGGTCTCGCGGACGAGCTGGTTCTGCTGGATCGGGACCTCGCTGGTCTGGAGATCGTTGACCACTATGAAAGCGGCCACTGCCACGAACATGAAGATGGCCGTGTAGATCATGAATTCGGTGGCGACCTGGCCGCGCTTAAGGTTCACGTAGCACCACCAGTCCACCGTTGTTCTTCACATCGAGCGTCACGAGGCCGCTGATGCCGTTTTCCCTGCCGATCTCCACCCCGCTGATCTGGGCGATCGTGGGCGCGGCTGCATCATATACGCCGCCTGGCGTCTTTATGCTCACCACGACCTCGCCCGCCGAAGCGGAGATGCTTTGCGTGGTGGCAGGCACGTTCAGGAGCACCGCTCGTTGCGCGCCGTTGCCTTGCGAATAAACGAAATCCATGGTCTCGGCCAGGGCCCGCGCGGACGCGTCCGCTTGCGATTTGGCCGTGTTCTCATAGCCTGCCGAAGTCACCGAGAGCAGGAGGAAGACCACCGGAACCGTGAATGCCAGGACTATGCCGATGGTCACGAAAAGCTCCAGAGATGATTGACCCTTCATCAGCCGCACCCCGCTTCGCCGTTGTTGCAGGCTATGCTCGCCAGACCGTAATCGTTCGCACCTGATGCGCTGATCGAGAAAACACCGGTTTGCGGATCATCTGAGCAGGTGTCGAAGCTCCTGCAGCCAGGCAGGCCGCGTATCTTGGTGCCCCTCACGCTGGTATCGAAGAGCTCGGTATCGAGCCTGCTGCTCTCCCCGTAGATGCTGGAATCGTTGGCGTAATTCCCGATGACGAACGTCTCGATGCCCAGAGCGGCGTCTTTCCTGGAATACGGATCCGGAAGGAGGCGCTGGAGATAAGAGGGCGCGTTCGGATTCTGGGTGTAATAGCCGCACATCGTGAAGTCCCTGGCGGTCTCCATATTATACAAGCCGCTGAGCGCAGACCCGTCCATCTTCAAGAGGACATTGTTCTGGACCTCGTTGATCTGGTGGTCGTTCTGGAAAAGCGCGCAGTTCCCCATGGCGCCGCTTCCGTCCAGCAAGGGACAGACCGGAGCGCTCCCGGGATCGAAGCCTGGAGACACGACGTACGGCTTCGCCGTGTATGGGCCGCCGGTGACCAGGACGCACGTGGTCCTGCCATTCAGGTCCGTTTGAGGGGTGTATATGATCGGGTTGAAGGTGTATGACTCGCTGCTGTACTGCTGGTGGGTCGATGAATCGGTGCAGGTCACCGTGAGCACGGGCGCGGTCGTGAGTATGATCCCCGCGAACGTGTCGTACACGCCAGGACCCAAGGAATTGATGTCGTTGTATGTCCCGACCAGTATGTAGTCCTGATGCTCGGATTGAGGTATCGCTGATTGGGCGACCGATGCATAGACCAGCGGGTCGTATAGCCACCCCTGCCCTTCTGAAACGCTCCCGAACTTGCTGACCGAGATCGAGCTGGAAGTCGGGTACAATGATTCATCGAAGAAGAACTGGCGGTAGATCGTCTCCGAATCCCCTGCCCTGTTCTTGCTCGACTCGGCGAGGGCAGGATCCACGAAGCCGCTTATCCCGACTGAGTCGGAGATGTGGTATGTCCTCGATACCGAGGTCGTGTTTGTATAATCCCTTATGCCGAGGGTCACATCGAACGAATAGTTTACCGCATCGATGCCTGATTGGCCGATGTTGAAGTTGGAGACCTTGAACTCGTCCATATATACTCCGATGGATTTCAGGGAGTCGTTCAGGTCAGATGCCCATGCGGTGAAGGATGAATTGGATTCTGTCGGGATGCCGCCGTTGGTGAAATAATCCGATGACGCGTTGCCGTACATGAAAAGCGAGTTCATGGCTTTCTGGATATCCTGGCTCTCGCTTCCCGAAGGTCCGGCCTTGACCGGATCGTCCATTGCGAAGACGTTGTCATTGAGGCGCAGGAGTTCGCGGTTCATTATGACATAGGTCACATTGTCCAGCTTGGCCGGAGTGATCTGGTCTATGGCGAGCTCCACCGTGGATTCCTTGTAGAATTCGGAGTAGCTCTGCTCTGACGCCTCCACGGATTTGACCCAAACCGATACCGAGAGCAGGATGTAAGTGAGCACCAGGAAGATCGTCACCGTGAAAAGGAATCCTCGTTTGTCCAACATAACCACCTAGATGTACACCGTGAGCTTCACCAGCGACACGTCGGACGCCGGGACCAGGGGCTCGCCAGCCGCTCCGCCGGAATAATTGCTCGGGTACATGTTCCCCCTCACCTTGTCCGTGATGGTCCCGTCGCTGTTCGTTATGGGTATCACGCCGCATGTGATTATGCCCAGGTCGATCGTCTGGGTCGAGCCCGTACCGATGGCCTGGCCCGCGAGGGTTCCGCCCTCCATCTCGCCATTCCCGCGGCATGAATAGTAATCGTAAGGGGATGTCTTGAGCTTGCTCACTGCTCCGGAATATCCGAACGTTATTATCTCGGATGCGACGGATAACCGCCTGTTCTTCCCAGTCATGTGCTGCGGGTCATTGGACGCGGAGGTGTCATAGACCAGATCCCATGAATTGCCCCCGTCTCCGCTGACCTCTAGGGCGTAACCGAACTGGGATGGCACCATCACTCCAATCGTGCTCTGCACAAGGCTTTGCCGGTTAGCCACCCAGTCTTGCGTGTTCTCGGCGACGATATTATCCAGGATAGAGCCGCCGGTGCTCCTGCACGGACCGTAATCAGCCGTGCATGCGGTCAATGAAAGCGAAAGCAGCGTGTCCCTGGAGAGGTAATGCCCTTGCGTGAGGAGGAAGTAATACGCCGACGGCACGCTCGAGAAGAATATGAGCGAATATATCGCCATGAGTGCGAGTGTGAAGGCCACGAAAGCATCTAAAGAGAAGATGAACGCCCGCATATCATCGATTATGGTGAGGTATCATTTAAAAGGATGACTCTAGCGCCTCGATTAAGTCGACCCGCACGGCCCGAATCCTGTGCCGCACTGGTTGCATTTCTTGACACCGTAAGGGCAGCTCTGGGAGAGGCACACTTCTGTCGAACCCGGAGAGCATACCTGCGCCCACCTGCATCCGCTCCACATGCCATCCACGCAGATAGCCATGCCGCTGCAATTCCCGGACGTGCAGGGCCGGGTCTGGCCGTCTGCGCATACCGGACCCGGGTTCGCTGATGCCGGATATGACGGCTGCACCGGACCTAGGGACCAGAATATGGAATAGAGAAGCGCCAGGAATAACGCGGCCAGGAGTGCGATAGGGTATGGGTTCTTGATCTTGAACCCGGATTTCTTTTTCAAGGTATCACTTGAATGCCACGGAGGTGGTGCCGGATTTCGCAGTGAGATAGCGTATTATCGCGTCCGCGCTGAAAAGCCCTCCGCCGCTGCTGCCGGTGTCGATGGGGCATAGCCGGACGTCAGAAGCGGATGATGAGGTGATGTTGCCGAGCTCGGCCGCCTTCATTATGGCATCGTTCTCGGTGCCGACCTGGTCCACGAGGCCCGCTTGCAGCGCCTGGGTTCCGGTCATTATCCTGCCGTCGGTCGTGTTATCGAATTCCGCCATGTTTAGGCGCTTCCCGCGGTTCGTGATCACGACGTTCTTGAATTCCCCGTATATCTCGTTCACGATGCCCTGCATTATGCCCGTCTCTTCGGGGGTCATGTTCCGGTAAGGGGATCCGATGTCCTTGTACGGACCTGATTTTATCTCTGTGATGTTCACTCCGAGCGTATTGAGGATGCCGCTGAGGTCGGTCACGGTCGTGACGACGCCGATGCTGCCTGTCAGGGTATCCGGATCTGAGACGATATAGTCCGTCCCGGAGGAGATGTAGTAAGCTCCCGATGCGGCCATCTCCCTGAAGTATGCGACTTTGGGCTTGTCGAGGCCCTTGACTGCGTTGTAAATCTCCCTTGTGCCCACGACGGAACCTCCTGGCGAGTTCACCACCAGCAGGACAGAACCCACGTCATCCCTCTGGCTTATGGATTCTATGCTGCTCGCGATCTCGTCCGAGCCGGGGGTGCCCGAGTCGATCAGCGATGGCGCAGTGCCATCGGCCACGATCGGACCGTCCAGATTAACGACAGCCACGCACTTGCCCATTATGGAAGGGGTCAACGCGTTGAACGCGAAGAAGAGCGCTATCAGCACTATGAAAGCTATCACGAGCACCGCGCCCGTACCAAGGATACTGCTGGGCTGATCTGGGCGTTTTCTAGACACAGGTTCCATGGACATCACTTAGGCTTATATGCATATAAATGTTCTGCGGACAATTCCGACTGTATGGACCAGCTTCTGGACTTGCTCCTCTTCCTGCTCCCGATTTATGTCGCGAATTCCTCCCCGGTCGTGCTCGGGGGCGGAATGCCGCTGGATCTCGGGATGGATTTCTTCGACGGGAAGCGGCTGTTCGGGGATGGCAAGACGATACGGGGTTTCATCGGGGGCGTCCTTGCGGGCACCCTCGCCGGCGGCATCTGCGCGCTGGTCTACCAATCGCCGTTCTTCCCGAGCGAGTCCGTGCAGTTCTTCGCCGGCTTCGCGCTCTCTTTCGGGACGCTGTGCGGGGATGCGTTCGGGAGCTTCATAAAAAGGAGGCTGGGCGTGGGTTCGGGCAGGCAGTTCCTGCTCGACACGATCATGTTCCTGCTGGTCGCGCTCGTATTCGTGTTCCCCTTCGCGAACATCTCGCTCTTCGATCCTCTGAACCTGCTGTTCTTCATCATACTCACGCTGATCCTCCATCCGCTCATGAATATACTAGCCAACCGGGCCGGATTGAAACGGGTCCCGTGGTGAAGATAAATAAACATTGATGCTGATTCTCAACCGATGCTCAAGGTCGAACTAGTATCCGAAGCCCTCAAACGAGGGAAGGCTGACAGGCAGAAGGGCGATCTGGACTATATCCGTTTCCGGGAGGAGTTCCGCGGGGTCGTACGCGGCACGGTCATAGTCAGGAACCGCGTGATATACGGGTACCCGCACATAAAGAGGGTGTATAGCCTCGAAGCCGGACTGAAGAGGAACATCGGCCCGGGGCAGGCGCTTTTCGCCGAAGAGAAGATAGACGGGTTCAATGTGAGGATGGCATCGATAAACGGAGAGGTGTACGCTTTCTCCAGGGGAGGGTTCCTGGACCTTTTCGTGACTGAGAAAGCCCGGGAATCTGCCCCCATCATGAGGTTCTTCCGCGACTATCCGGGACATGTGCTCTGCGGCGAGATGATCGGCAACACCCCTTACACGGCGCCGACCGAAGGCGGGGATTCGAAGCTGTTCATATTCGACATCTATCATGACGACGGGGCGTACCTGCCCTGCGAAGAGAGGTATGCCATCCTGAGAAAATACGGGATAGACGGGGTGCCGGCTCTAGGCAGGTTCCAGAGCGATGATTTCAAGGGCCTCAGGAAGGTGATCCTCTCGCTCAACAAATCCCGGAAAGAAGGCATGGTCCTCAAGACGGCTGACCGGAGCGGTGCCGTGAAATACGTGACGCCATGGTCGGACATAGAAGACATAGCCGGGAACTCCGGGCTGCTCTTCGACATGCCGATCGGATTCTATCACCAGCGCGTGCTGCGCTCGGCTTTCTTCATAGAGGATTTCGGGCTCGACCGGGAAACCCACGCCAAGATGCTCGGCAAGGCGTTCTATGAAGGACTCTGCAAGGCGATAGAGAAGGCTAAGGCGGGCGGAGAGATAGAAGACGAATTCGAGATGCTCATCAAGGACCAGAGGATATGGGACGACATCCACAGGCACATGAGCAAGGATGTCAAGGTCGAGCTGGTCTGGAAGAAAGCTGAGAAGGGAAAAACAAGGATCCGCTTCAGGAAGATATACAAGAAGACGACCAGGAACCTCGCGGCCTTCGCGAGAGGGAAGGGCGTCACGGATTGACTATCTTTTCCTGCGCTTCAACCCTTTGAGCAATGGCTGGAACTTCTCGGCGTTCAACCAGCCGCACCCGATCTGGTCCGCGAACTTTATCGCGCCCTCGTCCGATGAGACCAACGTCGCCTCCAGCTCCTTGGCGAGCAGCACCAGCTCGAGGTCCTCCTTGCTGTCTATTATCCCGCCGCGCATCATGTCGCGGTACTTGTCGCGCAGCTTGCTCAGCTTCGCGTCGTTGTCCGGCCGGTTGTCCTTGGCGAACTCCTCGGCGAGCCTGAGCCCCTTGTTTATCCTTCCGCGCACGTCCTGGATGAAATCGTAGAACACCGCGGCGGGCAGCTCTATGCTGTAAGTGTCGGGCGCGCGTTTCTTTATCACGAGCTCCAATGACCCCATCGCTTCCTTGGTGGCGAAATTGGAGAGCTCCTTGAAGATGGATGGCGGCATGTATATCTCGGCTTCGATGCCGGACATGAGCTTGACGAACCCGCGGACAGCGGATGACGGGTCCTTGCCGAGTTTGGCCCGCGCGTGCGGGTTGACGAACAACGAGGTATCTATGACGAACCTGCGTATCATGTGTGGGATAACGCATCTGTGTATTAAAAACTATATCAGCTTGACTATGCCCCGCCCGATCTCCGGGATGTTGCCCCCGAAAAGGGTCGTCGTGTTGAGCACGAACGTCAGGAGTATCGTGAAGGCGATGAGCGGGAAGATGCAGATCACATAGACAAGATGCTTGCTGAGACCGTCGATCTGGATCGTCAGCACCTGCGACAGCGCGTTCTGGCTGGAGGATATTATGGATGGGAGCAAGAATGCAGAGCCCGGATCCGCTCCGCCGCAGTTGAGCATCGACACGTCCGGCGCGGCAGGGAGCGCGCAGATATACTGGTAGGTGCCGCCAACATTCTGGAGGCCGACGATGTCAGAGCTGGCATGGGGCAGGAAAAGCGTTGCTATGACTATATACGAGAGCGGGAACACGAAATAGAGCCCGAATGCCAATGCCATGACGTACGCGCCGGCCCCCCGGGTCGGAGGGAAGGCACGCAGCGCTACGCCTATGGAGAAGAAGAATCCTGCGTAGTACTTGATGAACTCGAAGATATGCCCCATCAGGTAGAACACGTACATGTAGAACGTGAAGGATTGGACCGCGTTCATGATGCGCTCTTCGACCCATTTCATGCCGAATCCTGACGCCTGCTCCGACATGAATATCTCCATGTACACGGACGTCATGGCTCCGACCGGGATCTCGAGCGTATATAGAAGCCGCATGAACTGCGGCACGCAGTACGCGGGCGAGCTCATATACAGGTTCATCCAATCGATGAGCGTGTCCGTCTTCATGAGCGTGCCCGCAGGCGCATTCGGATCCTGTATCTGCGTGGTGGAAGTGCATGATTGCCCGAATGATGTCAGGTACAGGCAATTGGCCACGCCGCCGGGCGCGTTGAGCTGGTCTTCCACCACCCCGATGAGGGTGATCACCATTATGACTATGACCACCGTGGAGATCGCATAGACGAACTCCGTCTTGGCGACCTGCTCGAGGTTGCGGAGCGAGAAGAGCCGCGAGAGCATGATCAGCATGACCGATGCGACTATGGATAGGACTGCGACGGCTATCGATATCGTCTTCCAATCCGTGTAGAACGTGTCGGTGAATGCCATATCAATCCGCTTTATCCATCATTGCCACTTCCTCATTTTATATCATGCGCGTGAGCGAGCTCACGTCCACCTCTTCTCCGAACACCTTGCTGAGGCCCCTGGCCGCCTGGGTGAAGATGATGATGTTGAACGTCGGTACGATGAAACCTATCGCGAAGGCCCAGCTCACAGCCGCGCACGGGACGATCAGGAAGAACAGCATCATGGTCCCGATGAGCTTCTGGAACACGGTGCCCAGTCCCCCCAGCACTCCGCCCACGAGGTCCATCACGCTGCTCCCGATGTCGCTGAAGTTGCCGGTGAAAAAGCTGCTGAAGGTGGACTGGAAGCTTCCGGTGGAGGTGTCGCTCATGTACTGGGTCAGCATGGAATTGAATGTGAGGAGTGGCCCGCCCCCGTTCTGGTAGAACATGCTGTACGTGGTGAGCGAAAGCAGCGGGAATATGAAGAGGAACGCGACCGAGACGCCTATCAGCGTGCCGCCGATCCTGCGCGTCGGGGTGAAGCAGCGGAGGAACACGCCGAGGGGCAGGTAGAATTTCAGGAACGCGTCTACCGCGAACACGTAGACCACGAGCTGCGCGTGATTGATGATGAAGGCCAGCGCCAGCGCTACAGTCATGTTGTAGAGCAGCTGCTTTATCGGAGAGGCGAAGCCCGCCATGGGCGACGCGACCATTCCGACCCCGAGCGGCCTCGCATAGGGTGTCACCGACGCGACCTGGTCGACGTACATGTTCATGATGTAGTTCATACCGAGCCAGCCGCTCATGTCGTTGTCCACCTGCTGGTAGTATGCCGCGGCCGCATCGTAGATCCCGGTCGTCTTTTCCACGCCCGCAGGCATCATCTGCTGGGGCATCACGTCGCCCACGGTTAGGCCGCTCATCGCGCCCACACCTGCGAAGATTATCGCCAGCAT
Organism: uncultured Microcaldota archaeon; assembly: GCA_963804385.1. Taxonomy (GTDB): domain Archaea; phylum Micrarchaeota; class Micrarchaeia; order Anstonellales; family Bilamarchaeaceae; genus Bilamarchaeum. The sequence continues at coordinate 23,724 of CAWDQD010000001.1, forward strand.
GGCTCCGGTCACGAGGATCTCCAGCAGCTCGGCCTTGACATACGCTATCAACTGGGGGTTGCGGAACATGGTGCCCCACACATAGCCGAAGGCCAGCAACACGGCAGATACCATGAGCGCGGCTCCCGAGAGCCCGGCTATCCACCATAGGCCCCCCGTAGTCCCGCCCGATATGATATCCCCTGGAGAAAGCATCGCACACCTCATATGATTTTCAGGAACGACATGAAATTGACGTCCACTTTGAACATCGCCGCGGCTTCCCTGGCCGCTGTCAGCGTGATGAATATGTTGAAGAACGGAAGCAGGATGCTCATTATGACTATATAATATACCGCGCTCCTGATGAGCTCGAACGCCACGGTCAGCGCGCCTCCCAGGAAATAGGGTATGAACACGCCGCCCATGAGGAACATCACTATGAACACCGATCCCACGACCCCGAGCATGCCGCTGTTGTGTATGAATCCGCTTATCGCCTGCTGCGGATCGGCCAGGTTGTATGCGAGCAGCTTATGGACCTCGTAATCGAAAAGGAACATGAAGGGGTAGAACAGGGCTAGCGCGAATGCCAGTTGGATGAGGGCTTCGCCTGCTTCGCGGGTATATGGAAACGAGCGGAGGAGCAGCCCGAGGGGGATGAAGAGCGTCCATGTCCACTGCTTGATGAGGCACAGCATGACTATGTGGAGGAGCCATTCGCTGAGGCCCATGGAGAGGAACTGCAGCGAGGTGCCTATCAGATCTATCAAGGGCTTGAGGACAGGCCCCAGGTTGAACGAATACATCGCACGCCAGGTGACGCCGAACCACATCGTCGAAGAATATATGGTGTGTATGACCATGTTGTACATCAGCAGGCTGCTGTAATCGGTCACCATGTTGCTCACCATGAGGCGCGATACCGCCATGGCCGAGTCCATCATGTCCTTGTTGTTAGGGTTGCCGTATATCGGGTCCTGGCTCCCGGAAGTGCCTAGCACGTACCACATGTCCCCCACGACCAGGGTGCCGATTATGAACACCAGCCTAAGAGTGGTCAGGCCGACCTGGAAGAGCTCGTCCTTGGACAACGCTATCAGTTGCGGATTGCCGAAGAACTGGCCGGCCATGTAGAATATCGCCACACCGAATGCCACTATCAGCAGCACGAGTGCGGATGGGAGCAGCCACATGCCTATCACGAAGCCGCTGCCTGCCCCGGTGGATATCCAGTCGTTCCCGCACGAACCGGGCCCGAACGCGTCCAGCACGCTGTTGAAGGTGGTGACTCCGGTCTGCGCGCCCGCTTTCACGAAATCCTTCGCCTGACCCCCTATGCTGCTGGTCGTCGAATCCACGAAGGTCCCGAGATCCGTGGTGGTGTCGGCCCGCAAGAGCGGAGCTAACACCGCGAGCAGGAGCAACGCAATCAGCACGTAACGAATCTGCATCCTAGATCAGCCTCGTGAGACCCGCGATCTCGATGTCGCCCCCGAATGTTATCGATAATGAACGTATGGCAGCTATGGATGCGAGGAGCCCGAAAAGCGAGAACGTCGCTGCCCAGAAAGTGAAATTGGCCGCGACATCCAGCGGACCGTTCTTGCTCCATGCGAATGATATGAACTGGTCGAACTTGCTCGTCTTCGAGACGACGTTCAACCAGTCTTCGGTCTTCTGGTAATTGCTGTTCATGGCGTCGGTCGTCTGCTGGGTGGTGTAGGTGTTCTGGCTGTTCACATTGAAGCATGGCGCGAGCGGATTCGTGGAGTCGCACGGGCTGCCCTCGCTCAATGCGGTCAGCTGCTCTGAAGACATGCCTTGCATCTGATCGGACTGCGCCTCGTATTGGTTGATATCGACCTGGCTCCCGGTCGCGCCTAGCATCGGCATCGTGCCGGTCATGTACATCGTGTCAACGATGGGCGGGTCCGGGCTCTGGCTGGGATTCGCGTCCGTGTTGCTCATCCAATCGCTCTGGACCTGAGGATTGTTCTTTATGTTGAGCATCATCAGCGCGCCGACCGCATAGAAGGCCGGGAATATGAAGTACAATGAGAGTGCCATGGCGAGCAGGAGGCCGCCGAGCTTGCGCGTGAATGCGAACGTCCTGAGGACCGCGCCTATCACCAGAAGGGCCGGGAACAGCGCGACCGCGATGAACCGCAGCAGCACTTCCTGGAACTCGATGACCATCATTATCTTGATTATCCAGTCGAATATCATCTCCTTGACCTTGTTGGGGATCGTGAAGAAGCCCCTCCAGGGGGTGAAGGTGAAGAAACCCGCCTTCTCGAACATGAATTCTATGTTTATCGTGAACTCGGAGATCATCGATGTCTTGATGTAGCTCAGGTAGGTGTCGAACGCGAACTGCTTGCCTTCGTTGAAAAGCTCGTTCATGAACCACATGCCGAGGCGTATGTGGCAGGCGTCCACGCCGTTATACATGGATTTCGTATTTGACGCTATCGAGTCGCCGCAGATATTGGTGTAGATGTACTGCTTGGTGTTCGTGACGGTCCCTGTGTCGGTGGTCAGCACGTACGTGCTCGTGAGGGAGCTGCCGCCCGCACCGATCAACGACGCCTGGACCACTTGGTTTATGAGCGGGATCCCGGCCACGATCAACGAGATGATGAGAGCCGAATAGAAGATCTCCGCGAATTCGGTCTTCGCCCATGATTTCATCTTGTCGTTCATGAGCGCTTCCGAGAGGGCGTAGACGATGGCGACAAGGATTGTCATGATGCCGAGCGCAGCGCCGGCCACCCAGACCCATGAAGCCCACATGTCCAGAAACGCCATATCATGCCCTCATGACTATGAATTTCGTCATCGCGTTTATGAATGCGATAGTGACCATCAAGGCGAGCGCCGGCATGAAAAGGGTGAGGAGGGAGAGCGCCGCGATGTGCTGCATGATGGGGGTGAATTCCGCCATGGATACGGCGTTCAGAGTGCTCTCCGAAACCACGTTCGCGAGGAACTTGAGCACGGCCTGCCCGCCCGGGATGGATGTGGCTGTCGATGATAGGAGGCCGCCGGTCGGATTGAGGAGGATGCCCCACAACCCGTATTTGAAGGGCCCGCAGAGGGACTGTATCAGGATCGTCGGGCTCTGGTAGGCGCCGCCGAACGGCTCGTTGGAATAGACGTCGTCGAATATCTGCTTGTTGATTATGTACATCGTCGGGAACACGACCTGCAACCCGAAGGCGAGCGAGATCAGGAAAGCGCCCGCGTCGCGGGTGGGCGGGAAGAAGCGCAGCACGAGCCCGGCGGGCATGAAGAATGTCAGCATGGTCGCGTCTACGAAATAGAGCAGGACTATCTGGACCGACACGGTATTATAGAACGTGACCAGCGTGAAACCGAGCACGTTGGTGATGGATACGAATGTGTCCAGCCCTGGGAATACCTTGTATGTCTGGGTGAGCACATACTCGCCGATCCTCCTGCTGAACGTGCTGAGCATGGATGTGCAGGCATTGATCTTGTAGACGTCGATGGCTGCGCTCAACGCGCTGTCGGCGACAGTGGCCTGCATGTACGAGATCGCCACTTTTGGCGGGCTGTTCTGGGTCCCTCCGCTGATCACGAGCGAGAAGGCGCTGCCGGCTGCGAAAAGCCCTATGACGAACAGCACGATCAGGAATGATGTCATCAGGTTCGACATCTCAACGTTCAGATAAGCCTCCCATTCGGGCACCTTGAAGAACCTGGAAAGGATGAATGTTATCAGGATGAAGATCGCGACTAGGAATGTGACCGTGATTATGACGCCGCCGTAGATGCCGAGTATCGTGCCCGCGAAGAAGCTCGTGCTGAAGGGCGCGATGACCTGGAATATCACCACGTATAGGATGGTCGCGAAAACAGCCGCCACGAGAAGTCCCGTCGACCAGACGGTGGCCCTCGCCCGGGTCTCGGCACCGAAGAACTGACCGGCCACATACGCCGCCGCGGCGATGACTATCGACGCGATTATGATCACCAGGAGGGCGGTCTGGGCGAGCCCCAGGAACACCGGGATCATCTCGGTCACATTCGAGCCAGGCGTGGATCCGCTCGAGAGGAAATCTGGCAATATCGCATTGAGGACGAGTATGACCCCGATCGAGATGGCGACCGCGACCAGCATCCCCTGGGCCCAGATGGTTGCCTTGGCACGCGTCTCTGCGCCGAGGAGCTGACCCACGACATAGACCGCTGCCGCCAGCACTATCATCACGAACATGAGCCCGACGACCAGGAGGTAGATGATGTTGGTCTGCGCGATTATGAGGTCGAAGGCGGATTGCTGCCCGGTGGATTGCGCGGCCACTATGGCCGGAAGGAGCAGGAGCAGCATCAGGAGTTTCATGATTGGCACCTAGATTATCTTGGTCACACCTACGAGCTCGCCTTCGCCGCCGATTATGAGGGAGATGTTGCGGTACATCGTTATCGTGAATATTATCTCGAAGACTATCGTCACCATCACCAGGATCACGAACGGGCTGACCGTGAGCACCTCATTGATGAGGAAATAATACAGCCCCGCGGAGGCGCTGGACGGCATGACAGGGTTGGCGAGCAGGGTGTAGGCGAAATCCCCGCTCATCCCCATCATGAAGCGCCATATCTGGAGGACCGTCCCCGCGAAGGATTTCACGGCCCCGGCCACCCCGCTGATTATGTTCTCGGCGCTGCAGAGGAGATGCTCTCCGCTGCCACCGCCGCACGCCTGGGAATCGGTCAGGCCCTGGTCCACCAGGTCCGGGCTCTGGAACTGCTGGCTTATCTTGTCCCCTTCGGCCGTGGCGCCAAACACCTTGCTCTGCGTATCCGATTGGCTCAGATCCCCCGAGAGGCTCGCCATGGAAGGCATGTAGGCGAAATCCGCGGGTTTGTATACGTCGAATATCATGTAATTCGACAGGAGGGTCGCGAACGGGAACACGAAGTACAAGGCGAAGGAGACCGCTATGATGCTGGATCCGGTCTTCCTGTAGAACGGTATCGCCCGCAGCACAAGGCCGAACGGGAGCAGTATGAGCGGCACCGCGTCCCTCGCGAAGAGCAGTATGAATTCCTTGGCCCACATCACCGTGATGAGGTAGCCGATCGCCTCTACGACCACGGTGTGGGCGTTGCTGAGAAGCGTCAGGCCGGTGAAGGGCGCGAGTGAGAAGGATATGATGGCGATGGCCGGGAACGGGGACGCGATCGGGAAGCTTATGGTGGAAAGGAACCCGATCAGCGCTTCGAAGAGGTAAAGCTCCTTATACTGCTCTATGAGCTTGTCCTCCATGATCGTGTTCGCTGCCAGGGCCAATTGTATGTGGCTTCCCGCAAGACCCTGGAGCCCGCTGCTTGAACCGGACTGGAAAACACCCTGGATGCTGGACGGCAGGGATGATAGGACGATGCCGGTCGACATGCCGTTCAGGATGGTATCCGCGCCGAGCCAGAACATCAGTATGAACACTGTGAGTATGAGCGCGGCGAGCTCCTCCTTGGCCATGGCCGTGAGCTCCGGGCTCTGGAAGAAGTATGCCACCAAGAAAAAGATCGCTACGAAGGCTATCGCGAGGCCGAGGGCCGCACCGATTATACCGAGCGCGCCTGGAGGCAACGTTAAGAGTAACGGCAGGAGGACCTCCATGGTTGGATAGTGCTGACACCTTTTTTAATAGGTATTGATTGATAGATTCCTGAGAAGGATTCTTTTCGTTGATGCTTATGGACAGGACGCATTATATCAAGGATGCCAAGGCGCAAAAGACCGGCAATGTCCGCATAGCCGGATGGGTGCATGATTTCAGGGACCTGGGGAAGCTGAAATTCGTGCAGCTTCGTGATCTCACCGGCATCATGCAGGTGATCATGAAGAAAGGGGTGGTCAGCGATGAACTGCTCGCTTCCGTCAAGCTCAACAAGGAGGACGTCGTCTCTTTCGAAGGCGAGCTGAAGGAGAACAAGATGGCCCCCGACGGAGTGGAGATGGTGCCAAAATCCTTCGCGATACTCAACAAGGTGGAGAGGAAGCTCCCTGTCGATCCGACAGGTGTGGTCCCATCCGAGCTGGACATACGCCTGGACAACCGCTACATAGACCTGCGCAGGAAGGAATCGACGCTCATCTTCAAGACCAAGTCCGTCGCGGTAACGGCTTTCCGGGAGAAATTGCGCGAGCTCAGGTTCCTGGAGATCCATCCTTCGGCCATAACAGGAGCCGCGACCGAAGGCGGCGCGGACGTGTTCTCCCTCCAGTATTTCGAGAACACCGCGTACCTCGTCCAGTCCCCGCAGCTCTACAAGCAGATGTCGGTCATCGGAGGGCTGGATCGCGTGATGATGTGCGTCCCGGTGTTCCGGGCGGAGAAGCACAACACGACCACGCACCTCAATGAGATAACCCAGATGGATATCGAGATGGGTTTCGCCGACCACAACGATGCGATGGATATCCTGGAGCAGGTCACGCTCCATATATTGCGCAGCGTGAAGAAGGAGCTCGGAGACGAGATAGACAAGACGTTCGGCGAGCTCAAGGTCCCGGACAAGGTCCCGAAATACAGCTACACCGAGCTCGTGGAGAAGCTCAACGCCAATAATTTCGAGATGAAGCACGGGTGGGATTTCACGAAGGAGGCCGAGAAGAAGCTCCATGAGATACTCGGCGATGAATTGTATTTCATCTATGACTGGCCCACGCAGGTCCGGGCGTTCTATTCCATGCCGGACGAGAAGAATCCGGAGATCTGCCACGCCTTCGACCTGATGTACCGCGGGCTCGAGATCTCGAGCGGGGCTAAGAGGATCCATCTCCCAGCGCTGCTGGAAGAGCAGCTGAAGAAGCGCGGCCTGGACCCGTATAACTTCGAGTTCTACATCAACGCCTTCAGGATGGGCGCCCCGCCGCACGCGGGATGGTCCATCGGGCTGGAAAGGCTCGTGATGAAGATGTGCAGCCAGGAGAACATACGCGAATGCATGCTGTTCCCGAGAGACCGGGTCAGATTGATGCCGTGATTGCATGGATGAAGGACAGAAGGAAGCTCATGAAAAATTGACGGACAAGCTCCGCATAAGGAGGCTCAACATCCTCGTCACGAACGACGATGGCGATTGCGAAGGCCTCAGGATGCTCCTGGACGTGGCCGGCGGTTTCGGCGAAGCCCATGCGGTCATTCCGGACAAGCAGCGGAGCGCGGTTTCCGGCGCGCTGACCTTGCATAAGCCGCTCAGGATGCGCAAGGTGGACGCGCATGTGGACGCCATGAATGGCACCCCCTCCGATTGCGTGATGTTCTACCTCCATTCCGGGCAGTACCAGAAACCGGACCTCGTGCTCTCCGGGATGAACTGGGGAGACAATACTGGAGTGGGGTCTATGTTTGGCTCCGGGACTCTCGGCGCCTGCTGGCAGTCCGTGCTCGAAGGGATCCCCGCGATCGCGTTCTCCATAAGGAAGAAAGGCCACAACTACCATGAGAAGAGCGCGTGGGGCGACCGCGAGGCCATAACCTTGCGCATGGCCGAGATCATCAGGGCGTTGCTGCCGAAACTCGACAAGGAGAATTTTTTCTCGGTCAACATGCCGGAGGATCCTGCGGATGCGATGGTGGTCAACACGAACAGGCTCCAGAGGGAGAGATACACCACGAAGATAGAGAAAAGGCTGGATCCTTCAGGAGCGCCGTACTATTGGATAAGCGGCGTGGAGAAAGAGATAGACGAGGGGACTGATGCAGACCACCTGATCAAGAGGAAAGACATCACGGTGAGCGAGATAAGCCTCAGATGGTTCGACAGGGAATGACCAAGGCAATTAATAAATTTCCCTCAAGAAACATGCGTATGGCCGAACCTGCGGAGAGAAGAAACGCCGTGAAAGAGATGGAGGCGCTTCCGCAGGGCACCAAAGACGCCATAAAAACGAGATTCGCCGATCTTCCTGCTTTCACAGACAGCGTGGCTGCGAAGATGAGCAACGCGCCATTCCCCAAAGCGCTCGTCGCTACGATAAAAGAGCGCGATCCGGACCTCGCATCGAAAGTGGAGAAGAGCCTCGCGGAGATCGTGCCGCGCAAGGTCGAGAGGACGACCAGCGCCAGGGCGGAGGCCGCGTCCATCTCAGGCACCCGGGCCGCGACGGTTTCCCTCCGCCATCAGATGGAAGGGAACGGCTATTCGTACGATTTTTCCGCAGGAGCGGTTTTCATGCCCAAAGAAGCGGATGTCACCGGCAATGCCACGCTCGAGATTGGCTCCATCGGCCTGAAAATCTTCCGAGACAGGTTCATGGAGATCGCGGGAGGAGGCTCGGTCTCTTATTCATTCGATCTTGGCGAGGGTTTCTCCTTGAGCCCGGGGCTCGAAGGAGGCAAAGGCACAGATGGAAAGGGATATACCATGGCCTACCCTACGTTTTCATATGAAAGGGGGAGGGTCAATGCTGAGGCCAGTCCTCTTGCTTTGATGGCTCCGGAACGAGAAGCAGGGTTGCTCATCAACGCTGAGTTGGCGATATCCAATTCCGTCAGCATCACAGCGAGGGGATATACTTTAAGCTTCAAATCATCAGAGCTGTCTTTGGCAGCCGGCCTGAGCGTGAAGCTGAACTGAGAAAGGTGTGATTATGGCATTAGCGATTGTGACCGGCGGGGACAGGGGGATAGGCAGGGCGATTTCGGAGAAGCTCGCGCTCGAAGGGTATGACATCGTGATAGCGGCCAGGAATAAGAGGGCCATCTCAGGCCAGGTGAAAAGGATTGAGGGGCTGGGGGCGAAGGCGTGGGGTTTCGTCTGCGACCTGACCGACAAGGAGCAGATAAGGAAGCTCGCCAAGGATGCGACAGAGCAGGCAGGCGTGCCGGACATCCTAATCAATAACGCTGGTGTCGCGACAGGAAAGAATTTCATCCATGACACCGATGAGGAGATCGAAGCCATGGTGCAAGTAAATCTTCTCGGCCTCATGTTCTGCACGGGAGCATTCCTTCCGAAGATGATGGAGAGGAAAAGCGGGATGGTGGTGAATATCTCTTCCGTGGCTGGGAAGACGGGATTCCCGGGCCTCGCGGTATATTGCGCGACCAAATTCGGGGTGATAGGCTTCACCGAATCCCTCGCCAAAGAGGTGGAGAAGAAGGGTTTGCGGGTGTACGCCATCTGCCCGGGAGCGACAGAGACGGAGATGTACCATTCGCTATACCCCGGAGAGCCTGCGGATTTCAAGCCTGAGGACGTGGCGAAAGAGGTTCTGGAACTCGTCAAGAACGCGGAAAAAATCAAGCCCGGAAGCGCGATAGACGTGAGGAAACGTTGATACCTGCGTGTTCAACCTTACCGTCATCGCTCGAGGCTCCGGAGGCCATTGCGCAGGTACCGATTATTATTGGGTACGAGATGGAATAAAAAGCATGCTGGGAGAAGTGCGGTGGAACTATAAAGAAGGGAAACATAATAGCGAATAAGGAAGGTCGTAAAATGAAAAAATATCTTCGTGAATCGGTCGAAATCAAAAAAGAAGCTGATACTGTCCTTGCCAGTTCGAAATTACTCGGGATAATCGGACGCTTCGGAAAAGTTAAACTAACGGGGAGCTATTATTACGATTTAATGACATGGAGAGATATTGATTTGTGTTTATCGGTTAGGCCGACTCCTGATTCGATGATGAAACTCGGGAACGAACTCGCCAAAATCAAAGGGCTGGCGACGATGTACTACCGGAATGAGTTCGTACTGAAAACGCCGAGAAATCCTAGGGGTATGTTCTGGATTTTGGAGCTACTGCACAAAAGAAAGCTCTGGAAAATAGACATACTGGTAGCGGATGAGAGAGAGGTGGCAAGGATAACAAGGCCAGGGCGGGTTCTGATGAAAAAACTCACGCCGAAAACCCGCGAAACAATCTTGAAGCTGAAAATGGAGTTATGCAAACGCAGTGAGTATCGCAAGGACTTCAGGAGCACAGACATCTACGATGCGGTGCTTAGCGGAAAGGTAAAAACATTGAAAGACTGGGCGCGTTGGCAAAATAGAAGATGAATTCGATAAAATCAGATGGCTTGGCGTCTCGTCTTCAGTTGGACGGTCGCGTTGAACTTCTTCTTCAAAAATACTTTCGCCGCCTTTATCCTCTCGCCGTCGCGGCCTATCGCGATGCCGCGGTCCTTCTCGTCTATCGTGAGCAGGATGAATTTCTCGCCCATCACGTCGCGGATCTCCGTGTTGAATATCTGGATGTTGCCGAAGAAATTCCGCACGAACAGCTCGGGGTCGTCGCTGTCCGCGACGATTATCACCCGTTTGCGGAATATCACTTTCAGCCGCTCGATGTTCGCCGCTTTCTTCCCTATCGCCTTTCCGAGGGAATCGGCGCTCACCAGGAAGATGATCGAGGATTCGGTGTTCAGGTAATCTGATGGCATCACATGCGTTATGCTCTCGAAATTCGAGAACATGCTCAGGTCGTCTCCGGTAAGTTCAACCATAAAAATCATCATAAAAATAAAAATATCATTTCTTCTTCGCGAGCTCGAGGATGTTCGAGGAGCCCTCTTCGAAGACGGATAGCACGGACACCGGGAACGGTTTTCCGCACACGGACCCGAGCTCCATCGAGCTGCCCTCGAATTGTATCAGCGGGACGTTGGATGTCTTGGAGCGAGATTCGATCTTCGCTTTTATGTCCCCTGGCGCGTTGTTCGCGACTATGAACAGCTTCGGGTCGGTCGAGCTTATGCCGGCTCTTCCGCCGAAATCAACCTTGCCGCTTTCTACCGCGAGCCGGACTGCCATCGTGAGCGGGTTCTCCCTCTCCTTCTTGGTCTTCCTTCTCCGGACGACCTTCTTCTGCTTCTTCTCTTTCGCAGGTTTTTCAACAGTCTCGGCTTCCGCGTTCTCTACTTCCGCGGTCTCGACTTCCTTCTCTTCTATTTCTTCAGTAGCATCTGCCATGTATCTCACCAATCATTTCTTCTTGGTCTTCATGACCAGTTTTATCTTCCCTGTCCCCACCGGGACCGTCTGTCCGACTATGATGTTCTCTGTCACGCCGATGAGCTTCTCCTCTTCGGAGAAAGCGCTGGCGTTTATGAGGTGCTTGATCGTCTCTTCGAAAGCCGCCCTTCCTAGGACGCCGACCTTCTCGCCGGAGAGCCCGTGCCGTCCTATGGATTTCACCATGCCGCCATAGGTCATCGCATCCGCGATGAGCATGATGTGGCGTATGTCCACATAGAGCTTCTGCATGTCCATGACGTCTTTTATCTCCTTCACTATCGCGTTGCGTGCGGCCTCGATCCCATAGACGCGCTCTATCTCCTTTATGTTGTTGGTGTAGATGCGCGTCATGTCGACAGCCGAGTGCTCGCTGGCGCCCACGATGTTGAATCCGCCTGCCCGCACGAAGAACTCGTCGTCTCCCTTGATGACGACAGCCCTCGAGATGCCTTTCACCCCGCGGACTATGGCCGAGCTCACTTTCTGCGAGAGCTTCCTGACTGCCTTGGCCGTCAGCGGCTTCTTCTCCGGCTTCTTCTCGCCTTCTTTCGGCGCTTTGGTCTCCTTGACATCCTTGGCCGGCTTGATTATGACCGTGTTCTCGTCCACTTTCAGATCGGTGCTGAAGGGCTCGAGCGCCTTCTTCAGCATGGCGAACGTTATGCCTTGGGCCTTGCCATCCTTCTCGTTGAATATCACCCTTATCACGAGGTTCTCGAGATCGTCCTCGACGTAAGCGACATCGGAGACGAAGACGCTGGCGAGCTCCTTGGCCACCTTCTCGGCTTCGCCGCGGCTGCGGCCGTAGGATGATTTCAGGTAGATGTCGATGATGGGCTTCTTGGGCTCCTTCTTCGCATCCACTATCTCGATGAGCCTGGGCAATCCCGTAGGCACATGCTCCGCGACACCCGCGTAGTGGAACGTACGCATGGTCATCTGCGTACCAGGCTCGCCTATGCTCTGGGCACAGACGACGCCGACCGCTTCAAATGGTGCAATCTTGACACTCGGACGTTTGTATGCTTTCATCGGTTCACCTTATGCAGTATCGACATCATCCTGTTTCGCTTCATCCGCGAGGCTGGCTGTGGAGGAATACATCGGATCCTTACCGTCGCCTCCGTAGATGAATTGTATTATGCTCATGTCAGCGTTCCTGACAGTGAAGTCGTCCATGACCACTAGGTCCTGGAGCGCGTTTATCAGCCTGCGTTGCATGTAACCCGAACGCGCCGTACGGATGGCCGTGTTGACCAGCGCTTCACGGCCGCCCATCGCGTGGTTGAAGAATTCATACGGGGTGAGCCCCGTGTGGAACGACGAGTACACGAAGCCGCGCGCGGCTCCGGTTATCATGCCGGGCTTGAAATACGGGAGTATCCTCCTCTTGTAACCACGTGTGATCCTCTTGCTGCGCACAGTCTGCTGCGCGACGAGTGCGGACATCTGGATGGCGTTCAGCAGGCTGCCACGCGCGCCGATCTTGGCCATGATGATGGACGGGTTCGTGGAACCCAGGTCGGTCTCGACCAGTTTGCCCGCGTCCTCACGGGTCCTCGAGGTTATCTCCATGATCATGCCTTCAAGCGTCTCTTTCAGGCTCATGCCGGGAGCGCGCTCGAGCGAGCGGTTCTTGAATTGCATGATGAGGTTGTCTATCTCGCGGTCCATCCTGTCCGTGATCTCCTTGACCTTCTCTTCGCCTTTCGGGGAGAGGGAATAATCCTTGAGCGACACGGAGAGGCCGTAGAGGGAGATCGCTTCCAGGGCAAGCCGCGTGGCCCGGTCCAGGAACTGCTTCGTGAATTCCGGTCCGTGGTTGATGAACAGCCGCTCGAGCAGTTCGCCTTCCATCGCCTTGCTCTCGACGGCCCCCTTGATCAGCTTGCCGTTCTTTATCACGATCTCCTCGCCGAGCTTGGATGACACCTTCACGCTCAGATCGTCTGGCAGCAGCTGCGAGAAGAGGTGCTTTCCGGAGAACGTCCCGTTGGGGCCGTCCGCGGCCGGAAGCTCGGTTATCCCGATGAGATACATGAGGTTCGCCGCTTCGCTTCTAGTGAAAAACGAATCGTCCTTTGTGAGGAAGTAGAGCCCCGACACGTGGTCCTCCTGCGGCTTGATGAGCGCGTGCCCATGCCTGGGGGACAGAAGCTGGCCTTCGACCTTCATGAGGTGCCTGGCCTCTGATTGCGCCTCCTCGGTCTGGAGTATGTGGAGGTTCATCTCGTCCCCATCGAAGTCCGCGTTGTATGGCGCGACCACGACGGGGTTTATCCTGAACGTCTTGCCCGGCAGCACCTGCACCACGTGCGCCATCATGGAGATGCGGTGGAGCGAAGGCTGCCTGTTGAAGAGCGAGATGTCGCCGTCGACGATCTGCCTTTCTATCGTGTAGCCCACTTTCAGGTTATCGAGCTGCTCTTTAGCGAGCTCTGGCGTCTCTCCGACCTTTATCCTCCTGCCATCCGTCCTTATGATGTAGGTGGCGCGGGGGTAGACCGGAGAGAGTATGAGCTGCTTGCAGTAGTTGAGGTTCCATTCGGTGACATGCATCGGGACCGTGAGCTCCTCTGCCACGCTCTGCGGGATCCCCACCTTGTCCATGTCTATCCTGGGATCAGGTGAGATGACCGTACGGGCCGAGAAGTTGACACGCTTTCCTGACAGGTTGTACCTGAAGCGGCCTTCCTTGCCCTTCAACCTCTGCGCGAGCGTCTTGAGCGGCCTTCCGGATCGGTGGCGCGCTGGCGGGATGTTCGCGGTCTCGTTATCGAAATACGTCGTGACGTGGTATTGCAGAAGCTCCCAGAGGTCCTCTATGATGAGCTGGGGCGCTCCCGCGTTGATGTTGGCCTCTAGCTTCTGGTTGATCCTGATGACATCGACCAGCTTGTGGGTGAGGTCGTCTTCGCTCCTCTCACCGGTCTCCAGCGTGATAGAAGGCCTGACGTTCACCGGCGGGACCGGAAGGACAGTCATTATCATCCACTCCGGGCGCGAGTATAATGGATCGAAACCGAGCGAGCGCAGGTCGCTGTCGTTCAATGAGGCGAGCCAGTCGCGGATATCCGTCGGGAGCATCATGTCCTTGTCCCGGAATATCGTCGTCGGTTTGAGTAGCTTTATCTCGGGGAGCTCGAAATCGCAGTGAGGGCACTTGCGCGAGGATTTCTCCTTCTTTTTCTTCTTGGCTTCGACCTCGACTTTCACCGCGGCCGCTGATGCCTTCTCCTTCTCCTCCTTGGCGATCTTGAGGAGCGAATCGGTCACGTTCTCGCCTTCGCTAGGCGCCGGAGGTTTCACTATCGTATCTTCCTCAGCGACCTTCTCCACGACCTTCTCGATCTCCTCGATCCTGACCGCGGGCTTGCTGGCGAGCACTTTGTGGCACGAGGGGCAGGTCGATTTGAGTATATAGTATATGTGCTTGGCGAATTCGACGTGCATGACGGGGCGCACCATGTCTATGTGACCGAAATGGCCCGGGCATTCCTTGACCGTACCGCCGCAGGTCTTGCAGCGGAGGCCCGGATCCACGACACCGAGGCGCGTGTCGACTAGGCCGCCGTCTATCGGATAGCCGTCGTCGTCATAGGTGTCCGGCACGATTATCTTCGTGGCAGACATCTTCCTGATCATCTCGGGTGAGAAAAGCGAGAACTTCAGCTTGTCCAGGACCTTGTTTATTTCGACCATGTTGCATAACCTCGTGAATCTAGCCTTTTTCTTTCAGTATAATCCTCGGGAAGATGTTCAGCGATTTGATCTCGTCCAGCAGCAGCTTGAATGCGTAGCTTATCTCGACCGATTCCACATTCTCGCTCTGGCATATCGGGCACACGTCGCGGTTGCGCGCATAATCATGCGTTGAGACCGAACCGCATTCGGTGCATATCAGCTGGACCGTCTTGTCGCTCTCTTCGAGGAGGCGCTCCTTGATGAGCATGCTCGCCCCGTAACCTAAGAGGCAGTCACGTTCCATCTCTCCGAACCTGAGGCCTCCTTCGCGGGCGCGGCCTTCTGTCGGCTGGTGCGTGAGCAGCTGCACCGGACCACGGGATCTCACGTGCATCTTGTTCGAGACCAGGTGGTGGAGCCTCTGATAATAGACGACGCCGATGAATATCTTCGATTTTATCATCTTGCCTGTCAGCCCGTCGTAGAGCATCTCCTCCCCGTGCTCGTTGAAACCGTTCTTCTTGAGTATCTCCTGGAACTCCTCTTCGGTGTTGCCGCCGAACGCGGTGCCGTCCATGAGGAGGCCGCCGAGCGAGCCTGCCTTTCCGCCCAATGTCTCGAGCAGGTGGCCCGCAGTCATACGGGAAGGTATGGCATGCGGATTCACGATCAGGTCTGGGGTTATGCCGGATTTCGTGAACGGCATGTCCTCTTGCGGGACCAGCAGGCCTATGACTCCCTTCTGCCCGTGCCTCGATGCGATCTTGTCCCCGACTTCGGGGGTCTTGATCGCGCGGATGCGGACTTTCACCAGGCGGTTGCCGCTCGGGCCTTCTGTGATGAGCACAGAGTCCACACGGCCTTTCTCGCCTGATTTCAATGAGAGCGAGCTTTCGCGTTTCTTCTCTTCGACAGCGCCGAAGACGGATATCTCCTCGAGGAACCTCGGGGGCGACGTCTTGCCTACGAGGACATCCTTGCTGTCCACTTCGCTTTCCGGCATCACGATGCCGTCCTCTGCTAGGTATTTGTACGCCTCCTCGCCGCGGTATCCCACGACTTCGGGGGTCGGAAGCTCGATCTTGTCCTTCTGGCCTCCGGGGTACATCCTCTCTTCGGTCTCGTATGTCTTGAACATGGATACGCGGTGCAATCCGCGGTCTATGGACGAGCGGTTCACGACTATGGCATCGGCCATGTTGTAGCCGTGGTAGCTCATGAGCGCGACGACGCAGTTCTGCCCTGCGGCTTTCTCCCTCAGGTTGAGCGCCTTGTACGTGCGAGTCTGGACGAGCGGCTCCTGCGGATAGTACATTATATAGCCGCGGGTGTCGTAGCGGGTGCCGAAATTAGCTGAGTAGATACCGAGCGACTGCTTGGTCATGGCGCATGCCATGGTGATACGGGGGGACGAGTTGTGCTGCGCGTACGGGAGCACTCCTGCGACCACGCCGAACATGTTGGATGGATCCACCTCGAGGTGCGTGTGGTCCGGGGTTATCTCGGACTCCTTTATCGCGATGAGCGAGTTCTCCTCCTCCTGCGCGTCCAGGTATTCCACGATGCCCATCTTCACGAGATGGTTCCAGTTGAGCTCGTTGTTCCTTATCCTGGCCATGATCTCTGGCTGGAGGCGGGATTTCCCGCTCTCGACTACGATGTACGGTCTCCTCACCCTCCCCTTGTCGGTCAGGATGTGGAGCTCGTTGAGCCTTTCGTTGTAATATATATTGACCTGGCTGTTGAGCTCGTTCGAGCGCCTCCTCTCGCGCAGCCGGTTGGCCAGACTCTTTCCGTCTGGGTGGGTCCCTACCGTCCTGCCATTGAGGAATATGATCGTCCTGTCCGGAGCCGCCTTCCTTTTTCTGCGTTTCATCGCCATTTTTTCACCACTAGAAATGTCACTCTTTAACGTCGTACGCTTTGAGTATCCTGCCTATCTCTTCCTCTTCCACCCCTATCGAGACCTCTGCCATTATGGCCAGGTTCTTCACCAGGGAACAGCTCGGCCCTTCCGGAGTCTCGTTCGGGCATAGCTTGCCGATGTGAGTCCCGTGGAGGTCACGCGCCTTGAAGTGCGGGTGTTTCTTGCTGAGCGGAGAGATGACGCGCCTCAGGTGCGATATCGTGGAGAGATAGCTCACACGATCGAGCAGCTGCGAGACGCCGGTCTGCCCTGCGATCCAGTTGCCTGTGGCCATCGCGTATTTGATCCTGTCACCCATGACATCCTGGCGGATGAGGGTGTGGACCTGGAGCCTGCGGCCTCTCGCATCAGCGCGCGAAGCCTGGTACACGAGATCCTTTATCAGGAACTGGAATGCGTAGCGGAATAGTTCTTCCATCATGTCGCCGGCCAGCTTCACGCGCTTGTTCGCGTAGTGGTCCTTGTCGTCCGGAGCGATCTCGCGGTAAGCGACCCTAGTCGCACGCTCTGCCATGCGTATGAGGTATTTGGCCTTGTCGACCCTCGCGGCCTTCGTCACGCCTACGTGGGGAAGGAGATAGTTATCCAGGAGGTTCTCCATCCTGTTGAGGCGGAACTCCGGAGGCTGCCCTGGCGAGAGCCTGCGGCTTAGCATATCGACAGCCTCGTCCCTGGTATGGGACTGCTCCGCTTCCAGGTTGAGTATCACGTCGTTGCGGATGTGCTTCTCCTGCGAGAAACCAGCGAGCAGCTGCGCGGGCTCTTCCATGCCCAGCACCCTGAGCAGCTGTACGAACGGTACTCCGGCCGGCGTTGACGGAAACTCCACGGTGTATACGCCATCCTGGTTCCTGTCCACCACGCACCTGGCCCTGAAGCCATAGTGCGTCGAGAATATCTTGGCCACTATGCCGTTGCGCTCTTTGGTGACCATGAGCTTGTTCGGGACAAGGTCCTCTATGGAGATGAGCACGCGCTCGCTCCCGTTGATTATGAAGTATCCTCCTGCATCGTCCGGATCCTCTCCGTTCGATATCAGCTCGTCGCGCCTCATGTTCGAGAGGTAGCAGAGCTTGGATTTGAGCATGACCGGGAGCTCTCCGATGAAGACGTCGCTGTACACCGGGCGCTCCACGCCGTTGAAGACTGGGATTATCTCGAGGAATATCGGCGCCGAGTAGCTCAGGTTGCGGAGCCGCGCTTCGTTCGGCAGTATCTGGCGGTAGCCACCCTTGACCTCGTAATACCTGGGCTGCTCGATCCTGACCTTCCCGAGCTTGAGCTCGAATCCTTCGACATTGGTCTGTATCTTGCCGATCCTCTCAATGACCTGCTGGATCCCGATGTCGACGAATTTGTTGTACGACAGGAGCTGCTGGTTGACCAACGTATTCACACGGAAATAAGACCCGATAAGACTTTCAGCCATTACTCACACCTCGAAAGCCGGCCAAGTTTGGTCGGACGGATTCTAGACAAAAATGACTCACGATTCAATCCTCTATGATTATACGGTACGACAGGTACTTCCCCGTTCCGTCGTCCCTTTCTATTTTGATGATGTCCCCGACCTTCGCCTTCAAAGCCACTGCTGAGGAATCGCTCAAGAGCATCTTTGGAAGCTGGGTATCGTCGATGCCGTACTTATGGAGAAGCTTCGTCTTTTCGGCTTCGCCCAGCACCTTCATCTCCGGGACAAAATCATGCGATAAAACGTCTATTGTAGAGGTCTCCTCTTTCTTTTTTTTCTTCAAGCAGGACCACCTTAGCGCGCAAAAGGAATTCCAGCGGTAATGCTGGCTATCCGGTAAAGGTGATTCATTATGGAAATGTTTATAAAATGCCATGGTCGCGGGCGGTTTTGGATGAGATTATGGGTTTTACTAAAATCATAGAAACGAACGATTATAACCATTTAACACCATTATAGGATGCATGGACGGGACGAGGGGGATGGCATTCGCGGATGGGAAGCGGCAGACGGGTAAACCGGCAGAGAGCAGGTATGAACGAGCCAAGACCTGGATGCAGTTCCATGGCCCGGATTTTATGAGATCCGCTTTGGCCAGGAGAACCGCGGATCCGCAGGTATTATCTATAATAGGCATGAGAGGGCATCGCTCTTCAGAGGCCGCAGCGCGTAATACTCACACTCCCGAGGATGTGCTCAGGTTTTTGGCCGAACCTCCGGAATGGTTTGCAGATCGTATAGATAAAAATCGTATCGCAGAAGCTCTAGCGCAGAATACTAGCACGCCTCCGGATTCGTTCGTCATATTTATTGAGCAAGCGGAATTTAAAGTAAAGTTTATGGCACTGCTGAACAGGAGTTGCCCGCCAGAAACGGCCGCGAAGATAATCGCGAGCTGCCAGATAGAGAAGGAGCACCCGATGAAACACATCCGTGGAAGATACGAAGGAAGACGGCTCCCGCGCAAACAGGACGACAATGGTCTAAGCGATGAACAATTGAATGGCCGTGATGAAATCGATACTGAGCAACCCAAGAGGTATATCCATAATAAATATTTCAAGGGGGTAGTTGTAGCGATAATCGCCCGCGAGGGACCAGAAAGAAAGGCTATACTCGAAGGAATGAAACTCCACGATGCGGAATTGGCGGCGGAACTCGAGTCGGCCGTGCATCGAACCGACCCTTGAGCATCGGCAAGTATAAAACGATATTAGACAAATCCTGATATATGATCCTCATCATCGACAACGGCTCCCAGTACACCCACCTCATAAAGAGGAACTGCCGCGACATGGGCCTGGAAGCCGAGGTCGTCAACGCGAAGCACGATCAAAAAGAGCTGGATGCGGCGATTGCAAAAAAAATCGACAAGATAATATTATCAGGTGGCCCGAGCTCGGTCTATTCCGAGCCTCCGAATCTATGCTCCCTTATCTGCGAACGGGTTCGCGATTTCGAACTCTCCGTGCCCCTGCTCGGCATCTGCTACGGCCACCAGATGATAGCGTATAAATGGGGCGCGAAAGTAGCCAAGGGAGCGAGCGCTGAATATGGCCTTTCCCAGATAACGATAGATGACGAGGACTCATTATTCAAAGGCGTCCCTAAGACGTTCCGCGCATGGGTATCGCATTTCGACGAGGCCAAGGATCTCCCGAAGGGATTCATAAAACTCGCGCACTCAGATACGTGCGGCATAGAAGCGATGCGGCATGAGAAACTCCCGATTTTCAGCGTCCAGTTCCATCCTGAGGTGTGGCACACCGAGCATGGCGAGCGGATCCTTGAGAATTTCCTGAAATGAATTCATCCGACGCTCGGATCGGACACCCGCCCCATGAAGAGGATGTTCCCGGTGTCCTGCTGCTGTATTATGAATATGAACGGATGGTCAGCCCTGAACACGGGCGTGCTCGGTTGAGGATTCTGCTCCATGGCCGTCCCGACCATCACGACCGCGGTGGCTGCCGCGGCCTCGGTGCCGTTCTCGTCCACCTGCACGAAGGCTTTGTGCACCACCTGGTCTATTTTCAGGCCCTTCTTACCGGTCATCAGCGAGAAATCAGCTGAATCCGAGAATGCCTGCACCATCCCCATATCTTTCAACGTGTCGCTCATCTGGTATTCCGTCTCGAACTTGAATTTGGGGATAGACACCCGTACCTCCTGCAGCTGCAATCCGGCCTTCCATGCGTCCAGATTATCCAGGTTCAGCGAGCTTTCCAGCGCGCTCGGATCCTCGCTCCTGGGCAGAAGGATGAGCATCGAGAGATTCCCCGAATATGGCATCTCGAGCATCTGGAGCTGGCTGTTCTCCATGTAAGAGTATTCGTCCGTGGAATGCATCATCGACACGTTTTCCACGGTTCCCGGGCTGGTCGTGAAATCGTCCTGGCTGGTCAGGCTGGAGTTGAACTGCGTGGCCCACGATCCCTTGAAATACACCGCGTTGGTGAGCACCAGCTTCGTCCCGGGCGTTATCATGCCTGGAGCCAGGAGGTCCTGTATCCGATCATCGGTTTTGCCCTTGACCCAGCTGTTGATCTGCAACCGCGAGCCGTCTGGATCGTTTTTGAAATCCAGCGGAGTCGCTGCGCCGCCATAATTGTCCTGGACATCCTGCAGATAGGAAGCGAGGAAGGGTTGATCGTTCTGCACCCACAATGCGTTCGCGGTCCGGAGCACAGATCCGCGATCCCCGTTGATCTCGTTTATCAGCCCGTAATAGCCGTCGCGCCTGAGAGTGCCGTTCTGGGGCAGGTGCAAGACGGACGCCATCTCCGTTGCGGTCTGCCCATTCGCTCCTTCGTATGTCATGGCGAGCGCTGAGGAGATGCTGAATGGTGAGAAGAATACGTTTCCCTGCTCCCCCTTGTACCTTGAATAAAGATCCATCGCGAAGAGGTTGTTGCCTTCGACCACGGCACCAATGGAACCAGGAGTCGTATTATGGACCGGGGGCAGAGGCGAGGTGCAACCCGGCATGGATGCCGCCAATATTATGAGCGCGATGATACCGAACAGGACGGGTTTTCCGTGCATGGATTGGATATATTTACGCATCATAATATCCGTTCTGGTTTCTTGCGGGATTGACCGGAATCAGCGGTAGCTCGATTCCGAAGACGCGAGCGCTTCCCCGACCACGCTCTCCTGGTCCCTGAACACGTATTCCGCTTTCAGGAACTTGTCCAGGAACGCTTTCCTCTTGCGCATTTTCCTCGATACGTCGAATATCGCTTCGAAACCGGTCCACATCAGGTACCAGACCAGAGGGGAGATGAGCGCTGCGATGAATGTGCGCCAGTCGACCGGTGTCAGTAGCATGCCGAGCGATATGACCACCCCTATGAAAGCGCGGACCCCTCCACGATTCAGCCGGTCTTTCATTGATTTGTCCAAGTCTTTGAGCCTGCCCTTGAAATAATCCTTTATGCGCTTCTTGATCAGATTCTCTTTCTTCTCGGAGCGGAATGCGTGCGGCAATGTGAATGTGATGGTGAATACGCCTTTGGGGGTCTCCACATAATGCTTGTGCAGCTCGTTGAGGAAGTCGTCCGAGAGGATCCTGGTCTCGTAAGGTGATGGGTCGAAGTCCGAGAATATATCGTCGTAGCCGTCCAGCGCGATGTGGACGGACTGGAGGACGTCTGATACTTTCTTGGGCTCTGTCTTCGGGATTATCTGCGCTGCGCTTTTGGCTATATCGATCTTCTGTCTCGTTTCCTGGGCAGGTTTTATCTGGTCTGGATTGGCTTGCTCTTCGGGCATGGTTACCCATAACTTCTTGAGGTTTAAAATACTTCTAGGGAACGGATATGCATGACAACTATTTACCTAATCAGGCATTGCCAGAGCGTCGCGAATACCAAAAGGATGTACAATTGCAAGATAGAGCAGGATGAGGGGCTCAGTGAGAAAGGAAAACAGCAGGCAAAAAAACTCGCCGCGTTCTTCAGGAAGATAAGGTTGTCGGCCATCTACAGCAGCCCGTTTCCCAGAGCCATGCAGACCGCCTCTGAGATCGCACAGCACTCGGGCGCCAAGGTGGAGACCGTGGAGGAATTCATAGAGCACCGCTGCGGCGAGTGGGACGGCAGGACAGAAAACGAGATCATGAAGCTGTACCCTAAGGCATGGCAAGGCTGGCATGACGACCCGCAGAACCATCCGATACCCAAGGGCGAGACGCTGCTCGCGATACAATCCAGGGCATTGCCGAAGTTCGAGGAGCTCGTAGAGAGGAACAGGGGCAATACAATCGCCATAGTGACCCATTACTCCGTCTTCAATGTGATAATCTGCTCGTTGCTCTCAAGCCTCGCGAACTTCAGGTGCTTCGATACCGAGAACGGCACCGTGGCTGAGATAAAGATGGAGAATGTACCCAGATTGCAGTTCTATGCGCCTATCGGAGACGGCATCTAGCGTGTGATATCCTTGCTGGATATCTGCTCCAGGTATTCCTTGTTCTTCTCGAAATATTCCCTGCTCGGCCTCAGGATCTCGCACAGCTCCCTCGCGACCGCGTTCTTCAGGTCCATCGGATGGAGCTTGCCTTCAGAATAGATCGATTTCAGTTCCGCGATATCCTTTATTTCCATATCCCCGCCGAATTTCGCCGGGCGCTCTATCTTGAGACCCTTGTCGCGCATGACCAGGTATTGCGCGTACTCTATGATCGGGTTGCCTTCCACGGTCTTCTCGGCGCATTGCGCCTTTTTTATCTTGCTATTGATCTCTTCCACCGAATCATGGATGAATATGGCGCTCCCGGGAATGCTCTTGCTCATCTTGGCTTCGAGCACCTGATCCTCCTTGCTGACATTCGGGTCCATCCTCGCCCCGCCTTGGAGACCGGGGAGCAGATGATGGTGGACGGCCACGAAATCCTTCTTGTAGGAATGGGAGAGCTCTCGCGCGAGCATGTGCACTTTCCTCTGGTCCATACCTGCATGCGCGATCTGGACGTCGAGCATGAAGATGTCCGCCGCCTGCATGGCCGGATAGAAGACCACCGCGGATGAAGTCGATTCCGTCTCCTTCCTGCCCATTATCGTTATGCAGCGGAGCATGCGGTTTATCGTCGTGTCCTTGGCAATGCCCAGGACCTGCTTCCAGTAGTCGTTGTCGTACAGGTCGCTCGCGAGGACATAGTTGACCTTGGATTCGTCGAGGCCGAGCGATATGAATGAGTGCTTGAAATACCCTCTGGCGACCTCGCGAATTTTCTCCATGTCGCCTCCGAGCTTCCCGTTTATGTAAGAATGATAGTCAGCGAGGAAGATGGTCGGTTTGATGCCGGCTGCCATGAAATCCCGGAGCTTGAGCGCTGTGCAAAGGCCAGTGCCCAGGTGCACTTTCCCTGAGATCTCGAAACCGATGTAGTGCTTCGGGTGCTCGTAGTTCTCGAATATCTTCCTCAGATCCTCTACCGTGACAGTCTCTTCTGCGGGGGTCCGGGTAACGAGCTCGATCTTTGTTTCTATATCCATGCTTGGAAGAATGCGAGGTTAGGGATTAAATTGTTTGTAACCGCCTCATCGCCGCTTTCTTTTCATCGGAACCGATTTCGGCCGAACCGATCGCATCCCGGAGGAATTGGATCGTATGGTCATAGGATTCTCGATCCACTGGATACGGGATTCCGTCCTTGCCTCCATGTGAGAAAGAAAATTTCACCGGATCCTTCCAGTCGAGTTCTGTTCCGTAAATCAGCTTGGACACCAATGCGAGCGCCCGCAGCTTCTTTTTCCCCATGCCGTTCATGGAGACCAGTTCTTTGTAGTTCGCGGGCTGCAGCTCGTACGCGCGCTCGAGCATTTCCCAGTCCTTCTTGGACATGTCGCAGTCCAGGATCTCGTGCCGCTCGGGCAAAGTGTAATTGGAATCGAAGAGCGTCGTCTGGCCAGTGAAATACTTACGCAGCCGCAACGGATTGTCATTGACCAAATCCACGGCATTGCGCCGGGCATCCCCGGTCTCGCTGCTGACGAGATTCAGCACGCCGTTTTCTTTCGCCATCCCTGCGATATTCTCCGGGGGGCCTTCGGTGAAATTATCCGTGCTGAGCCAGTGGTATCTTCTCGCATACTTGTTCTCGCTGTTCAATCCCTGCTGCACAACTGCCCAGTTGCCTTCCTCGTCCATGAAAAACGAATGATGATAAAGATCATAACCATCCTGTACGCACGAGCTGTCGACTTTAGCTGATAGTTTGGTGGCTTCTAGCAGAGATTTCCTTTTAGATTCCGAGATGTTGAAATGGTCGGAGTGCGCTGCTATCTCGTCTGGAGTTTTCTTGGAGGTTCTCCCTTTCCCGCCGCATGCGACGATGCCCATATCTTCAGTGAGCGCTTCCTTGAGAGCGCCGCATGCAGTCGTGGTCGTACCCGAAGAGTGCCAGTCGAAACCGATTGCACATGCAAGCGACTGGAAGAACATCGGGTCAGAGAGCCGCTTGAGCAGTTGTTGAGTGCCGTACTCATCTATTATGAGCTCGCTTATCGCTTTCGAGAGCGGTCTCATGCGCTGGAAGAGCCAGGCAGGGCATTTACCAGGATGTAGAGGGAGGTCGACGGAGCCGGTTTTCATTGAGGTATCACCAACCGCAGGACTCTATTATAATTTCTCTAATCGCTCCACGATTTTCTCTTTTGAAGGTAGATATTCGGATAGATCTCTCGGTAGGGAAGAAGTAATCTTATACGTGGCAATGCCGATTGGATTCTTCACGTCTTTAAGCGCATACTCCACCACAGTCCGATTCTTTTCCTTGCAGATAATTATTCCTATCGAGGGGTTTTCATTGTCTAACCTGACCTTGTCATTCAGCACTGATAGGTAGAACTGCATCTTGCCTGCATATTCTGGTTTGAATTTCCCGACCTTGAGTTCAATCGCAATCAAGCTCTTCAATTTTCTGTGGTATGGGAGAAGGTCTATGAAATACTCTTCGTCGCCTAGTTCAATCCGATATTGGCTTCCAACGAAACAAAAATTATCACCCATTTCGAGCAGAAATCTGTTTATCCTTCCAATCAAGGCAGCCTCAAGCTTTTTTTCTGAATGCTCTTCAGAGAGTTCAAGAAAATCAAAAGTGCATTCATCCTTTACTGCTATCTTGGCCTGATCATTGTATTTTGCAGGCACACTGCCATCGAAACTGGTCTGATTAAGAAGGTATTTTTCATATGATTTGTTTTCTATCTGATGGATTAGGATAGCCTTACTCCAGCCGAATTTATTAGTCATTTTTGTATAGAACTCTCTTTCTAGCTCTTCTTTGCATCTTTCAAGGATAATCAGGTTTTTGCTCCAACTGATTTCTGCAACCAGTGGTTGCAGTTTTGGATTTGCATTGTAGTGAATGTAAAAATTTCTCATGTTCCATAAGTTCCTTGTTGAGAAACCAGTTATACCCGGATATGTCTGTTGCAGGTCTTTAGAAAGCGTTTCGACAATTGATTCCCCCCACTCCTGTTTTTCTACAAGTCTTTGACCGATGTATAGATATAATTCAACGAGTTCCTTGTTTACTGCCCTTAATGCCGCGTATTGGGAAGCCGCGATTCTCTGTTTTATTTCACTGAGAAATTTCCCATATTCTTTTCCGGCAACCTGAATTACTCCCATGCAAATCAGCTCGAAAATCTATAACGAGCAGTGTTCGTGTTTTTCTTTGCTTATATACTTTGAGAGGGTTCATTTCCGCGGAAATCGTCGAACGATTTTCGGGCACCGAGTAATCGCCGAACTCGATTGCCGCGGAAATCGCTATGCAATAAAAACCATGCCTTCCAGATAGACTCACCGCCTCCATAGCTCAGTGGTAGAGCGACTCTCTTGTAAGGAGTAGGTCGGGGGTTCAAATCCCTCTGGAGGCTATCGCGTTTTTCTTCGGTTCCCCACCATAAATATATATTTGGTGCGGAGCGAAAATGACTATGGGAATGGAAATCTACAATATCGACCCGAAAAAATTAGTCGAAAAGCGGCTTTCTGGAATAGACGAGCGAGACCGAAAGATAGTGGAAGCGTATTGCCCGTCGTTATGATAGCATCTGCCTTATCAGGGCGCGCGCCTTCACCGCATTCTCAGACAGCTGGACGGCGGCCAGAAGAGCCTTGAGCGCATCGGCCGTGTTTCCGAGCGAGATCATTGCTAGAGCGCGCGAAACCAGGTCCTCGGTATTCACCAAGCGGGAAAAGTCGGATGTAAGCTCCACGACTTTCTGGCGATTCGGTTCTATGTCCGCGAAATACGCGACCAGATGGCTCCGCGCGAGTTCATCCGCCTCGTTTATCCTGAGGGCGGTTTCGAAATCGGCAAGGGCTTCCTTCTCCAATTTCCTGTGCATTTTGTAAACGCCGCGATTCACGAAATATGCCGATAGAAGATCCTCTGCCCTTGACATGGGCCTTATCTCGCCATATTGCGCGCCGAAATTGGCCATGGAGAAATCAAGAAGCGCGAATCTCGTGCCATGGCGTGCCTTCATTCCGAGTTCCTTCAGAAGGCTGTCCCGGAATTCCGGATCGTGATCGAAAAGGTAATATGGGATGCGCGGCTTGAGGTGCGTCGCTCCAGCTTTTATCATGATATCCATGTCCATGGGCGTCTCTTCAAAAAAGACCCCTGTTGAGATGTGCGGTACCAGACCGTCCTCCTCATCGCGGAACACCTTGAATGCGAATACCCGCCTGCCCTGGTTGAGGGCAAGGACCAGGTAAGCGTGCTCCAGGCAGAGGGCGTATCCGCGCTCAAGGACTTCCTCGGGGCTGAGGAAGCCAGTCGGCCTCTCGGATTCCGCATCGAACTTGAGGCCGGCCCGGCCGTGTGTCGCATACTCGTCGAAAAGCGCTGCATATCCGACGAACTCCGTAAATCCGGTTCTTTTCCCCCTTGCGGCAGCCACCTTCTGGCCTTCTGCCAGGGGGTTAACCGGTTCAAGCCCATGCTTCTGGAAAAGCTCCGCGAAATCCACTCCATACGGATTGAACTTGCCCATCGAGCCCCGTCCGCCATTTCCAGGCGGATCCGGAAGGACGACGCGCTGGCCTTCCTCGGTCAGGTCTACGGTGAATCTCGTGAAGCCTGTTTTGGGATGGAAACGGAAGAACGATGCCGGATAAGCGAGGCCGAGGAGCTCTGAGATGCGCGAGAGGGCTTTCTCGTCCGCTTCCGCGTGTAATCCGGGATAATGGATGTCCAAGTACTTGCGGGCTGTGCCACCTTGTATCTTATTCCCGGCCCGCATTGTACCGGCCCCGGCAAAGAGTTCCGCGCCCACATCATTCAACGCGAATGCCGTCGCCAGTGTTTCGGCGTCCGCTGTCTGGCGAAGTTCCTTGGCGCATAGGATGGCCTCGACGGCGTTCGTGACGCTGGGCTCATTATTGCAGATGCCCTGCATCACACTTGCAGCCCCGATAAGGAGTTCCATGTTTCCGGTAACTCCGAGCACTTCAGCGAGTTTCTCCGGTTCTTCCGGCAATTCCTTGGGAACTTTTATGGCTGCCCGGTTCACACCCATGAATTCCGAGACGGGTATGGAATGCGAATTGGCATAGAATACGTCGCGCGCTACCTCGTTAGCGAGTTGCCTCATCGTGGGTTGCGCCGCGTATATCGAGCTGAAGGAGGAGGCACTGTCCTCCAAGGCTCGCGCCACATCTGCGGCTGAAGGTGCCCTGCCGGTTTCAAGCTGCAAGTGCGCGCTGGCAAGGCCGATTGCAATATTCGCCAGGAAACCAGAATAACCGGGTTATCCAGGTTGACCTGGGTTGGCCGGTTGTCCCAAATTCCCATCCTCCACCTTCCACGATCTTGTGCGTCCCTTTTGCGTGTGAGACCCATTCTCCTCATGTCATCTACCACCACCTCCATCCACGTCTTCTTTGGTCTCCCTCTAGGTTTCCTTCCCTCCACCTCCAGCATACCACATTTCTTCACCCAATCATCCTGCAAGCTCCGTTCCACGTGCCCAAACCACCTCAGCCTATTTCTCCTCATGACATCCCCTACTGCCTCAACACCGATCCATTCTCTCAACTCTGCACTCGTCTTCCTCTCTCGCAGTGAGACTCCGCACATCCACCTGATCATTCTCATCTCAGTTCTCTCCAACTTGGCCTCATGCTCAGCCCTCATCGGCCATGTCTCACTCCCATGCAACATACAACTCCTCACACAGCTTGCATAAACTTTTCCCTTCAGTGCCAGAGAGGCCCCTTTAGAAGCCCTTTGAAAAATTAATTCGTTTTCATTAAATTGAATTTCCGACGAATTTGCAAAAACGGTTCCCCTTTAATACCGATGAGAATTACATCTTTATTGCATTTTTTATTCGTCCTAGATTTGTTACCTGCTTAGTGTGAATTAAGTGAAAAAAAATTTTAAATAAACTACAGAACAGTTGTCATATCCAAAAAATGATGTGCGAGTTACAATATTTGATAAAACACCAGGAACATGTTATTACGGTACCATAAAGTGAAACACAACTTAGTATATCATCATGCTATTATATGCTAATTATCTACAAGTATGATTGAAAATAGAGAAACAGAAACGAATAGTCATTGGTCCTTTGAAAGTCATGTCTGTTGTGGATATGCGTGTGGATGAGGTTTCGATGTATTTACTTCTTGGGATTAATAGGATTGAATCTCCCGCTGATCAGTGGAGTAGTATTATCTATTGAGTCTTCCACTAGTTTCATGGTGGTATCATATTCTAACGCGGACACTGTGATATTGGATATTGCGCAGATAACGCTCTTAAGGGTTTGTGTATACACCGTGGCTACAAAAATCGGGAACCCCTAAATGAATGGTTATAACTTATCAAGCTTTTGACCAATTATGGTGAAACTTTAAATATAGTGGGCCTAGGTAGCAGTTTCGATCCTCGGAAAATATTTACTTTGATTTATTTGCGGTTTGCTTTTAATCATTAAGCAGACTTTTGCACCATTTCTGGTATTAGACGGTGCAGCTGTTCACTACGAAAAATCTGTGAAATGGCTGAAAGTGAACGGCAAATAATTCAAAGTCAAAATTTTCCCAGAATTGAACCTACTTCCTAGGCCCACCACATTTCAATTACCACCTTAATTGGTCGAAAGTTTCTTAAGTTATAATGGCTTATGTAGGGGGTCCCAATTTTTGTAGTCACGGTGTAGAAGACCACATGAACTCTCTTGTGCAGCTTGGGGCAATTGTGGATAAGCTTTTGCGGAGTGTAAAGTAAGAATTCTGTAGTTGCGCAAGACGTGCAAACCTCAAGATGATAGACTACAGCTGCAAGTCAATAATTGTGGCACTGCAGTATGCAGCTTACGTTAAAAATATGTAAGAATTTTTGTTACATGAGGGTTCCGTAGTGCTGTAAGGCCCGCAGTCCCGCAGAATTTCATTTTTCCTTAAAAAACTCTCGGCAGTGCGGGTAGTTGCAGTGTTTTTTGGTAACAACATTTTGTTGCAGTCTTTTTCGGTAGAAGGCGGTTCTACATAGTTATATCAAAGTTTGGACGGTTCTTGTGGACCTCTATAAATATGCCTTTAAACCGTATTATTAGAAGCGTTTTTCTGACACGAGAGGTAAATTTTGTGGCTGATGTCATGCGATTTCCACGCCAAAAAATGCTGTGAATATGATGGGGTTTAAGGACTGTCGTCTTTTGTTCATCTTGACTTGATGGAAGAGTGTTCTTAAGCATCACCGTATGGAAGTAGTGTTCGTTGCAGTGAGTCTAAAGTGCCACATCCACTGCGACATTTGTGAACAAAATTCGTGTAGCAAACAATACCTATTGGCTGCAAGGTTGGCTTGATCAAAGGCAGTCAATGGTCAATCATTCGCAGCAGAAATTTGCAGTGGATTCTCCGCTTAAGAGTATTTTAGTCGATAACAACTTGATTTTTGAACAACGTCTGCGCTTTTATTCTTAACTGTGATTCTGTTTCATTTCGAACCCATAAACAAAACCAATTTTCATTCTTCCATGTTCCAAATTGTCTTCAAGTTGTGCAGCGTGTGATGGCAGAATATTTCTGTAATTAAAATGTGTGTGTAGTTTGAATAGTTTATTAAATTGTTTTTGAAAATTAATTTGACAATATTTGAAGCAACTTGTTTATGACTGAATGTTAATTATTTGCCAATGTTTTGTTGAATTCTATTCATTGATTAGCCTATGCTAATTAGATTAACCTAAACTATTAGCCTGTAGCTAATTAAACGCGGCTAAATAGCTTGAAGATGATCTGGCACGTAGCTATTTCTTACCGGCTTCGTCACAGCGATGCAGGCGATTCCTTTGTCAGATAAACATGGCCATCACTCATCGTGCTATGCTCTCATTACCCTAAACAAATCGCAGGTATTAAAGTTTAATGACATTCGCTGAAGCTTTTTTGTGATCTTTTGATCTCGTTCTGAATTCATTGGTCATCGCTGATGACACTGATAAATCAGTAGTGATTTATGCAGAATTTGATAGGCGTTCTTGACGGTAAGGTGTTGCTTATGCAGGAATTTACAAATGCTCCTTTATCCTGGCCTAGGAACGTTGCTTTGACGATTAGTGCATTCTATAAAAGTGCACGAATCGCCAAAGGAACGTTCCTAGGCCAACGGAAAGCTTATATAAAACACCTAACCCTGACGAGCTTTATAAATTCCTGCCTTAGTGATTTTTAGTGATTTAGTGATTCATTAGTATTTTAGCAAGTTTTCCACTGTCAACGTCCGATTCAATTTTGCACGACAATTTGTCGACTAGAACACTCAATACGCATTTATATCCTTGTTCAATAGATCATTTAGTCGACAATATCATCGTATCTGAATTTTGCAGTGCTGGAAAACCCACTTTAATAATCGTTTATTCATTAGTGCTGGAGAACTCATTTTATTATTTCGATAATCGTTGTTTCTTTAATCCATAGTAGATCTTTTATTGTCGACATAATAAATACAAAAAGACTCGTCGGCAATGCCTGCATCGTGCTGTAGTGCGTATGCAAGATATCATTTTAGACACCTTAGACATGGTATTAGATTCTGTAAACGTCTTGAACATTATTTCATCAATAATTTAATGATAAACCGATGTTGTCACCTACGTTGTGCATTATTTTCTGTTTTCTGCAGTCGTTTATAGAGACTATGTTCATTCTTTATAATGTGTCGAGTACAGAATGTGTAATTTGCTGCTTGTTTATTTTTATTTGTCTATTGTTGTGGTGATTAGGCTGTTGTCCAGAATTAAAGGTCCAGCTAGGCATATTATACACAGCGCTTTTCTGACAATGAAAAGGCGTGGTAGGTTGTTAGCGATTGGCTGGCAGATCGGTGCAGCGGCCTACTGACCAATAGCTGATCGTCCGCCACGAGATTTTCTCGTCTACACAACGCTGTCAATAGTTAGCTTTAGACGCAAGTCGTCGCCATGTTGATTTACTACTGGTCAATATATTTGTTTATTTAACTTTATTTAAAGTAGTTTTTAGATTTGCACCACAGTGCTCCTACTAGTTTCCTGGGTCGCAAAATCGATGACGAATGTGTGGTTAACATACGCTATTTTCATATGAAAATTGGTAAAAAGACGCACTTTTTTCAAATTTGGATTAATTTTCATTCAAAAAGGATTCAAGTTTACGAGTAGCTTCCAGAATAATTACAGTAATTGGAATAATTGTTCTCCCAATTCGTCTTCTTAATACTCTATATTTTATAACATATCTTATTAGACACTTGTCTTGCGAAACGAAAATACGTTGCTAATTTTTGACCAACGCTGTTTGGCGGCTTTAAATAGCATGCTGAGTCGCTAACACTGATTGCCTGCTGACTTCGGCCGAAAACTTAATATACCGATACACCACGCAATGACGCCAGAAAGTGTGAATAATTGTAAACCGATGTATTATACTCTTCGCGGCCGCGGTTAACCCTTTCCCTGTGAATCCAGCATTAAAACCGATTATCCACATCGTTTATCTGGCGCAGAAATCGCTTGGCGGACGATTGTCAATTCCATGGCAGGCCACCGCAGCGACCTGCCAGCTAAGTGTCCAGTCGTCCGCCACGAGCTTTTACTGCAACGGGTGTTCGCTGGTGATAATGTTACTTTAGCCAGCTGATTACATTAACTTCATTTAGTTTAAGTGGCTCATTATCATTGATTGATTGATTGTCTTTTTGATGCAAGCTACCAAATCGTCCTTGCATCGGTTTTACTTGAAAAGTACACTTGATTGCATAGCTACATGTAAGTGATCATCTACAGTGTGACTTTTTAATTTCTATGTTAAGTTACGTTAATATTGCTTGTCTGTTGATATACGCTAAGATATCATAATTGTGATCGGGTCCCTGACAAATTCCAAAACAGTGTTTAAATTTTTCGTTGGCGTTGCAATATTGAATAGTGCGATTTTGTGTTGCTGACGTGTGTGCTCTAATCTGTTAAACATTTCTAAAGCCCATTATCCACAGCGTTTTTGAGAAGCGGGAATCGGCTGGCAAACCGATGGTCCGCTACGCGATTTTTAACGTTTGAAAACCCAGTGGAGAAACCGCTAAACATACGTAAACGAATGGTGGTTCTGATGCTTCCGATTCATTCGTAATAACTCGATAATAATTCGCTTATTAGGCTTAACGTCTATTTTGCTGACAGTTGACAGCGTATAGATCTTGTCATCATGAACATGAATTATAATAATCCTGATTACAGTATTGCTGTGACAAATGTGATTTCGGTAAAGAGTAAAATCGGTCATATGACTTATGGTCGAATAGTTCAATATGTGCTCGGTGTATGGTTTTTGTGCATAATTAAAATTGCGTTTGAGTTAACGAGGGACTTGCATCTTTCTCGCACGTTCAGGTAGTCTTTACGATTCTGGACATCTAAGTAACTTTCAGTTTGTCGTGCATCTCTCTGCATAATAATAATATATATTAATTATTATATTATTATTATTAATATTATTAATATTATTATTATTTACAGTATCGACAACGTTACTAACATCAGTAATAATAGTATGATGATTGATTGATATTGTACATGTTCGTATAAACTTTTTTGATCGCCTTCGTGACTTTGTGGTACTTTCCTGCACTCTTGTTTAGTGTTCTTGACCGTGATTATAAGTTTATTGCCGTCGCTATTGACTGAAATCTAAATAAAGCGGGGCGTAATAACAAACTTGGCTTGCTATGTGTGCTCAATATTAGATGGTGTATGTAGCGAGGTTCAATTTTAAGGTTGACATTATTTGGGTATTAACCATCGCCCTGTCAATCCGACATTAAAGCTAGTTATCCACAGCGTTTTTCTGATGAGAAAATCGCATGACAGACAATTGGGAATTGGTTGGCAGGGCAGGCCTGTGTGGGTTGGCAGGCCGCCGCACAGGCTTGCCAGCCAATTGCTAATCGTCCACCACGCGATTTTGGCGTCAGAAAAACGCTGTGGATAATCGGCTTGACAGTAAAAAAATTTGTCAGAAACATGTCTGACAATGAATAGTTAAGTAAATACAGTAAATTACTCCTTGAAATTCAGTTAGGGTACCTCTTTCAATGCTTGTCACAGACTAATAAGAATGTGATATTCTCAAAGGAAATCTTTGGAAGAATAGTTTATTAAGGCGCGAGCTAGCGTAGCTGCGAAAGCGCCTTATTGAATTCGTCTGCACATTCCACTTTTTATTATTTTTAAATTATTTTTTTCTCTCACTTTTGGGGCCGATTTTCTTGCCACTACTCCTCCGAAACCGTAATAGATAGAGCTTATCTGAAAAAGCGTCGCACTCAGGACATATTGGCATTTTGCAACGTCAAAAAAAGTTGAAAAAGTCATGAGTCATGACACCATGATGCCTCGAAGTCGAAACTTAATGTTATCATTCAATCCTCTCTAGAACACTCATTTTTCCGCCGATTGTCTTCCGAAATAGCTCGTTACATTCATATTCGCTAGGGCTTCAACTTTCAATCAGGAAAGTGGGGGTTGCATGGCCCCATGAGGGTCAAAAACCCCAAAAATATTTTAAAAAATTCACTTTTTTGTCATTCTATGCATTATAAGTCCCCTAGGTTGCACAGTTGTATATTATCATAGTAGGGATATTTTGTAGAGCTCAAAAAGATCTTTCCAACGGTATGTTACGCAAAGCTACAGGACATACATAATGCGAGCAAAATTCAAAATGGCCACCAAATTTTTGGACTGAAAACATGTTTTTGCTAATTTTCGACCCCTAGATGGCCAAATTGTATATTATTATAGTAGGGATGTTTTGTAGAGCTCAAAAAGACCTTTCTGACGGTATGTTACACGATGGTACAGGATACACACAATGCGCACAAAAATGCAAAATGGCCGCCAACATTTTTTACTAAAAATATGTTTTTGCCAATTTTCGACCCCTAGCTTGCATAATTGTATATTATCATAGTAGGGATGTTTTATAGAGCTCAAAAAGATCTTTCCAACGATATGCTACACTAAGCTATACGACGTATATAACTCACAGAAATTGCGATCGCGAGCGCCTTATTTGGAATAGCGTGCTATTCCATGCTTTTCTAGTTAATTTTTAGATTGTAAGCTCCAAACTAAATATTCACAGTCTGATGCCCATGCTAGATGGGCTGCATCTTCTATTCTCGCTGCAGTTATTATCATCAATGTTGAGGGTCCAATAGGAAAATGTCACCCACGCAGAAGTGACAATAATTGTTATTCTTAGTAATAGAATGAACTAGTCAGCCCTAGTTAATACCGGCCATTAAAGATCGGTTTGTGCCAGTGACATGAATATTATAGTGTTGCTTTAATTTATTTTTCATCAGCAATAGTTAATGTTCTTTAAAACTCACGAATGTCAAGCGTTAATAAAAAGCACAAAGGCAAAATGGCACGCGCCCATTCAACAACATTTAAATCCGACGATTTACTCAAAAATTTGCAAGTAATAACGACACGACATTATCGACCCTGTGAATTATCCTTACGACTTTTTCGGTCAAATTTACCAAGCTGCGAGAAATGACATTATACGCACTTGCTATATACAGTACTAGTATTTAGTGTTTTGGAAGCAGTAATTTACCGTGATGCCAGAACTAACGATAGATTCATTACGGCTAAATATTATTATGCAACCCACTTTTATCTAAAAAAATAGTAGCCTTTCAACGGGAGTTTTGGTAGCACACGCCACCGTGGAAAGTGTCCTTTCCTTTAAAAGTCATAATTTACCATTCATTGTCGGACGGTTAAGCAGGTGATCAGTGATTGGCTGGCAGGCCGGTGCATCAGCCAGCAGCCAACGCGCTTTTCGCATCTGAAACACGTTGTGCTTAATGGGATTTACTGTCTGAGTAGGCGTATTTGAATTTTCCGCTATCGGTTAGAAGATTCATCATACGAAACAACCGGGATCAGAGTTGTTGCATTAAGAGTTGTCGAGCTTTATGACACCATGGTGACATGACGTGTGTGTCATATGTGCCCAGCTTCGTTCATCCCTCTGCGAAGTAATAGTTGTTTGCGACAATGTTGTCATCAATCTTAGTCCTGGGTACGACGCTAAACGGCCTGGTGGCCTACCTCCGGACGAATAGTGTAAGTTGGATTTGGAATGGCATTGGTCTTTAAAAACTCGCCATACTCCCATTATTTGTTACTTGCAGCAGGTGAGCAAAGTATTTAACCGTGCATTCATGGACATATCCGTTTGGAACAACTGACGTTAAACTGATGAAGAAGAATCTGTAAGGCAGGAACTTTGACAAAGAGCTGCTTCTGCAGCAGAATCTGGTTAGATTTGTTGGCTGAATTTTGTGCTCATTGCCGTTTTTAGCGTCATACAGTCTTACTTTATAGTCTACACAAACAAGATGCACTGTTGTATTCCCTAATTAGCAGTTAACTTACCTAAATAAGTTTTAAAGTCGTGGTTGAAGAATATACAACATGCTAATACTTTCTATTCTATTCTTTTAGTTTAAGGTCTTTTTCCTTTAATAGTGGGTTTTATACCTCCGTTAAGAGTTAAACCGAAAGTTAACTCTTTGTGTAACAGTCAAAATAACCTCGGGTTAGTTAACTCTTATTAAAATTTTTGAAATTTTGAAATTAAATTGAAATTTAAAATAATAATAATAATAATAACAATAATAATAATAATAATATTATTATAATAAGTTTAACGCCACTTTCACGTTTTTATTTATATACTATTTATTTTATTTAAACTAAAGCGCCTAGTGCTTGTTGTAAGTTTTACTTCATTTATTTTCTTCTCTTTTAGTTTATTTATTCATTTAATTATTTAAATCTTGAGGACAAATCTTAAGATAATGAGATCGTCGGGCACAGGCTCAAAATGACAATAAACTGAGAATAAAATCTTGGCTAAATCGGACACAGAGAATATTATTAACCATGCTTCAATGCAGCAAGTGGGCATAATAATAATAATGTCCTTGCTGTTGTTGTAGCAAACAGTAGAGCATGTTTAGGGCTACGACAGTGCTCTACTTTCGATTATTGCGGCTTGACACCCCGGAGAGCTTGGTCAGAAGCCATATGGTTGTTAAATAGCATTCATGAGTTTGATTAAGTTACTTTCTGTTTATTTTCTGTTGTGCTAGTGTTTGGTTAAATGATCGTAGAAGATGGCCAACAACAACCAATCGAAGTTGTTAGTTTAGATAGCACTAAAATAATTGTTGTTCGCTAGTAACTGTTTATCGCTTTGTTTATCTTCAACCAAGCCGCCTTACGCTGCGCTGCTCAGAGACCCTCCAATAATGAGATACGACGCTCCTTCGTAATATCTACTCTTGATACCGATTATGCGCTGCCAGGCCTTTTCAATCCGCTCCCATATGAATTAGGATTCTAGTTACATCTGATGAGGAATTTGCTTACATGAACATGTCATCTATAATGCCCACGCTCGCATCGTCGCCCAGCATTCAATCCCAGTTAATGTCCCACCTCTCGTTTCACCACCAACGTCTTTTTTCGCCTTTCACAACATGTAACGATTTATAACGCCTTGGTCAATAACAGACGATCCGTCAAGGACACATCGTGTGACATGACATCGTGTTGACGCTTGGATGCAGCGTGTGACGTGACATTGTTGACGCTTGGACGCATCGTGTGACATGACATTGTCTTAGACGGTCGTACGCAAGATTCAGAATGAAAGCACCAGAGCGTTAGAAATTGCAACCTGTTAATTGACGTTTGCACATCACTTGGTAGGCCTGCTAGTTGCTACTGCGCCCCGGACTATCAAGTGGAGGACACAAGTGCCTAGATGCTCATTAAAATATCTGGACGCCGTCCACAAGAGCCAAGTCGCCACATTTTAAGCCCCACGGCTCGCCTGGTATTCCAATCTTATGATCTCTCACCTACAACACTCCGCAACTTGCCCCTGTTTTAACCATATACTAAGATAAATTTTAGAAAAATTATGTGAAACGGTCGTAAGGTGTTATAAAATTGTGTTCGTCATAAATTGTTAGTCTTCATAAGATGGTCTTAACATTTGTTGAATTTTAATAAAGGCATAGGCGTTACGAACATCCCAATAATAATTTTATCGAGCAGTTAAATATGGAATAAATTGAAGGCTGAAACTTTTTGCTCTACTTGAGATTCCAGCTTTTGGCGACAAATTTCCTTAAGGGAGTTGGCGATCGTATGTACTTTATCCAGCTAACTTGGGATTTATTTTTCTTTTATGAGAATGTAGGATATATATATATATATATATACTATATACATATATATATATATATATATATATAGTATATATATATATATATATATACCCAAATATATTAACTAATATATATATAATATATATATATATATATATATATATATATATATAGTATATATATATATATATATATATATATATATATGTTACAGGAAATTTGTGAAATCAGTAAATGTTGACATTTCCTAAAATATTTAGTAAATGTTGACATTTCCTGTTTCACTCGGTAAATGTTGACATTTCCTAAAAATGTCAGAAAATACCAACATTTCCTAAAAATTTTCACATATTTCTACACACATTTACTAAGTTTGATAATATGATTTAAATAATTGTCTAGATGAATAGATTGCAAAGTTTCACTTAAAATCATCTTAAAATCATCATCTTAAATCATCATCATCATCTTAAAATCATCATAAAGTTATCAATAGTTCACGGCTCTTATGCGAATGTCATAGTCAATAAAAGTTTTTATCTAAGTTTTATTTTCGCATGAGAGACTTGAATGGCATCTGCTATTGCATTTAACTTTTGCCTTAAAACATTTGCAACGGTTTGATTGACATCTGCTAGATCCAGAGCAGTTGCACTTCACAAAACCTTGTCCGCCACACTTTGATTCATGTTGAACCGCACTTCGTAGTGCAATCTCTTGGTTCTGATCAACATCCCGATCTGTTAAAAGTTTGTGAGCACAGAGATCGAACTGATTTCTCGAATATTTCCCCTTCAGAATACCCCCACGAACCGCAATTTGATACATGTCATTCATGTCGCGATTTACAATGATACCCATAATATTCCGTGGATCACCTCTACCTCTGTCGACAAGTGGGATAGGAACAGTTACATTATCGCCCGTATTGCCTGCAGCATGTTCAATTCTACTGCGCTTTACCATGCGTTCAGCCTGCAGTATCAGTGACTCGCGAGCGCGTTTTCTTTGTGCGTGAATGTTTTCATGACTTTCCTCTAAGACCTCGGTGATCGTAGCGGTGCTGGATCCTCTCAGAAGGTAGTACTGCCGACGATTCTTCGAAGCTGCAGTATTCGCCAACTTTATCTCTTCAATGAGGCTAAAATATTGATCCTTCTTCAGTAAGATTGTTTTACATGTAGCATCATAAATCTTATACAATTCATGTTTGAACTGAGCTTCTACACTGTCTAAATTATCCTCCATAGTTTCGCGACTGTCATAGTTCATTTACAAGACACTAATAAATATTATACACATGCAGTGATATGCCAAAAGTCTGACTAGGCCGATAAGGTCAGAGTCCTTGGAAGTCACAGTACATGTAGGGCTATTACGAGCTAGGATCACAAACAGATAATTGTCATCCTACCATCAGAGTACGCCAATACACAATAGCGCCGTAATGAATAGAGAATGAACAAGACCAATGTCCCAGGTTACCCGACGCTGTACTGTAGGTCAACTCATGTACTGCATCAGTCAAAAGCAGTGATACTTTGCAATCTATTCATCTAGACAATTATTTAAATCATATTATCAAACTTAGTAAATGTGTGTAGAAATATGTGAAAATTTTTAGGAAATGTTGGTATTTTCTGACATTTTTAGGAAATGTCAACATTTACCGAGTGAAACAGGAAATGTCAACATTTACTAAATATTTTAGGAAATGTCAACATTTACTGATTTCACAGATTCCCTGTAACATAACAGGGGAAGTGCGACTTGCGAGCAAACCTGACGTCTAGCTGTTGCACTTCCCTGTTTACCTGTACAGGAAATTTGTGAAATCAGTAAATGTTAACATTTCCTAAAATATTTAGTAAATGTTGACATTTCCTGTTTCACTCGGTAAATGTTGACATTTCCTAAAAATGTCAGAAAATACCAACATTTCCTAAAAATTTTCACATATTTCTACACACATTTACTAAGTTTGATAATATGATTTAAATAATTGTCTAGATGAATAGATTGCAAAGTTTCACTTAAAATCATCTTAAAATCATCATCTTAAATCATCATCATCATCTTAAAATCATCATAAAGTTATCAATAGTTCACGGCTCTTATGCGAATGTCATAGTCAATAAAAGTTTTTATCTAAGTTTTATTTTCGCATGAGAGACTTGAATGGCATCTGCTATTGCATTTAACTTTTGCCTTAAAACATTTGCAACGGTTTGATTGACATCTGCTAGATCCAGAGCAGTTGCACTTCACAAAACCTTGTCCGCCACACTTTGATTCATGTTGAACCGCACTTCGTAGTGCAATCTCTTGGTTCTGATCAACATCCCGATCTGTTAAAAGTTTGTGAGCACAGAGATCGAACTGATTTCTCGAATATTTCCCCTTCAGAATACCCCCACGAACCGCAATTTGATACATGTCATTCATGTCGCGATTTACAATGATACCCATAATATTCCGTGGATCACCTCTACCTCTGTCGACAAGTGGGATAGGAACAGTTACATTATCGCCCGTATTGCCTGCAGCATGTTCAATTCTACTGCGCTTTACCATGCGTTCAGCCTGCAGTATCAGTGACTCGCGAGCGCGTTTTCTTTGTGCGTGAATGTTTTCATGACTTTCCTCTAAGACCTCGGTGATCGTAGCGGTGCTGGATCCTGGTGGAAGGACGTCTGTGACCGTAGCGGTGCTTGACCCTGGTGGAACGACGTCTGTGACCGTAGCGGTGCTTGATCCTGGTGGAAGGACGTCTGTGACCGTAGCGGTGCTTGATCCTGGTGGAAGGACGTCTGTGACCGTAGCGGTGCTTGATCCTGGTGGAAGGACGTCGGTGACCGTAGCTGAAGAACTTGATGATACTGAGACTAATATTGATCCTTCTTCAGTAAGATTGTTTTACATGTAGCATCATAAATCTTATACAATTCATGTTTGAACTGAGCTTCTACACTGTCTAAATTATCCTCCATAGTTTCGCGACTGTCATAGTTCATTTACAAGACACTAATAAATATTATACACAGTGCAGTGATATGCCAAAAGTTGACTAGGCCGATAAGGTCAGAGTCCTTGGAAGTCACAGTACATGTAGGGCTATTACGAGCTAGGATCACAAACAGATAATTGTCATCCTACCATCAGAGTACGCCAATACACAATAGTGCCGTAATGAATAGAGAATGAACAAGACCAATGTCCCAGGTTACCCGACGCTGTACTGTAGGTCAACTCATGTACTGCATCAGTCAAAAGCAGTGATACTTTGCAATCTATTCATCTAGACAATTATTTAAATCATATTATCAAACTTAGTAAATGTGTGTAGAAATATGTGAAAATTTTTAGGAAATGCTGGTATTTTCTGACATTTTTAGGAAATGTCAACATTTACCGAGTGAAACAGGAAATGTCAACATTTACTAAATATTTTAGGAAATGTCAACATTTACTGATTTCACAGATTCCCTGTAACATATACATAACGTATATGTCCATGTAGGTGAATGTTTTGCGGCGTTTAGCATAGTTGGTGTGGACTGTAGGGAGAGAGCTGTTTAATATGTTAATCTACAGCTACTCGGCTACGCAATCTCTCTTACGTAAATTTAATAAATATTGCATAGAAAAATGCATGATCTGAACACCCCTTATTGATCTACACGTATGATCGACCACAATGCAGCCTATGTACTGGTTATCAATATTTGAATGTAAGCCGTTGTGCTGTCGCAACCTAGGCCTACATATAATAATAATAATAATAATAATATCGTTTATTCGTCCGAAGACAGAGTACAGGAAAATATGCAGTGAGGCCTAAAAGAAATTCTACACATATATTCAATAGCACCAGTTTTACGCTTAAACCTAAACGTTTTACACAAAGATAATATAGCTAAGTTGTACGATAACCTAAGAGTCCAAAAGAAATTACGAG
This sequence comes from uncultured Microcaldota archaeon, assembly GCA_963804385.1. Classification (GTDB taxonomy): domain Archaea; phylum Micrarchaeota; class Micrarchaeia; order Anstonellales; family Bilamarchaeaceae; genus Bilamarchaeum. Next base: position 65,521 of record CAWDQD010000001.1, read on the forward strand.
TGTACAGCGCACAGGTAAAGCTGACTATAGCCAAAAAATTATGTTTGTATCTAGCTAATTAGTTAAGATACAGCGAACTATGTAAAAATTTAAATTAAACACCTACACCGAAGACAAAGTTAAACTAATTCAATGACGCGAAAATCGTTCAGTCTATTGAACTACAGCATACATGCACAGTCAAATATAATAGCCTAATACTTAGTCTATTACTATACATCTAAGTATGGACCACACAGTTAATCTACTAATACTACGGGGTGCAAAAGTGGCGGCCCGCGGGCCGCATGCGGCCCCCCGAAGTAACGAATAATATACGAGGAAAATATACAGGAAAATATGCAGAGGCCTAAAAGAAAATATGCAAAATATCAACAATAACCAGGTGACTAAGCACATTACGTCGCAATTAGTTAGAATAAGTTAACCAAACCTGTTACGAAAAGCTAAATAGGTCAACGCTTTGATTTTGCCAACTGAGAAATGTATACAATTGTTGCAATGATCCTGAACTACTTTTAGTTCGGGGCTAGCATAGTAATAGTACATTAGTGAATTAATTACATTGTTGCCGCAATCACGCATACCCTTGACGAATAAGAGACGACGCATATTAACAATATGTATGATATCAAGACGCCCTAATTGACAGATCAAGTGTTTAACCGACTCCCACTTATTGTAACCAAAGATCCTACGGTACACACTATTCCACCACGAGTTTACATCTTTAAGAGTAGACAATTTCATGTTAACACTTTCAATCGCGTATAAAATGATTGGTAAGCAGTGAGATTCCATTAGTTGCAGTTTAACTAGATCAGAGGTATATTTGCATTTACTTAGGATAGAGTTAACAGAACAATAAAATTTCCTTCTAGTATCAGCAAAGTCAATTGAGAAATATTTCTGTTTCAGAAGCGTGACACCAAGATATCTGATACGGTCCGTCCACGTAATGTCAGCATTATTTATATGCATCGGACTAGGATGATCACATTTAACAGGTCCAATATACATACAATTCGATTTTTTACAGTTGAAATTGATACCTAAATGGGTGCCAATATCACCACACACATTTAGCATACGCTCCAAATTAATAACCGACGCAGAAACTAGTAACAGATCATCAGCGTACATAATACATCCTAGAAAAATATTATGTACGTGACAACCCATGTCCAATCTCCTGAGGGTAGACAATAAGACATTCACATATAGATTAAACAAGATTGGCGACAAAATTCCGCCTTGCCGCACCCCGCTACGAACGGAAAAAGGTGAGGACACATAACCATTCCATCGAACGGCAACTGCTAGCTTACTATACCAATTAATGATGATCCTAACAAAAGTACAAGGAAGACCCGCGCGAATCAGTGTATTAAACAATTTATAATGATTAACTCGGTCAAACGCCTTAGATGCATCAAGCGAGGCTATATACACATTACTGTTTCTATTATTAAAATATTCAACACATTGCCGCAGCGCAAAAATAGCATTTCTGCAACCGAGACCCTTTTTGAAACCAAACTGCAGGTCATCTGTACACATATACGTAGAGTACTTATCAAGCAGTAACGACTCGAAGATTTTGGATATAATAGGGCTTAGAGTGATAGGCCTATAATTATCAATAGAGCTTAGATCACCATGGTAGCGTGGAAAATAGTGGTAGTGCACTATCACTATTTTCCCCGCTACCACTACCGCTGTTTTCCCCGTTTTCCCACTGTTTCTGTAATAGTCGGGCTTGTCGCTGTTGTTCCTGTAGTAGTTTGAGTTGTTGTTGCCCTGAGGAAGTTGGGCTTGTTGTTGTCCAGGGCGCGATTTGTTCCTCAGACCAGTGGGGGGGATGGACAGAGAAAATGACCAGTGGGGGGGACAAAAGACATCCCCGCCAGGGATGGTGTAATAAAAAGCAGTGGGGGGGATAAACCATACCAGTGGCGGGGATCTGGGAGCGATTTGTTCCGACGACCGGGGGGGGGGGGGTGGGCAACAACTTTGTTGCCGGGGATACAAGGATAAAAAAGACCAGTGGGGGGGATAAAAAACATCCCTGGCAGGGATGCATTTTCTCACACCAGTGGGGGGGATGCAACAAACCAGTGACGGGGATAATCCCCCCCATCCCCCCCTACAAATCGCGCCCTGGTTGTTGTTGCTCCTGTTATAGTTGGGCTTGTTGTAGTTGCTCCTGTTGTAGTTGGGCTTGTTGCTCTTGCTGCTGTAGTAGTTGGTTTGAGTCTAGTGTTCGAATCAGAACTCAATTTAAAGCGGTATGGATTGTAGGAATAATGATCTCATTAACGCTTTGTTACTGCTAGAGGCTCCACTCGAAACCGTGCTCAGGCACATAAGCAAATAAATACCAAAGATTTGAGATCAATTCAATTCAATTTTTTTTTAAACTTTCAGAATAGAGAATCTTTTATATTCAAGTCTGCAAAAATGACACCTAAAGCAGTATTAGAAATCAAACACACAGTTTTATCTGTGCTCGCTAGGGTTAAATGGGGCATGCTTATGGATGTGCCTGCCTGTCTTTGACGAGAACAATAATGCTTCAATAGATCTATATCGTGTCTGCCTTAAACAAAAGTTAAAAGCGAACGGATGATTTGTAGATAATGCTGCAATGTACGTGGTGCGATATTACTATACGATATAACTATACGGTATAACACTATACGATCGTTGTTGGGACCACATTAACCCATGCAATGCTTCATACTGGATTTGGAGTCGGGGGATGTAAGCAAGTAAGGAGTAAACATACTGTAGTGAAAAAATCTGTACACACCCTGAAAGAAAGGGTGTTACAAAACCTGACCTAAATTGGTTTTCTTACCTCAAATTCCATGATTCTATTCTAGGGCTAACCCCTACGTGGGCCAGCCTAGAATCAGAGGCCTGGGACCTAGGGAACTAGCAAGCAACTCACTTAATTGCCTATCTTACGGCCAAGCCCTATCCTGGGTGGGCTTAGCCTTAAGTGGCTAATTACCTGTGCGATTAGTTCTACAATTAATGTTAGCCCAGAGTGTGCGCGTGAGTTAATGATTAACTATGCTGGGGTTGAACCCTAATCCAGGGTGGGTTCTGCCCGAATGTATGAGACACACAGACGATGCTAGGGCTAGACCCTATTCCAGGGTAGGTCTAGCCCTGAAGTGTGAGAGTACAGATGATGCTAGGACTAGACCCTAATCCAAGGTAGGTCTAGTCCTGAAGTGTGAAAGAACAGACAAACACTCAACAGGTCGATACTTTTATTCAACAATTTAGGTTAATTTACTAATGCTTGATTGGCCTAACACTTAAACTCTAAATGTGAAACCCAGTGAAAATAGTTTAATAATTCAAGGTTAGGATACAACTGTAACAATTCAGAAAGTGTAAGTGTGACTGAGCTTATCCTGTGCCAAAGCTTGTCCCTTTTATATCTGTTCCCCTGCTCAGACCGTCCCATGTACAGCAAAACTGGTTCTGAGCTATTCCGAAATAGCATATCCAGTTCCAACCGGTCCAGCTGTACCATTGTCAGCCCACCAGTATCAGCCATTAGTGATGCTAAAAATACTGTGCCTTTGACAGTGATAAGTGCCCATGCCCTGGCTGTTTGCAATTACAAGTTTAGTGCATGGGTCCTTAGTGGTAGAGCCCTGCGCCGGTCGCGCCGCGCCGCCGCCGACATTTGTCGCTCGCCGCCGCCGCCGATTTTTGATCGGCGCGCCGCCGAAGTTTCAGAATGATAAAATACTTTTTTGTTTCTTACTTCAAGTTGCCAAGATACACTTTGTTTTGCCGCCTAAATTATCTGACGTTGGCTGCGAGTCATAAAATCTATGGGCTAGCTACATAGACTAGTATTAGTCTGCTGCGGTCTGCTGCTGCTCTCGGCATCTAAAAATAGACCAAGATCAAAACATGGCAACTCTCTGCAGCTGCATGTCTTTCATCCAGTCCTGCTTGCAATAGCCTAAAGCGGCGAAACAGGCCTACCATAGAAGCAATGACGTCACGTAAGGAATGTTCTAGGCTTCCAAACTTATTGCAGCCCTCAGTGATTTTTGAGTTTCTTACACCGGCCTATGCAGAACTAATTTCGTCAAGGAATCATTGTAATAATTATGATGGCAGAGTCAAAAGAAACAAACAAGTATGTATACAGGGTGCGGCAAAAAAACAACCCCCTAGGGTTTTCTCCATATCTTCGTCAAAACGCAATATTTCGCGCAGATATTTCTAGGGTTTGTAGAGGAGATAATATGACGTCTAACCTCTAAATTTGGTTAATAAATATTGAGAAATAAAAAAGTTGTGAGGTTTCTACGAAAAAATCAAAAAATCGATTTAACCAAGCTTGATCCACCCATAACCTTAATTAGTGAATGTAACCTGAAAGTTAAGCCAACAGTTAAAATGGCACAATTTTTTTAGCACACCATGTAGTGAGTAGGCCAACGTAATAGCAGCTACACTGTGTACTAGTGTACTGTCACCAGCCTACCGCGTGCTGTGGCCTTGCTCAGCAGAAGTGTGCAGGCCATTGTTTTAGCCTGATGCGCTAGTGGGACAAAATGGCGAAGCTAACTCACGATGACAAGATGAGAATTCAAACGTTGCGGGAGCAAGGCATGGGCGCAAAAGCGATAAAGTCAGCATATCCGATGAAAAACTGGAGCATCGAGACACTCAAGACAATTTGTCGACGGATAGATGCGACGGGTTCGGCGGTTGAGAGAAAGACAGGCAGTGGCAGACCAAAGTCAGCAAGGTCGGCAGATAACATTACCAAAGTACACGACCTGATCTGCTCACAAGATGACAAGCCAGGCACGAGCAAAAGCACACGTCAAGTTGCAGCAGAGGTTGGCATCAGTGAACGGTCAGTGAGAAGAATTGCAAAACGTGATCTTAATCTCTCGTCATTCAACCGCATGCCAGTGCAAGTCATAACGGACGCAACCAAGCAGAAACGACTGACACGCAGCCAAGCACTGTTACGACGATTGACGGTAACGAAGGCAAAGACGGTCTTTTTCACTGACGAGAAGATATTTTACGTCAATCCACCGATCAACAGTCAGAACAATCGTGTGTGGTCAGAAGGAAGAAAGCGAGACGTTGATGCACGTCGCCTGCTGGTTCAGCATGCCAAGTTCTCGGCGCACGTCATGGTGTCTGCAGGCATCTGCTTTGGAGGCAAGGGACGTCTTCATTTTGTTCCAGAAAAGGTCAAGGTCAGCGCGGACTTTTACGTCAATGATCTGCTTCCGAACCTCATTGAAGACTGTGACAGCTTGCTACCAAACGGCTACATTTTTCAACAAGACGGTGCACCGGTACATTTCTCTCGGCTAGCGCAGGAATGGATCAGTCAGCGCAATCCAGACTTCATTAAGAAGGACGAGTGGCTGCCGAACTCACCAGACCTCAACCCGCTTGACTACCATGTCTGGGGCGCGATGCTTGAGAAATACAAGGCTTACACGCCCAAGCCGACCAACAAGGCTGAACTCAAAACAGTGCTAGAGGCGATCTGGGAAGAACTGCCGCAAGACGCCCTCGACCTGGCAGTGCTGGCATTCCGGAAGAGGCTGCAGGCGTGCGTACGGGCAGAAGGAGGTCACTTCGAGCACCTGCTCAACTAGAGATCAAAATATTGCATTTTGACAAAGATATGGAGAAAACCCTAGGGGTTGTTTTTTATGCCTCACCCTGTATACATTGATTATTTACTTTAAATGAACAAATTGGTTTAAAAGTCTATTATTTCACCCTTTAATTGCTTTAAATGTTTAAATTGCAAAAAAACGCCGCCGACGCCGATTTTATCTTGGC
>CAWDQD010000002.1:0-12273 GCA_963804385.1 uncultured Microcaldota archaeon
ACTAGCTAGCTAGTTTAGGTCCCCGATGACGTCTCCGGACACGAAAACGGACCTTAAACCCAATATTACTATTATTATTACCGGTATTAGCTAAAAGCAGCTCTCACCTCGTCCACATCGCGGATGGTGACCTCATTCTGTCTGCTATCTAGACTAACTAAAAGCAGCTCTCACCTCGTCCACTATCGCGGCTGGTGACCTCATTCTGTCTGCTATCTAGACTAGCTAAAAGCAGCTCTCACCTTGTCAACATCGCGGATGGTGACCTCGTTCTGCCTGCTGTCTAGACTAGCTGCAAGCAGTTCTCACCTCGTCAACATCGCGGATGGTGACCTCGTTCTGTCTGCTGTCTAAACTAGCTAAAAGCAGCTGTCACCTCGTCAACAATCGCGGATGGTGACCTCGTTCTGTCTGCTATCTAGACTAGCTAAAAGCAGCTCTCACCTCGTCAACATCGCGGATGGTGACCTCGTTCTGCCTGCTGTCTAGACTAGCTAAAAGCAGCTCTCACCTCGTCAACATCGCGGATGGTGACCTCGATCTGCCTGCTATCTAGACTAGCTAAAAGCAGCTCTCACCTCGTCAACATCGCGGATGGTGACCTCGTTCTGCCTGCTCTCACACAGCTCGCTTGTGAACATCGCGTGAAAGTACGGACTGCATGCGGACAACACCACACGGTGCGCATAGATTTTCCTCGCACCCACCACCAGCACCACATCGCAGAGCTCGCGGTGCTTCCGCAGCACCGTCACGGCGTCGAGGGTGCGCCGAGGATGCTTCTCCGACGTGTAGGCGAGGCGCGCTGGGGTCGAAGAGCCTCCCCCGGGGGGGCCGCCGGCCGCGCCCCCCGTCGCGTCGTAGATGTCCATGGGGGTGTGGCCGGCGGTGCCCGACATTATGATGCCGTGGTGGCGGTCCATGATTGGCGGGGGGCGGGTAGCGTCGTCAGCGATCGAGACGAAGTTGACATACAGTAAGGAGGAAAGTACGTTTGAGTTTTTCTAGATAAGGTTCGTTCATGTCGCATAAAGTATAAGGGCTAAGGTGAGTCCAGGGTTACTGTAAATTAACTACAGGGCTAGAGCAGGATAAGAGTAATTTAGGTTTAGCATTATATGCCAATGCCATTTAACGAATTCTATCCCTTTTTCCGCCAATTTTTTTTAAGGAAACACTTTAATAACCGCATATAAAATCGACATATTGTAATTTGTGAATGTAACATATTTCGTTTAATTCACTAGTTCTTCCTGATAATCTATAGTTTCTAGTGAATTAAACAAAATTGATACAAAACATGTCGATTAAGACAAATTGTCACATTTAGCGAGTTTTTAATATTCATACGTATGGCTAATAATGATTATTTCTAAAAATTGCTCGTATAATAACGCTTGGCGACAAAATTCTATAAACCTACCCATAAAATTCTCGTAAGAATATAAATTTTCGAATATAAGAATATAAATATTTTTACACCAAATTCCTAAAAATTCCAAATTCTAAAATGGCCACTGACCTCGACCTGACATAATAAAAACTGCAAAGCGTTTAATTAGCTGTCAATATATTTGTCAACAGACGACGTCCGTTGCAAATTTGCATTGGCATTTAAACTCTTCGAGGCTGTGACTCAGACTACGCGCTGAACACCCGCTTGTTTATTTTCACCTTCGCCAGGTAATTTAATTGGAATTATTAGTTTAAGCTCCGCCCCCCCAGTAGGCCAAGGGTTGAAGAGGCGTGTCCTCGGCACCGGCTCCCATTGGTCCGGCGCCCGACCCGGTGGGGTCAAGGGGGCGTTGATACGGGAGATCTTTGGACAAAGGGTTGCGCGGAACCCGTGATTATGTGCCGATGATTGACAGGTCGTGGGACAAAAGAACAAAGGTTGCGTACCTTTATGAAGGCGACCCATTCATCGAGGTGGGACAAGTCCTCGCGTATCGCCGTCTGCGGGGCTATCCCCAGGACCAGCGGCCAGCCGTGCGCCTTCGCTTCCAACGCTGCCTTGCGGTTGGAGGAATTGGAATATCCGACAACTACCGGGAGAATATCCTGCGGGATGGCATACCCTTTCTTCAAGTCGTATGTGTGGGCATGGGAGTCGACGAACATAACCATGTTTAAAAACCCTAAGGTTTTATAACGTATAGTTGTTTCGAATTATACCCCCAGGTGTATGAATGGTAGAGAAGGTATTCGCAATCGCAAAGGAACTCAAGGTAGGGAAATACGTCCTCATCGAAGACATCCCGTGCAAGGTGGTCGAGGTGGAATCCTCGAAACCCGGCAAGCACGGAGCCGCCAAGATGAGGGTCACAGGCATCGGCGTATTCGACCAGCAGAAGAAGACCCTTCTGACTCCGGGAGATGCCGATGTCGAGGTACCGATCATAGAGCGCAAAGAAGTGCTCATCCTGTCTATTTCAGGGAACATCGCGCAGGTCATGGACAAAGGGACGAACGAGACATACGACATAGACGTCCCGGAAGAGCTTGTCGCGAACGCCGCCTCCGGCAAGGAAGCGGAAGTCCTCGAAGCGATGGGTAGGAAGAAGATGGAGAGGGTAAAATGAACGTCGAAATACTTTCATCTAAGGAAAACCAGCTGCTCGGCCGCAAGGAGGTCGAAGCTACAGTCATGTTCGATTCGGCGACACCGAAACGCGCTGAGATCAAGCAGGCCATAGGGGGCAAGATAGCCGCGAACCCAGATTTCATGGTCATCAGGAAAGTGACCTCGAATTTCGGTGCCCGATCCGTCAAGGTCCTCTCTTATGTGTATCCTAGCAAGGAAGTCCTCATGAGCGTGGAGCCGAAGTATGTCAAGATCCGAGAAGGCTTGATGCAGAAAGAGGAGAAGAAGAAAGCTCCGGCACCAGCCAAGAAGAAAGAATAAGGAGGAATACTCATGGCCGATGACAAGAAAAAAGCAGCACCTGCACCGAAGAAGAAGGAGAAGAAATTCAAGCCCTACAAGCCCGGCAAATCATGCCCCAAATGCGGAGTCGGCGTGAGGCTGGCTGAGCACAAGGACAGGCGCTCCTGCGGCAAGTGCGGATATTTCGAGAAGAAATGAAACGTCTTTTTCTGGCGCTTGCGCTAATATCCATCTTTCTTTTCATAGCCACATTATCGTGCATGGGCACGAGCATACTTTTCTGCCCTGCATTATCCTCCAATTCGCTGGTCATAGGTTCCGGAGCGATACAGCTCGGGCTCGTCTCGATCGCCCTCTTCTTCCTCTGGAAAAATGATCTGGATTCCACTCTGAAGGGGCTCGGCTTCCCCGGGAAGCTCTCCACCACCGTCATCTACAGCATCGCGGGTTTCATCGCGATGTTCGCGCTGCTCATCATCGTCGGCATCGCGTCCATGACATTCGGGTTCGATGACCAATACAAGATATACGAGAAAGTCAGCGACCTCCCTTGGTACGTGCTCATATTCGCGGTGCTTCTCGCGCCGATTTGCGAGGAGCTTTTCTTCAGGGGGCTCCTGGTCCCGCGTTTCGGAGTGGTCGCACCCGCGATCCTGTTCGGTTTGTCGCACGTCGCCTACGGCTCTGTGGTGGAGATAATCGGAGTCGCTGCGATCGGGCTCGTCTTAGGCATCGTGTTCAAGAGGTCCAAGAGCATAACCCCGTGCATCGTGGTGCACCTGCTGTATAACTTCCTTTCCATATCCGTGATGCTCTTCATGGGTGGGCATGCATGATAACGCTCGGGATAGAATCCACCGCGCACACACTCTCCGTAGGCATCGTCCGGGACGGGAAGCCGCTCTCGAATGTCATAGACATGCACCATGCGGGCAGCGAAGGATTGATCCCGCGCAAACTCGCTGACCATCATGCGAATCTATTCTCCCAGGTCCTGAAGAAGGGCGTTTCGGATGCAGGGGTGCGGCTGGAAGACATCGATCTCATAGCATTCTCGCAGGGGCCGGGCATCGGAGCCCCGCTTTCTGTAGGAGTTGCGGCGGCAAAATACCTCGCGTTGAAATGCAGGAAGCCGATAATCGGGGTCAACCACTGCTATGCCCACGTGAAAATCAGCGAGCACCTGTGCGGCATGAAGAGCCCGCTCGTCCTCTATCTCTCAGGAGGCAATAGCCAGCTCCTGCTCCAGGGCAAGGAAGGTTATTACAGCGTGCTAGGCGAGACGCTCGATGTGGGGATCGGGAATCTCTTCGACAGCTTCGGAAGGGCTATCAAGATGGAGAACGCGCACGGCTCTGCGCTCTCCAAACTCGCCGAAGGCGGGAAGTATATCTCTCTCCCTTATTCCGTGAAAGGCATGAACCTGGTCTTTTCTGGCCTCCAGACCGCTGCAGAGAAGGCGGCCAAATCACATCCGCACCGCGACGTGGCGTTCTCTCTCATGGAGACCGCTTTCGCCATGACTTGCGAAGTCGCAGAACGGGGGTTGTTCCTCAGCAGGAAGAAAGAGCTCATAGTATGCGGCGGCGTCGCCCAGAACCGCAGGCTGCAGCATATGCTGGGATCCATGTGCGATGAAGACGGCGTGAAGTTCGGCGTGGCACCCGATGAATTCAACCGCGACAACGGGGCGATGATAGCTTACGCCGGCTCTGTGCTCTTCAAGAGATACGGTGCGATGCCTATCGAGAAATGCGTCCCGATCACGAATTATCGGATCGATAGGATGAAAGAGATAATCAGAACGTCAGGTTGATGCCGACCACCTTCTTACCGCTTCCGGCGGCCAAGGTGACTGAGACCCTCGCGCTTTGCAGGTCCGATACCGGGATGACCAAATTCCCGTTCTGGAGATACGCTCCGAAATTGGGGCCGATCTCGTTCAGCTTCGCTTTCAAATCAGCGAACATGGTCGTTTGATCCTTGAGGTTCGGTCGGAACTCGTTGAATGCCATGAAATAGCTTGTGCCCGATCTTGATTTAAATAATATCTCCAGCGGCTAGCCGAACTCTTCGAGCTTTTTCCCGAGCGCCTTCCCGTTCTCCCAGTTTATCCCGTACGATTTCGCGCTCTCCTTGAAGACGGATAACGGGATGAAGTACCACGGCTCGCGGCTGCGTCTCCAGCCTATGTAGCAGTTTATGCCGCTTATATCCTCCCATCTCTTCAGGTTGTCGAACTGCTCGCGGTCTATGTTGAGGTTTTTTTTCTCATGGGCCTTGGCCTCTATACCTATCTGCGCTCCCCTCCGGAAGACGAGGATATCAGGGGACAACGAGTTCACTCCGCTTCCTGCCGCCCGGATGACGCAGAATCCCTTGCCTGAGAAATAGTCTATCAATTCGTGCTCTGCGCGGGAGCCTTTGCGGTACGAGAGGACCATGATTGGATTATCTCTCTCCGCATTTATATCGGTTCTGTAAGGTTTAGCTATCTAGCGCCGCGGTCACTGCGGATTTGAAATCAGCCAGCGGACACGGTTTATTCAGGATGCAGGACGCTCCAGCAGCCTTGAGGGCGTCAACCCTCTCCGTGTCATGATTGCCTGACTGACAGATGACTTTGGCATTCGGATCGATTTTTTTAACTTCACTGAGAAGCGCGATCCCATCCATGACCGGCATCACGATATCTGTGATCACGAGGTCGATTCCACCGGCCCTGAAAATCTCGAGGGCATCCGCGCCGTTCCCTGCAGTCTTGACGCTGTGGCCCATCCTTCCTATTATCGAGCCAGTCATGTTGCGCATCATATCCTCGTCGTCAACCACTAGAATGGTGCAGTGCCGTGGCGCAGCTTTTTTCCGATCCGGGTCAGGTTTATCCCCGAACTTCCCTCCGGTATCAGCTGCCATAAGTGGGGGTGTTTTTCGGAACATGCGCATGGACATCAAAATATATTATGTGTGTATTAGTTTATAAATATGTCATATCTCAGGAGCTTCCTTCATCGCGCGCACCAGGCTCCTAGCGGCTTCCGCGATATTGAGCTCCCCGCCTTTGATGAACCAGCCGCGCCGCTTCGCTATGGCCGCGAGCACTTCCTCTCCTGTCTTGACATCCCCTAGCGAAAGATTGTACCTGCTCTCAAGCCATTCGCGCAGCCTCTGGCTCTTGAGGATCTTATCCGCAAAGCCATAAGCGAATGATTCGGCATCCGATTGGACATTGAGCGCGCCTTTCCTGACAAGATCCGCCCTGGATTCCATCTCCGGATAGACTCCGCGGTAATCCGTCACCATGAGCGATTCGTTGATGGTCACCCATTGCTCGCTTTTGGTGGTCCCTGCTATAGGAGAGACTTTTGCCGCCCTGCGTTTCGCGAGCATGTTGATGAGCGAGCTTTTCCCGATATTGGGGTATCCTACGAACAACGCCTTGACCGGTCTGATGAGCGAGATCGCCATGATGGCATCAAGGAGTCTTTCCCTGGCCTTGGGGTCCTTGTCCTTTGCGCTCACGGCCAGCACCCCTCTAGGCAGCGGCGCATCCTTGTGCAGCAGATCCGCCTTGTTGGCCACTATGAGGAGGCTTTTTTTGTCAGCCCATCTCTCTGCGGTGAGCACCCGTGTCCCATCCACGTCCCGTGCATCCACGATCTCGACGATGACATTGGAGCGCTGTATCAGGTCGTAGAGGTCCTGCCATTTGTTCATGCCCCTGGACCCGCTATAGTAACGTCCTAGCTTGCCTTGCGTCTTGCCGCGCGCCTTCTCCGCCTTCTGGGCATGGAACTTGATCATCCTCGAGCGGCTCGCCCCTCCTTTCCTCACCATATAATCCATCTATTGCGCGTAGGTTAATAAGAATTAGGCGGCAAAGTCCATCCATGCTCGAGAACACGTTCATACATCTCCCCGATTACGGGCCACGGAGGGAGCGCAGGCTCTGGACCGCCGGGATCCTGAGCTGGGACGATTTCCTCGAGCGCTTCGGCAGCTCCCCATATCATAAGGGCGTATCCTCGCGCATCGCGTCCTCGAAAGCCGCGCTCACATGCTCCGACGCCTATTTCTTCTCCCAGCACCTGCCAAGGGACGAGATGTGGCGCTCTTTCCCGCATTTTTGCAAGGTGGCTTACGTGGACATAGAGACCACTGGGCTCTCCCCTCAGACCGATTACGTCACCGTGGTGGGGCTGTACGATGGCAAGGACGTGAAATCGTACGTATACGACAAGAACCTTCCGGATTTCAAGCAAGAGCTCGCGAAATACGATCTGATAGTGACGTTCAACGGCTCCATGTTCGATGTGCCCTTCCTCAAAAGCCGCATGCAAGGCCTAAAAGTGCCCCCGATTCACATAGACCTGCGCTTCCTTCTCGCTTCTCTGGATGTGCGCGGTGGGCTGAAGAAGATAGAAGCCCAGTTCGGCCTCGAGCGCGAAGACGACCTGAAAGGCATGAACGGCTACGGCGCTGTCCTTCTCTGGCAATCTTACCTGAAGAGCGGGAACCCGAAGACCCTGGACAAACTGGTCAGGTACAACGCCGCCGACATCACGAACCTGAAATTCCTGATGGAATGGGCTTATGCCGAGAAGAGGAAAAGGACAGGATTCGACGACATAAAATCCGGGAAGGTAAAAAAGTGAACGTCCGGGTTGACGATCGTTCGAAAAAGGCAACGTTTTATTAATTTCAGGCTGAAGAAATGACCATGAGACGCTTCATACTCTTCATACTGGCCGCGTTGGTCCTTAGCGGGTGCGCTTCCAAAGCGCCGATCCAAAACAGCACCACGACGAACATCTCACAGATCAACCAGACCAATGCGACATCATGCTCCGGCCCGGTCTGCGGCACGGATGGGAAGACCTACGACTGCGATGCCGCGAACGTGAGCATCGCCCACGAAGGGGCATGCGTCCCGGCCGTCTGCACCGAGAACCCAGGTTCCATCACGATCGGGAACATGACATTGGCGGATTCTTGCCTGGATGCGGACAGCATCATCAGATACGTCTGCGTGAACGGCACCGAGGCGAATATCACGGTTCCATGCGGCAATGGTTCCGTGTGCGATGGGGGCAAATGCATCGAGCAGAACAAGCCCGTAAACGTAACCCCTCCTCCTGGGTGTTCCGGCCCTTCGGCTCCGGATATGCATGCCTATGGCGTCGTCACCTATAACGGGTCGAACTACAGCGACGTCTGCGTGGAGTACTCGGTCGTCAAGGATTATTTCTGCAAGGACGGCAAGATGGCGAGCGAGAACAACGAGTGCGATCCGGGTTATGGCTGCACCAACGGCGTATGCCAGAAGGAAGTGCCCATCTGCAGCTCGACGGTCGCAGAAAACGACACCACCGCGCAAGGCAAGACGACCGTCGTGAAGGGGATAACCCTCATATATGACCAGACCGACAAGTGCGTCGATGAAGGCACGCTCACGAAGAACTACTGCCTCCCTGACGGGACCGCGACATCGGAGCAAGTGCCGTGCGGGAACGGCTTCAAGTGCTTCGAGGGCAAGTGCGTCCAGAGCCAATGCAACGACACCGATGGGGGCATAAACATCTACGAGCAAGGCACCGCGACATCAGGCAACTCATCGTACACCGATTACTGCAGCGATGATTACACCATGGTCGAGTATTACTGCTACGGGGACGAGGTCAAGAACGAATACGTGAGCTGCGGCGAGGGGTATTTCTGCGATTCGCAGGGCAACTTCTGCATGAATGGCAGCCTTCCTGGTTGATATTCCACGCTCTTTTTTCCGTTTATTGTCGTTTTTCACACTGGACCATACAAATATTTATAAATCTTATTACAATAGACAATATCCCCCAAGCAGCAGAACGCGGATATACCTCGTTTTGCAAGAAAAACAGGTGACCAAATGTTCGGATGGATATTGAAAACGGATTGGGATATCAACCGCCTGATGGCGGCGTATAAGAAGAAAGGGATAAGGTTCAGATTCAAATCCTAACCTTTCTTCATTTCCTTTATCCTTTTGATCCAGAAAATCTGACGTGGTTTATCATAACCGGATGCCCTGCTGCACGGGAGAGATTTCGTCTGTCTTTTAAACCTTGACCGGTCATTCCTTGAAATGCAGAAGATGGCGTTTGCAGTCTTATTTTTTGCCATACTCACCCTACCAGCCTTTGCAGCCACAATCGGAGTCATCGGAACCGGAACATGCAACATCGGAGCGACATCAGCCAACTACACCACAATCCAGGCAGGCATCAACGGTGCATCTGATGGCGACACGATAATCGTATGCGCCAACGGGACCGGTACCTATACGGAAAGCGACGTGGTGAATAAATCGGTGAATATCTACGGCGGCAATTCCAGTGTCAATGTAACTACCGCTGCAACCGCGATATTCAATATAACAACCAACAACGTCAATATCAGCAATCTCACTATCAAATCCGGAGGTTACGGAATCTACATATCCCCCCCATCTGGGGTTTTAAGCGGAATATCCATAACGAACAACACATTCGCTGGCAACTCTAACGCCATCTATTGGGCATCGGTCAATTCATCCAGTATCCTGAATAACAGCTTCTTAACAAATAATGTTCAAATGATAATACTCACAAGCAATAACCTCTCTATCGAATACAATACCTTCGCAAGCTCGGGTCAGGGCGTCGGTCTGTTCGGTACATCCTCATCAGCTATCGAATACAACAACTTCACCTCCTCCGTCTTCTATCTGACAAAGGGCATCGCGCCGACCGGGTCGAACAACAACTACATCGAATACAACAACTTCTCCTCAGTTGCGATTGGCCCTGGCGTGTACCTGACCAACTCGAACAACAACTTCATCCTGTACAACAATTTCAACGCCAACTCGATGGGATTTTCACTCGACCAGTCGAATTACAATACAATAGCATGGAACAACATCTCGCAAACAACAGGCAACAATTTCGACAACCCGCCAGTAGTATCGTGCCCCTTCACCTACTCATGGAATGGCACGGCATTCACCTTCCTTACCGATGTATCGAGGGGGGGTAGGATTGGCTCCACGCAAAGACCGACAGGGGGGCATGCCGTCATGCCCGATGAATATACCCGGATTCCAGGAAGCGCATTAGTTCCGAACTCCGACAACCAGACCTACAGCATACAGATGACAGAGGAATACGATGAGATAAGCTATGTGGATGCCGTGAACCTGACTGAAGTAGACCATTCACCTGATTTCGATGTGTACCCAGGGATAATATACGCCAACCTCAGCCAGTTTTTCACGGTCAATAAGACCCTCCAACCGATAGTGTCCTGCAAGACTGAGGATAACCATGATTGCCTTCCTTATGTATCGTCGCAAGATGACAACTGGACGCCAGTATACGACGCATCGAAAGGAGCGCCATCCAACTTGACGATAGACCTCGGGAATTTCACCGACACCTCGAATGTCAAGCTGATAATGACCATCGGAAGGACCGCCAGGTCGTACAATGATACCATGTTCAACCAATCATACAAGACGATAAAAGTGAGAGCTGCCAACGGGAGCTGGGTAGAAGTGTACAACAAGAATCAGTTTGTCGGACTGGGGGGGCTGCCCAGGACGATAGTCTTGGATTTATCGAACATGTTCAATACGAGCGACCATCATGTGTTCTTGGGGCTATCAACGACGCTATATGACTATATCGGGTTCGACACCACGCCACAACAAAATCTGACCATAACCAATATCCAACCGATCAGCGCAGACCTGCACTGGCGTGGATATTCAGCGATAGACAATGTGAACGCTACAGAACCGAAATTCAACTACTACGATACAAACACGATACCTCTCTATTCAAATCCACGTGGGAACTTCACGAACTATGGTGATGTCACCCCTTTGCTCAACCAGAGCGATGATGAATACGTCATCATGAGACACGGGGACGAGATGAGCCTGACATTCCCATATGATGGAGGGCCAGCCGAAGGAACACAACGCGACTTCATGCTTTACTCGTATGCTTATTACAAGCAAGCAAACGATACAAACGGCTCGACTGTTGAGCCGCTCCCCTTCATGAATATGTCCACCTATCCCCCTCTATCAAATGAGAGCTACCCATATGATGCCGAGCACCAGAACTACCTCTCCACGTGGAACCAGAGGTACTATGACGGCTCAAGCATGAATTTCACCGGAGGCTACCTGCCATCATCCACCGGCAATCTCGTATACAGCAACTTCTTCAATGGCAGCTCATCAAGCGTGGCACTTTATTTCACTTCAGAAACAAGCTCGTCGGCATACAACAACACGATAAGCAATGTTTTTGAAGGTATAGTGACTGCAGATTCAAGCGGGATGGTCATCGTCAACAATACCATATCGAACGTATCCTCTGGCATCGTAGAAGGTAGCGGTACCGCCGGTAGCGGTTCCAT
This sequence comes from uncultured Microcaldota archaeon, assembly GCA_963804385.1. Lineage (GTDB taxonomy): Archaea > Micrarchaeota > Micrarchaeia > Anstonellales > Bilamarchaeaceae > Bilamarchaeum. Next base: position 11,333 of record CAWDQD010000002.1, read on the forward strand.
CTCAGAGCTGATAGACAATAACACCATCAGCGGTGCGTCTTCGTACGCCATCTACATAGATGACTACGGGTTCCATGGCAGCGACACCATCACAAGGAACACGATAACAAGCAGTTCTGGCGGCATACACCTATTCGATGCGACTGGCGACCTCGTAGGCAGCAATATCATATCGGGAGTCGGAACAGGCATCTACGGCGATTCGACATATTCTATAAACATCCTGAATGACACGATAGAGAACAGCACGACAGGGATATATGACTATACCCAAAGTTCATCATCAATCACAAATTCCACCTTTCTTAACAATTCTCAGGACATTTACCAATATTCATACGGCACAACATTCAATACGAACAACATGCTGATGAACGTCACCAACATCTCCCTGATGGGCAGTGTACCTGCTGGCAAACTTTACATTACGCTGGACGAATCCAACGACCCGTCAGCGAACTCCACCCAATGGCCAGCAAGTCTCTCGCCATTCCACAAGTTCCTGAAAATCATATCAGACCCATCCGCGACCGCAAACACCAGCATCAATTCGACCTTCTTATGGGGAACTGCGGACACCGCAGGCTGGAACGAATCGTCCATCCAGCTCTACACATGGAACGGAAGCGCGTGGTCATTGACGCCGAACCAGACGCTCTACACCAGCAACCATACCCTGGCTGCGCTGAACCTGTCCATTCCTACAAACGCGACCAGGATCTTAGGATTGTTCGCGAATGCTACGCCCAGCAGTTCAAGCATTCTGAACATAACTCAAAACTCCCCGTCTAATGGATATCTGACCAACGTCTCTACAGTGAACTTCAATTTCACTGCAACGGATGCCTATGCAACCATGAACTGCTCGCTCTATCTCGACAGCATCCTTAACCAGATGAACTCCAGCACCCAGAATAATACCGCGACCATATTCCCAGTCT
>CAWDQD010000003.1:0-37715 GCA_963804385.1 uncultured Microcaldota archaeon
GAATACCTTAACTGAACGAATAAATGACATTGCCAAAAAAAAAAAACGTATTGCTAGGATTAAGATGTAATTGGGCTTTGAAGGATAAGCCAGTCCGTACGAGTCCAAAGCATTCTTTGCTTGCTCTTGCAAAGTTAGAAGTCAAGTGCTCAGAGCAGCCAAAAACGTGGAAGAATAAGACTGGAATCTCTTAGAAGAACCGTAGCAATTAGAGCAGAAGAAGCTGTAGCAATAGGAAAGATATCTACTGTTCGGAGCTTGAGCAAAAAACAGAAAGCTTGGTTGGAGCAGGCTCTTAAGGGTGGCATTCTGGATGAAGAAGCTGAACTGTTCGTTGCCATCAATCACAGAAGCATTATGACCGAGCATAGCATTTTACCGGGCCAGTTTTATCGCTCCATGGAATCGAAATTCCGTCATCATCCGACAAAACCAAACGCGATTGCTGCTGCAAAAGAAGGACTTGGGCAAAATTTTTATCGAGAGTGCGAAAGATTCAAGAAATTATTGAAAACAGACCCATCTTCTATTGACAAAAAAATGATAGAAGAGGTAACTGTGAATTTTGTGCAATATACCCCCCCGGAAATAGATGAGTTGACCCGAAGGTACCTTGTCAATGTGGGAAAAGAACCCACTAAAGAACTAATGGTCCAGGTACGGCCTGCAATTATTAGAAAATTGGAGAGAACGCCTACACTAAGCGGAAAAATTGCTGCCATAGATACTCAACTCTTCAAATTATCTTGACTTGAAGGTATTGACCTCAACAACCCGCCCTCTAGGTTTTCATAGGATTCGTAATCAGATTATTATTCCATAGGAGAGATTTCCTAGTAGCAGTCTTACAGCATCTTGCGGTCCGCAATCACAAAGATGGTATGCACTAGGGGGTCAAATCTTCCGGTGACTACCTTGCTGCTGCCTTGATCCATTTCCATAACGCTGCCCACTTTAGGCATCTCGAATGGCACTAGGTCCTTTATCGTTCCACGCAGCTCATCCGCATTGGGAAAAACAATTTGCCCACCTGTACTAATGAATGGGATACCAGATTGACTGACATAAAAGTGTATGCCCTCGTGGCTCTTCTCCAGATCAAGATTTCCGATACTGACCCCGGTTATCTCATGGGCATTGAACTCTGGGTTGTACTTTTTCACCACAGACCCCCCGTTCTCCCTAGCAATCTTCTCTATCATTTCGATTGCTGTGGCGCCTTTATGTATGCGTGTGCGGAAAACACGCTCGCCCACGACTAGTTTGGCTTCGATTAAGCCCTGCCGCAAGAATGGGGTGTGTGCACGAACAGTATCTAGGACCTTCTGGAAACCGGACCTTTCGCAGCCGTTACGCGCGAATTGTAGCTTCGTCGTCATACTATCCATCCACCTAGTGTCATACACTACAAACCAAATAAAATCCCTTGGTTCGAGTTCGATGCCTTGGGATCTTGTAGTTTTCCAGAAAACACGATGTAAATATGTAATTCTGATTCACAATACGATTGAGAATCCCTGCCAGAGATTCGAAGTTTGTAAGTTCTTGCCAGTGCAATACGCAGGATGACTGCGTACTCCACGACGAAGACTTATGATATTTGATCATGCCGTTCGAGGATTTATAAAGGGATGGCGAATTCAATAGCTTTGAGGCGTATCTCTTGCGATTTGAGCATTCGGGACGCCTCTTTTTCCTGATTTTCGAGGATGGTGATTCGCCATACTTCGCGCGTTCCAGGCCTCATCTCGCGTGAACTCGCTCAAAATTTCGTGCAGAATAATTGATACCTGCACGGACGTTTTCCTGAAATTTCTATCCAACCAAAGACGATATTTATAGCAATTGCGAATTTAATTGTCATAGACTTCAAAACGCTTGAATTCAGTCGCTAACCGATCTGTTTTTTCGAATTTCCGACAATTGCAAATCGTAATTGTTCATGCGATCTGGATGTTAATTCGCTTGAATTCGTTTGTATTTTTGTGGGGAATTATAGGATAACCTCCCAAGTGTTTCTTTGTTCTCCCGTATTACCAGTCTCTTTTTTCTCTCGCACACATAACTGTATGCAGCCAGAACGCTTGTTTCATCGTGATTGGATGCCTCAGAACGCTCGAACCATCGTGTAAGCATCGTGTTTCTTTATAAGTCTGAAAACGACAAATCACGATGGTTTTAAGGGCTGGAAAAAGCATCGTGCAGAACACCTTTACCAAGAAACGCAGCTTCGTAAAAGCCGATTTGAAAGCTTTATTCTCACACTGGTTTGGTCTCTCTCATCTCAGGGCAGTAAAAAAGCCTACCCCATTGTGCTAACAACGACGTGAAGCCGGTTTCTGGCATTGTGCTTTTCATTGTGTTTCTTTATAAAGGCAAAATGGGCAAAACACAATAGTTTTGAGTGCTCAGAAAAGCATTGTGCTTGATGATTGACGTGATGCCTTCAGGCCAGAGCTTAAATAGAACCCACTTCAGAGTGCCCTTCGGTCGGACGGACCCCGCTGGTCTAAACTTAGATCAGCTCAGAGAGCGCTAGGGCAGGATTTCAGACCTGATCAGAGGTCTTCGGAGTTAGTGACCTCTGACCTGATTGAAATGCAGGGAGCAGGATTTTCAGTCCATGCCTTCTTTATTGAAAAGTTTTCAACATGAAAGGCCGGCCCTCGGATCTGCCAAACGCCAAAGGCGAACGGCGATAACCTCGGAGCGCATTCCGCAAGCGGGATACGCACGTTTGAACCTGCGCAGGCACTAAGCCACAGCGTTTCATAAGGTCAATAACCTTCCTAAGCGCTGCACATTTGACCGGGCTCTGTCATCCCTGCAATTCTCTATCCCTTATCTGGCATCTTTTTTATTCCTGCCTTCTAGATAAGCGAGCGTCTCGTCCGGCCCCGCGACCAGCTTCTCGAACAATTCCGAAGACTCGAACAGCGTTATCTTGCCGGCCGTCTTCCTCTCGAGCTCTTTCAGGGCCAGCTCCTTGGTGGAGAGCATCGCATCCTGGTTCTCCCGTATCTTGGCCAGGCGCACGCCGAGGCTCTGGACGTTCAACCTGTTGTCTATGAACACGCCATCGGATTCCTCGATCTTCAGGTCGGATGATGACAATCCTTCCTTGAGGGTGCCGTCGATCTTTATGGCTATGATGGCTTCCGGGCTGGAATTGCGTATCTGATGTATCTTCTCTGTCACACGGTTGCGGACCTCTTCGATCCCAGCGCCCTTGAACTCCAGGCTCTCGTAGAAGAATTGCCTTGATGCTATGGCGACGAATTCGGCCTTCCGGGTCTTAGTGTCATAAAGGAAATACCCTTTGCCTTTGGCCTCGCTCTCCTTCAGCTGCGTCATGACCGTGCTTCCGGGGATGAGGAACCGCCCGTCCAGCTTCACGGTCGTGTCATGGATATGCCCGTCCACTATCAGGTCGAAAGGCGTCGCCTCAAGGGATTCGAGCGTGAGCTCGTCAGATCCGCCCGGGGTGAGCTCTTTGATGGACTGGTGGATCATAAGGATGGTGAACGCGCCATCGAGCTTCGTGAACTTTTCCACCGCGCGTTTCACGGCGATCTCGGCATACTCTTCTGGGACGCTTCCGATGCCCAGCACCTGGACCTTCTCGCCGTTCTTCTCGAATACGCCGCTTTCCATGTGCAATAGCTTGAAATCTGCGCTCAGCGCCAGGAGCTGCGCGGGATTCACCTCGTCCTTAGGCCTGCGCTCGTGGTTGCCATGGATCGCGAAGACCGGGACCTTGGCCCTCCTGAATATCTCGATGGCCCTCTTGAGCGTCTCGAGCTTCGGGACCTTGGTGTCGAAGATGTCGCCGGCGCAGAGGATAAGATCCGCCCTCTCGGATGCGCTGTCGACCGCTTTCTCGGCCTGGGAATAGGAATCGCTCTCGAATCTCGCATAGCCCAGGTGAGTGTCTGAAAAAATCGCGATTTTCATCGTATGATAAAGGATAGGAAAAAGTTTAATTCGATGCGGTGCCGCTCATCGGAAAACGTTTAAAAGACAATGTTCAATCATTCTCTCGCTTAAGCAAACGGGCCCGTAGCTCAGCCAGGCTAGAGCGTTCGACTGATACAGACTTTTAGGAAAAGTTTGGTCAAAGACCTTTCAAAAAGCATCCAGAAATCGAAAGGTCATGAGTTCAAATCTCATCGGGCCCATTCTTCTCATATCATCTTGAGCGCCAGGAGTGCGCCGAATAATACGAGCTGGTGCACGATATATATCGCGAGCGAGTTCTTTCCGAGCAATGCCAGGGCATCGGAGATTTTCGACTTCCCGAGCCTTATCCTATCCAGCAGTATCTGGCCCCCTCCGATGCCGATCAGCACGAAGCCGAACCACGGCAGGAGCGGGTAATAATCCAGTGCAGTATACCCAGGGAACGTGATGCCGAGCCAGAAGAGGTAGTGCGAGTCGGTCTGCATCCCGCTCAAGAAGATTCCAAAGACTATGATGATGAGCCCGAGCAGGACATTCAGCTTCCCGAACCTCAGGAAAAGCGGCGCGATGAACATCGATAACGCGATGAGGTGGATTATGCCGAACGTTATGAAGCCTTCATGCGGATAGATCCAGGTCGCGATCGTGATGAGCGCAGCGACTCCTGCAAGGAAGAGGCCTCGCTTGAAATGGCGGACATATCCCTCGTTCTTGGTTTCCTTGTCATGCCGATCGCTCAGGACCAACGAGACGCCGACAACGAACAAGAACGTGGCTCCGATGGCCCTCGGGAAAAAGAACCAGAATCCGCTTTCGAGATTGATGCTGATGAACGACAGGTAATTGAGGTCGAAGATGAAATGGAACGCCACCATGAGGACGATGGCTATCCCGCGGAGGCAGTCCACCCAGAGGACCCTGTCTTTGACCGCCATCATCTCGCGTACTCCGCATGCTCCACTATCTCCCTGGACCTCGCCAGGGGGATGTCCGTGATATCGGCAAGCCTCTCCGCGCTCTCGGGGATGTCGGACACGGTCACGATCTTCTTGCTCAAGAGGCGCCTGAGTATGTCATTGCTCATCTTTATGACGCTGACCGGGTAGCATTTGGTCCGGTCTATGCGGGCCTCGAGGCTATCCTTGAACGGATAGCGCCAGCCGAGGAGCGGGATGTCCATGCATTCCGCGTAAGCGATCACGTCCTCGGAGAATTTCGTGTTCGTTATGAGCCATGGGTTCGTGAAATCCATGCACCTGCCTATCTTCGCCCCCTCTACCAGGTCGAGATAGCGCGCATAGACGTAGAGCACGGTCTGTATCTTGCATTTCGTCCCTGGCTGGTTGTGGAACTTGCACTCGACCATGAAGTTCTTCTTCCCTTTCGAGGCTATGACATCTATCTCATGGGTGACGCATTTGCCGGGCACCATCTGGCGCAATGCCGTCCCATAGCCCTCTATCGCGAGGAGCTTCGCGGTGAAGTCCTCGAATTCATACCCTTCCGGGCCTATGTCGGTCAGGGCGCGCTTCAGGTTATACCTGTGCGAGACCTCGGGCTTCATCTCCTCGAGCAGGTCGTACGCCAAACCGTATATCTTTTTCGTGGTGATGCCGTTGTAGAGCTTCGGCTTCAGCTGGGCGAGCGCTTCTTTCACTTCCTTCGGGCCAAGCCCCGCCCTGCGCAACGCGTTCCCGACCTTCTCCTCGCTGAACTGCTCCTTCTCGCCGCCTTCCTTGACAACGAATATCTCGTCCATCGTTTCACTTCTTCTTTTTATCATCGTTCTCGGCGGGCTTGCTGATAGGCTTGCTGAGTATGTATATGACGATGGCCGCGAATAATGTGACGACGACAGCCACTACGACCTCGTATTGCCACGCCCCGCTCGTGGGGATGAAATTCTTTATGGTGTCGGTTATCGCAGTCTGCCAGAAAAGCGCGGCCACGAGAGCGAGCGCGGTGGTCATCGTCGTTATGGCCCGGGTCGTTATCTCCCGTCTCGCCTCTTTCGCACGTTCGATCCTCAGCTTCCTCTCTTCGGCCTCCTCTCCTTTTTGGAATTCCGCTCCCTTTTCATCTGCCATGGACGTCTAATGGAAGGAGAATGGTTTTATGGGTTGTGCCACCCGCGGAATTCCGCGATTTCCGCGCACCATATATAATCTTTTCCCGGCAAATTAGCAGACGATGACGAACTATTTCGATGGCAGCGGCCGGGAGCAAGGCATCATAATCGATGAATCCGCGCTCCTGCCTGATTACATGCCGGACGAGCTGCTGCACCGGGAGCAGGAGCTCCAGATGATCGCGGACTCGATAAAACCCCTATTAGACAAGCGCACGCCGGACAACCTTTTCATCCACGGGGCATCCGGCTCCGGTAAGACGACGTGCGTGAAATACATACTCAAGCAGCTCTCGGAGCATTCGTCCAATGTCCTTCCGGTCTATGTGAACTGCTGGGAGAACCCGACCCAGGCAGCCGTCTACAACAGGATAATAGAGGAGATGCGGCTCCCGATCCCGCGGCGCGGCCTCGCGACGGACGAGATGTTCGACCGCATCATGGAATACGCCAAGAACTACGGCAAGCCCATCCTGCTCGTCCTGGACGAGATGGACGGCCTCCGCCACGACCAGCTCCTATACGTCGTCGCACGCTCCAACGAGCAGCGCCTGACGTTCGGCATAATCGGCATCTCCAACAACAAGTCGCTCCTCTCGCACCTGGATGCCCGCGTGCGGAGCTCGCTCCGGTTCTCGGAAAGGGAGTTCAAGCAATACAACGAAGAGCAGCTGCTCTCCATAGTCCGGACCCGCGCCGAGAGGGCGCTGGCCCCGCGCAGCTATGACGAGCGGCTTCTGATGAAGATCGTCGATTCCGTCCAGGACGGTTCGGCGCGCGTAGCACTCGAGCTCTTATGGAAAGCCGCCAAGCATGCGGAGAAAGCTGAAAAGGACAAGATAATGCTCCAGGACCTGGAGGACGCGCTTTCGACAGCGCCCGCTTCCAAGATGCCCGAGCTCAAGCTGACGTCGGAAGAAGAGCTGATAATGGAGCTGCTGAAAGGCGGCCAGCTTTCCTCCTCAGAGCTCTACGCGCGCTTCCTGAAGCGGATACCCAAGACGAAGAGGCAGATACGCAACTACATCGAGCTCCTGGAGAAGAAAGGGCTCGTTGAATCGGAGCATGTCGATACCGGCGGGATGATCAAGCCCCGCGTGCTGAGACTGAAATGAAAGCGATATAATCCCTCCCTGCATTGACTGAGACATGTTCTCGTCCCTTGTCAGGGATTTCGGCAATTTCTTCTTCTTGAGGGTCATGGGCAGGTGGGTGGCCGGCGCGAGCGCCGAGGATGCCATCAGGTATTGCAAGACCCTGGACGGGAAGTGCGTGATCAACTACCTGGGCGAGCACTACCACGAGGCCGCCGAGGCCGATGGATGCGTTCTGGAGTACAAGCGCCTGCTGGACCTGATGGCCAAAAGCCGCGTTCGAGCCGCGATAACGATAAAACCATCGCAATTCGGCTTCAACGCCCGGGTGGCGGATCCATCCGGGTTCTGCGAGAAGAAGATGCTGGAAGTCGTCAGCTACGCAGCCAAGTCGGGCATAACGAGCTGGCTGGACATGGAGAGCTCGCAGTACACGGATTTCACGATAAACTTCTACAAGAAATACGCAGCAAAATATCCGATGGGCATCTGCCTCCAGGCGAGCCTCAGGCGCACGGAAAAGGATTTGGACGATCTGATCGCCTTCCCAGGCGCGAAGATACGCCTCGTCAAGGGCATCTACCTTGAAAGCGGCGCCATCGCTTTCACCGATCCGCAAGAGATACACGCCCGGTTCCTCGCACTGATACGCCGGGCGTTCGAGAAAAGCCCCGCGAGTTTCGGGATCGCGGTAGGCACGCACCACACGGAAGCGGTATCGCTTGCATTGTCCCTGCAGAAAAAATATCGAAAAAAATTCTTCGAGATCGAAGTGCTCAAGGGCGTGCTGCCGCAATATTACATGGAATTGCGCAGGCAGGGCGTGTATCCCACGGAATACGTCCCGTACGGGAAGGACGCCTTCGCCTACTCCGTCCGCAGGGCTATGAGGAACCCGCGTTTCGCCTCATCGATGCTCTTCGCGCCGTTCTTCGATGCATACAAGAAGCTCTACAAATCATAGCCGTACCAGGAACGTGGTCCTATAGAGCTGCTTGCCTTCGTCCTGCCCTACGAGCTTCTTGCTGATCAGGGTCCGCAAGCCTAGCTCCCCCATGAGGCCCACGACCGCTTTGGAATCCCCCGCATAGATGTCGATGCCCTCTTCCTTCTCCTCGGTCTTGGAGATGAACGTGAGCTTCTCCAGCCTCTTCATGATGCTTTCGGCGCTTTTCGCGACCTTCTTGGGATCGCCCCTCAGCTGGATTATCGCCTCGAAGTAGCCGCCGCTGATCCTAGAGCATCTCGGGCATGTGGTGACGTTCTTATCGAGCCTCACGAATCGTTCGGCCTCTATCCTGTTGTCTCCCTTGACTATGAGGAACTTGACGACCCCGTTGTCCATGTCATAGGTCGCTTCGGTGAAATCGCCCTTGCATTTCGAGGCTATGTACGTGGATATCTTCTTCGCGTTGTACGGCATCCACTCTCCCTTGAGGTACATCATGCCGCAGCTCTTGCACACTTGCATCCCGAACTTGGAGGGGGCTTCCACCCTGATCGGGTAGCAGTCGACGCAGAAAGCGTCTATGAATTTGACCTTGGTGTCGTCCCTTCCGCATTTTGGGCAGATGATTGACATATCGTTTATAAACTATGGAGAACGATATTAAAATACATGTCGAAGAACATCAACCGAGCTGTCAACCTCACATCCTATTTCATATCGCTCCCCCCAGCCATGAATCTCATAGCCGCGATAGTGGTCCTGGGATTGCTTTTCGGCTTCATGATAAACATCGGCCACGGCATGCCCATCCAGAAGTCCGCTATCGACGGCCTGATGCTGCTGGTCCTCCCGGCCCTCCTCTCCTGCGTCATAGTCAAGCTGATGATCCGGAACATGCCGTTCCGCAGGATCGTGGCCACGGCATTGGCAGGGGAGGTCGTCTACGCGCTCGCTTACGGGATCAGCCTCGCGCTCTCTTCGCTGGGGGTGGACCAGATATGGGTGCAGTCGGTCATACTCATAGGATCCGCGATCGTGTTCGTGATATGGTACGTGATAGCCCGCTTCATATTCACCCTCAAATACCGCTCCGTCCTGTTCGCCATGATCCAGCTCCTCCTCTACCTCATATTCCTCCTGAGCAATCAGGCCCTCTACACCACCAGCGAGCCTTTCATCGGGGTAGCGGCCAAATTCTACGTATCGTCGTTCATCCTCCTGGGTTCCCTTGTGCTGTTCTTCGCGATAATCAATGCCCCGATGAAGACGAACCTGGGCCTGAGCAGCACTGACGCGATGTCATATGTCTTCAGCGCATGGCTCTACCATAACAAGGATGTGGAGAAGGCGTTCGACCAGGTGGGCGAGGATGCCCGGACCATGGTCTCGCTCATGGGTTTCAAGCGCAAGGACGATACGGTGTTCTTCGTCACCCCTTATGTGCATTACGGGCCCTTCGGGAACCTGGGCGGGAGCGAATTCTCCTTCCTGATCGCGGATGCCATAGACGCGAAATACAAGTCGAAGACGTTCATATTCCATGGCACAGTGACGCATGATCTCAACCCAGTCGCGAGCTCCGAGATGAGCAAGATACTCGCGGCTTTCGACGCCTCGCTCAAAGGCGCGGTCTTCAAGGACGCTAAAGTCTCGCTTTCCCTGGGGAAATGCGACGAATGCAGGGCGGAGGCGCTTTCATTCAACGATTCGGCGATCATCGGCATCAGCCGCGCTCCGGAGACGACGGAAGACGTGAATTTCGGATTGGGGCTCGCTTTCATCGCGGAAGCCGAAAAGAAGCTCGATGTGGGCATGGTCGTGGACCAGCACAATGCCGAGACGGGCGATATAACCAGTTTCGAGCCGGGGAGCAAGGTGGGCTTCGGATATATGGAAGCGATCCGGGACGCGTTGTCCAAGAACCCCCAGAAGAAACCCCTCAAGGTCGGAGTCTCCTTCCGCTCGGTGGATTCCGGGGTCATGGGCAAGGCGGGCATAAAGGTGGCGGTCTTCTCGTCTTCGCCGGAATACGTGGTCGTCCTGATAGATTCCAATGGCGTGACGCCCAAGTTCCGCGACCAGCTCGAAGACGACATAAAGAAGCAGGGCAAGCGTACCGGCCACGACTTCGTTGTAGGCATATTCACAACGGACACCCATCAGACCAACATGGTGCGCGGCGTGCTCAACCCGCTCAAGGAAGAGGAGACCATCCGGAAAACAATATCGGAAGCGTGCGCGGAGGCATTGGACGACATGCAGGATGCGAAATTCTTCGCCGGCAAGCGCTGGTTCGACATCCGCGTCATAGGGGCCAAGCAGTCCATAGAGGTCATATCCACGATAAATTCGATAGTGGCGGTGTCCAAGATAATGCTTCCCCTCATCCTGCTAGGCGGGCTGCTCCTGCTCATCGCCATAGCGACCAAGCTCTGAAAAGCGGTGTTTCGACCACATTACATCTCTTTTTATACCTTACGTGCCATAGATATAATCACAAAGCGCCAGCCAGATTCATCGAGAACCGAATTCCGATAATATTTTTGGCACAGACGGCGCGCTGAAAAAGGTGTAAACATGAAGAAACTGATATTCACAGACTCCGGCAGCGTTAATCGTAAAGGACTAGGCGAGCTCCATGATGCGGCGAACGCGCTCAGGAGCAAAGACGGCCAGCACACCATGGGCAACTTGAGCTTCGCCCGCATATTGCTCGACCACATAGATGGAAAGAAAGACGGATTCGTCGGAGCTGCCGTAGAAACGATCCAAAAGAAGGAAGGCCAAGCCCCCTCAACAGATTCAACGGGATAATCTCTCTTTCTATTCGTGTCGTCCGACCGAGCTGATGAATGCACTTATCGTGCGCGCGCAATCATCGCATAACTCGCAGGTTTGCTTGACGAACATCCTGACGAAATCATCAAAATGCTCATTCGCTCTCATAATGCATCCTGCATTATCGCAATGCCCACTCCGGCCTAAAACGTGGCCCGCCTCGTGCGCGGCGGCGATTTCTATGGCCCTTGGTCTCTCCTCTTCGGGAAGCGTTTTCAGCAAGGATATGGATAATATGGCACTTCGTGTAGGGTACGCGATGCCTATCATACGTTCGGCCTCGCCGCACCCGTTTTCTGGTATCTGAAGAAGCGTCTGGCCAGTGATGCCTAGTCCGAAGACGCTCTTTTCACGGAATGCGCTCATTATGGTCTCGGTATGCAGGTCCAGCGCTTGCATCAGCGGGGCGTCTGATGTTATGAAACGAATGATTTTCTCACCGGAATACACGTCCTTGGCCGGTGCCGATTCCTTCCGTCCCGGTCCGACCATGGCCGCCTCGCACATCAATCCGAATGAAGAGAACCTGTCTTGCACGCCCTTCAGCGCTGCGCCTGCCTCTGCCGGAGTGACGGTTTTAGGGTAAAGGATTCTGAGGGTGGGCTGAAGCATGTGTATCGTTATATAATATGGTTAAACGTATATTTAAGTATATCGTTTCGACGCTTTTTTCGATGCTCTAAGCGCACTTCCTATCCATGGCATCCGACCAATAGCGGATGAATGAATGTATTATCTGGGCGCACTCGCCGCATAACCCCTTGGTCTGCATCACGAACCTCTCGAGGGCATCAGCCTCCCTCATAACGCACCCCGCATTATCGCAATGCCCTCGCCGTCCAATGACATGGCCTGCTTCATGCGCAGCCGAGACCTCTATGGCTATCCCAATGAACTCTGCCGGAACCCTCCTCAGGCTCAAGAGGGAGACGATGCCTCCACGTTCGGGGTTTGCGACTCCTATGACCGGATCGCGTATCGGCCTGAAATCCGCGCCTAGCTGGCGAATCGGCCTGGTCGTGATGCCGAGCCCGAAGACGCTCTTGGAACGCATCTCGCCCAGTACCGTGTCGCGATTCAATTCATAGGGCATGAACAACGGAGCATGGGACGTTATGAGGTCAGCAATCCTCTCGCCAGCGTATACGTCAGCGACCGGCCTCGCTTCCCCGAATTTAGGGCCGACCATGGCCGCCTCGCACGACACGCCGAATGAAGAGAACCTGTCTTGCACGCCTTTCATAGCTGCAGCCACTTCCGCAGCAGTGACGCCTCTAGGGTAAAGGATCCTGAGCGTTGGCTGTGCCATGGTTGTATTATGTGGTTAAATATATATAAATATATTGTTCAGGTGCCGGCCACCATCCTGAGCATATCCCTGATACCAGGAGCGAAACCGATTATCATGAGTATTAAGGCTATGAAGTACTTGTCCATGACGATGTCCCTGCCGAAGAGCCGCAGGAGCGGGATCTCGTCCTTCTCTTTGCTCAGCACATACGCTGCCGCGAGCGCGATCCCGGCTTTTATGAGATAGAACACGAAGAACGTGCCGAATATCTGGCCGATCGCGTTCGAGACCACGTGCTGCTCGAAATACCCCAACCCGGATATCTTCGAGAAGACATCTATCACGAAGAACGTCGCGGCTCCGTCCAGGGCCTGACCAGCGACGATAAGCACCAAAAGGTCATCCTTGATAAGCACCCATGCCAGCAGCGTCGGTATGAGCGCGAGGGCCAGGACCGGGATGGCATATATAGCGTACCTCATGAACGGCACAAGCAGCAGGAAGAGCGGAAGCCACAGGATGAGCCCGACGAATATCGGCAACCTGGGCTTCTTCAGTTTGTATGATGCATACAGCGAGATGAGGTAGAGCGCAGCCGTGACGACGTATATGCCCGGCGTCACGGTGAGGTAACCGTAATCGAATACATGGCTGTCCAAGACTATCTGGTGGATGAATGTGACCGGCGTGAACACCCCCTGGTTGATGGAATCCGTGACCACGCGCATGGTGGATCCGAAAAGCACGAACGCGAGCGCTCCCGCGATGAAATTGCGGTCGATGCGGATCTTCCCGCGCAATGCCTGGTTTACAAGGTAGACCGAGACGAGGGCGATCAGGACGTATGTGATCGTGTTCACGATATTGTATCCGGTCTGGTCCCAGATCGGGGCGATAAAGTAATCGTATATAAAGTTATCCATCGAACCAACTGCATGGATATTCGGCGTAAAAAGGTTATTAAGGCGAGCGTCCGCTCCTCGCTGGAGAAGCTGCTCAGCCTCGCCACGAAATCCTACGAAGCGGGGAAAGAGGAGCGCTCATCCAGATATGTCAAAATGGCCATGGACCTCCTCAAGAAGCACAAGATCAAGCTCCCGAAGGAGCTCAAGAACAGTTTCTGCAGGAAATGCATGGCCATCTGGATCCCAGGCAAGACCGTGATCGTGGCTTACGACCGGAAGACTGATTGCCTGCGCGTGAAATGCAACCTGTGCGGCTATTCCAAAAGGCTCTGATGGGCCCCTAGCATAATATATTTAATGATAACCGATAAACCTTTTCCCATGGAAATGCCTTCTTATCTCACCCAGAACATCCAATCCGTGGAACGCATCATGGAAGAGGTTCTCGCGAAGGAGGATGGAAGGGTATACGGGATGCTGATCCCGTTCCTCAAAAGGGGAGGCAAGCGGATCAGGCCGATGCTCGCGATCGCATCATGCGGGGCTGTCGGGGGCGACCGCGATGTCGCGGTGGGGCCTGCATCGGTCATAGAACTTTTCCATAATTTCACGCTCATACACGATGATATAGAAGACGATTCGCGTTTCCGGCGTGGCGAGCCGACGCTCCAGATAACCCATGGCATACCGATAGCCCTCAATTCCGGAGATGCGCTCTACACGCTGCTCTGGAGGGAGCTGATATCCATCAAGATGCCTCCCGCGCGGTTGCTCAAGATGCAGGCGCTGTACGTGGATGCATTCAAACGCGTGGTGGATGGCCAGGGCCTCGAGCTCTCATGGATCCAGGAAGGGAGGTTCGATGTCAGCGAAGAGGAGTACTTCCAGATGATAGGCGGGAAAACATCGGCGCTCATGGGCCTCTCGTGCGAAATAGGCGCCATAATGGGCGGCGCTACCCGGAAGGAGCAGAAAGCGATGCGCGAATTCGGGGAATGCGTCGGCACCGCATTCCAGATCCAGGACGATGTCCTCAACGTAGCCGGTGATTTCGAGAAATACAAGAAAGAGATCGGCGGCGATATCTCCGAAGGGAAGCGCACGCTGATGGTGGTGTATTGCCTGGCCCATGCCCCCGCGCAGGAAAAGGGGAGGCTGGTATCCATATTGTCTTCGCATTCCAGGGATCCTAAAGACATAAACGAGGCGATATCCTACCTCAACAAGTATGGGGCGGTCGGTTATGCCCGCGCCCGCGCCTCGAAACTGGTGGAGAAAGCGAAGTCCTCGCTCAGGAAATTGCCGGATTCGGAGGACAAATCCGCACTGCTTTCGCTCGCCGACTATATCGTGAATCGGGAGAAATAAAAGAAAAAGTATTTAAATCACACAATAGTATAGAATCTAATGGCCTCCCTCAAACCGTTCGTCCTCCTATTGCTAGCGTTCGGAATAATCAGCGCTTTCAGCGTTTCGGACTATCTCCGTCCGACCGAAGCGAAAGCCGTTGTGCAATTCACTAATTTCACGCTGGGGAACACGTCATATTCGATCGTGAGCATCAATGGGGCCAATACGTTCCTGCTCAGCAATGGGAACATCGTCCCTGCGAAACCGGATATCCAAGCCGCTTTGAAATCCTACTATTCGACTTACTACCTCCCTTCCCCAGTGGATCTAGAAAATCTCCAAACCCTCATCCAGTCCTATAACTACAGCAGGAACGACGGGGGGGTATTCAAGGGTCAGGAGGAATCCGCTTGCCTCGGCAGCCTATTCATAGACGGACGCGTCCCATGGGACGGCCAGCCCGTGGTGTGCCGCAACGAGAGCGATGATGCCCTCTGCCAAGTGGCGGCCAACCTGATGTTCCAGTATCTCTCGGCAGCCACAGGGGGGACCGCGCCTGTCGCAGCGCCCTCTGATCTGTATGCCCCGATCCAGCTATTCGGATTCGCGAGCTATGGCACCAGCACCATCCTGAATACCGACACTTCCATGCTGGAAGCGGCCGAGGCCGACCCGACGAAGACCTTCGACGCATTGACCTACATGGAGAACACGACCCCGCAACTCGCGATCTACAAAGCAGAGATGGAGAACAACCTATTCACATTGACCGTGAATGGCACGACCAACCAGAATCATTGGGGCATATGCCCGGATATCTCTTTGAACGGCTCTGCCTTGAGCGCCATCAACACCACCGTCACGGCCATGAGCGTAAAGACGGCCCCTTACCAGAACCTCGATTCGACCTCCACGGCCATCGCGAACAACACCGCGACGAGGCTCGCATACTTCAACGATAAGACGCAGGCCCAAACGTACGGCACCAGATTCGCCAGCCTCAACGCGAGCGGTTCCGCAGCCATCACGCTCGGCCAATCCGCCGTCGCGCATGTGAGCAGCGCCGACTTATCGTCCGACCTGGACAACCTCACGGCCCTGCAGGCGACGATCCCCGAAGACATCGCAGCGAACGATTTCACGAACCTGGATTCCGAGCTCTCGCAATACGGGAACCTGACGATCGAAGTCAAGAACCTATCCTCCAGCGCGCTGGACTCTTACAACAAAGCGCTCAACGCCAAGACCTCGGCCAATTCGATGCTGCTGATGGTCGAGACATCCGATTCAAACTTTGTCACGATGAATACCCTCGGGGTCCTCCAGAACGAGACACAGGATCTCGATGCCCGTTTCAGGGACGGCCTCACACCCTCGCAGTTCGACGCGCTGGCATCCAACTACACCGCTATCGAAAGCAGCGCCACGCCTCTGCTGAACGACAGCGAGCAACCTCCCGCGACGAGGCTCCTGGCTATGTTCAGGGGCTTCACGAGGAGGGTCAATGTCGGCATCGACAATATCGCGGTGCAGACCGATATAAGCCCCCAGAGCATACCGAAGGGGATAGTGCCCCTCGGAGCGTTCTCGGCTCTAGTACTGCTTTCGTTCTCATCGATTGCCATCCTGGCTTTCCTCTACATATTCTCGTCGATCAGGTTCAGCGTGCCAAAGACCGGCCACATACTGGCGGTGGCATTCCTATGCGCCATGATCGCGTTGGCGAGTTTCACGGTCTTCATGTTCATCTTCCTAGGCAAGACATCCACGGATGCTAACCTGCAGGAGTTCATGTCGGATTTCAGCACCAAGAACAGCACCGCGATATTCATCGACCTCTCGAACACCTCATCGGTCTCAGATGCTAACGCAATGCAATCATGCGCTTCGATACTCGCGGATTCGCTTGAGGCGCAGAACAAGACCTGGTCCATGTACACCATCACCCCGAGCGCGTGCACGCTCACCCCGGAGAAAGGCGCCAACTCGAGCTTAGCCGTAGGGACCTGCGCGAATCTAAGCGGCAGCGCGCCGTCCTCGTTCGTCCTCTCATATTCCCAGACGGACCAAGTCCCGAAATTCACTATAATATATCAGGATAAGGCGTTGATCCAAGGCAACGCAGATTATTATAATTCATGCCCGCTCGTGGCATTCTTCAACTGATATCTATGGCTAAAAAAGGAACCGCTAAAGCGAAACCCGCTCCGGCTAATGAACCGGAACGGTCTGGCGAGGAGCAGTCTGTCCAAAAGAAACCCGAAGAGTATTCGCTCGATATCCCGGAGGCGCAAAAGAAGCCCTCATCGGAGCGGCTGAAATGGGTCGCTGTGTTCATCCTTGCCGTGTTGGTCGTGGTGTTCGCGGTCTTCTACTATATATCTTCATCAACCGACTTCGTCCCTGGCCAGTCCGTGACGGTATCGCAATTCGATGATGCCCTCATCTCGACCGGGAAAGTCTATATCCTGATGGACGTGCGCGGAGCGCAGAACGCGAGTGTCCGTAGTAGCGTGATGCAATGCGGAGTCGACTTCGCCGAGAGCACCTACCTGGGAAGCAAGAACGTCACACCGCTCTCTTTCGATAATACGGAATGCACCGATGCGAACGGGACCCGTCCGCTCTCCGAATGCGCATCCGAGCTCAAGGACGGCATCACGATAGACATACGCGCGGGCCAGCCAGCGGTCAGGTATTTCTCAAACGGGATGCTCGTGACCGTAGGTCCGGAATACGCTCTTGGCACCTGCGGGATAAATTCGTCCTGAGCTACCTCGTCTTGTATCTCAGGAAAGCCCCGATGCCTCCGAAGCCGGTCATGAACTGGTTGCCTTCTACCGTCTCGGTGGATATTATCTCGACCTCGATGTCGCTTTGCCTCGCCAAATCCGTGAGCTCGTCTATGAGCAGCTCCTTGGTCTGGAGCTTGGCCTGCCCGTTGCATTTCGGGCACGCGATCGTGTCGTCGGGCCTCTCGCGGAAGACCCGCTTGGTCTCCTCGCCGCACGAGGGGCACTTATACACCCCGGTGAGGTGCGTGAGCCCTTCCGAAAGTAGGACTTTGTCCGCTTGCCTGGACGCTATCGCGTCGCGCACCTGCTTCTCGCCGTATGTCGCGAGACCTTCGTTCACGACGCTCTTTATGAAACGATCGACGAGTATCTTCTCTTTGACGGCCTCCTGCTCGGCGAGTATGTTCTCGCTTTTGGCCAGCACTTCGCGGACCCCGTATTCGTCGGTATAGCCCGTATCCACGACTCCGAGCACCTTGATCTGGTAGTTGAAGGGGCTCATCTTCATGAAGAATTCCTTTGCGGGGCCCGGCCCGCCCACTATGACCCCCTTCACGCGGTTGAGGAAAGCGGCGTCCATGGCGGTTCCGACGCGTTTGTAGTATACCTCTATGGCCTCCTCGATCAGCCTTTCGTAACGCCGTGCGGACTGGCCTCCCTTCCTTATCTTCGCGTGCGCCGTGGAATTGAGCTTCTTGATGATACTGATGTTGGTCCCCTTCACTATGGCGACGCACGCCTCCCTTCCGTCCATGACCACGATACCGTACGAATCCTTGGTGCCCATTATGGCCTGGAGCGGCTCCAGGAAGAATCGGCTGTCGCACCGGTATGCCCCGATATTGAGGGGTTCGGGCGGTTCTATCGCGAAGAGCTCGATATCGACTTTAGCGGTGTTATCTGATATGTTTCCGCAGAAGACGGCGAGGCCGTTGGGCGGCGTCCTCTTGTATAGCTTGAAATGGTTCATGATCCTCTCCAAAGCGCCGAGCACGCTCAGCTTGGTGGATTTGGATTTGATGTTGCTCGCCTGGCTGGCCTCTTCGCGAAGCTTGTTGTTCATCTCGTGGATGGGCGAGCCTGCTGGTATATAGACGGAGATCAGCTCGGTACCGTTGCCGTGGTACTCCTCGAGCTTCCGGAGCTGCCTCTTGAGCTGGAAAATCTTCTCGGTATCAGCCATTTTTCATCTTCTTCGCTCTGACTGCGTTTGCAGCATGAGCATATCTATCTAATCGTGAAATGTTTTAAAAGGTCCAGCCTGGGCAGGATACGCGGCACTCCCAGGAAGCGGATTCGCGGATTGGCTGTTTTCATAATTCCTGTGGCCTGAGGGAGTAGCCCGAGGTCGGATGCAGTGGCAATATATTTTTAAATCAACACTTTGAAATATTGCCAGACAACACAAAGCGACCAAAGGGTTTCAGAATGATTCCGCTAGAAATAAATATTTTCGGCCAGCCTCCGCTGACAATATCCGTGATTCTTTTCCTTGCCGGCGCATTGCTCTCGCTTCTTTCCTCAAAGAATTCGCGCCTGAGCGCCATATTCGGATTCGGCCTAGCCATCATCGGGAGCATCGTAGCGCTCGCAGCCGGGATCGCCCCTCTGGTGGGCATGAGCTCCGGTACGGTCGTCATCGCACAGCTGGGCCAGCTAGGCACCCTTTCGCTCAGCATAGACCCGCTTTCCGGTTTTTTCGTGTCCGTGATCGCGTTCGTCGGCCTCGCAGCCTCTATATATTCAATCGGATATGCGGATGAATACGAGAGGAAAGGGTACAGCGTGGGCCGCTTCGCGTTCCTCTACGATATCTTCCTGCTCTCGATGATCCTCGTGGTTGCAGCGCAGAACGCGCTGCTGTTCCTCATCATGTGGGAGATCATGGCGCTCAGCTCGTTCTTCCTAGTCACCTATGAGCATAAGGAGGAAGGCGTCAAATCCGCCGGCTTCAATTATCTCCTGATAACGCACGTGGGCGCGGTCGCGCTCGCCCTGATGTTCATCATCCTCGCCGGCGGCTCCGGGTCGCTGGATTTCAGCTCCTTCCCCGGCACATTCTACCCGCCCATGATGGCGAACGCCATCTTCATCCTCGCATTGATCGGTTTCGGCTCCAAATGCGGCATCATACCCCTCCATACCTGGCTTCCGCTGGCCCACCCGCAGGCTCCGAGCAACGTATCCGCGCTCATGTCCGGCGTGATGCTCAAGACCGCGATATACGGCCTGGTGCTCGTGCTCTTCAAGTTCTTCGGGATCATGAGCGGCGGCTCGGCTATGTGGTGGGGCGTCTTGATACTCCTCCTAGGCATGTTCTCCGCGGTGCTGGGGGTGCTCTACTCCCTCCTCGAGCATGACCTAAAGCGGCTGCTGGCCATGCACAGCATCGAGAATATCGGCATCATCTTCATCGGCCTCGGCGCGGCGGTGCTGTTCGCTTCCGTCAATATGCCTGCGCTCGCGGCGCTGTCCCTTTTCGCGGCGCTGTATCATACTTTCAACCATGCGATGTTCAAGAGCCTGCTTTTCCTGGGCGCCGGGAGCGTGGCCTACTCAACGCACCAGAGGAATATCGAAGAGCTCGGCGGGCTCGCTAAACTGATGCCCCTGACCGCGGCCTTATTCCTCCTGGGTGCCGCGTCCATCGCAGCCATCCCGCCGCTCAACGGGTTCGTCAGCGAGCTTCTCACCTTCGAGGCATTGCTCGGGGGGATAAACGCGTCCATCGTCATCTCGCTCATGGTCTCTCTGGCCGTCCTGTTCCTCGCATTGACGAGCGCCCTTGCGGTCGGCGCATTCGTCAAAGCGTTCGGCATCCCGTTCCTGGGCCTGCCAAGAAGCGAGCACGCTTCCAAGGCCAAGGAGGTTCCCGTTTCCATGCTGGTCGGCATGGGGATACTCGGCCTCGCCTGCATCGCCGCAGGCGTGTTCCCCGCGGTCGCAGCGCAGATCTCTTCGGTCATCTTCGCTTCCCTCAATTTCAGCGATTCATCCTCCACCCTGATGGCCGCGGCCGTAGGCCTCCAGACCCCGATGATTCTCATCGCATTGGTCGTGGGCGCGGTGTTCATCGCAGCGGTGATCTGGTTGGCGGGAAGGCAGAGGCCCCAGCGCTCCGGAGACACCTGGGCTTGCGGCTATAGGAACGTCACTCCGCAGATGCAATATTCGGCGGCCGGGTTCGCCATGCCTGTCACCAGGTCCCTCAAGGTCTGGCTCGACCCATTGTCCAATACGGCGGCTTACGGTTCCTCATTGTTCGATTATCTGATATACACGCCGCTCTCGCGAGTGTTCCTGTTCATAGCGCCGTATACGGCGGTATTCCATACCGGGAAGCTCAACGACTATCTGATGTATTTGATGGTGACGCTTGCCATCGTATTGATTTATGCGCTGTTGTGATCCTTATGACTGAAAGCGTTTCTACCCTGGCCTTGGCACTGCTCCAGATACTATTCGTTTTCGGCCTTTCGCCGCTGCTAATCGGCATCATGCGCAAGGTCAAGGCGCGCATGCAAGGCAGGTCCGGAAGCTCGATCTTCCAGCCATATATAGACGTCCTGAAGCTCCTTTCCAAAGGTTCGGCGAAAAGCGACGTGACGTCGTTCGTCTTTTTCATAGCGCCGGTGATCGGATTCGCATCCATCGCGATAGCGGCCCTCATGCTGCCCATCCTGGCTCCGATGCCGATGCTCGCCGTGAGCATAATCATATTCGCATACCTCTTCTCGATCGGGCGCTTCCTGACAGCCCTTTCCGGGCTCGATGCCGGAAGCGCATTCGGAGGCATGGGCTCCAGCAGGGAGATGCTCTACTCGGTGCTGATCGAGCCGGCGCTTTTCGCGGTCATCCTGTTCCTGGTGGCTTTCGGTAGCACCGGAGCGATATCATCCCTGGCTTCCAACAACGCATCATGGTTCGTATTCGTGTCCTCGCCCCAGTTCTGGCTCGCGGCATTGGCGCTCTTCGTGATAGTTCTCGCGGAGACCGGGAGGCTTCCCTTCGATAACCCGGCCACCCACCTCGAGCTCACGATGGTCCACGAAGCCATGATACTGGAGAACTCCGGCCCCGGGCTCGCTTTGATCGAGTGGGCGCAGGCGTCGAAGATATTCCTTTTCTTCACCCTGATGGCGGTGCTTTTCCTTCCGCTGAACCTAGTGGATAGCATGCCGATGAGGGCGTTATGCGTCTTCATAGCCGTGGTCGTGATCTCGGTGATAACCGCAGCGGTCGAGAGCATCAGCGTCAAGGTGCGCCTCTTCAAGGTCGCAGAGCTCCTCGTTTTTGCGATGGTGCTCGCGATACTCGCATTCCTCACGAACATCTTCGGCTTCGGCAGCGAATCCCTCGCGACCTCTCTCGTGCTGGTGATGCTCCTCAGTTCGCTCTACTTCATCTTCAGCGCCACATTCAGGCGCCGCCTCGAGATATACGTGCTCCAAAGCCTTTGCCTCGCCCTCATATTCCTCATCCCGCTCGTGGCCACGGGCACCCCCGGATCATATTTCGAATTCGCGACCACCGTAGTCTTCAAGCTGATACTGATACCCCTGCTGTTCTACCACCTGTTCCGTACCATGCCCGGCGAAGTCAAACTGCTCTCCACGCGTTTCTACCGGATTTTCCAGGCGACGAAGGATAATCTCCGTATGGACCTGGACTTCGACCCGCTTTTCGTGTCGGGTTCGGTCTCGACGGCGCGCACGCTCATCTACGCCGGCATCCTGATACTGCTCTCATTCGCGTTGTCATTCGCTTTCGGGGTGCACAACCTGATGCTGCCTCTCGTACTATCATTGATCCTCATCGGGATGCTCATCATAGCGGTCAAATCCCACCTCCTCCTTCAGTTGCTCGGTTTTCTCCTGATGGAGAACGGCGTGGTATTGCTGCCCACAGCGCTTTCCATCGACATTCCAATCATGGGCGAGATCGTATCGATGTTCGATGTCCTGGTGCTGATCATAGTCGCGGTGCTGCTCGCAATCAAGATCCGCGGGACTCTTGGCACTATGGACACGAAGCAGCTCGATGAACTTATAGAAAAAAGGTGAAATCAATGCTTGAACTCATAATCATCCCCCTTGTAATATGCGGTCTGCTATCATTCATATTCAAGAAGCAGCCGAGATTCTCGGAAATCATCGCCATCTTAGGAGTATCGTTCTCGCTCGTCTTCGCATTCTATTCGGCTTGGGGGTTCATCCAGTCGCCTACCAGCGTGACGGATTTCTACGGTCTCTTGTACATGGATTCCATATCCGCTCTTTTCACGTCGCTGACCGCGCTGGTCGGTTTTTTCGTATTCCTATATTCGATCGGGTACATCCGGCATGAGGTCGAGGAAAAGGTCATCGAAGAGCACCGCATCAGCGAGTATTACGGGCTCCTCTCGCTCTTCTTGGCCGCTATGCTGACAGCCACCCTGGCATCCAACATCATCGTCATGTGGGGTGCGATCGAAGCCACGACCCTCGCGTCGGTCTTCCTCATAAGCTTCTACAACACCTCGAACTCCATCGAGGCCGCCTGGAAGTTCTTCATCATCAATTCGGTGGGGATACTCCTGGCTCTGGTCGGCATCATATTCCTGCTCTACGCTTTCTGGCAGTCCGGTTTCGCTGTGAACGGGGACTGGGCGGGTCTCCTGACCGCTAATGCCGGGGCCAACCTGTTCTTCCTGAAGATCGCCTTCGCATTCGTGCTCGTAGGCTTCGGCACCAAAGTGGGCCTCGCCCCTCTGCACGTATGGCTTCCGGATGCGCACAGCCAAGCCCCCACCCCTGTTAGCGCATTGCTATCCGGCGTGCTGCTGAACATCGCTTTCTACGGCATCCTGAGGGTATACGAGATTATCACACCTTACCCCGAGATAGTCGCGTTCGCATCGAGCCTGCTTATAGCTTTCGGGCTGCTCACGCTTGCCGTAGGGGCGTTGCGCCTGTATTTCCAGAACAATCTCAAACGCCTGCTGGCATATTCCAGCCTCGAGAACATGGGGATAGTGGTATTGGCTCTAGGTATCGGCGGCCCGCTCGGCCTTTTCGCGGCATTCTTCCATATGGTTTCCCATTCCCTCGCGAAACCGCTCGCATTCCTCGGTAGCGGCATGATGGCGTTCGCATTCGACACCAAGGAGATCAACCTGATAAGTGGCGCGGCCCAGGTGATCCCGTTGGTCGCCATCCCGTTCGTTTTCATCGCGGTCGGCATCGCAGGCAGCCCCCCGTTCGGGACATTCATCTCAGAGCTGGCTTTGCTCGCAGGGTCCCTCTCAGCGGGGCAGTTCCTGGTTGCCGGGCTTTTCATAATATTGACGACGGTGTCGTTCGCAAGCCTCCTCTACCGCACTTCCGGCATGAGCTTCGGGAAGAAATCCGAGAACGCCACGGACTTCAAGCCACATTGGACGATGATGCTGCCTTTCGTCCTGCTGTTGCTGGTAGCAATCTATTTCGGTCTGATGCCCCCAGCCGAATTCATCAAACTACTGGATCTGGCAGTCCGGGCGATACAAGGTGCATGATATGACCGAAGAAACAAAGAAATTCGTGGGAACGATCCAAAATTCCATCTCCAGCAGAGCGTTGGAGGGTTGGGAAGAGCGCGGAGACTGCATCTTCATGAATATCAGCGCGAGCGAACTCCCGAAGGCGTGCGTATCGTCTATCACGAACGGTGCGGTATTCGACTCGGCATTCATATCGCTCCAGGACAGCAAATCTAAAGGCTTCACCGTGCGCTACCTCTTCCGGGTCGTGAAATCCGGGAAGATGCTCGTCCTGCAATCCAATGGGGATGAATTCAGCGCCATCAGCAAAGATGTGGACGCGGCGGTATGGGATGAGAGGAAGATGCAGGACCTGACGGGGGTCAAATTGGCCGGCATGGCTGACCAGAGACGCATCATCTTCCATGCCGAGAGCGGCATGCCGGACAAATGCCCTATCGGAAGCAGTTCCATCCCCAAACCGAAAAACACCGATTATCCGATGCCAGGGACCGGGAAAGAAGGCGAATTCGAGGTGGCTGTAGGCCCGGTCCACGCAGGCATCATCGAGCCGGGCCACTTCAGGTTCCATGTCATCGGGGAGCAGATAAACAAGATGGAGACGAGGATGTTCTATCTGCACCGCGGTGTCGAGAAATCCGTGGAAGGCAAGGCTGCCGTGGAGATACTGCCCGTCATCGAACAAATCTCAGGGGACGAATCCGTGGCGAATGCAGTCGCATACTGCCATGCCGTGGAAGCCGCCTTGAGCCTCAAAGTGCCTGAGAAGGCGGAGTTCATACGCGCCATCCTCCTCGAGCTCGAGCGCATCTACAGCCATCTCGCAGACCTGGGGGGCATGCCGACGGATGTCGGTTTCACATTGGCAGCATCCAGATTCGCGGTGCTCCGCGAGGATATGATGCGGCTCAACCAGCAGGTTTCGGGAAACCGCTTCCTCAGGGAGATATGCGTCGTGGGCGGTGTGAGCCATGATCTAGACAAGAAGACGCTCTCGGCCATCACTGATACTCTTCGTACTTTCATAGGGCGTTTCGAAGCGGTAGAACGGATGACGCTCACCTCATCGACATTCCTCGACCGGGTTTTCTCGACCGGGATAATTTCGAGAAGCATAGCGGAGAATCTCGCTCTAGTGGGTCCGGGCGCACGCGCTTCCGGGATAAGCTGCGACCTGCGGAAGACGCTCCCATACTCGGTGTATGCGAAAGCGCCATTCGTGGAATCAATAGAGGGGAATGGGGATGTCCTTTCTAGGTTCTTGGTCAAAAGCGCAGAAGTGAAGGAATCCGTGAAGCTCATAAGGTGGCTGATCTCCAACCTGCCTTCATCCGGCAGCCTCCGATGCGAAATCAAGATCCCTTCGGAAGAGGAGGCGGAGCGCATCGGCATCGGATGGACCGAGGCCCCGAGAGGCGGATGCTCGTTCTGCGTCGACATCTCGGATGAGGGGAAAATCAAGTGCCTCTCGTGCCGCACTGCGTCTTTCAGGAACTGGCGCGCTCTGGAGAAAGCCGTCCTGGGCAATATCGTGCCCGATTTCCCGCTCATAAACAAGAGCTTCAACCTGTCCTATGCAGGGACGGATATGTGATTCTATGCTGCTTGAAAGCCTGAGATTCCTGTTGGACCATTATCCCGATGACGTGTCGGAGAAGTCGCCCGATCCGGCTGTGCGCGAGGTCGCGCTCCTGCTCAAGAAGAGGCCGATATCCCTCTTCTCGCGCTCCATCCACGTCAGGATGGTGGACTGCGGCTCGCCGAACGACGTCGAGCTCGAAGAGCAGCTCATGATGTCGCCGCGCGTCGATGCCGAGCGGTTCGGCGTCCATTTCGTGGCTTCCCCGCGCCATGCGGACGTCCTAATAGCCACCGGGCCGGTGACCCAGAACATGCGCTTCGCGCTCCTCAAGACCTACGAGGCCATGGCCGAGCCGCGCGCTGTGGTCGCGGCGGGAGACGGCGCATGCACCGGATGGCCGTTCAAGGGCAGCTACGCGCTGGCCGGCAGCGGAAAGGTCGAAGACGTCATCCCGGTGGACGTGAAGGTCCCGGGAAACCCGCCGGGCCCGTACGAGCTGCTCGCGGGCATACTGAAAGCGGGCATGGCTATAGACAAGAAACGCAAGTCATAGCTCCGAAGAGATCGCCCTTGCAGCATCCTCATTGACCAGGTGGCGCACCATGGTTATGCGGCCGGTGCTCGAATCATAGACCGCGGTCGTTATCTCCAGGTTGCCCTTTATCACGGCGTCCGTGATTATCTCGCTTTTCTTGAGCAGGTCCGCCTCCCACGCGTCTATCACGGCGAGATCCGTATGGAGCAGGAGTATATGGCTGGATTTGTTCTTCTCCACCGAGTACTCCACCGAAGCCACCGAATGCTCGTCGAGCAGCCCCAACGTAGCCATCTCCACCGATGCCACCTCGTCCTGGGTCATGCTGCCCTTGTGCTTCTTCCCTCCGAAATCCCCCGCCGAGACGCAGAATATCTCGTTGGCACCGGCAGAGAATATCTCGCGAGCATCGAAAGGCAGCGCAGGCCCGGATATCACGATCGCGTGGGCGAACTGGTGCTTGGAAAGGTCCTGCCCTGCGTTGGACGCTTTGAATCGCTTGTTGAGCCTTTGGATTAGCTCTTCTTCATGCTTCAGTGCCTCCTTGGGGTCCGCAAGATGGATCTCGGGCGTCTCATGCGCGATGTCAGCGAAGGCCGTGACGACGTGGATGTTCTTCCTGGCGGCGAGCTTCTTGAAGCCCTCGTTGGCGAGCAGCGCCTCCTGCTGGGCCCGCGCATTGTCCAACTCTCCGGTAGGCTTGACGAATCCCAGGAGGATAGCGATGTTCTTGAGGTGAGAATACAAGTCCATATGCTGCGCGCAATGGACTGCGCCGCATTTGGCATGCCCCATGATGACTACGGAGGAATGTTTTTCCATGCGTTTGAACACCTCCTTCACGCCCGGCTTATCCAGGATATCGGAGATATTGCCTGCCACATAGACGACCTCGACCCCCTTCCTGGCGAAATCATCGAATTCGAACATCCCGCCCATGCGGGCATCCGCGCAGACGAGCATGAGGGTCTTGATCTTCTCAGGATGCTCCCCCTGGAATTCGGATAGCCTGACCACGTGCTTTCGGTTCCCTTCCTGGAGGATATAAGCCGATTCTATAGGGTCGAGCATATCCCTGTTCCGGATCTTCTGAACGATGCGCTTGCTTTGGTCCGGGGCGTGATAGCTTTGGAACAGGTCGTGCCTGGGTCTGTGATCTTCGAGATGAAGAGCCGCCACGTGCCGCATTCCGTGCTGGAGGGTTGCCATAGCGCTATTTCCATATCAATATTTTTAAGCGCTATATACTCAGAGAATTTGGCGGTATCCCATCATCGATATCCGTTGCATATCGGAACTATTGGGTTGTATTCCATGTGCCAATCTATGCTCAGGGCCGGATTGATCATTCTGAGCGAGCTGCCATTGAAAGCGGCAACGGTTATGAGGTCAGGGTCGATATTGTTGTTCGCTAGGCGGGCCTCCTTGATGTTCATGGCGAAATCCAGGCTCGTCGCCAACGTCACCACATGCCCGTTGCCCCTCTCGCCATCCCCTTCTGTTTTTGTGCCAAGCACGTGCTTCATGCGATAAGCGTCAGAACCTTTATCCCCTACCGACATGATTACTGCTCCCCTCTCATCAAGGTCCACGGTTATGTCAAATGTCTGGTTCGGCGGTACCCTGAAGAGGTACTTCGGGCCATCCGGTGTATTCGGTTTCAGTCGCCCGTCCACGCAGCAGATGCCGCCCACTTCGAGAAGGCCGACCCCGGGGTCGAGGACTGTCCGCATGTCGAGCGGATCGTAGATGATAGTGGCGTGAGCGTAATGCGATTTGAGGTCAATCCCCTTCGCAACCACCTTCCCGAGCCCTCTGGATAGTTGAAGCTTGAGGGCATAGAGCTTAGAGTGTGCGCTATACAATTTATTGTCATCCCAATCTGCAGGCCGGTTCATTGGATAATAATCTATTTTTTGGCAGTCCGAGCATATGGCAACCAGTACTGTGAGATTATGCTTCATTATCAGTTGCGCGAATTCCGGATCATCAAGTATCTTCAGGGCCTGGAACTTCGCGTTCTCAAGCTCCGCAGCCGGAGAATCCAGGCCATGCACATTCGGCGAAACCCTGTCGAGGAGGCTCAGTACTGCCTCAGGTTCATCGAGCGTTTCTCCTCTGGCTGCGGCATCTATAGCAGCTTTCTTCGCACCCACCGCGCCGCAGGGTATGATACCTCCGTGGCCCAATACCACGAATGCCCCGCCCGGACGTATCGCCCTTAGTATCCTGCCGACCTCTTCGCGGGATTCCTTCTCATCAAGGCCTATGGCCTGGCCGGCGATACGATTGAAGCTTACCGCCGGGAGAGTCGATGGGTAGGTCCTTTCCTGGAAGCGGGCAAATCCTTCGGCAAGAAGGCATGCCGAATCGAAAGGGGAAATCGTCTTTGCTTTCCTCACTGCTGCGACTATTTCGGGTTTTTTCGTCTCTCTCCACATTGACAGGTTGGGCTGGGCCATTAAAATCACTTTCCTTATTTTCTCTCTATCTTGCTGGTCGTTTCTATCCTCGTTTTCTATCCCTTGTATATTATAATATATGTATAATAGTGCTTATAAATCAATCCTCTCCTGCTCTATCATGGTCACTAACGTGTTGTTTCTATTACGTCAATTATCGGCTAACATTTTATAACCTATTTGACACCATCTGGTTTTCATTCTTCCTTGCGCTTTTGGACGGATGCGTTCAGAATATTGCGATTCGCACGGCTGAGCCTCATCTTGATGACCGTCTCATCCAGGGGATCAGTGCATTTCCCGCCGAAAAACCTGCCCACTTCCACGCCTTCCGCGACTATTGACCCGTCGCCTGATCTCTTCACATCGACCTGATAGCCTCTTGTGGCTGTTTCTCTCCTGAACTCGATATTATACGCGCCTAAGCGTTCGGGGCCTGGAAGACCAAACGTTTCCCGGGTGAATGGATGTCTTTCGAAATCCAAGACCTTCCCTGGGCCAGTAGTGAAGGTGGTGACGTAAGCCGTCTTTCTTGTGCCTCTAGTAACTGTCATGCATACCATCATGGTGTGAAATATTTAAATATTGTGTGATATGACCGTATCATTCCACAATCCCCCAATCTGCCCGCAATCAGCATGATTATTATTTTGGGATGTTTTATCTGCCCATGGCAAGAATGCTGGCGAAAAGCCTTGGGGACGGCGTAGTCAGATGCCTTGCATGCAACCGCTATTGCGTCATAAAAGAGGGCAGTGCGGGTTTCTGCGGGGTCAGGGCCAATGTCAAGGGTAAGCTCACCCTCACTGTGCACAGCAAGCCCGCAGCGGTATGGGTCGATCCGATCGAGAAGAAACCACTGTTCCATTTCCTCCCGGGCAGTTCTAGCTTCTCGCTCGGAACTTACGGATGTAATTTCGCTTGCGATTTTTGTCAGAATTGGGACCTCAGTCAGGCGCCTGCAGAGCTCAGGGCGAAGGATCCATCGAAGTGGATGGGATACTTCAAGAACCTCGTTGACAAAGTGGAAGCATGGCCGCCGGAACGCGTCGTGGATGAAGCGATCAAGAACGGGTGCAAATCCATCTCGTTCACCTACAGCGAGCCGACCATTTTCACGGAATACGCGCTGGATGTCATGAAGCTAGCGCGGAAAAAAGGCCTGAAAGGCGTCTATGTCACGAACGGATACGAGTCGCCCGAATGCTGGAAGGCGATCAAAGGCCATATCGACGCGGCCAACATCGATCTCAAGGCGTATAACCAGAGATTCTACACCAAGCTCTGCAAAGTCCCGAATTTCGAGAAGGTGAAGGAATCGATATTGCTCGCAAAAAAGCTCGGGATATGGGTGGAGGTCACGACACTCATAGTTCCTGGCTGGAACGATGACGAGGGCGAGCTCAATGAAGAGGCCAAGTGGCTCGCCTCCGTGGATCCGTTGATGCCATGGCATGTGACCGCGTTCCATCCTGACTACAAGATGCGTGATACGCAGGAGACGCCCCCGGAAACCCTGGTGAAGGCGCGTGCGATCGCGGAGATGGCCGGGCTCAAATACGTCTATTGCGGAAACGTCTCATTAGCTTATTCAGAATATGAGACGACCTCATGCCATAAATGCGGGAAAACGCTGATATCGAGATACGGATTCAATGTGACCGAGAATAACGTTTCGGATGGAGCGTGCAAGAACTGCAAGGAGAAGATTCCCGGAATCTGGAAGTGAATGTATGGCCAATACGCGTTCCCCTGCCGTCGCAGGCGGTTTTTATCCATCGGACCCGGAAGAGCTGCGCGAGATGATACTGGGTTATTGCGATTCCGCAGCCAAGGAGAAGCAATCCGTCTCCGGAAAGCTGCGCGGCATAATAGTCCCGCATGCAGGCTACATCTACTCGGGCCCGGTCGCCGCATACGCTTACGATCTGCTCCGTTCGATGAAGAATAAGCCGAAGCGGATAATCATAATCGGCCCGAGCCACTATGCGGCTTTCCCAGGCCTGGCGGAATCCGGCTATGATTCATGGAGCACGCCTTTAGGGGACGCGAAAGTCTTCAGCATCAGCAACGGCACCATCATGGATTTCCCGGGAGCGCACGAGCCAGAGCATTCGCTCGAGGTCCAGCTGCCTTTCCTTCAGGTCGCCCTTGGAGGGGAGTTCGAGATAGACCCGATACTGACCGGGGAGATCGGCCCGCGTTCAGGCGCCGAAGCCCTCGCATCAGCGGTCGAAGACTCGTTTCTAGTGATAAGCTCGGACCTGAGCCACTACATGCCCTATGCGGATGCGATCGCGAAGGACAAACAGACGCTGGCGATCCTGAAATCAATGGATCCGGACCGGTTCGCAAAGGAGGGCGATGCATGCGGAAGGACCGGGATATCAATCGGAATCGCCCTGGCGAAGAAGATGAAATGGAAGATGCAGCTGCTCAAATACGCCAATTCCGGGGATACGGCCGGACCCAAGGACGGGGTCGTAGGCTATGCCGCCTTGGCGATCACGGAGGGGAAATGAATGCTGACGAAGAGCGAAGGCGCATACCTGCTGAAAACAGCCAGGGCATCCATCGAGACGTACCTCAAGAGCCATGAGCGGCTGGAGATAATGCCGTCCGATGTCCCGACCAAGAGTCTTGCGGAAGATGGCGCGTGCTTCGTCACGCTCTATATCGGAAAGGACCGCTCCCTGCGCGGTTGCATCGGCTCTCTGGAAGCGTCACGGCCATTAGTGTTCGATGTGGCGGACAACGCCCTCAATTCGGCTTTCGGAGACCCACGTTTCCCCAAAGTACGCACTGAGGAGATGAAAGACATAAAGATAGAGATATCCGTGCTTACAAAACCAGTGAAGCTAGAGGTATCCTCAGCCAAGGACCTGCTCAAAAAACTAATCCCGCGGAAGCACGGTCTAACGATACAAAAAGGGTGGGCAAGGGCGACGTTCCTACCTGTCGTCTGGGACGAATTGAAGGAGAAAGAGGAATTCTTATCTCACTTGTGCATGAAAGCGGGGCTGGGACCTGAGGAGTGGAAAGACACGGGCAGCATGGAATTCTTCGTTTATCAAGCGCAGGAATTCGAGGAATAATTTTAACCGGATATGAGATCCGATAACCTGGGTTTAGTGGGTATCACATTGAAACTGCCCTCCATGGCCTTGGCCACTGAAAGAGCAATCTTGTCCGGATCTATGGCCACGAACCCGAAATCGTTCGTGCTCTCGAATCTTGCCAGGTTCGATATTACGATCACACTTGCCCTGCTTATGACGTTGCTCAGGACAGCCCGATCGACATAGTCCAAATCGCCATTGAGGCCCGCATTATATTTTCCGGTCGCCTTGCCATATACTATGGGGGCCCCGATAGTTATCCCGGATTGGACGATTTTCCCGTCGCATTCGTCGAGTCCGCTTTTGATGGCAGCAGCGATATCGTCGTTTTTCCCTTCTATGACTCGTATGATAACCGGCATAGCCTTTGGATTCATGATGTCCGAGCCGACATGGTCCACGACTTCGATTTTGGCTTCAGCAAGAACCTTGTCTAGCGCCCCTCCGTCATGGACGATGAGGACCTTGTAGCCGTTTTCGACCGCCGAGACGACCTGGGAAGCGAACTTGGATAGAACGGCAGCATCCCCGAATATCTCGCCGCTCAATCTCACGACCATCATGCTCCGCTTCGCTTTGGATTCGGATAATGGCGCCTGAGAAGCGAAATTAGCGACAGGTGGGGACAATGTTTGTGCTGCTGATTGGCGGAAGGCGGGGTCTGCCATGAACATCACTCGATCTTGACCAGTGTCTTCGGCAGCTCCCCGACCTTCTCAACCATGCCTC
Organism: uncultured Microcaldota archaeon; assembly: GCA_963804385.1. Taxonomy (GTDB): domain Archaea; phylum Micrarchaeota; class Micrarchaeia; order Anstonellales; family Bilamarchaeaceae; genus Bilamarchaeum. The sequence goes on from CAWDQD010000003.1 coordinate 32,258, forward strand.
TAGCGTGATTATCATTCATCCCATACCAGTATACGTTCCAATTTCCATGCTCCGCGTGCCCATCTGATTTAGCCACATACCAGGGGTTTATCGGATTTTCCTTTGTGGCTCTCCATATCAAAGAAGGATATCTCTCTCTCAATTCATGCCAGAGGGCGGCGCCGACTCCATTTCCTGCGGGAATGGCTGCCAGCTTGTCAAGATAGGGGGCGCCATCAAGCGTCGTGACTATCGCTATCCCGTTACCCCCTTCTTCTCGTAATACCCCGATCACACCCTTAGCCGCGAAATACGCGTCGGAATCGACGAATTTCTTCCCGAATGCCTTTTCTATCAGTTCAACTATTTTCGCTTTATCGAGGCCATCGAAAGACGAACTGAACGTTATGGTATATCTTTTCTTTCCGGGTTCGGCCAAAGGTGTCGCAGAACTTAGCGTATGGAACGGTCTGCTCTCATCATTCTGAGGTCTTGTCTGGCCTCTCGATGCCATTCCCATACTGCCAAAACTCATGATATTGACGCGCCGAAATTGGTATTTAAAGATGCCGTAACTTGTGTTACATTTATAAGATGATTTGTTACAAATGGAACAATACGAGGTAATATTGATGGAGAACATATCCGAGCTCGTGTGGCTGTACGTGAAGAAGAGGCCTTTCCTGAAAGAGATCCTGCGGGAGAAGATAGTGAATTATTCGGCACTCGCCAGGAAGATTTCCGTGGAGGTATTGGGGGGCGTCAAGAAGCAGAATGCCGTGAAGATGGCCCTGGTGCGGCTCTCAGAGCGATTACGCGAGAAGGAAGAGAGCCTGGAAGAGAAGATACTGCGAACCCTCAAGGGAAGCTCGGTCTCCATCCTGAGCAAGGTCGCCGTAGTGATATCCGCCCGGGAGCTGGAAGGCATTCGCTACCTCTCTTACGTGGAGAGCAAGGGCGTCATGACATACATCCTGGAAGAGAACGAGTTCGAGAAGGTGGGCAAATCCAAGTCCATCGTGAGGAGCGAGCCGAACCTCAACCTCATATCCGTGCACAGCCCTCCCTCGATGGAAGACACTCCCGGCGTGCTCGCGCACATGCTCGATGCCCTGGCGGGCGAAGGGATCAACATCGTGGAATTCGTTTCGTGCTACACGGACACCCTGCTCGTGGTGAAGCAGGCGGATACTGTGCGGGCGTATGAGCTGCTCACCCTGCTGATGGAATGAAAATAAGATAAAAAATAAAATTATTCCCTGATCCAGCCGCGCATGTCCATCGCTTCGCGCACGCGCTCCTTGGCGATGCCGAGTGCCGCCGCCCTCGTATCGTTGTGCTGCGCCTTCTCGAGCATTATCTTCGTGTTCGTCGAGATCTTGCTCTCCACGACCTGGAACATCGTTTTCGAGTCCCAGCCCATGGTCTCGCAGTAGGACGAGATCACTCCGCCGGCATTCGCCACGAAATCAGGAAGGACGACCACGCCCTTCTTCATGAGCACCTGCTCTATGTCGTATTTAGCTGGCAGGTTGCCGCCTTCAGCGACGATCTTGGCCTTCACGTTAGCGACGTTGCCCTTGTGTATCACGTCTGGTCTCGCACCCGGGACGAGGATGTCCACAGGAAGCTCGAACAGCTTCGCGGCATCGAGTTTCTCTCCTTTAGCTGCGGTCACTGTCCCCTTCTCGGACTTTATCTTCATGAGGTCCGCGTATTTGATGCCGCCCTTGTCGTATATCGTGCCTTTGGAATCGGAGACCGCGACCACCTTCGCGCCCCATTCCTCGAAGAATTTCATGGCGAACGTCCCGACGTTGCCGAAGCCTTCTATGGCTACGGTCATGCCGTTCAGGTCTTTGCCCATGTGCTTGACAGCGACTTTGGTCGATATCGCGACTCCGAAACCTGTCGAACCGAGCTCGTGCGGAAGCCCGCCGACTCCGGCCGGCTTTCCTGTGCACGCCTTCGGGGTCCCGAGCTCGTCCGCGAACTGGGCCATCTCTCTTTCAGTCACGTTCATGTCCGGGCCTGCGATGTATTCCCTGGGGACGACATCCGCTATCTTCCGGGCGAATGCCCTCATCTGCTCCTCTTTCTGGAGGGGGGTGAGTTTTTTAGCGTCAGCTTTTATTCCGCTTTTGGCTCCTCCGAACGGGAGGTCGGCCATCGCGTTCTTCCAGGTCATGGCCCTCGCAAGGCCCATCACTTCCTCTTTCGTGACGTCCGGGACCATCCTGATCCCGCCCTTTCCAGGCCCGCGCGCTGTGTTGTGTATGACGCAGATGCCCTGCATGCCAGTCCTCTGGTCATATACCTCAACGATCTTCTCGAATCCGAATTCGTCTTCCTTGTTCATATGGGTTAACCTCGTTGATTAGTCGTGGTTCTCGTTTGATTGATAAGTATTAAAATAATAGCGTGAACCCTCGCGACAGATGACGTATTATATCGCTCCTTCCTTTATCTCCATCTGGAGGAGGCGGTTGAATTCGACGGCGTATTCGAACGGCAGCTCCTTCACGAACGATTCCAGGAATCCGCTGATCAGCATCTCTTCGGCGTCCTTCCTGGGCAAGCCTCTGCTCATTATATAGAACAGCTTCTTCTCGCTGAGCTTCCCTGCGCTCGCTTCGTGCGATATGAACGAATCGCCGTTCCCGACGAAGAATTTCGGCACCGAGTTGTTCTTGGAATCGTCGTCCAGCATGATGCCCTGGCATTTCACGAACGAGTCGGATTTCTTAGCCTCCGGAGATATCTTCACTTCTGCCCGGAAAGTCGCCACCCCTCCCTTGGAGCTTATGCTTTTCGATACGATGGAGGATGCTGTCCTTGGCGCGAGATGGATCATCTTGCCTCCGGAATCCTGGTTCTGCTTGCCGGTGGCGACAGAAACCGAGAGCACCCTCCCTTTGGCTCCTTCGCCTGCCAGGACGACGCACGGGTATTTCATCGTGATGAGCCCGCCGAGGTTCGCGTCCACCCATCCGATGGATGCGTCTTCCTTGGCTATCCCCCGCTGGGTGACGAGGTTGTAGACATTCTGCGACCAGTTCTGGAGCGTGGTGTAGCTCACGTCCGCCCCTTTCTCGGCGAATATCTCAACCACTCCGGTGTGGAGATTGCTTTTCGGATATAATGGTGCGGTGCAACCCTCGACATAGTGGACTGAGCTCCCTTCTTCGGCTATTATGACCGTCCGCTCGAACTGGCCGATACCTTCGCGGGAGATCATGAAATACGCGTGCAGCGGTATGTCCAGCTTCACCCCTTTGGGGATGTAGACGAAGCTCCCTCCGCTCCATACCGCGTCTGTGAGGGCCGCGAACTTGTTGTCTCCGATGGGGATGGATCTGCCCATCCACTTTCGCAGGAGAGCGGGATGCTTCGCCACCGCTTCTTCCATGTTGGTGAATATGACGCCTCTGTCCTCCCATTCCTTCTTCAGGTGCGCGTAGACGGTCTCGGATTCGAGCTGCGCCTCCAGGCCGGCGAGGAACCTCTGCTCGGACTGCGGGACGCCGAGCTTCTCGAATTTCGCCCTTATCTTCGGATCGACCTCATCCCAGGACTTCTTCTTCGTCCCGCTGCGCTCGAACCAGGTTATATCCTGCTTCTCCAAGGCGCTGAGGTCAGGGCCGAAACGCGGCATCCTGAGCTTATTGTAAACCGCGTAGGCTTCGAGCCTCCGTTTCCTCATCCATTCCGGCTCCTTCTTCGCCGAGGATATGGCATGGATGTCCTCTTCACGCAGTTCCATGTATTACATTTTATGGGTTATATTTTTAAATGCTAATGGTTAATAAAATAAACAATGGATTCATCGGACATAAAGATACTGCGGATGCTCCTCCTCGACGCCAGGGCTCCGCTCTCGAAGATTTCGAAGGAGCTCGGCATCAGCATGCCCGCTGCCCAGAAAAGGATAGAGCGGCTCAAGGCCAAGGGGATAATCATCGGCAGCACGATATTGATCAACAACAGCATGATCGGCTGGAAACGCACTATCATAGCGATGAATGCGCGCAAGGCCGAATACGACTCCATCCTGGAGCAGATTTCCAAATTCCCATTGGTGACCGGGGTCAGCCAGACCACCGGGCCATACTCCATAATCGTGGAGCTGCAGGGGCCCTCCGGAGTGGTCAATGCGGTGATGGCGCACATCAAGAAGCTGCACGGCATCTCTGATTGCTGCGCCATATCCGTCGCTGAGAGGGTGGTATGATGCTCGAAGTCAAGAACCTCTGCGTGTCCTCAAAGGAGAAAGAGATAATCAGGGACCTCTCGTTCACGCTCAAAAACGGCGAGATATGCGTGATAATGGGTCCGAACGGCAGCGGCAAGAGCTCCCTCTGCGGCGCGCTCATGGGCAATCCGACGCTGAAAACCAGCGGCAGCATACGGCTCGATGGGGAGGAGCTGATCAGCCTGAGCAGCGACAAGCGCGCCAGGAAAGGTTTTTTCCTCTCCTTCCAGGAGCCGGAGGAGCTGGATGGCGTGAAGGTGAGCAACCTCATACGCAAGGTCATATCCGCTATAGATGGCGGCCCGCAGGATCTCGATTTGATGCTGCGCATACATGAAGATGTGGAGAAGGCCGCGGGCGATTTGCGCATGGACAAGAGCATCGTCTCGCGTGAACTGAACGTGGGTTTCTCGGGCGGAGAGAAGAAGCGGATGGAACTGCTCCAGATGATCATGCTCAAGCCGTCGGTAATAATCCTGGACGAGATCGATTCCGGCCTCGATGTTGACGGGATCAAGCTAATCGCCAAGGCGATCAAGAAGCTCGATGACGGGGCGCGGAGCTTCCTCATAATAACGCACTACCCGCGCATCCTCAAGTATCTCAAGGCCGACAAGGTGCATGTATTGGTCGGAGGGAAGATCGTGAAATCCGGAGGGGCGAAGCTGGCGCACGAGATAGAAGCGCATGGGTATTCATCGTATACTGATCCGAAAAAGAGGGGTAAATGATGCTCGACGCGACTAAAATAAGGAAGGATTTCCCGGTATTTTGGGGCAAAAACCCTCTGGTGTACCTGGATTCGGCTGCCACATCCCAGAGGCCGAAGCAGGTTATCGAAGCGGTATCCTCGTTCTACAGCGAATACAATTCCAACGTCCATCGAGGGCTTTACGGGATCGCCGAGGAGGCGACCTTCAGGTACGAGGACGTCCGGAAAAACACCAGAAAATTCATCAACGCGCCTGATGAGCGCGAAGTCATATTCACCAAGAACACGACCGAAGCCGCGAACGTGATCATGCGCGGCTGGGGAGAGAAGCACATCAAGAAAGGCGACAGGATAGTGACGACCATCCTCGAGCACCACAGCAATTTCGTCCCATGGCAGCAGCTCGCGAGGATGAAAGGCGCGAAGCTCGAGATCGTGGACATAGACAAGGAAGGCATGCTCGACATGGCTGATCTGGAGAAGCGGTCCAGAGGCGCCAAGATCATTGCGGTCTC
>CAWDQD010000004.1:0-78305 GCA_963804385.1 uncultured Microcaldota archaeon
CGGGACGAATACGCTTGCCGCCGCCATTGCGCAAATATTCGCCAATCTCGGTGATGGCTTCTACGCCGGAAACCGTGTCCCGTCCGAACTCGCGCTCAATGGCGGCGAGGTCTTCGCGCAACATCTCGAAGAACTCTTTCCCATTCATGGCGGCGGAGAGACTCAATTTGGCACGTTTCATAAGACTCACACCAGCGACGCGCGTTTTCGCGCAACCTCAATTAGACCGAAAATTAATGAACTGCAAGTCCAGGCCCAAATCCTGCTGCCGCAATAAGGCAATAATTTCTTGTAGGGAGTCTCGGTCTTTCCCACTCACCCGAACCAGGTCCCCCTGGATCGAGCCGTTCACTTTTTTCTTCGAGTCCTTGATCAGCTTCACGATCTGCTTGGCTTTCTCGACGGGAATGCCCTGCGTCAGGGTCACCTTTTGCCGGACTGTGGCGCTGGCCGCCGGTTCCACCGCGGCATAAGTCAGACCTTTCAGCGAAACGCCGCGCTTCACCAGCTTGGCTTGCAGGATGTCGGTGACGGCTTTCAGTTTGTACTCATCAACAGAATGCAAAACAATCTCATCCTTGCCATTGAACTCAATGTTCGACTTGGAATCCTTCAAGTCGAAACGATACATATACAACACTAAAAACGAAATCGATGCGTTGGCCGAATCGCTCAGGAAAGCCAACAAGATATTCTCATAAGGTGGCTACATGGAGAACGACATCTACCAGGAGTTCATCATCGAATTGTACAAGAACCCGAGGAACCTCGGCAAAATCGAGGATGCGGATTATAGCGCGAAGGCCGAGAACCCGACATGCGGGGATTCGGTGGAGCTTTTCATCAAGGCCGAGAACGGGGTGATAAGCGGGGCGAAATTCCTCGGCAACGGGTGCGCGATCAGCCAGGCGAGCGCATCGCTTTTCACGCAGTACCTGGTAGGCAAGAGAGTCGCAGCGCTCGAGAAGATAAAGGCCCAGGACGTCCTGAAGATGATCAAGATAGACCTGAGCAAGAACCCGTCCCGCATGAAATGCGCGCTGCTCCCCCTGGATGCGTTGCGGAAAGCGATGAGCGGCAAGGCATCAGATTAAAATAAGTGGTCATATTATCAAATTCCAGGTTGCCACAATGTCACTCATAGACGCGAAGAAAGCATTTGCCGCCAGAAGTAAACCCGGTTCCCAGCACGAGCATGCCGAAGAAGTGTCGGGTCCTGGCACACCCGCGACCGATTTGATTGCCCGGAGGAATAGGTGGGGGCCGAGCTATGTGGAAACCATCATGGCTCGGGCACGCGATGAAGATGAAGTAAGCCCCATACGTCCGGGCGTAGATTCCGAAGAGCGCGTGAGGAGAAGGCGCAGGAACCGGAGGATACAGGAGAAGCCTGATGACGACGACGATCCGACCGCGGCTTGAATATTCTGATAGGAATATTTCTATCAATAAGGCATTTATATCGGAATAGCACAGCCATAATCATGGCGGAGATCCTCTTTGTCAGGCCGGACTTAATCATTTTTATAACCCGCTCCAGAGATATCTCCGAGTGATTATCATGTCATCCAAAAACTATCTATTCAGCTCAGAATCGGTAACTGAAGGGCACCCGGACAAGATCTGCGACCAGATATCGGACGCCATCCTGGACGAGCTTCTCAAGAAGGATCCGAAATCCCGCGTCGCTGTCGAGACCGCGACCACGGCGGGCCTCGTCGTGGTCATGGGCGAGATAACCACCAACGCTTACGTGGAATTCCAGAACGTCGTCAGGGACGTGATCAAAGACATCGGGTATACAAAACCCGAATACCTGTTCGATTACCGCTCCTGCGGAGTGCTGGCATCGATCCATGAGCAATCCCCGGACATCGCGCAAGGGGTGGATACCTCCAAAGAGCACGAGCAGGGCGCCGGAGATCAGGGCATCATGTTCGGCTATGCCACCAAAGAGACGCCAGAGCTCATGCCCCTTCCGATAACCTTGGCCCACAAGCTCGCGAAACGGCTCGCCCAGGTGCGCAAGGACGGGACCATACCGTATCTCCGTCCAGACGGAAAAACGCAGATAACCCTGGAATACAAGGACCACAAGGCGGTCCGGGCGCATACGGTCGTAGTGGCGGCGCAGCACGATGAGGATGTGTCCATGGACAAGCTCCGCAAGGACATACTCGAAGAGGTCGTGAAGCCCGTCTGCGGCGGCTGGTTCGATGCGAAGACCGTGGTCCACATAAACGGCACCGGTAAGTTCGTGCTCGGCGGCCCGGCTGCGGATACCGGGGTCACGGGTAGGAAGATCATAGTCGACACATACGGCGGGAGAGGCCATCACGGCGGAGGCTGCTTCTCCGGGAAAGACCCGTCCAAGGTGGACCGCTCAGGCGCGTATATGGCGCGCTACGTCGCGAAGAACATAGTCGCTGCGGGGCTGGCCGACCAGTGCGAGGTGCAGATCTCCTACGTCATCGGGCTCGCGAAACCGCTCTCGGTTTTCGTAGACACGCGCGGGACGAGCAAGATCCCGGTCGAGAAGATAGAGAAGCTCGTGCTGGACCATTTCTCGTTCAAACCCGCCGACATGATAAAGCAGCTCGACCTCCTGAGGCCGATATACGAGAAGACCGCCGCCTACGGGCATTTCGGGCGCGAGGAGCCTGAATTCACCTGGGAGAAGACGGATATGGCCAAGAAGCTCAGGAGCGAATCTGGGCTCTAGATCGAGTTTATTATCTCCCTTGCCCTTTTCTCAGATATCTTGTTCACTAAGGTCTTGATCTTCCCGTCGTAGAATCCGAGCCCTAGTGTGTGCTCCTTGTATCTCACTACGACGTGCCTCTGCTTGTCGCCTGCGTCTTTCGGGATGTTCCTGCCTGCCGCGTATGCCTTGGCCTCCTCTTCTTCGAGCTCTATCACGTTCCTCTTGGCCAGGTAGCCGAAATTCTGGATGAACGCGTTGGTGGGCACGAAAGAGTTGTCGCACGCCCCGTATCCGCGCTCTCCATGGATATCGCTTTTCCTAAGCGAGCTGTGCCCCACGCGGATGCCTTCAGCGTAGAATATGGAGATGCCTTCCGGCAACGACATGTTGAATCGCTTCTCGAGCTGGCGTATGAAGCTTTCCGGCCGGTCTGGTATGAAACCCATAATCATTCCCCCTTCCTGATCTTGGCCATGAAGAATCCCTCGCTCTGCAGATGGAACGGATAGACCCTCCTGCATTTCTTGAACTCTTCCCCGAATTCGCTGAGCCCCTTCTCATGCGGGAACTCGAGAGTAATATCCTCGAGCTTCGCGGTCGGCACGTTCTGGAGCAGGTTCGCCACCACCGCCTCGTTCTCCTCTTTGGCGTACGTGCATGTCGAATAGACGAGCGACCCTCCGGGCCTTAGCGCGTCGTAAGCGGAGAACAGCATCTTCTTCTGGAGGACCGATATCTTCTGCGAATGCTCCAATTCCCATCTCTCGGGCGCGCTCTCTCCGCTCCCGAGCGCGGTGCATGGGGCGTCCAGCAGGACCTTGTCGAATCTCGAGAACCAATCCAATCTGGAGCCGTCCCTTTCGGTGACTATGGAGTTCAGGACGTTCATACGGTTTATAGTCGCGAACAGTGCGGACGTCTTCTCGCGCTTGATGTCGTTCCCCACCAAGGTGCCTTTGTTCCCCATCAGCATCGCCATGTGGGAGAATTTCGAGCCGGGGGCGGCAGCGACATCGAGGACCTCGTCTTCTGGTTTGGGATCCACGATCAGGGATACTAGAATGGACGGGAGGCTTTGCGGATAGATATAACCCAGGAAGTACTCCCAGGTCCTCCCGATCTCGTAACCTGGAGCCTCTTGGAGCTCGAAAGCATATTCAAACGCAGTCGCGGAATACTTGAGCTTGCTAAGCTCCTTGAACCTAGGCAGGTCCATCTTGATCGTGTTCAATCTGAAAAACTGCTTCCGCTCGGCGAACGCTGTCATGCATCGATCGTAATCGCAGTAGGATGATATCCAATCCTTGAATGAGGCCTGGTCCATTGAAGAGATAACGGAGCGAAAAAGGTATAATAAGCTCGTCTGGGGCATCGGGATAGTATTTATATGCCTTGCTTTCGTCAGTCGTATGTGAACTTTATGAATTTCGGAGAAAAGAACGTCGGATTAGTGGATCGCGTTATACGCATAGTGCTCGGATTCTTCGTGATAGGATTTGGAGCGAAATACATCAGCTTACCATGGAACCTGATCGTCGCATTGGTAGGGTTCGTCATTGTCGCGACAGGAGTGATCGCCAGCAGCTTCATCTACTCCAAGCTCGGCATGAGCACGGCTCCTGCGAAACCAGCTGCGAAAGCCAGCAAGAGAAAGGCGAAAAATGCCTGAAGGGTGCATGCGGTGCGGCAGGTGCTGCACCAGCTTCGGCGTCTGCGTGACCCCCTCCGATATCCGAAGGATATCCAAGAGGACCAAGCTCGCGCCGTCTTCTTTTATTTCTTCCATAGAGGAGCCTCCGGGCCGCGAGAGGGAGGAGCCGGCCGTCCTCATAAACGGAGTCAGGTCCTTGATAATACTCAAGTGGGCCAAACTGCGCAAGTGCATTTTCTACGATGAAGGCTGCAAGGTCTATGAGTCGCGGCCCATGCTCTGCAGGACATACCCGTTCAGGCTGACTTGCAGGAAGCTAGCGGAAATGAAATCCCGCGCCTGCCCTGTACGCTGGGCCCCTGACTCTACGGAGCGAAAAAAATATGCCGCGGACATCAGGCGCTATAACCGGGCACTCGAAGGATACCGGAAGATGGCGGATGAATGGAATGAAAATGGCGGCGGAACATTGAAAGAGTTCCTCGCAGCCGTAAAGTGAATTATCTCCTCCAATCGCGCGGTTTCTCTTTCATTCTGAGTGTATTCACGCCAGCCACGAGATTCGGTTTGGGTTTGAATCCCGTATCAACGAATCCCTGATCAGTGGAAACCCCGGGAACCCGCCTCTCATCTGCCGAGAATACTTTCATCGAGTCTTTCCTTCTTGGTGTCTGCGGTTTAGTCGCTCTCTCCGCATCCGTGAGCCTCTTCCCTATCGCATCCACATCCCGCGACTTCAGGTCCGCGACGATTTTTCCCAGGTCCGGATTAGAGGTCATTCTATCGATGAGAGCCTTCTCGCCTTTGAGCGTGATTTTTTTCCTCCGTTGCCGTTTCTCTAAAATCCCGCTTTAGATATTATTAAAAACTGTAATTTTGTGATAACATAGCATGCCTACTTGCCATTTGATCTTGAGCAGACACCTTGGGGCGGGTCTCCATAAAGCAAAGTCCAAGCCATTCGCGCTCGAAGCGCTCAGACCTATCGTGGAGTCCCATCTGGCTTCGGGAAAGCCGCTACATATAATCCATGATGCCATGTATGTCGACCTGCCACCGCAGGATGAGGGTCATTATTCTAACTTCGTCCTCCTCCCTCAACAGGATAGATTGACGCGTTTCGAGGCAAAACTGTCTGAACAAAGATTCATGAGCGGCATCGAACGCAAGGTTCGTGAATTCCGCGTCATGATGACGGCCCAGCTTGAAAACCCCCAGGACACTGATTACGATGATGCTCCCGAGATGCAGTTCATCATGGAAACCAAGCGTAGCCATCCCGGAGCGATAATCAACCATCTGGGCTTCTACTCATCGGAAGCGTCCTTGGAGATGTCACGGGCGCTCCTGAGCGGCATCATGGCCATGGATCTGGAAGCCAAGAAAGACCACTCCGGTGCGGTCAAGCACATCCTGCTTTCCAACGATGCGGTGGCCAGCGCAGCGCTCCTGAGGGACACCGATCTTGTCCGTCAGATATCCAAAATCGGTTCGGACGTCGTGGTATTCAGGAATCTTTCGCACGCTTATCTGACCGATATAGAAAACCGCGATTTTCCGATCGTGGCGAATGGAAAGATCACCACCATGGCGAAGCTGTATGAAACGCATTCGATCGATATAGATGCGGAAATGGAAGCGGCTGACCTGACATTCAGCGAGCTTGCGGTCAACAAGCTCTGCCTCGGGCTGATTGACGCTCCGGAGCAGATGACATTGGCGTTCATGCAGTTGTTTTTCCTGGGTTATATGGCAGAACACGATTTGTGGAAAGCGGACAACGGGGTAGAAAGCGGAATCGCCGCAGTCAACAGCGCATATGCGCAGATGGTGAGCGAAACAAAAAGAAAGGAAGTCCGGCAATAAGCCATCCTAGCCGGAAAATCAACTTATTATAAATGTTGATGGAGAGTTTCCGAAAAGGTGATTCTCTGAAGCCCGCATTGGTCATTTTCTCGATATTGCTCATCCTTGCGCTGGGTTGCACCCAGCAGACCCCCCCGGCTAATAGCACCGTCTGCACCCAAGAGGCGAAGATATGCCCTGATGGGAGTTCTGTCTGGCGCACTGGGCCTGACTGCGCATTCACTCCTTGCCCGCAGACGAACAATTCCGTTCCGGCTCCGGAGAATAATTCAATGGTGGTAGGCAACGATTCCGATATCCACGGATGCAAGGGCTCCGCGGGCTACACGTGGTGCGATGCGAAGCAGGCGTGCATACGGCCATGGGAAGAGCCATGCGAGGGGAATCTGACTGATTCACAGGTCATGGCGATCGCCCAGGGCAGCAACTGCTCGAAAGACGGCAACCTCTCGGACCAGATAACGTTCAATAACAACTCGAATACATATTGGATAGATATCTCGGCCAATGTGTCCGGCTGCAACCCAGCTTGCGTAGTGGACGAGAACGGGAACGCGGATGTCAACTGGAGATGCACGGGACTGATACAATACACCGTGAAAACAGCTAACAGCTCCCTCGGCGAGATACTGGTGGATGGCAGCGGCGATACGCTATATACGTTCGCACCTGATGCCGGCGGCCTGAGCACCTGCTACGGCACTTGCGCGAAGGCCTGGCCACCGTTGCTGGCGCCGGACACAATCGTGGTCCCTGCAGACATGCAAAGCGCGATGGGCGCGACCTTGAGGTCGGACAATACGACCCAGGTCACCTATGGCGGCTATCCGCTCTATACCTACATAGGGGACACCGCTCCTGGCGATACTAACGGCCAGGGCGTCGGCGGGGTTTGGCACGTGGTTCAGATTAACAGCTCATGAGGTCGATGATATGGCAAAAAAACCAGAAGAGTTCCAGGATGCGATAGATGCGGTCGACAAGGCCGAGGATGAGGCTGCGGACAAGAAACCGGAAGATGAGGGCGAAGACGTCATCGTATGTCCGAAGTGCAAGCGCCCGGTCACAGAAGCGGATTACAATGACCAGTTCTCCAACCCGATGGACGATTCGATGATCACGAAGATCCTCTGCCCGAATTGCGGCTATGCGGGGATTCCCATAGAGATGAGCATGAAAGCCTACCAGGCATGGCTCAAGGATGGGAAGTAATGGCATCCGATCTCAGATTTTTAGCGTTATTCCTGGCATTCGCATTGCTCCTAGGATGCACGAGCCCCACCGGCAGCCCGACAAACAACCAGACCAATCTCTCAGCCCATACCGAAGAAGTGGTGGTGCTCGAGACATCCAAAGGGGATATCGACATAGAGCTCAACCGTTCGGTTGCGCCGCTCACCGTGGCGAATTTCGTGAACTACGTGGATTCGGGCTTCTATAACGGCACGATATTCCACAGGGTGATACCCGGTTTCATGATACAAGGCGGCGGATTCACGCCTGACGGGCAGCAGAAGCAGACCAACCCCCCGATCAAGCTGGAGTACAATGGATTGAACAACACCGCCGGTTCGATAGCTATGGCGAGGACATCTGATCCGGACAGCGCGACATCTCAGTTCTTCATCAACACCGTGGATAACCCTTCGCTTGACTCCGCGCCCGGGAACCCCGGCTACGCGGTCTTCGGGCAGGTGATATCCGGCATGGACGTCGTGCACGAGATAGAAGCAGTGCAGACAGTGGACAACGGCGCTTATCAGGACTGGCCCCTGCAGCCTGTGATCATAGAGAACGCGTACATAGAGAACGTGAGCGGATGAAGGCATTGAGGCTGGTAGCTGCGATATTGATCTGCGAGTTCGCAGGGGGCATAGGCTCCATATTCACGCTGCAATCCATCCCGACATGGTACGCAGCCCTCGTCAAACCCGGCTTCTCCCCGCCCAATTGGGTGTTCGGCCCGGTCTGGATACTCCTATACGCTCTGATGGGCGTGGCCGCGTATTGGATCCACGTCTCAGGGGATAAACGGTCGAAGGCCGCGCTTTCCGTATTCGGGATCCAGCTGGCGCTGAACGTGCTCTGGTCCATAGCATTCTTCGGGCTCCGGTCCCCGTTATACGGATTGGCAGTCATCGTCCTGCTCTGGCTCTCCATAGCCGCGACGATGGCGAGATTCTACGAGATAGATAAGAAGGCCGGGCTCATCCTGATACCATACATGCTATGGGTCACTTTCGCCTTGATATTGAACTTTTCCGTCTGGAGATTGAATTGAAAAGGGCGGAAAAACCCCAATACGCTCTATTTAAGAGACCTGGCAAAGCTATCAATACAGAATAAACTAGTCTAAATGAATAAAACGGTGTAAATATGGGATACGGAGATAACAGCGACAGGGAAATGTTTGACGCGACGTGCGCGAAGTGCGGGCAGCCATGCCAGGTTCCTTTCAAACCAACTGAAGGAAGACCGGTATACTGCAGGAACTGCTACAAACCGAAACCACGATTCTGAAGTCATTGATTCCAGGATTCGTTTTTTAATTTTTGATGACTTTTTTCAATAATCGGCTATTTCTGAAGAAAAAATGGAAGTTTAATAATCCTATTTCCTGAAACAGAAAAGGGGGGAGATAGATGGCATTGAAAGAGAACGATGTCGCGCCGGATTTCAGCCTTTTGGATACTTATAGCAAGAAAGTCTTTTTGCACGATTTCCTCGGCGGATGGGTCGTGGTGTATTTCTACCCGAAGGACCTGACCTCCGGCTGCACGATCGAGGCGATGGATTTCACGAAGCTGGCTCCTGATTTCGAGAAGGCCGGAGCCAAGATCCTCGGGATAAGCAAGGACACCTGCGAATCTCACATGAAGTTCGTCAAGGAGAAAAAGCTCGGGATAACCTTGCTTGCCGATCCGGATGGAGCGGTGAACAAGCTATATGGCGTATGGAGCGAGAGGAAGTTCATGGGCAAGGTGTTCATGGGCACCGAGCGCACCACGTTCCTGGTCGATGCTAACGGAAATATCGTCAAGATCTGGCATGATGTCAATCCGCTGGGGCACGCCTCGGCGGTACTTGAAGACGTCAAAGGAAGGCAGAAATGAAAAAGGGTGTGATGGTATGAAAAACTCTGTATTCGTAATATCGATTTTCTTCCTGGTATTGGCCGGATGCGTAAGCCAGCCTCCAGGGGCTTCTCTAAGCCCTTCGCAGGCGACGGCCATAGCGCAGTCAAGCGCGGCATGCACGGCCGTAGGGAGCCTGACCGGAGCTTATGTCTATAATAACATCACGATGACGTGGTGGTTCGACCTGAACGCGGTCAAGGCAGGGTGCTCTCCGGCATGCGTAGTCTATGACGCCAACCAGAGCACGGAGGTCAATTGGAGATGCACCGGAGCGATGCCTCCTGCAGCCGTGGCGCCTCTGGTGAGCGTCTCCGCGAACCCGCAGCTGGGGCAGATCCTGGTCGGCAAGGATGGGATGACGCTCTATGTGTTCCTCAAAGATGACATCAATACGTCAAGCTGCTATGGAACGTGCGCGACGATATGGCCGCCCCTGATATACACCGGCAGCGAGAACCTTTCCGGTCTCCCCGGAGTTCTAGGGACGATAACGAGGACAGACGGCTCCATGCAGGTGACCTACAACGGGATGCCGCTCTATTATTTCGCGAAGGACAAGAATGCCGGAGATACGCTCGGCCAATATTTCCTCAACATCTGGTTCGTCGCCAAGCCGGACATGACGACCTTCCCGGCGCTGACTTCGAACGAGGCAATCGCGATAGCCCAAAAGAGCGCATGCGTGGGCTTAAACCTCACGAGCAACATGAGCTACGACCTCAACACCAGCACCTGGTGGATAAGCCTCGACACGGTGAAAGCCGGATGCTCTCCGGCCTGCGTCGTGTACGCGAACAGGACCGCTGACGTGAACTGGAGATGCACCGGCCTGGTCGTCGTCCAACCGAATACGACTGTGTCTCCGCCCGCTGCGATGCCGGTCATCAAGATGTCTTCGAACTACAATTTCGGGGAGATCCTGACCACACTTGACGGCAAAGCCCTCTATGTGTACAACAAGGACGCGGTGAACACACCGACTTGCACCGGAGCATGCGCCGATGCATGGCCGCCGTTGTTCCTGGGCGCGGGATATACCACGAACGGGACCGGATTGCCCGGACTCGTGGGTGTCGTGGCATGGCAGAACGGCTCGCAGCAGGTGACGTATAACGGCATGCCGTTGTACACCTACAGCGGCGATTCGGTCGCCATGGTGAACGGCAATGGCATAGGCGGCACGTGGTATGTGGCCACCCCGCAGATGAACACGTTCCCCGTGACACCCGCGCCTAGCTCTGGCGGTTACGGTGGAGGTTATTGATTTTTTAGTGGTCTTCATGAGAGTCTCGAGCGTTTTCAAGGACGGGGAAACGATCCCCATCAAGTTCACCTGCCAGGGGGAGAACGTCAATCCCCGGCTCGAGCTCTCTGAAGTGCCCAAGGACGCGAAGAGCCTGGCACTGGTTATGGACGACCCGGACGCTCCGATGGGGACGTTCGTGCACTGGGTGGCATGGAATTTTCCGGTCTCGAAGGAGATAAAGGAAAACGCGAAGGGTCTCGGAGTGGGCGGTGCGGGGTCATACGGGTCCCCTGGCTATCATGGGCCTTGCCCCCCGCCCGGCCACGGTCCGCACAGGTATCTCTTCAAGGTTTATGCTCTTGATCGCCTGCTCGATCTCAAGCCCGGTTCCGATAAGGACGGATTGCTCAGGGCCATGGAAGGGCATGTACTGGCTACAGCTGAATTGATGGGTAGATCCGAGAGATAGTCACGCGATCGGCTTCCTGACCGCGAGTTTTGTCAACTCAGTGGAGCAGACGCTCATCCTCTTGCAGAATTCCTCGCATGCGAGCGCCTGGGCTTTCTGGCTGTATCCGAAACCGCAACCTTCGCAAACGTAGATCGTTTTCCCTTTGAGCGTATCCTGCATGACCATGCAGGGCATCCGTCGCGAATATTATTACGCTTTTCGCCATATGCTTTAAATATTTGAATACAGAAAGCAAATCATGTTCGAATCATTCTCAAGGTCACTGAGCATAGTGAAGAAGTGCTTCGGCGTATTGATGGAGGAGAAGAAGCTCCTGTTGTTTCCTATCATAAGCGCCATCGCGATACTGGCGGTCCTCATCTCTTTCGTCATTCCGGTGCTGTTCATCAACAGCGGGATCCTGATGATCGCGCTGCTCTTCTGCTTCTATTTCGCTTCCTATCTCGTGGTCATATTCTTCAACAGCGCATTGATCCATGCTGTGAATGAGAAGCTGGAAGGCAGGCCGGTCTCGTTGACCGCAAGCATATCCTTCGCCTTATCGAGGATAGTGAACATCGTCTTATGGACGCTCGTCGCAGCCACCGTCGGGGTCATCCTCAGCATGCTGAGAAGCGCCGCACAGCGTGGAAGGGGGGTCGGCGCCCTCATCGGCGGACTCGTCATCTCAGTCATAGGCATGGCATGGTCGTTCGCGACGTTCTTCGTGGTCCCAGTGATCGTGTTCGAGAATGTCAGCCCGTTCGCTGCCATCGCCCGCTCGGTGGATATCGTGAAGAAGACCTGGAGCGAGGAGATAATCGGCGGTTTCGCGATCGGGATAATATTCTTAGTCGCGTACCTCATCGGCATAGCGCTCATAATCGGAGGGGTATTCCTGCCTCCATTGGTGTTAGTCCTCGTGCCTCTCGGCATCTTCCTCTTGGTCCTGACCTTCATAGCCCAGGGGGCCGTGGAAGGGATATTCGTGACCGAGCTCTACAGGTACTCCCAGAACGGCCAGACGGTCGTGTTCAAGGAAGAGATAGATCAGGCCCGCGGTGCGAAACCGCCGCAGCAATAGGTGTCTGAATGAAGACCATAATCTTGATCCTGCTGGTAGTCGCAAGCTTAGGCTTTTCCACTAATTTCACAGCTTCGCAAACCCAGTGCATGAAGACATGCTGCGACAATGCGAACGGTACATTCTACCCGGATTACGCCGTATGCCACACTAACACCACCGATGTCTCGGACTGCTTTTCCAAGTGCACTGATGAGGGCAGTAGCTGTCTCCCTGCTGCGCTATTGCCGCTTATCGTCTTGGCAGCCTTGAAATAGATTAATAATCATTCTAAGAGATGACAAGCCATGGATCCAAAAGGCAAGATAGCGATAGTCACAGGAGCGTCATCGGGTATAGGCCTTGCGACAGCAAGACTGCTCTCGGAAAAAGGAGCCAAAGTGGTGCTCGCATCTCGCTCGAAAGACAAGCTGGATAAGATATCCTCCGAACTGCCCGGCTCTATCGCGATAAAATGCGACATGACCAAAGCATCGGATATCAAGAATCTCTTCAACCAGACGATGAAGCAATTCGGGCGAGTGGATATCCTGGTGAACAATGCCGGCCAGGGGTATGATGCTCCGGTCGAGAAGATCAATATAGATACGTTCCGCAAGATCTTCGAGCTCGACGTCGTCGGCCCTCTCATTGCTATGGAAGAGGCCATACCTGTAATGAGGAAGCAGGGCGGCGGTTCGATAGTGAATGTCAGCTCTGGCACAGCGCTCGCTTATTGGCCGACCATGGCTCCGTATTCATCTATGAAACGGGCTTTGGCAGGCATCAGCATCACAGCCAACGCCGAACTCAAAGCGGACAAGATCGCGGTCAGCGTGATCTATCCGTACGCCACGCTCACGGATTTCGAGAAGAATACCTTGAAGAACGACGTTCCGGACGAAGAGGACGACCTGCCTCAAAAAGCCGATACCGCGGAGCACGTCGCGGAGAAGATCCTCGATGCCATCAAATCCGGCGATGCCGAGGTTTTCGCCCATGATTGGATGAAGAAATTATGATTTGCTCCGTTTTGCCTTCTTTATCTGCTGCCTTATCTCGTCCAGATAATCATCCATTCTCTTATCCAGAATGCCGAATGTGCCCTCGTCTATTGTCCCTTTCTTCAACTCCTCGGTTATCAGATGTTTTATCGTTAGGAGCTCGGTTTCGCATTGCTGCGCGTTCATCTTGAAGTTAGAGTACGTGCCATCTATCTGGTTTAGGTATTGCCCTAGCTTGGTCTTTTTCTTCCTAGTGTAATGCCACCCGATGATCGCGGCTGCTGCCGTGGCCAGCACCCCGCCTATCGTCCCGAGGATCGAACCGTACCTGTTCCCGAACGCCATGGCGGTATCTATGATGGATGAATCGGTAGAATTGTTCTGGTTGGGGGCAGTAGCCGGCGCGACCCTCTTCATGCACCTAACCGAGCTGCAATTCGCATTTCCATAGACGTTAGCGATGGTGCTGTTCGCCAGGCAGCCGTCCACGGATTTGTTGATTTGCGCCGGTGTCGCACAGACTTTAGGTATCACGGCAGATCCTTGCGCGCAAATCACGATGGTGCAAATGCCGCTCTGGGTGAAAACGGCATCCTCACCGTTCAGCAAGCAATCGTGCATCGTCGCATTAAGTTTTGCAGGGGAAACACAGAAAATGGATGTTGGCAGAGCGGATGCTAGTTGCATTAGCACGAGAAAAGCTAGAATGACTGGTAATCGCATCAATGCCATTGTTTACCCGACATTAATAAATATTGTCGTCTTATTTAACTATGAGATTTTGGACCAGCAGTACTCTTATCTCTGCTGCGATATCATCTCTAAGGTAGAATCATGGAAGGCATCAGTTGCGAGAACATCTCCAAGAGCTATGACAATGGCAAGAAAGCCCTGGATAGCGTCAGCTTCAGATTCAGCGGCAGGGGCATAATATCGATAATAGGCAGGAACGGCGCAGGGAAGACGACCCTGACGCGGATACTCGCCACGGAGCTGATGCCGAGCGCAGGGAACGCCTCCATAGACGGCATAGACATACTCAAGGATCCAGGCAAGGTGCGTGAGCTGATCGCCATAGTGCCTCAGGAATCGAGGCCCATCGGATGGCTGACCTGCAAGCAAGCTGTGACGACGTACCTTCTCTATCGCGGCTATAGCTATTCCGAAGCGTCATCGCGGGCATCCGAGGCGCTCAAAAAGATCGGCATCGAGCAGTACGCCAACAGCCTCGCGCGGCGGCTTTCCGGAGGCACCAAGAGGAAGCTCACGATAGCGACCGTCCTGGCATCGGATGCGAAGATAATATTCCTGGACGAGCCGACCACAGGTTTGGATCCGATATCCAGGAACGAGCTGTGGAACATGCTCGAGCTGCTCAAGAAGGACTACCTGATATTTTTGACCACCCATTACCTTGAGGAAGCGGAGCGGCTCGCCGACAAGATAGGCATAATGGAGATGGGCAATCTCCTGGCCTTCGGTGGCATGGATGATTTGAGGAAGAAGGTGGACTACGAATACTGCGTGAGGATAAACGACAAGAGGAAAAAATTCGAGCTCAAGGACGGCAAGTATATCACCGGAAGGGACAACACGGAGCAGATATTCACGAGCAAAAGCGAGGCTTTCGAGATATCGAAGCAGCTGATGAAAGAAGGCGTGTCGTTCTCGTCCAATCCGCTGAGCCTGGAAGACATATTCTATTACATCGTAAAAATGCGATTGAGTGAGGACTATGAAGAGAAGTAGGTTCAGCCAGATCATCGCGTCGATACTGGTCAATTCGCTGTACGCGCTGAAGAACTACCCGGTCACATTGGTGAATTCGCTCCTCGCGCCGATATCCATAATCATAGTCATATTCTTCGTGAGCAAGGGAAGCCTTGTCGGAGTGGCTATCGAAGGCGGCCTCCTGACAGCCATGATAGGGGCCGGGACCTCGCTCCAGATGGACGTCTCGCATTTCAAGAATGATTTCAAGATCCAGGACATGGTGGTGAGCTCGCCGACGAGCCAGTTCACGTACATGGTGGGCATGGCGCTCTCGGAAATCGTCGATTCCATTCCCGCGCTGGTAGTGCTCGGCGTGCTCGCCTTGGTGTTCATCAAGCCCACGATCATGCAGGCGACCACGATAGCCTTCGTGATGCTGATGATGTTCATTTTCTCATCTTCATTGGGATTTTTGTTCTCGACCTTCACTACGGACATAATCGAGAGCAGGGCGTACCTGGGCATATTCAGCCTGATTCTGACTACAATCCCGCCGATATACTACCCCATAACCTACATCCCGATGCCGTTCCAGTATCTAGCGTATCTTTCCCCGACTACGTATGCGGCCGAGATCGTTCAGAACTCGATGGGCTACCTGCAGCTGACCCCGCTGAACCTGGCCGTGGATTTCATCGTGGTGATAATCGCGGCGTTCGGACTGCTGTTCATCTCTTATAAGCATGCGGTCTGGAGAGATAAGTAATAAAAGGGATCGCGGAAAGGTGTATCTATGGTCATGGTACTATCGATTTTGGAAGGGGATTTGCCGCCGGATAAAGCGGCCAAGCTCGAAGCGAATTTCGCGGAATACGTTAAAACACTCGAACCTGGGATTGTGCAGACGTCCTTCATCAAGAACGGGGCCAAATGCAAGGTCATAACGCTCTGGGAGAGCAAGGAAGCCCTGACCGCGATGAAAGTCAAGGGAACCCCGAAGAGCGTGCTGCTGTTCAGGTATGCCGGAGTAGAGCCGGCGCTATTGGTTTACGATGTCGTGAATTCGAAGGCGAAATGAGGTGTTTTGAATGGGGAACGTAGCTTATTTCGAGATACCGTCTGAAGATGTCGAGAGGGCGAAGAAATTCTATGCTGGCGTATTCGGCTGGGACATAAGGAAAAGCCCGATGCCTGAGATGCCGGATTATACGATGATCAACACCGGCAAGACGACCGTCGAGGACGGCATGGGCCAGCTGAACATGGGTGGCATCACGAAGCGGGCGTTCCCCGGGCAGCCGATAACTAACTACATCGAGGTCGAAAACATGGACAAGACCCTCGAGCTCGTCAAGAAGATGGGCGGCAAGACGGTCGGCAAGAAGATGAAGGTCGATACCGTAGGTTTCATGGCCTTCATCAAGGACACCGAAGGCAACGTGATCGGGCTTTGGGAACCGGAGAAATGATTTTTCATTTATTATCGCTGGAAAGTTCGGTTCACGAGATGAGTTAAACGCGTATAACAGCATTTAAATAATGTTTGTTTAACAAGTTATACTATGTCGGATTTCTTTGCCGTCCGGAATCTGGACGAGAAAACGAAGCAGGATATACAGCAGTACGCCGAAGAGAAGGACCTGGCGATAGCCGAGGCCATACGGGAGCTCGTTTTCCTAGCCAAGGCGCACCTTGCCGAGAGACCGAAGAAAAAGTTCCGGAGCATCTTCGAGGTCCTTGACAAGATAAAATTCTCGAGCCCGGATCCGCATTTGAGCCAGAATATCGATGCCATACTTTACGGGGCGAAACGCCAATGATCGTCCTGGACAGCTCCTTTCTTGTCGCATTATTCCACGAGGGCGACACCTTGCACGGCCAAGCTTTGGAGGACGCCAGGCAATTCGAATCACGAAGGGAGCGGTTTGTCATCAGCGATAGCGTCCTCGGGGAAACCGCGACTGTCCTTCTCTATAATGCTGATCTGATTCGCTCGAAAGCGTTCATAGAATACGCGCTCGAGAACTATGATCTCTTCCTTCCGCAAAGGGACGACCTTGCACAGATACTGGATATCTTCCTTCAGCAGAAAAAAGAGATTAGCGTTGTGGACGCTTCAGTCATCTTTCTTGCCCGGAATCTTCACGGGATCCCGGCCTGTTATGATAAAAATCTGTTGAAACATATAATCTAAAAGAATAATAGAAAATATAAAAGAGATTGAGAATTATGTTCGAGACCATCATATGGGTAAGGATTAAATATTTGTGATGGGGAAACATTTTATGGCAAAAGTGAAAGAATACGACGTCATTGTCGAACGGGATGAGGACGGCGTCTATGTCGCGCATGTTCCTGAGCTTCCAGGGTGCCACACTCAGGGGGAGTCAGTAAAGGATGTCATGAAGAATATCGTCGAAGCGATCGAGCTATATCTCGAATACGTAAAAGACAAGATAGAAAATCCGATGGAGCTCATCGTTGTCAAGAAGGTCGCTGTCGCGGCGAGATCATGAAAATCAGACCGATCAAGCATCAACAATTAATCAAACTGCTAGGTTCGATCGGATATTTTCCAGTCAGACAAAAAGGCTCGCACCTTATTCTCGAGCACCAAGGAACAAAGAAGATAACGATCATTCCGATTCACTCAAAAGACATCGGAGTCGGGCTCTTGAGCATGATTTTGAAGGAAGTCGGACTTTCTCGGGATGAATATTTCAAGAAACTGAAAGATATTTAGAAAAGATAAAAGAGATTGAGAATATGGTTGATTCATTATTTAAAAACTTATCTTTGGATCGATGGTACAAACTTTTTGTCTTTCTCGGTATCGTTGGGTTTGTGATAGCTCTAACGATACCGGTTAAAACAACCGTTCTTTCAAACAATGGACTAGCCATATTCTCTTTTGGATTATTTTTATTCGGAATCGGAGAATGGAAGACATGGAAACCACGGATTGACACAAACTCATCAATTTCATATCTAGAAAAAACGTCCGATGGTGCCGGTGATATAATCCAAATGATTGCAGTATTACTTATGTTGTTATCAATTGTTCTTTCAATTGCCATATAATAAAATATCATCCCAGTAAACCCGATTTAGGTTTACATCGTCACAGTATCCCAGAAACAGTTCGAAAGTCCTGTTTTCCATTCTTTTGCCCAGTTTCGTCCGTGTAAGCCCTATTGCATGGTCAGGATCTACCGGTCAATATCGATATGGTGAACCATGGTGCTGGAATGGCTCAAAACGCTTACTATGCGGTTTACTGATACAGTTTAGAATAAGAAAAATGGTTTACTAAATAACGGTTATTCGAACCATTTATCGCAGGTGGGTCTAACAAACACAACCTGCTCAGTCACGTTCAGAGTGAATCTTCCAAGACTGATCGCGAACTCAGCCGATTCGCTAGATTGGCCAGCTGGGATGAAGATAGTCCATGATTTGCCGATGTGCTGGTCTACTAATGTTGAGCCGATCAATCTCTTCATCTGCTCGGAAGTCGGATGAAGCGAATTGAGATCATGTCCAGGTAGGGCGCACACCAGTTTTCCTAATCCTGTTTCCCGTCGTTGCTGTAATTGCTCCCTCATGTGTACTATTATGTGATGGCAGATATAAAAATATTTCACCAAAAAGCAGGCGTTTAGGCCTACCTCCAGATAAGAAACATGTCTGAAAAATGGGTTTAACGTCGATAGAATTACATGGAATAGAATGAAGCTAAAATAGTATTAGAAATTCTAATATATACTTATCTAACAGTTTCCAGGGCCTGAAAATCACTGATGCGATTCCGAAAGTATGCCCATGGATCTGAACTCATTTTTCTTTGGTGAACCATCGCTATGTGCGGCTTGATACTTATTTTCTGCACAGATGAAATCCACACTGGTAAGCCAGGCACCCAGCTTCCTATCTTCCAAAGCTTTCCTCGCCTCTTGGTCACAGGCGGCCTTGAACTGATTGAATTCTTTTCTTTGCGTTTCACTAATGAGTCGTTGAGGTGGCGGGAAACCGAATTTTACAACCCCCAAGCTCCAAGCGAATGCGAATCCGACGATTGCGGTTTTTAAAAGTGGGTGTTTGATCTCTCTGGGTGCTTTGAACCTAGGATTATGAACAGACACATATACCATGATTTATTTGCGCTTCGATAATATTTAAACCTTCTCTTTATGTCGTTATCAACCACATAATTATCTTACTTACACAATGAAGAGGGTAAACCAGCTCAAAAGAGTTGAATATAAGATATTATTAGAAATTCTAAAATATACTTATATAACGTATTTCATGATAGAAACTAGTCATCTATGGAATGCACAACTCTTTCCTCTTTGTTATCCTTTGCGGAGTATAAAATGTAATCGAACGGCAGGCTGAGCCCTAGGTCCGGGAGAGTGTCATGATAGCTTGAATTTCCTACGTGCAGATTCTGGTGCGGCAATATCAGAATCGATTCACTGGTGCTTTCAGACATCCCCAAGCGCGTGCAGAATTGTCGAAGTGCGTTTCTGACAACGCCGATCGTTGCCTCGGTAGAACCGATTTTCTGAGAGTCTGTGACTACTTCGTAAACCTTGTCCCGTATCTCGGCTCGCGCTTTCTTCCACCGTTCTACAAGTCCTTGCCGTTGCCTCGGAAGCGCGCGCACGACATCTTCCGGAGCCGGCCCTCCCTCGATCGCATTCCGAACAATGGCGCAACCAAGGCTCATCAGGAAAAGCGCCGAATTGGTGAGGGATGGCTTCCCAGTGCCTTTCAATACATGAGGCGTAAATATCTGCCAGCGCGGGATTTTTGGAAAATATCGTTGTGCGCAATCGCTGACCGAAGATTGGGTGCCGTTGGACAGTATCGCAATCAACAGACCACGCTCCAACGTAGCATTGACGATAGATTCCTGCTCTGCGGTGGCATACCAAGCTTCGGGTTTGCTCCCGGAAATTCTTTTTTGGACTTGGATTCCCATTGCCGAATGGCGCTCATGACACCGTTTTACGTCCCCTTGTCCGAGTTTCTCGATCAAAGGAGCTATGTTGTCCATATCACCGGAGATAAGTTCGGCTATGGTATAGCAGTTCGCTATGACCCAGCGAGGTACGGAATGCTGGAGCAGATGTGGCATCGTATCTAGAAGCGGATCGGCTTTCCTGTAATATTCCGTCGATATTTTGGCGACGTAATCTGCTGCTTCATTGCCAAGCCGCTCCTCCAGCCGCTCGATATCATCCCCACATTTGTTTTCTATCATTACACTCCTGAATGCTCCGTAGACTACTTCGTTTAGGCCTTTTTTTGGGAGCAGAAGCGTGCCATGGAGGTCGAAACTCGCGCTCCGATAGCTAAGATCCTTGAGGCGCTCGATGACCTCGGCAGCAGTGCATTCCTCAGCATCATCGTCATTGACCGACGGCAGGATATCGATCGATTCGACATCCCCGTCTTTGGTCCGGGAATAGAATCGTGAGAAGGACATCGGGTTTGTGGTGACTTGTTCGGCGGTGGATTGATCCGGATTTATGAGGATATGGAAAACCGAGATTGGATTCCTTTTATCCATGGATTCGGCCGTCTTCACCAATTCTGCCTCGCTGTCTGCGACGACGACCACTCGTGATCTCTGCACGCCTATATATTTGCCCGGGTATCTCTCAGCCAGGGGTTCCATATTCAGCCGTGCCCACTCATGGTTGCGTTTATTCTCAGCGATTTGTCTCGGGTCAGTTGGCCAGCCTTTTTGCTTATACTTTTCCTGCAAATGTACCACTAGTTATATTATGTGTAAAAGTGGTATTTAAAAGTAATAGCACTGCGTGTTCGTGTAAGCCGGGGCAATCATTTCTTGCGCGAGAGGAATCTCTTGATCTCCTCGTCCACGATCGCTTGGGCCTTCTTCCCCTTCTCTATCTCGTCGTATCTTTTCAGGACGGCGCGGAAAACCGCGAGCTTGTCCGGTAGATCCTCGAGCCGCTCGTCGTTCATTATGAGCTCATTGAGCGGTGGCGGTGGCGAGGAGAGCAGGATCGGTTCGGGGACGTCCACTGGCGGTTCCGGCTCATCTGGAGGATTTTTTGCTTCCGGCTCGATTTTTTTAATCGGTTCCGCTGCCTTCTTTACTGGAGCCTCGGTTTTCTTGACCGGTTCTTCCTTCTTGGCCGCTCCGCTCTTCTTCTTCGCAACAGCCTCCTTCAATCTGGACAAACCGCTACCTGCCATTGTTTCACCGGATTATTTCTTGCTTTTTTTGGATTTTTTCGCGGGTTTCTTCGTCGTAACGCGCTTTTTCGCGCGGGGCTTCACTTTCACGATAGGCTCCGAAGTCACGGAAGCTAGCTTCTGTTTCATCGCTTCGGCGTGGAACTTGGAATCCAGTTCCGTGGCGACCTTCTCGTAGTCGTCGGCTTTGACCTGTATCGTGTGGTCGTTGCCGCACCTGGTGCAGATGAACCTGCCCACGACCAAATCTATTGAGCGGGGCATCTTCCCACAACCGGAGCATATCTCGATTGCGTCTTCCATGAACGGCTATTCGACTCTATAAATATAAAAGGATTCGCTCAGTGGACGCCCAGTAACTCGCTTTCGAGCAGCCACGAACCCGGGATACCCACGGCGCCATGCCAAAGTTCTCCCTCGGGAGTCACATATGTGCCTATGTAAGTGTTAGGCGTAGAGCTCCATGTGGGTCCGCCGAATATCTGTGATTCGAACGTGACCGCATTATTGGAACTGCTAAAGAGACGGAGCAACTGTGGGAACGTGTTCGCAGGGCCGCCCCACTGGCTCCCCCAGCTCTGGAGGAGCGTCTTTCCCGGCACATATGCTATATCCACGACATGCATGCCGCCACCCGTATTCGCAGTAACCACATTTGCATGTATTCCATTCGCACGGTAGAATATCCCGACGAAATCGGCCGCGCCTGCGCACAACGTCACACCGTTCGCCAGGTTCGCCGGAAGCGGGTCCGAGGAATTGTGGCTGTTGTACCATTGGACGTATTGCTGCAGGAAACCGAATAGCTGGTTGTTATCCACGGATGCGACTTTTTGGACCGACGGGTCGAGGAGATTCCCCGACATGAGCGCGCTCTGCGCGCCTTGCGCATATGCGACCTGCTGCATGAACGCGAGCAGGAACCTGCCTGCGCTCAGGATATCGTCCTGGGAAGCCCCCTTGTACGAGGCTGCGAATGCATCGAAGCTCTTTGCCCCGACCAGATTGCCCTTGGCTGTATTGTCTACATTATCCCAGTATGCATCGCCGGATCGCCCGAATCCATAGGGACCCGGTGTTTGCGTCGTAGGTATATCGATAGTCGCCTGCGGGACGCCTCCTGCACTGGTATGCTCGTATGTCGAGGTTATGATGGTGTTCATGTGCTTCCCTGCGATGACCAACCTCAGGCCGGCCATAGCGAAGACGTCGTTGCTGTCGTTTATCTGGGGGTTCCAATGGGTGATGCCCCCTTTGATGAACACGTCTCCTGCTACCAAACCATCGAAATTTATAGCTCTCGAGGCGCCGAATCCATAAATGGATTTCACCACACCGTAGTTTGCGAACGGCCCTATGCTATAATCAGAGAACCGGATTTGAATTCCTGACCGTAGGCTCTCGAATTTCGGGCTATAATTGCCGATATATGCGGTCTGGATCGGAGTGTTTGCAGCGAAATAAAAGTTCGGATCGCCGTAAATGAGGATTCTTTTCCTGTATTCGAGCGATGCGCCCCCTGCTATATTGAGGTATGTGTCGTCTCCCAGCGGATAAGAGAATGCGCCGACACCGACCACACCTATCCTGAATCTCAAATTATCATTTGAGCCGAAAGGTTGTGAATATCCGATACCGATAGATTGCGATGTATAAAGATGGGATGGCAGGTATGCCGCTCCGGTGAGGCGGCCGTAGTACAATCCTATGAAGCGTCCGAGCTCCAGTTTCTCCTTCACGGACAATGTCGTGAACGGGACCGATAATGATCCGAACCAGACATTGCCTGCGTCGAACTTGAACTGGCTATTCGGTGTTAGATTATAAGCCATCGAACCTGAAACGGCTGAGCCTGCTTCGTTGGATACGATGCCGCCTCCACCGCTCCACTTATGATCCAGGTTTATCGGCCTCTCATTTCCGTTCACATCGACTCGCTCGGAGCTGCCGAGAGCTTCATCATGGTAATTCGGTTTTGGAGCACTTATCGGGGTTGTTTGGGTCTCAGCGGGAAACCTCATCTGCAGCTCTCCCACCTCTATGGACCCGGCGCTCTCCGCGGGGGTTGCCGTTGCAGAATCCGCTGCAGGGGCAGGCGCTTGGGTATCCTCTTGCGCATGCGCTTTCTTCTCGACCAGCGGACTTGATATCATGATGGATGCGGCGGCAACTGCGCCGACCAGCCCTATCTTTCCAAGAGGCGCACGGATTCCCGTCTTCTCGGCTGCCCCTTCCCCATCCCTTTTGAATCGTGTGATTTGCATACTGCTTACCATTAGTGTATTGTAATCGAAGGTTATTTAAGGTTACAGTTTAAGTACTAAAATGAGATTTATTCCTTCGCTGCCCCCGATTCGACCATGTGCTTGAACATCGCTATCGGTATCATGACAGATACGTGGGCGCCGCATTCTGCGCACAGGAAGTCCTCCTTGTGCTCTTTGGATATCTTCCCGCAATTGGCGCATATCTCGACCATGTTCTTCAGGAGTATCACCTTACGAATGATGTCTTCCGCAATGCACGAAATCGCATATCGCTCCATGGTGCCTGAAGCCTTCCGAAGATACGGATTTCAATGACCTTTCCAGGATCCCCAAGGCGATGTCCGCCTCCTCCTTCTCGATCACAAACGGTGGGATCAGGCGTATTCCTTTCTGACCGCATCCGAGCACAAGCAGACCCCTCCTCGCGCATTCCGCGATGAGATTATCGCGCATTGTCGGATTCTTGACATCGAATGCGAGCATGAGGCCCAAGCCTCTTTGATTGAACATGCCTTCTATGCCGAGGAGTTTATTGAGTATATAATGGCCCATGCGTTCATTCTTGCCGAGGAGTTTCTGCTTTTTTATTATATCTATGGTTTTGACCCCAAGCGCGAGGTCCAGCGTATGCCCGCCGCCCCACGTGCTCGATATCGCTCCATGCTCTCCAGGGAACATCTTCTTGTTCGCCACGACAGCCCCGACCTGGAGCGCCTTGGCCGCCGAGAAGGCGTCTGGCTTGATGCCATAGTGCTCGAATGCCCACCATCGCCCGGTGCGTCCCATGCCGCATTGGACCTCATCGGCGATATATGGAATGCCGTATGCGTGAGCTGTTTTGCGCAGCTCCTGCACCATATCCTTCGGCGCGATGTTATATCCGCCTTCTCCTTGGACATGTTCGATGATCACGAATCCGATCTCTTCCGGAGATGCCTCCGTGCGGATGATTTTTTCAAGGCGTTCTGCGGCGCTTACATCGAACGGAAGCCGGACCATCGGGACGCGCATGTAGTTCTTTTTATGCACGTAATTCGAGTTCGTGAGGGAAAGAGCGCCGAGCGTCCTTCCGTGCCATCCCCGTTCCATGGATATCCCGAACTTGGTGCCTGGGCGTTTGCGCATGCAGATCTTCATCGCGTTCTCCACGGCCTCTGCGCCGGAATTTATCAGGAACGCCGAATCGAATCCTGCGGGAGAAATTCCGGTGAGGCTCTCGATCATGCGAAGGTGCTCTTCGATGGCGAAATCCTGCCCGGCGAATTTGATAGGGAACCTGTTCGAGTGCTCTTTTACCACTTCCAGCATCTCGGGATGGTTGTATCCGAGGGGATTCGAAGCTATCTGGCTCGCCATATCCAGGAACACATTGCCGTCTATATCTTCGCAATAAGGCCCGTAGCCTTTACCTGAGAATACAAGCGGATAGGAGACGGACCATCCGCCGTTCTTGGCCCTGAGGCCTTTGAGGATAGTCAATGATTTCGGGCCGGGTATAACGGTCTTGATCCTTATCATATGCTTGGAAGACTTCGGGAAAATTTATATACATTGAGAAAAAGGACGAAGAAAAAAATCAAGGGAACATTTTCGCGAATTCGTGCTTCTTCCTGGTCTTCCAGGCGCCCTTATGGTAAGCGTAGCTCGCGATGAGGGGCAGCACAGACGTCGCTTCGGCGTACACCATCTGCTCGTATGTGGTGTCCACCTTGCCCCAGGAAGATGCTTCTTTCAATGTGGAGCTCGAGCAGGCGCCGTCTCGGACGTCCGCCACGGTTATCTGGATCGCGTATTTGTGCATCGGCACCTCTTTTCCGAGGACCTCTGCGCAGACCACGGTGTCCTGGGCGAAATTCTTCGGGACGCCTCCGCCTATCATCAGCAACCCGCTGGTCGGGGATTCCATCTTTATCTTCGTCACTTCGTAGAAGTCCCTGACGGAATCTATAGAGACGTGCTTGTCCGGGTGCTTGTGCTGGTGGAGCACGAGGCCGAAGCCCGCACTCGAGTCCGAGAACGCGGGGCAGAATATCGGTACGTTGTTCTCATACGCGGCCTGCACGAGCGAGTCCTTCTTCTTGGAGTTCTTGGTGAGCCAGCGGCCCATCTCCTTGATGAATTCGCGGGACGAATACGGCCTTGGTTCCAACGTATCGGCTATCTTGGTGATCGTCTTGTCGCATTCCTGGAGCTGCTCCTCGTCGATGAATGTGTCATATATCCTGTCGATGTACCTGTCTCGCAGCTCGTGGTCGTTGACGTACGGCGTGCCCTTGTAGTGCTTGAACCCAAGTGCCTCGAAGAAATCCATATCCACGATGCTCGCCCCGGTGGCGACGATGGCATCGACCATGTTGTTTTTCACCAGGTCGGTGTACAGGTTCATGCACCCGCCTGCGCTCGTGCTCCCTGCGAGGGTGAGGATGATCGCGCATTCTTTCTCGCGCAGCATCATGTCGTATATGTCCGCGGCCCGCCCGAGGTCACGGGAGGTGAAGGACATCTTCTTCATCGCTTCCACGATCTCTATCGCGTTTATCTTCTTGATATCTATGTGCTCTACCGTAGTTTTCAGATAGTCTTTCTTATCCAAAATAATCACCTTTTTGCAATCACAATTTCTTAAGAAAGATAAATTTTAATTCAGATGGGGCCAAGCGTCAGGCGCTTAGCTTTGGGCACCATGTTCTTGAGGGTCGTGCCCTTGAGTAGCGCGCAGCCGAGATTATAGCCGAGGTATCTCGCGAGCACATATCCGTCCGATATGCCCTCAATCTCGGTTTTCGATAGGATCATGTCCGTCCCCTGGACAAATTTCTTCGTCTGCTCTTTTGAAAGCGAGATGATGTTTTTCTCCACCTGTTTCCCGAATAGCTGGAACAGGTTGGTGGAAGGTTTTATCGCGCTATCCGCTCGCGCGATCAATAGCCCTGGAGACACGATCCTGAGGTTAGGGGGCACCTTCGCTGGGCCTAGATAGAGGCGGCCCTTGGGGCCCATATAGATCGAATAACCATCGAAAATCGTTCTTGGAAGCCCGAAACGCTCCTCGAAATATTTGAGGGTGTTCTCTTTCACTTCCGATGCGTTCATATGGCCGTCCTTATCCGGTCTATGGCCTCTGTCTTTAGACCTGGTTTCAAGCCCTTCTCTCCGCAAGTGCATCCTTCCTTGTCTGTTCATTTCCTCACCTTGGCCAGAAAAAACCCGCCGGTATCGTTGTGGTGCGGCCAGACGCGCACGCATGATGATACCTGGGGATCGAATTCTTTTCCTTCATACTCGGTTATCCCGTCGCAGGTCTTGAAGCCTTCGACGCTCACCCTTTCCAGAGAAGAGCCTTCCCTGCTCTTGAGGAGGTGGTCCACCACCAGCTCGTTCTCCTCTGGAGCGAACGTGCATGTGGAATACACCATCACTCCGCCGGGTTTCAGGAGATCGAATGCCTTGAGGATGAGGACGCGCTGGTTGCCGGAATATGATGAAACGGCCCTGGGCGACCAGTTGTCGAAGATATGGTCATGCTTGCGTATGGTCCCTTCCGCGCTGCAGGGCGCATCCAGGATGACGACGTCATATGATTGGTCCGGCAGATGCTGGAGATCGTAGTTCGTGATTATCGTATTGATGACGCCGGATTTCTCCAGGTTGAATTTCAGCGCGCGTATGCGATCATAATCCAGATCATTCGCGATTATGGTGCCTTTGTTCCCCATGATGGCTGCCATCTGCGTAGTCTTGGACCCGGGCGCCGCGCAACCGTCGAGCACGATCCTGGCGTCCTCCAGCTCCCCTTTAACGATCACCGGGGGGAGCATGGATGCTATCTCCTGGATGTATATCATCCCGGTGAAATGCTCCAGCGTCGCGCCTATCCCCAACGAATCGCTGACGAATGCTTCGGAGCACCATCCCATCTGTCTGAGCCCGAACCCGTAGCCCTCCATCCCGGATTTCACATCCTGGACCGAAGCCTTCAAGGTATTCACCCGGAACGATTTGGGGAGCGGCCGCTCTAGCGCTGCAAGGAATGCGTCCGGATCGTCCACCAATTTGAGGTAACGATCCTTGAAAGGTTCTGGTATCATTGCATGCTTGATGGAGGGGAAACGATTTAACGGGTGGCCTTGGTCATGACGAAACCCTGCCGCACGATGAAACTCTCTTTCATATGGCCAAAAACCGCGTCCATATCCTTCCTGCGGGATTCCGGCGCATTGTAGGATATGGAAAAGACGACATTCCCGGTGCAGAACATCACCCCGCCGCCGAAATACTCCCTGCCGCCTGACTTGTACGCGAACTTCCGGGCATACGCTGGCATGCCCTTGAATTCGCTCGTTTCCACTTCAGCATGGATTCCTGAGCTCGGGCCCTCGAGCTCGCGCTTCGCATACTTCTTGAACCTGAAATCCCAGGGGAGATTGGCGTCGACCGCGACCGTGAATGTGCACTGCGAATCCCGGGAGCAGAAGGATATGGTATACCTGCCGTCCTCTACCGCGATGTCGTGGTCGAAATCCCAGCCTTTGGGGTAAAGCAGCTCGAAATTGCCTGAGGAGTCCAAGAACCTGACGAAAAAAACCTGCTTCTTCTTGATGCCGAGCAGGTCTTTCAGGGATCCCACGAGATCATCGCTCGGCAATCCACAGCACCTCAGGGCATCCTTCCTTGAATTTTGAATAGTCGAAACCGCAGTATCTTTTCATCTTCTTGAGACCGGCATCCGCCAGCATCCTTTCCAGATCGTCATCCGCGATGAAGAACAGCTCCATGGAGTATTCGTGCGATCTTCCAGGCTCATCCGGGAATTGCAGATCTATCTTATAGCGGCCGGAGTCGGTTTTGGGGAGATATTGCATGTACCATCCGACATTGTACTTCCTGCCGTCCTGCGCCGTGCATTCCTCATAATCCACCATGTGCAGGGATCCGGTCATCTGGAGATGGTCTTTCCCTGGGGTGTAAGTGTGGAGTATGAGTTTCCCTCCGGGTGCCAGATGAGAGACTATGTTCCGTATCGCTTTTTCCTTATCATCGTTCGTGAGATGCAGTATGCTTCTGTACGGTAAGATGATGAGCTTGAACATCTTGTCCATATGGAAATCACGCATGTCCGCTACGGTGACCTCGGGATCTATGCCGCGCTCTTTCGCCTTGCGCTTCAGCATCTCCAGCATGCGCGGGGACGAGTCGATTCCGGTCGCTTCGATGCCTTCCGAGAGGAGCCGGAGAAGTATCCTTCCGGTCCCGCAGGCGACCTCCAGCACAGGCCCATGCGCGTTTTTCGCTTCCCGCAGGTAGAATTCGGCGTCGTAGCTGTCCGAGTAGATATAATCGTACTGCTCGGCCATGTCATCGTAGATGCGCATCAATCCAATGGCGTAACAAAACTAAATAAATGCTTATGCGGCAATCCTGATTGTGTACATCCACATAGACATGGACTATTTCTTCGCGCAGATAGAGGAGAAGCGCCATCCGATGGCGAAAGGCAAGATCATCGTCGTCTGCGTCTATAGCGGCAGGACGCCGGATTCCGGCGTGGTCAGCACAGTGAATTATGAGGGCAGGCGCTACGGCGTCCACTCGGGAATGCCCATAATGCAGGCCAAGAAGCTCGCTCCGGCTGCGGATACCGTTTTCCTCCCCGTGGACAAGGAATACTACTCCCAGATATCCGGCTACATCGATAGCGTCATCCGCTCCCGCTGCAGGAAGGTCGTCCAAGCCAGCATCGACGAATGGAATGCGGAGGACGAGGACGCCCAAAGGATCGCGAAGGAGATCAAGGATGCGATAAAGAAGGAGACCGGCCTCGTGTGCAGCGTCGGCGTATCGCCATCGCTCCTGGGAGCCAAGATGGCGGCATCCAAATCGAAGCCGGACGGGATGCTGATCCTCGATCGGGCCAAAGAGCTCGATATGATAAGCGGATCCGACATCGAGAAGGTGCCCGGCATCGGAGGGAAAACAGCCGAAGCGCTCCGCGCTCTCGGAGCCAACCTGGTCAAGGACATCGCGAAGCTGTCGCCCCTCGCGCTGGTCGAGGCGTTCGGAAGGAAAACCGGGGCGTGGCTCAATGATCTCGGTAAAGGGGAATACGACGGCGGGCTCGGAGAGGAGAAGGAGCAGGTGGAGGTCAGCAGGATAGGCACCCTAAAGGAGAAGACCAGGGACCCGTACATGATACTCGGGAAACTCGACGAGCTGGAGAGCGAGGCCAAGGAATGGCTGATGGGAATGAAGAAATCGTACAAGACTGTCGGCATCATATTCGTGACCGAGAACCTGAAGACCCACACGAAATCATTGTCCTTCAAGAACCCGAAAGGGTGGAACGAGGATATCTCGAAAGAGAAGAAAGCGCTCGTGGACGAATTCCTGGCCGAGAACCCTCTGGAGGTCAGGAGGGTCGGGATCAGGTTCGGGAACTTCATGGACTTGGGCGGGCAGACGACGCTGTTCTAAATTTGTGTATTTAAGTGGTCTAAAGAGAAGCATTAAAATGGGTCCGATTGATAGATAATCCAGTGATCATGGTGGCTAAACAGTTTCTTGTGCGTGTCGTCGGTTTTGACAGGGTAACCGGTAGCAAAAAAGACTTCAAGGTTCCGACAGATATCTCCATGAAGGGTCTGGAGGATATACGAAAGGAAGTTGACGTCAGAGCTATGTATTGGCCTAATGGCGCTCGTTGCGAATTAAGCAGCGTCACGGATCTCATCGTACTGGAGCCGCCCGGATCCCGGATCTCGCCGGATTTTAGTCGGGAGCCTATGCAAGGATATGCTTCCAGATGGGATAGCGAGGAACCATTGCATGAGATGCCGCACGGCAGTCCTAGATCCAGAGATCCGTTTGGGGCCGGGCAGGACGCCATGCTTCTGGAATTGATCATGATCCTAAGTCAAGCGTGCGATTCTCCTTTTCCTGCACAATACGAGCAGAGGGGACCACGGCGGCACGATTCCCCATTCACAGCACAAGATGAGCCGGTAGCCGATAAACGCTCCAGGTTCAAGGCTTTTGCCGCTAAGAAATGGGCCGGATTCAAGAATGCTCTCAGGACCCACCCCGAAACTAACGCCTATATCGGAGCGATGATCGCGTCGTTCCCTATCGGCGTTATTCCGCATGCCCCTAAAACGGTGCCGTTGGCCGGTCTGTTGGCCGGCGTGATGGCAGCCGGAGCCGCTACCCGCGAGAATATCCTGAAAAAATCATATACGAAAGCGGAGCGGATAACGAGCAGTATTATATCGGGAGTGGGTTATGCCGCTTCTGCTGCGTTGGTGCTCGCGAGCCATCACCTCCTCGGCATCGGCATGGCTATCTCGACCCTCACCGCTTCGATCCTGTATAAACCATTGAAAGAGTTCAAAGAGAATGCCAGTGCCACCCTGGGGCAAAAAATCGGATTGCTGATTCTCGGAGCCACGACTGTGGCCGGCCTCGTCTTGGCGATTTACAACATTCTCGAGCTAACCATGAATCTCAATCTCAATATGAATGCTGCACTGAATTTCTTCGGAGGTTTGCTTGGGTTCTCAGTAGCCGATTCCGCTGCAAAACAATCAGTGGAGATATCTAAAGAGATCAAACCTCAAGAATCTCGACAAGAACCAGAAGCCGCATAGTCTGCTTTCGTTACTTTTTTTGTCAGAAAATGCTCAAAAACATACCTTTAAATACTGGTTCTGCCACTAATAATAACACATACTACCTCCAGCGGGAGGTAGGAGGGATAAAATGATTGGAACTATAAACAGCTTTGTTACGAAAGTCGTCGGTAAAGTGAGCGGCCCGATATGGGGAAAGAAATCCGCGAAGAAGGCCGTCAAGAAGGTCTCAAAGCGCAAGTAGATATTCTGATTCGACTGGGTGGAGCTTCGCCGGCACGATTATCGTGAACGGCGGCTTCCCTAATTGCGCTTTTTTCATATCCTTGATTTTTCCATAGGTTATTTTCTCGTCCTCGTGCCCTACTCTCGACAGTATAACCGCCGAATCGAATTCCGAGAGCATCTCCAATGCAGCCTTAGCCTCCATCGGATCCGGTTCGGTATCCAGAAGGACCAGCGTGTGCAGGTTCCGGGCGAGGTTCTCCCGGATGACGTCCAAAGACGAGGTGGGCTTGTAGTTCGGCCTCGGGTTGACAAGGCTCGCCGTCTTGCCGAAGCGGTACATCTGCAGCCCTGCCCTGGCCGGGGCGACCGAGTGTATCGAGGAGTTGTGTATCACCTGGACGGGTATGCCCCGCTTTTTAGCCTCTATAACGAGCGTAATGTGCGTTGTGGCTGTGAGCGGATCGCCGGATGCTAGCAGGCATACCTCAGCGGATTCTGCCTTATCGACCAGATAAGGGCTTTCCAGGCGGCTCCTGTCAAGAAGCACTATTTCCTTTCCGATGATAGCGCCGAGCTCCTTGATTTTTTCCTCTGCGATGGGGTTCGTGTACGTCTCGATATACGCTTCCTGGCATCTTTTGAGCGCATCCACCCCCCTCAGGGTGACATCGAAGGCGACGCCGGTGCCGATAAGGGAAAGAACCATGCCTTACATGATTGGGCTAACATTTAAAAATTGGATTCGACAGAGAAGTTACAAGAACCTCAGCTTTAGTCATAGCTGGAATCGCAATCCTTTCTTCAACGAAAGGATACGCTATGGGTCTAATATAACCATCCCCCTACCCATAGCGTTCTCCTATTTCATGAAAAATCAGAGACATCCGCCTTGCTTATCCCTATCTGGATGCCGTGCTTGAAAGAGAAACCTTGGTTGACCTCGAGGACATACTGCGCATCTGCGGTCGGGGTGTATACCCTGCATTTGGTGATATTGATGCCGCAGGGCTGCATCTGGAGGATGTCCACCACGGTGCCGTTCGAATCCATGTATATCGCATCGAGCGGGATCGTGGTGTTCAGCATCCAGAACGGGTATATGTCCTGCTTATCGAAAACGAAGAGCATGCCGTCGCCATCGCCGAGCTCGTTCCGTCCCATCAGGCCCTTGGCTCTCGTGACTGGATTATCCGCCACTTCGACCGAGACCGATATGTCCGGGGAACTGAACGTGAGCCGTTGCTCCTTCCCTCTCGCCTGGACGAAGTAGATCGCGAACAGGAATATGACTATGAATAAAGCGATGATTATGATTTCGGCCTCTTTCATGCAGGCACCTTAGATCTTCGAGAACCTGGTCTTGAACTTCTCCTGCAGCTTCGGGAGGTTCGTGTACTCGAGATCCTCTTCAGGCAGCCGGTGGGGCTCGAAAGGCCCGTGCCTCCTCATGTATTCGGCTATCTCGTTCGCCTGCTTCCTGGTGTAATCGTATGAGACGTCCCTGAAGATGTCCTCGGGGCCCACGAGTATGCCGTTGGCGAGCTGGAAACCGAGCGCGACTACTCTGGGCGGGCCGTCCAAGCGGGTCGGTATCGCCTGCGGCATGGCGCAAGGCATCATCGGGCCCTGATGGGAGCCTCTCATCCATCCTGAGACGAGATGCGGGAAGCTGAACGGCTCTAGAGCTTCGCCCACCGAAGGCAGCCCTGCCTGGCAGCGCACTATCGCCACCGGATCGTCCTTACCCACATATGTCCCGGCGACCTGGGATAGCTTGTCCGTGGATACGCAGCAGACAGCCTCTTTCTGGTCCACCTTGTTGCCCGGCCCGGGGTAGATGCGCTTGATAACATATCTGGAGCGGGATCCGATGAAAGCGAGCATGGAGTACATCTCCTCAGGGGTCTTGAAGGTTATCTTCCTCCCTTCGATCGTGTCGTATACCTCGAAATGGAATCCGCCGACCATGTTCGGGTCGATGACCAGGCCGGGGGTATTGAACGGGTCCGCGAACATGCGGTAAACCGGCAGGTTGAACGCGCCCGGGTCCGTCTTGTCCATCATGAACACGAGGACCGGCTCGCTCGTCCTTTCCTCGAACTCGAGCTCGGCGACGCCTGGGCCCATGCCTCGGATGTTCCCTGAGAAAGCGTCCTTGAGGAGGTCCTGGCCGGCTCCGTAGAGCTTGAGCTTCTTGGCCACGACCGTGCCTGCGGTGAACGCATCCCATGCGAGCTGGTGGATATCCTTGCTGTCCACGCCCTTCTGGTGCGTCATTATGATGCTGATGTCGTCTCCGCACCAACCGATGTAGTAATCTATGAGCAGCCCTTTCTTCTTGGCTTCCGCGACCTTCGACCTGACTTCCGCGACGACGTCCTGATGGACCGTCTGATGGCCCGGGATGCCGCCTATATCCGCCTTGATTACACTGAGAGTCATTTTCATGAATACACCGTTTTACAATTATTAGAATCTTAGTCAGAAAATAAAAATATAGCGGAAATCAGGCTTTCGCTTCCGCGACCTGCAGTCGGGTCACCTTGTCCTCTTCGATGCCCTTGGTCTTCGCGATCTTACCTATATGGAGGACCTGTTCGCTCCTCGAGCTGTCCCGGTAGATCGTGATACCCTTGCAGCCGAGCTTCCATGCCATGAGGTATACCTTCTCCACGTCTTCCACAGTGGCTTCCGCGGGCATGTTGATGGTCTTGCTCACGGCCAGCTCGACGTTCTTCTGGAACGCCGCCTGCATCTTGACATGGGATTCGGCCTGCATATCATGGGATACCCTGAAGACGTTCTTCACATCCTCCGGGACCCCTTCCATATGCTGGATTGTCCCCTGCTCCATCACGTTGTTTATCAGGTCTTCGCTGTACAATCCGCGCACCTTGAGCACCTGCTCGAAGATCGGGTCGAGATAGTAATACTGCCCTGCACGGACGGTCTTCAGGAAGGAGAGCGCGAAGACAGGCTCCAGGCTGCTGCTGGTGTCTCCTATCATGGATATGGTCCCCGTAGGCGCGATGCACGTGCATGTGGCGTTCCGCATGGAATCATATTTCGCCGAGAGCGGGCTGTTCTTGAAGTTCGGGAACGATCCGCGGGCGCGTCCGAGCTCGTGGCTCATCTTGCGCGCTTCATCGTTTATGAATTTCATGATCTGCTCCCCTACTTCGTAGCCCTGCTCGGAGTCGTAGCGGATGCCCATCTTGAAGAGCATCTTGGCGAATCCCATTATCCCCAGGCCGATGCGTCTGTTCTTCAGGGTCTGGTCCCGTATCTGCGGTATCGGGTACTTGTTCATGTCGATTACGTTGTCGAGGAACTGGAATGATAGCCGCACCACGTATCTCAGGCGGTTCCAGTTGACCTTCTTCTTCCAGTCCGTCTTGCTCCAGTCCAGGTCCACGAATTTGGACATGTTTATGCTGCCTAGGTTGCAGGATTCGAAATCCGGCATGGGGACCTCGCCGCATGGATTGGTGGCGTGGATCGGGTCGTCCGGGGTGGGGTTCGTCCGATTAATGGTGTCTATGAACAGCATGCCCGGCTCCGCGGATTTCCATGCGCTGTATGCGACCAGCTTGAAGATGCTGCGGGCGTTCACCTTGCGCACGACCACGTTGTTCCTCGGGTTGATGAGCTCGTACTCGCCGTTCTCCTCGACCGCCTGCATGAATTTGTCGTCCGCCATGACGCTGACGTTGAAATTCTCCATCACGCCCGGGGTCTGCTTCATGGTTATGAATTCCTCGACGTCCGGATGCCAGGTGTGCATCGTGGCCATGTTCGCGCCGCGACGCTTGCCCCCCTGCTTTATGACGCTGGTGGCGTTATCGAAAGCGCTCATGAAAGAGAGCGGACCCGATGCGACACCAGCCGTGCTCTTGACATAATCCCCTTTGGGCCGCAGATAGGAGAAGCAGAAACCCGTCCCTCCGCCTGTCTTGTGGATTATCGCCTGGTACTTGACCGATTCGAATATCTGCTCGATGTTGTCCTTCACCGGCAGGATGAAGCATGCGGCCAATTGGCCCAGCTCGGTGCCGGCGTTCATCAATGTGGGCGAGTTCGGGAGGAACTCGAAGTTGGTCATGATCTGGAAGAACGCGTCTTCGTATCGTTTCACGGTCGCCTCATCAGCGCCATAAGCCGCTTCGTTCGAGGCGAGGTGGTGCGCGACCCTCCTGAAGAGCTGGCTCGGGGTCTCGATGACCTTGCCGTTCTCATCTCTCATGAGATACCTGCGCTCGAGCACCTGGACGGAATTTATCGGCAGCTTGAGGTCGTCTTCGACCCCCATGGCGCGCTTTATCTCGCGCTCCACGCTCTTCTTGTGCCTGTAGACGATGTACGCCTTGGCCGTGGTCGCATGGCCTGTCTCTATGAGCGCCTTCTCCACGACATCCTGGACCTCTTCGACCCCGGGCACGTATTCCGGCTTGAACTTGTCGTTGAGTATCTTGATCGCCAGGTCCGCTATGCGTCCCGCTTCCTCATGATCGCTTCCGCCGACAGATTGCGCTGCCTTGAATACGGCTTCGACCACCTTGTCTCTATTGAAATCGACTACAGCCCCGTCCCGCTTCCTCACTTTTGTGATTGTCATCCTACCACCAATGGGCGGCAAATTCCCTCATGAAGAGGAATACCCGATCCCGCCAACCGAGCATCAGACTTTCTTGCATAATGAATTTAAAGGAGAGCAAAAACGTCGAAAAATGGTTGACACTTCGTTATATTTATGGAAACTAATTATTGCCCTTACTGAGCGCGAACAGGCCTCCTAGGCCGCCCACCACGAAATTTATCACTACGCCGAACAACAGGATGCCGACGCCGCAGACGGCCGATAGTCCGACCCCGGCCACACCGTTCGCGTTCGCGAAGAGCGCCCCTGCCAGCACGGATTCCGGAGTGGCTATCCCATTGCCTCCCGCGAACCTGCCTATTATGACCATGCTGAGGATTATGGTGATGCAGAGCTGGAATACCCCTACGACTAGGTAGGAGAACGCCGCGACATACCCTGCCCCGACCGCGTCGAACTTGTATTTCTTCACCGCGCGATAGCCTGCCCAAATGAAGACGCAGAACATCAGCGGGTATAATATGAATGAATAGAACGTATCGACCTGGTTTATGAGGGTCGACATATCGGACGTGATGAGCAAGGATGCGAGCTGGATTATCAGGGATACGACCACGAGCAGGATACCTATGGCGCTTATGAGCGCTGATGCGAAAACGATTTTTTTCAGATCTAGAGGCATCTGTTCACCATGGAAGCTGAAATGGAATGGAAAATTTATAAAGCGCTCAGCATGCAAAGATGAACGTGAGCTTCTTCCCTTTTTTCTCGTCCAGCCTGCAGAATCCGAAACGCTCGAACTGGATTATATCCCCGACATCGAGCTTCGCGCACGCAGGTTCGCAGTAGCCCTTGACGCTCTCCAGGCTCTTGGAATCGAATTCGCCGTCAGCTCCGAGAAGGTCTTTCGGGACCAGGACGGTGCAGTCGAGCTTCCCGTCGCTGACCCATTGTATCTTCTTTTCCGGCATCTCGCTCTGGACGAGCTCGGCCTTGCTCCCCTTGATCATCTTGATATTGCACAGGTCCTTGAGCCTGAACGGTTCGCCTTCTTTCAATTGCGAGGCGTCGCTCTTCGAGATGAAGACTTTGCCGGATACCGCGAGCTCCCTGCTGCCAACATCCTTCTTCGGATGGA
The DNA here is from genome assembly GCA_963804385.1 of uncultured Microcaldota archaeon. Classification (GTDB taxonomy): domain Archaea; phylum Micrarchaeota; class Micrarchaeia; order Anstonellales; family Bilamarchaeaceae; genus Bilamarchaeum. The sequence continues at coordinate 36,922 of CAWDQD010000004.1, forward strand.
GCTTCAGCTGGATCTTGCGGTTCTCGAAGCCGTGGATGTCCACTTCGATCGGATCCGGAACGAAGAAGAAATGGCTCGCTTCGGGGTCCAGGAGCTTCCTGTTGAACGATAGGAGGGATTCCAGATCTGGTTCGCTCTCCACCTTGGATATGCCGAACGAGAGCACGAACTCCTGGATGGCCTTCGGCAGGATGCCCCTGCGCCGCATCCCGGCGAGCGTAGGCATCCTCGGGTCATCCCAACCCATCAGCTTCCCGCTCTCCACCAATGGACGGAGAAGGCGCTTGGAGATGGGGGCGTTCTTTATCGCAAGCCTGGAGATGGAGATCATCTGCGGGACCGGCAGATCGAGCTTTTTCAATAGATAGACGTATGCCTCGTCCCGGAGCTCGTATTCCTTCGAGCGGATCGGATGGGTTATCCCCAAAATCGAGTCCATGACGGCGCCCTGGAAATCATATGTCGGCCAGACGCGGTATTTCGTGCCCTGGCGATAATGGGGTGTCGTGATTATCCTGAACAAAGTCGGGTCCCGCATGACCGTGTTCTGGGACTCCATGTCGCCCCTCAGCCTGATGATGACGCTCCCTTCCTCAGCGTTGTCGAGCATCCCTTTCCAAAGAGCGATGTTCTCCGGGGCTTTCCGTTCGCCGCAGGCGCAGCGTTTCATGCTTTCCCTGCCCTTGCTGATATCTTCCTGCTTGCAGGTGCACGCGTACGCATCCCCGTTCTCGAGGAGCTTGCCGCAGAGCTCGTACATCTTCGGCATGAAATCGCTGCAGTAGAGCTCCTCATCCCATTTGATTCCGAGCCAGGTTATACCATCGCGGATCGCATCCAGGAATTCGGGTTTCTCCGCTTCCGGATTGGTGTCGTCCCATCTCAGGAGTATCTTTCCATGGTATTTCTTCGCTATGGTGTATGAGAGGCAGAACGCCTTCGCATGGCCGATATGCGGCCAGCCATTCGGTTCCGGAGGGTAGCGGACGACCACTTTCCCATCCACCGCGTTCGGCACGTCTATTCCCTTTTCTTCCTCTTTCTTCTGGACGTATTCGAATTTCGACATCTCGGATTCTATCTGCTCTTTGGTGAGTTTCGAGATCCGTGCGACCTCAGCGTTGATTTTGGCCATCGTTGCCTTCATGTCTTTCTTGCAATCCGGGTCCTCCCCTATGACTTTCCCTACGATGGAACTCGCGTTGGGCTTGCCGTAATCGAACGCGTTCTTCAATACGTGCTTGGTGATTATTGAATCAAGAGACATGAGAAGTAGATATTGGATGAGGTTTAAGAGAATAGCGGGATTGGCTTCATTTCGCCAGGAGACACGTCATCTTCCGTAAATCGGTTTCCCTTTGTGGTATATCTTCCCATTTTTTATATCAGACGAGACACTCCCGATATCGCCGCATACATAGATATCCCCGCCGCCCATCTGGACGCCGCAGTTCTCCAGGACATTCCCCTTCACGTGGATCTTGCCGCTGAACATCTGCATCCCGCAATTCGTGCCGGCGTTTCCGAGCACATCTATGGTGCTCGCAATCATGTACCATCCAAGGTTGTTTCCCGCATTACCAGTCACGTGGAGTGAACCGCCCCGCATGCAGCCACCGGCATCATTGCCTACGCTGCCATCGACCGTGATGCTGCCGCCCTCCATATGGAGGCCGCAGTTGCCGCCGAGATTGCCATATACGAATATCGTTTTTCTATTTTGATAACCAAGATAATCGATTTCTCTGAAGAGATGCGATGTCTCCACATCATATCTCTTCCATCTCCCTTTGCTGATCAGGGCGGTGAGGAATAATCCGGCTTTGTTATTGAATCCTTCTTCTTCCTGATAGGTAGCCAGACGTAAGCAGAATTCCCTGACGTCCTTCCTAGAGAATCCAGTGCCGGTTATGACGGAGAGGCAATCCTTGAGGAATTTCTCGGCTTCCGTCATCCTTACAAAATAGTCTCTGCAACTACCTGCCTTTTTCCACGCGGCTTCCATAGCGTCAACCTTTCTGTTGGCCTTGATCACCATTATCCTGACGTCCTGGCCAGATTCCTTAGAGAATCTGCTGAACATGCTGGAAGCGGCAAGCGTTGGAGGGATTACTTTCCTTCGAATCTGTGATGTAGCACGCATAGCATCACTTGTCCACGACGAATCTCCCGTTATGGAAGGTTTTCCCGCCCTTGATGTTCGTTGAAAGCTCGAAAAAATCGCCCAGCAGGTATAACCTCCCGCCAGTCATCCCCTCTCCAACAACTTTGCCCGCATCCCCCAAAACTATAACCACTCCATTTTTCATGTCAAGGCCGAGTTCAAAACGGGTATTGCCACGCACGGTTATCGTGCCGCCATCCATCATCTGTCCGGTGCCATCGCTGCCGTTACCAAAAACTTCGATAGCACCACCCCTCATCTTACGACCGATACGTTCGCCGCCATCGCCAAAGACCGATATCCTTCCCCCAGACATCTCGCACCCGAGGTCGTATCCGGCGCGCCCATTTATAGATATCAACCCTCCGCGCATATTGGAGCCGGCCTTTCCCCACGCGTCCCCATCCACTTGTATGGAGCCGCGTTTCATTTCACAGCCCAAGTATTGATCCACATCCCCCTTGACCATGATGTGTTTTGTGTTTCTATACCCTAACGAGTTGATTCGCTGGTCTAGATGACTGGTATGTATGACAAATTCCTCATCCTTGCATTTGTTGATCAATGCGCTTAGGAATAATCCTGCCTTGGTCGGGAAACTCTCCTCCCCCTGGAAGGAAATGAGGGCAAGCGAAAAGCTCTCGATCGCTGTCGAATCGACTTCGATGGATTTCAAAGACTTGCAGATCGTTTTGTAGTACCACAATTCTAATTCCAGTAAGGAATGCCATGCAGAAACCAACCGCGCGAGCTTCGGATCTTTCTTGGTATCCAATGCGCGGGCTGCCCTCTCCGGCTCGGATTTGTAATTGCCGAACCGTCCTGCCGCGAAGCATCTTCGCTCAGCCTGTTGCAGAATCATTCCGGCCAGACCTCTTTCCTCGCAGCTTCGAGCATAGAACGGACCTGCTCCATAGGATCGAAAATGTCCTTTCTGGCGAGGCTTCCGATGAAGTGGGATAACCTGCGCCAACGATTAGCCATTACAATTTCTCCATTGTGGAATATCATGCCTTTAGTGTTATGTGAAGCGTACCATGAGGAGCCGCCAGTTGTCCAATGCAATCGCCTCTCGCTATGGCTCCACAAACTATCATAGGTTCCAAGGAGGTAAATCTTTCCACCCTCCATGCTGCTGCCGACACCCCGGCCGGCATTGCCCTTGGAAATTATCATCCCGCCGCGCATATAGCAGCCAAGGCCGGACCCCACATCGCCTTCGATTACGAGCGTGCCTTTGGCCATGTTGTTTCCAGCGTCTTTTTTGCAGGAGCCTTTGAGGATGACCAATCCACCTCGGAGGTCATCGGCGAAGCAGTGCTCTGAACTAGCACTCGCATCTCCGTGTATGATGATAGCCCCTCCGGCCGCTCTTGAAGCTGAACTTATCCCGACATTGCCCTGTATTTCGGCATAGCCGGATTCCATGTCATGGCAGGTGAACCAGCCCGAGTTCCCGTTCACTATGAATGCGCCTTTGCTCATATGTCCGCCAGCCCAGCCTCCGGCATGGCCTTCAATGGTGAGGCGCTTCTTGTTGTGATAACCAAGATAATCAATGGGGTTCTTGAGGTGAGTGGTATGTATCACGAATTCCATATCATGGCTGGTATTCACCAATGCACTCAGGAAAAGACCTGCTTTCTGGTAAAAGCCTTGTTCGTCCTCGATCTGTGCGAGTGCCAGAGAGAACATCTCGACATCTTTCGGCGTTGCGCCGATTCCGTTCAAAAGCACGACTAACTTGGGATAATCCTCCCAATCATATCTTGCAGAGCCCTTGAATTCCTTCCATTTCGAGAAGATGAGTTCCTGGACAGAATCGGATTGGACATGGGAGTTCCTGATTTGCTTCTCAGTTTCGGCTTTGAATCCACCGAATCTGCTGGAAGTTGCTGCTCGTGAGATTCTTCGTTCCGAATCCGTGGCCATTGTCTGCATGGCTATCCACCTGTGAGCAGCGTCTCTGAAAGCGAGTTGAACCCCTTGCGGGTCTCTCCTATCACGATGCGGGGCGTGTCTTTTTCGTCATCCAGTTTGAAGACCCTGATCTTCCCGCTATACTCGTTTAGTTCCTGCGCGAAGCCCTGCGTGAGCACGATCGTGGCCCGGTTTAGTTCGGCCCGTTCCTCGAAAAGCTGGAGCACCTCGTTCAGGTTGGCGATGCCCCCATCTGTGAAAAGAACGACATCGAGCGATTTGGCCGAGAACGCGTTCTCGATATGCCCCATGGAGATGGCGACCTCTTTCTTCATGAATTCGCGCCCGAGATACCTGAGGTCCCTCTCCGGATTTTCACCATACAACCTAGCTGCTTCAGGCCCGAGCATCTTCCTTATCATTTCCACATCGGTAACTGTTCCGCCGCCCTGGAATGCGCTTATCGCCCCGAGAGCCGAGTCCAGATCCCTGGTGTAGGGGAGGTAGAACGAGCTTCCGCTGAAGTTTATCACACCTACCTTGGTTTCCTGCAGATGATAGGAACGCGCAACGCAAAAACCGCCCAAGACCGCGTAGGATTTCAGTTGCTTCGGGTCAGGCATGCTCCCGCTGCTGTCTATGACGACCAGCAGGTGCGGGACCTTGTAATCCGTTGTCTGGATAGGCCGCTCGGTTATCCTAACCTTCCTGGTGATGCCCGGGAGAAGCAGGCCTCCGGAGCTTCCTGGCAATGCGAGATCCGAATCCGTCCCTGGCCTCCATCTCTCGGTATCGCTCCAAGCTCGAGCCTTGCCCTCTGTATCGAGAAGCTTCTTCGTCGTGATGATCGGGTATTTCCTAGACAGTTCTTTGTAGTATTCGATGACTTCGGGGTCTATCTTGAGCTCTCCTTCCGAAGTTCCGATCGATCGGATTCCTGATCCGGAGGCTGGGACTTCCGCGCCTTTGGTTTTGAGCCATTTCACGAAGCGTTCGCGTTCGCCTTTGGTCAGTTTGTATGAAACCTCCCTCAATGCGTCTTTGATCTCTGAGGGTGTGGTATTCCTCAATGTTTCGTCCACATCCCCGTCTTTGGGGACTCCGATTCCCAAACCGAGTTTTCCGCAGCCACCTTTAGGGGCGTATTTTTCCATCATATCCAGGATTATGTGCCCGAAAGTGAACACCCCTTGGCGCATCTTCTCATGATCCACATTGAGGAAATCCACCTCCTTCATCTTTTCGAAGTACGGCGCCAGCTCCTCAAGCAACTCATAATCTCGTCCGGCCTGAAAATGGAGGAATTTGAGCATCACAGACCGGACATTGCGGTTAAGCTCATCGTCGTATGTTGTCTGGATCGAATTCCTCATATCCATGATCGCGGATGTCCGCTGCTCCTGCAGGACAGCAGCCGTATCGTTGGCCATATCCATATACGTCTGCAATATGAACCCACGGGTACCATCTCCGCTATTTCCTTGAAGGATTCTCTCCTTGGGGGTAAGGTTCTCCTTGGTGAGTCTGCTTTTGTGGAACAGGTTATCGATCATGTACGCTGCAAGGAGAAGAGTCGCCAGATCCCTGGGGAACACCATGTAATGACCGATCTCATGGGCATATATCCCTTCGAGCATGTTATCGACCGGAAGTCCGCTCACCTTGACGGCGTTCTCTACGAAACTCGTGTCGACAAGCACGGCGTTCTTCTTGAAATCGTAGCATGCGCCGCCATTGAATCCGCCTTTCACGAATTCCGGCTCCCGGACCCCAGGGTAATGGAACCAGCCCCTAACCTTATCCCAGGTCTTTCTGCCGTCATCCATAACCCATCACGTTCATTGCTGTGATCAGATTTTTTCGTAGAATGCCCCCTCGGGCGCCTTGTATTGGCGAATCATGTCTTGCATCAATGGGTGGTCAAATTGGTTGCCAGCTTGGATGGAAGCGAGATCTGCTTGAGTGAGAGTCCTGGACTGTATCCTTGCTATGAAATTCTTCATAGGCTGGATGCACTGCCCATATCGGAGGTGCACCTCTTGGACGAGTACTTTCGCCAGGTCTATCGATTGGCTATCCCCTTCGACGCGCTTGTCCCCATGGGCATCCTTATAATCGTCAGTGAAGCCCGCTTTATGGGCGATTATATATGGAAGCACGTAACGGACATGATCGATTGAAACATCCTGCTGCAGGAACCATGCCAGCGCCTTCGAATACGCCATAGCTGCCATCATGCTCCTCGGGCTGAAGCTGTGCTTCACGCAGATGCCCGCATACGTCTTATCGTGCGTGTCATCGCTTATGGGATCCGAGACGCGTTTGTAGCCGTATTTTTCCGAGAAATTTATCTCTGCTGCGAAAGCCTGCAGGAAAAGCATCGCGTCGTTGCCGTTCTTGGTCATATCCATCCCGTATATCTCTTTCTGCACATCTGCTTTTTCTTCAGCAGTCAAATAGCCGGCTATCGGCCTGTTCTTCAGGTACGCTGAGAATTGGGCATACTCCTTTGAAAGCTCCTTGAGCGCATCTCCGACATAATCCGGCTTGCACAGTTCGCTATTGACAGCCTGCCTCGCCCCATCAAGATCGAACATCAATAATGTGCTGAGCGGAACCTGCTCCGTGACGATGTCGAGCCGGTCTTTTAGCGCCGGCAGGAATCCGTTTTCATGGTTCCCGGTCCTTTCGTTCATGGTCGCGAATGTGGGTTTTTTCCCTTCATAGAGAGAATGGTTCATATAGTTCCATCTGCCCGTGTCTATGCCTTGGAGTATGACGTCCTGGGAATCGAGCGGAAGACGGTTCGCCTCGTCGATCATCATGACTGAAAGGGCGAATGAACCTTGCCATATGATCGATTCCTCGCCGGTCGCCAATCTTCCATAATGCGGCCTTGCGACGATCTTCTCCTCGTATTTCTGCGGGTGGCCTCGGACCTCAAGCGCATCGTAAAGGTCGTATGGGAGCCCGGAGAGCTTGGATGCTAGTATCTTCGCTCCGGTGGTCTTTCCCCATCCTGGCTCGCCTACGAGGAGATGGTTCTTGTCGAGAAGATAGGTGAGCGCCATGAAGACGAGATTCTTGGGCATTACACGGTCTGCTGTCGGACCTTCGCTAAGAGGAGCGAAGTGGAATTTAGTCGTTATCTCGCTTAACGCTTGATAAACTTTAGTTCGGGGATCCATCTCTTTTGCTTTAGCCATATGTCCACCTAGTAATATGTGGTTCTTGATGTGCTTGAAAGTATTTATAAACAGTGTGTTTTATGATGGAAAAAAATAGATTATGAATAGATGTCGGTGATATCCCTTCCGGAGCCGCCTTTCAGCTTCATCTTCATCGCTACGTAAGACGGGAATGGTTCGCGGCGGTCCAATCTGTTGGAAAGGGCCTCGTAGACATCGCACATGCACAATCGATCGTCATCCGTCTGCACGAGCGGCCTCATCTCGGGGTGCTCACGGACTATCTGGGCATACGAATCCTTGAAGAGGGCGAATTTGACTACATCGTAAAGCGCATTGGCCTGCTTATTGTCCATCAATGACAATGTGCCTGTGAACGCTTCCTCCCCTAGATTCCACGCGGATCTGATCCTGAGCCAGTTTTTCCGGACGTCAGGTGTTATCACTGCCTTTGCCGGAGCTGGTTTAGCCGTCGTAGCGGATTTATCAGGGACTTTCTTCCCGTCCTTATTCGCTTTTTCCTGCGCCAAGATCGTCACCATGCCTATGTTCCACGACTATCTTTAAACATCATTCGCTGGACAGGAAAGTTTCTGATACAAAGATATATAAATGACTTCATCGCGTAGAATATCAAACAATAGGAAAAAGGAGGTGTAGCAAATGGAAAACAGCAACATATCGAATCTGCCGTGTTCTACTCATTTTATGCGCCTTTGCTACACCGTCATCGCAAAGTGGCGTGCGAATTTGTAGGAGCTAAGGGACCCTAAAAAAAGGGTGTGACGCCCGAAACTCCTGCGCCCGGAAAAAACGCGGACAGAAATTCCGTGTTAGGGGATTTAGCGATAACATCATGGGTGCTTGCCGTCGGGCTTTGCCCCATGATACCTACAGCGGTTGACTGACAGGGAAACCTGCGGTCATATCCCTTGCATCAAGGGAAAACCGGTGATTTAAGTGGTTGAATTCGAGGTTCCCGATGGGCCTGAGGCCCCGGAGCCAGGAGAGGAGAGGATAGTAGTAGACGACGAGGATATGGAGTTCGTAGCCCACAAGAGGGGGCGGCCGAAGAAGCTCCAGGGCCCCGAGGTCCTGGAGAAGCTCGTCCAGATGTATTTCGTGGAGCGGATGTCCATGAGAGAGGTCGCGGACAATCTCGGCGTCTCGCACATGAGCGTCTATCGTATGCTCAACGATCCGGCCATCGAGCTGCTCATCTGAGTACGGCAAGGCGACCGTATTTCTTTTTATTTTTTTCCATCTTCTTCCAAGCTATGATGCAAGATACACCTACGCCACTTCCAAGATCAACGCCTCTTGGACGGGTGGGACCCGGCCCGTTTCAACGGAGAGCACCGATGGGCCATACCAAGGACCCGATCCAAGAAATCGTAGGGAGATGCCTGAAAGACGGCGTTACCGACACCATAGGCATGCGTTACAAGGTATTTTTGGCCCAGGGGGTTACGGTAGCAGCGCTAATGGATTTCGCCCGAAGAATCTGCATCGGAAATGAATCCGATTATGATTTGATGAGGGATGCCCTGAGCAAAAAGATGGTCACCATGGTGTGCGTTCCGAAACCCAGGGATCCTGAACCTCAAGTGACTCATTTCAGGAGCGGCAGGAAATGAGATTCATCGGTCCTGGTGCCTGTAACTTCCTCCCTGGATGGAAGCGACCGTGAGAGCGTCCCTTATCTTTCCGTTGAGGTTGCCGGCGCACTCGCTGTCGGAACCAACTATCCGGAGCATGGGAATCGATTTCGTGATCACTAGAGCCGAGGAGCCATTCACCTTGAAATCCACTGGCACGAGCTGTTTACCATCCACATCGAATCTGACTATGCCGTGATTGTAGCCTTCGGCTGTTTTGGAATCGTACATGAACCCGATTGAGACACCAAGCTGGGCTTCCAGCTCGGCATGTTTCGGAGTGTAGCGGAGCAGTGTCGTCGCGAATGTCATCGTATCCGGAGTCTTGTCGACAAGCTCGAGACCGCCATCCTCGGAGCAGAGACGATCTATGTTGCGCTCGGTCTGACTGGAACCGATCTTGGCCGATACGATGCCGAGGCCAACGAGCGCCGCGACTCCGACGCCTACATAAACAGGAAACCGGTTGGGTCTATCGACCATTGGCGAAAGCGCCTTCAGCTCGTTTTTCCTCCTCCGCTCTTCTCTCGCCGTCTGGCTGAAATAGCTAAGTTTCATGATTATATACTATATCAAACTATTTATAAATATACTTGCTTTCCTATATTTTACCACATAAATGCCAAACAAAACGCACCAGAAATGCGACGCTTGTGCTGGGGAAAAGAATCAGCTTTCCGTGCCGCCCAAAGCGCGTATCTGTTCTGCCTCGGCGCTTCTCAATGACTCGAAATGCTGCCTGACCAATTCGGGAAGGCTCTGGAAGAGTTCAAGCGCGCTCTTATCCCTGGAGATGACACCCTTGATCTGATTTCTTAAGGATTCGTCATGTCTTCTTTCAACAGAACCGTCGTGCATCGCATCCTTATCTCGTTTATCTTCTTTACATACATTGCGTAGGACAATCACGGTCAATCCAGTGAATATGGCGGCAACTGAAGCGATTACAATCGAAACGGGGCGCTGCCAATCGAGTATCGATGTTGTGGTGGCTCCGACTGTCGCCGATGCTCCAAGCGCTGTCCAAAAACCGGCGATAAGCTTGGTGTTGGATGGCGGGCATCGAGGGACCGGATAAGAGATACTAAGGCCATCGAGCGACCACTCGTTTTTCAGCCGCTTTTCCAAAGGCCGGGGATCAAGAGTGCAGCTGTCCTTCTCTATGTCCAGCACTCCACCGTTGGCGAGGTCAAGCCTTACATCACGCACACCATATCCCGGCAACGCAGCGCTGACCGCTTTCATGATCTCGAGGACTTCCGCGGACCTCTGGTCCAGCAGCTGATCATGCCTCTCTCGCGCAACCGAAAGTTGCATAGCGACAGGCACTGCTGCTGAGATGGATTGCTCAACCAGGGGGGAAATAACGGGTTTTCTCTGAGAGGATTGAATTCCAGAAGACGGTACTTGCCGCGACTTAAATGTCATAGTAGGACATTTGAAGGAACAAAATAAAAATATATGGCTCGCGCTAGGGAAAATGAGAAGACTCACGCTTCAATTAGAGTTGATTCGATTGTTTAAAGGACATGTTATTATTGCATGTCGCGTACCTCGCACACTGCTTCCTCGATCTCCGACGTGTGAGTCAGAAATTTTGGAGGTGATCTATCCGCAGGTTCCCCTACGGATACCTTGTTACGACTTAGCCCCCCTCACGCCCTCTCGGTTCGAACCCGGCATGAACCAGGACCTCACCGAAAAAACATTTGGGTGACTTGACGGGCGGTGTGTGCAAGGAGCGGGGACGCATTCACCGCGTGATAGTGACACGCGATTACTAGCCATTCCATCTTCACGAGGGTGAGTTGCAACCCTCGATCCGAACCACGGATGGATTTAGAGGATTGGCTCCTCCTTTCGGAGTCGCAGCCCATTGTTCCATCCACTGTATGCCGCGTGTAGCCCAAGGGTTTCGGACCATACTGACCTACCGTCGCCCACTCCTTCCTCCCATTTAGCACGGGCAGTCCGCTTAGAGTACACCTCTCCCGGAGGAGAAGTTTGTAACTAAGCGCATGGGTCTCGCTCGTTGCCTGACTTAACAGGACAGTTCACACCACGAGCTGACGATGGCCATGCAATACCTCTCGGCTCATCAGGTAAGATCTGTAGTCTGACCTTCATACTGCCGTCGCCCTTGGTGAAATTTCCGGCGTTGTATCCAATTAAACCGTAGCATCCACGGCTTGTGGTGCTCCCCCGCCAATTCCTTTAAGTTTAAATCTTGCGATCGTACTCCCCAGGCGGCAGACTTAACACCTACGCTACAGCACTGCCTGTGATTACTCACAGGCAACACCACAGTCTGCATCATTTACAGCTGGGACTACCGGGGTATCTAATCCCGTTCGCTCCCCCAGCTTTCGTCCCTCACCGTCGGACATGTTTTGGATCGGCGCCTTCGCCACTGGTGGTCCTTCCAGGCTCAACGGATTTTACCCCTACCCTGGAAGTACCCCGACCCTCCCCCATTCCCAAGACTAGCAGTATCCACTGCACGCGTTAGAGTTGAGCTCCAACATTTCACAGTGGACTTCATAGTCCGGCTACGGACGCTTTAGGCCCAATATTCGTGGGTACCACTCGAGGCGCTGGTGTTACCGCGGCGGCTGCCACCAGTCTTGCCCACACCCTTATTCTCCAAGCTTTTTACACTTGGCAAAAGACGGAAACTAAGTTCCCGCCACTCAGACTTCCCCTGTCACGCTTTCGCGCATTGCAGAGGTTTCGCGCCTGCTGCATCCCGTAGGACTAGGGTCCTTGTCTCAGTACCCTTCTGGGGGCCACCACTCCCATGGCCCCTAAGGATTATCGGCTTGGTGAGCCATTACCCCACCAACTACCATAATCCTCCGCAGTCTCATCCTAGAGCGGACTGGCTCCAATTCACCAGCCATTTCGACGCCCAAGCCTTCCAGCATAGGGCACCTATCACGGATTAGCCTCAGTTTCCCGAGGTTATACGCGTCTCCAGGGCAGATTGACCACGTGTTACTCAGCCGTTTGCCGCCCACCCAAGTGAGTGAGCCGACTTGCATGGCTTAATCGAAGTCTGATAGCAGTACCCTCCAGCAGGATCAACTGGAGTTGTGGTTTCATTTATTTATCCACGACTAATTGGTACGATCAATTCCTTTCAGGAACTGACTTCTACTTGCATCGAATCAATAGCTCTTGAAGCGTGAGTCAAACCTATGAGCGATAGGTTTCCATTTGAGATGACGCATCGTGGCATGTATGCCACACGCGCAGGGATATATAACGATACACGTATTTATAAAGCTTCCGTGCCTTCGACGATGAAAACGTCGATAATATTGAAGCACGGATGTTTGGTCTGCGGACGGATTTTTCGTCCGTGACCGAAAGATATGGCAGAGTATATATTAATAGCCGCACGAATCCTTCCATGGAAGAAGAGAAGGTCGTGCTCGACCGCAAGAGCTTCGAAGCCCTCGCGGTGGACACACGGGTCCGCATCCTCAAATCCCTCAAGCAGAGGAGGAAAACCCTCTCGGAGATAGCGCAGGAGATGAAGATGTCCGTCTCGGGCGTGAAAGAGCATCTCGAGACCCTGGAAGGCGCGGACCTGGTTAAGAAAATGGATGACGGCCACAAATGGAAATACTACGAATTGACGAAGAAAGGCGCGGACCTGGTGGCTCCGAAAGAGCTCCGAGTATGGGTCGTGCTCTCGATCGCGATGATAGCGTTGATTATCTCCATGCTTTCGGTCATTCCTTCTCCTTCTATAGAAAACCAAGCGTCCGGGGTAGTGGCGCCTATGGCGTATACGCCTTCGATACAGGCTCGAAATGGAGTGATGGCAGGAGCTTCGGACAATTCTTCAGCGGCGACCACGGACGTGGGAAGCGCCCCGATAGAAACTGCAGGCCTGCAGCAGGACGATTCGATCCCCTTGCTGGTCGGAGGCATAAGCGTCCTCACGGTACTCGCATGCCTCGGGATCCTCGCCATGAACCGGTTCAAGAGATGATTTATAATATTTCACCGCCACGCTTAGCATATGACCGAGCTCAAGGTGAATGCTCCCGATTTCGTTGGGATCAAGGAGTGGATAAATTCCAAGCCCCTGACGATAGATGAGCTGAAGGGGAAAGTGGTGCTCATAGATTTCTGGACCTACACATGCATAAATTGCATCAGGACATTGCCGTATCTGAAAAGATGGCACGAGAAATACGCGAAATCCGGCCTGGTGATAATCGGCGTCCATTCCCCGGAATTCGGATTCGAGAAAGATGTCGAGAATGTCCGCAAAGCCGTCAAGGACCTCGGGATCCAATATGCTGTCGCGGTCGACAGCGACCAGGAGACCTGGGACGCTTACGCCAACAAATACTGGCCTTCGAAATATCTCATCGATAAGGACGGGTATGTGGCGTTGGTCCATAACGGCGAAGGCGACTATTCCGAAATAGAGAAGCGGATCCAGGACGCCCTCGGCGTCAAAGGCAAGTCTGAAAACGAGGTATACCAGGTATACATGAACGACCAGAGCCCGGAGACATACACCGGGGTGCTGAAGAACCTCGGCCTCGGTTCAGGGCTCGCCTGCGACAAAGACGGATGCAATGTCTATGTGGATCCGGATTACCATGAACGCGATGTGATATATCCGAACGGGCAATGGGAGCAGGAAACGGATTGCCTCGAGCTCAAGAAAGCGCCCGGGCAGTTGACCTACCGTTTCAGCGCACGGCAGGTGAATGTGGTGATGGGTCCGATCGGAGATGCCGTTTCAGCCCAGATAATGGTGGACGGGAAGAAGACGAGCTCGATAAAAGTGGATCGCTACCGCATGTACACCTTGTATGAAGAGAAGAAGTATTCCGAGCACGAGATCACGATATTCTTCGACGGGCTCGTGAAAGTGTATGCTTACACATTCGGATGATTCGCGTTGATTGCGGCCAAGCGCTGGATTATAGTGACCAAAGATAGCGCGGAAGCCAGGATGATGGCATATACGAAGTACTGCATCGAGAACAATATGCCGACAGCGAGCCCGATTATGACCAGCCCCAACCGTTCGCTCCGCTCGAACAATCCGCCAAGCGCGTTAGCTTCTTCGCGCTTCATCACTCCTTTGTGGTCAGCGTAAGCGCGGATGAACGACGGCATGCACGTCCCCAGGAAAACGAGTGATGCGAGCCAGATTCTCGGATCTATCCCGAGGACTGTTGGAAGCGGGACGAACATGAACGAGAAGAGGAAAACCGCTTCCACGAACCTGTCGATGACTCCATCCAAAAACCCTCCGAATGCGCTCGTTTCTTTCCGCGCGCGGGCCACAGCGCCATCCACCACATCCATCATCCCGGCCAGGGCGAAAAGGGCCAGGCCAAGGGGAAGGTCACCAAAAAGAACGATTCGGATGCTGGCCACAAGAGCGGTAAAGAATGATAGGATCGTCCATTGGTTCGGGGTGAGCGGTATGATCGCAAGCGCACCGCCTATGGATGACTGCAACCCTCGGGCGGTATTATCCTGTTTGAGCATTGCTGGATATTCTTTGGATAATATTAAAAACAGCGGAATCAGCCGAGCTCGTTGATTATGGACGATATCCCCCTCGCGATCCGCTGCGCGTCATAACCTTCGGGCACGGCGATGACCTTCACGGAATCTATATAGGAGAGGTTCTTGAGGATCCGCAGCATCGACACCGCATGCGAAGCGTCATGGAGATATCCGCTGTCCAGGCTTTCCAGCAGCATTATCTTTTTCACCGATGGGATGGTGTCGATAACTATGAGATGGCGGCCCTCGTCTTCGATATCCGAATCCATCCTGCACTTGCGGAATCCTATCGATGGGAAAGATTTCCTGAGGCTGGACAATACAGCGTCCTCCTCGTCAAGGCGGAAAACCAGCACCCTCATGGAAGATATAATGGAAGAAAAAGTTATTATTTGATGTTGAGGAGCGCTTTCAGTTTCACATCGTCGAATCCGATCACGATGTCCTTGCCAACCACGATGACCGGAATCCCGCTCTGCCCGCTTTTCTCGATCGCCTCTTGGGCATAGACCGGGTCGTCCACATCGCGCTTCTCGAACTTCACTTTCTTCTCGGTGAGGAACTCCATCGCCTTGTGGCACCATGGACACCAGTCAGCCGTATAGACGATAACTTTCTTTCTTGTTGCCATGGTGAATAAAAACAGCTAAACATTATATATTATTCCATCCCCATAAATTCCAGTCTGATTCAAATGGTCGTACGTGTAGCGGTTATAGACAGGGATATCTGCACCAATATAAAATGCGGATACGTCTGCGAGAAGGTCTGCCCACCGAACAGGATGGGCGAAGAATGCATCGTTACTGAGAAGGAGACCGTTTTCCCGGTCATATCCGAGCCTCTCTGCATAGGCTGCGGGCTCTGCGTGAAGAAATGCCCCGTGTCATGCATATCGATCGTGAACCTGGCGCAGGAGCTGACGGAACCGATCTACCAGTACGGCACCAACACCTTCAGGCTCTACGGCCTTCCGCTTCCTATGGACGGCGCGGTCTCGCTCGTGGGGAAGAACGGCATCGGCAAGACCACGGCCATAAAGCTGCTCACCAGGCAGGTCCGGCCCAATTTCGGGACCAGCAGGATGAAATTCACCGACGACGACATAGACAAGCGGCTGACAATGGATATCAAACGATATTTCGCCAAGACGCGGGAAGGGCTGAAGGTCAGCGTGAAGCCGCAGCATATAGACAAGGTGCGCGACGCTTTCGATGGGACCGTGGCCGACCTGCTCTCTAAGGTCGCGGGCAAGAGCAAGGTCGCGCAGACCGCCAAGCTCTTCAAGCTCGAGGATACGCTGGAAAGGAAGGTGTCCCAGCTCTCCGGAGGCGAGCTCCAGAAGGTCTCTATCGCCGCTTCGTACATGAAGAGCGCCGACATATACTATTTCGATGAGGTCACGAATTACCTGGATATAGAGGAGCGCCTGCGCGTGGCGGTCATACTCAAAGACCTGGCAGAAGAGAAGAACGTGATGATGGCCGAGCATGACCTCACGATACTCGATTACGTCAGCAGCTACGTGCACGTGCTCTACGGCGATGAGAACGTCTACGGCGTGGTATCCGGAGTGAAGAACGTGCGCGGCGGCATCAACGAGTACATCTCCGGCTATCTGAAGGACGAGAACGTGCGCTTCAGATCCTACGAGATCGCTTTCAGCAAGCACAGCGAAGGCGAGATAAAGACGCCGACATTGGTGAAATACGACGCAATGAAAAGGGCTTACACCGGATTCACGTTCACGAGCGATCCTGGCGAGATAAAGAAGGGCGAGATACTCGGGCTGGTCGGCAAGAACGCGCTCGGCAAATCGACGTTCGTGAAGATGCTGGTCGGCGTCGAGAAGACCGACGAAGGGGAGCAGCTTCCGCTCAAAGTGTCCTACAAGCCCCAGTACATCTCGGCGGATGACACCGAGGTCTCCGAGCTTTTCGCAGGCAAAAGCATGAACGGCCTGATATTCGAGGACTGCAAGAGACGGCTGGGGGTCGGCAAGTTCATGGACAAGAAGCTCAATGAGTTATCCGGCGGCGAGCTGCAACGGGTAGCGCTCACGCTCGCGATATCGCAGGACGCGGATATCTACTTATTCGACGAACCGAGCGCCTTCCTGGATATCGAGCAGAGGTTCGAGTTCGCGGGATTGCTGAGAAAGGTCATCAGCGAGAGCGACAAGGCCGCTTTCGTGGTGGACCACGACATAGTGTTCATAGACGCGATAGCGAACAGGCTGATAGTATTCGACGGGAAAAGCTCGATCAAAGGCCACGCGTCCGCTCCGCTGAACAAGAGGAACGGCATGAACGGATTCCTGAAAGTCGCGGGGATAACGATGAGGCGCGACAAGGACACGAACAGGCCTAGGATAAACAAGCCTGGCAGCCAGCTGGATACAGAGCAGAAGGCGAGCGGGGAATACTTCTACCACGATACGAGATGAGACCGGTTGACCGCATCAGGACCCATTGGAGATTCCTAGTTGGGCTTCAACTGCGGTGATAAGTCCCCTCGCGCCCAGGGCTGCCAGATTGCCGAGGGTCTTGACGTATGAAAAAACAGCGCCCATGGGCCCTTCGGCGGAAAGGTAGAACTCGTTTCTTTTCACGATGACACCTTCGGGCGCTTCGCTGTCAACCACTGGCTCGTGCGGGGCCTTCTCTATCGTCTTTCCTTCCGCGTCACGCACTTCGACGTATTTATCCATGACGTGGAGATGGGTCGCAGGGCAGTCCAGCCGCACGAATTGCCGGATGTTCTGTGTTGTATCCCCTCCGAACCTTGAAAGGATGCGAACCGTATCGGAACCAAAACGGTGGGTATCCACCGCGATTGAGATGGTTATCCGCCCGCTCTCCTTAGTACCGGACACTCCGGTCTTGATCATCTCCTCCATGAGAAGGTGCCTGCTGAATATGGATTTACGGTCTTCTTTCACCATTGGAACGCCGTACCTGATTCCTACTGTGGTCGCCATACGGTTAATCCATGTTATAAAGTGTTTAAATATATATTGTTATGAGGATAATATCCTGAAGGCATTAGACCAGCTTATACGATTTTCAAGGCCTCTTTCATCCTCTTGACATTGAATCCTATCATTATCGTCCCATCTATATCCACGACCGGCACGGCATATCCGCCGCTCTTCTTGAACACCTCGTCCGCGTATGCTCGGTTCTGCTCAGCGTTCCGCTCCTCGAACGGGATATCATTCTGCTTCAGGAAATCCTTGACCTTGACGCACCATGGGCAGTCGTTCTTGGAATAGACGATGACGTTTGGCATGGAATAATTGAGCGCGACAAAAGTTAAAAAGCCCATACGGAGAAGCCTTCTCCATGAAAGAGCTCAGCAAGATCTGGATGCACGGGAAATTCGTCGACTGGAAAGATGCCAAGATACATGTGCTCACGCACGGCCTCCATTACGGCACCGCGATATTCGAGGGCATGCGCTGCTATGACACACCGAACGGGCCGGCCATATTCAGGATGGACGATCATTTCTCGAGATTCTTCCAGGGGGTTAAATCGTACCAGTTCGAAGTGAAATACACCAAGGAGCAGCTTAAGGGGGTCACCCGGGAGCTCATAAGGAAGAACAAGGTGAGGAGCTGCTACATCCGTCCGATAGGATATGTCGGGTATTCCTCGATAGGGATCACGACCGTCGACAAGCCGTTCGATGTATCCATAATCCCTGTCGACATGGGGAAGTATTTCGGCCCGAAGGCCGAGCGAGGCATCTCGTGCTGCGTATCCAGCTGGAGGAGGATAAGCGCGAACATACTCTCGCCGCATGTCAAGGCGAGCGCGAATTACATGAACTCGGTCCTGGCAAAGCACGAGGCGACGAATTCCGGATATGACGAAGCCGTGATGCTGACGCAGGAGGGCCACGTCTCCGAAGGGACAGGAGAGAACGTATTCATAGTCCAGAACGGGGTCCTGGTGACGCCGCCGCTTTATGATGGCGTGCTCGCCGGCATAACCAGGCAGACGATCATGGAGCTCGCCTACGAGATGGGCATCCCGGTCCGCGAGCGGCCGATACTGCGGGATGAGCTTTACTCGGCGGATGAGATGTTCCTCTGCGGCACCGCAGCCGAGATAACACCGGTCCTGGACGTGGACCGGAGGAAGATAAGCGAGGATCCGGGCCCGATCACGAAGATGATGCGGGAGACGTTCTTCGATGTCGCGAGAGGCAAGGACGAGAGGTTCATCCGCTGGCTGGACTTCGTGAAGCCTTAATCCTTTTTATATGTATCCTTGCAAATTTGCGAAAGAGGCAAAGCGGGGTCGTGGGCTAACCTGGTAGACTGGAGCCTTCGGGTGAAGCTTCTGGAATCTAAAAAGTCCGAGCTTCAGTAAAAGGCTTTGATCTGTGTTCAAATCACGGCGACCCCATTCTCTTCATAGTAATCTTTCTAATCCTTCCCGAATTATTCAGAAGCATGGATATCATAACCGATCTGGGTCCCGAAGGCAAACGGTTCCGGATGGTGGCGAGGACGCAGGATATCGCGGAAGCCAATCGCATCGCCGACCAGTATGCCATGCAGGGATTCGAAGCCCGGATGGTCAAGAAGGCGCAGGGCAACCTAGCTATTTACGAGGTGTGGGTCGCCAAAGCTCCCGAGATATTGTCATAGATACAGATATACCCTCTTTCTAGTATCTGATATGTGGATTTACACAATAATATTGCCATACTGCTATGATAAATGATACGTAAAAACACAAACTATATAAATAGTTCCAATTCTAATCTAATTGACTGAGGATTGACTGGGAAAGATAGATGGGAGGGGTAGAATGTCACATTCATGCGGATCGACAGGTGTCATCTCCGAATCCTTCATGCACGAGTTCGACTCGGCTCTCCATGATGGCGTAACCAGATTGACCGAACTCGCCGGGGACATGCTGGGGTTCATTGAAGAGCAGACCGCATTGGACGGAAGGCTCGCAGGCATCATAAAAAGATGGGACCCGCCCAGGTGCGAAGTGGAAGAAGCCAGGAAGAAGGCTATAACGCTCATAGGAAATATCATTGTCGATAACGACGTGGACGTTGTCCGGGAATCCGAACCGCGGAAGCTGTGCATAAACCTCATGAGGGCGAGCGGCGGCTATGCTGATGATGGCGCACGGATCATCAGATTGAACAGGATAGTCGAGGATACGCTGATGCACCTGGAGAATCGCGGGTTCTCGCCAAAAGAAGCCGAGGATCTCATCCGCTGCCTGCTGGGTTTTGGGACGACCGACATCGGAAAGATACTCGATACCATGGCAGAGGAGAAAAGCCTCAAGTACGTGGGGTTCCTAAAATTCATGCAACAGAACAGCCATGGAACGCTATCCAGAAGGGCATCCAACATCCTGGAGAACACCCTTTCCGTGCAATCGGTGGCAAGACCGGACACGCCTAGAAAGCCGTCGGCTCCATTGCGAATCATCCGGCACTGCTAAAAACATTCCAATCCCTATTATCCTCATGGGCAAAGTCCGGATCAAGTATGCGCGCAACGAGAACACAGAACGCATCGAAGGCATGGGATTGCATTCTGTCTGCCAGAGCGCCCATTGCCCCAATCGGAGCGAATGCTGGTCTTCCGGGACCGCGACATTCATGGTTCTCGGCGACCAATGCACGCGGGCATGCAGATTCTGCGCGATCAAGACCGCTGCGAAGCCCCCGCCTCCGGATCCGGATGAGCCGCGCAGGCTCGCCGATGCGGTTCATTCGCTCGGCCTCAGATACTGCGTCATCACATCCGTCACCAGGGATGACCTTGCAGATGGCGGATCGGGACATATAGCCGACTGCATCAGGGCGCTCCGCGCGAAGATGCCTGATCTCATCATAGAGGTCCTCGTGCCTGATTTCAAGGCGGATAAGAGGGTCATCATGACCATCATAGATGCGAGGCCGGATGTAGTATCGCACAATATCGAGACCGTCGAAAGGTTGACGCCACAGATCAGGGATCGCAGAGCGGGCTACAAGCAATCCCTCGAAGCATTGAGGCTTTATCGCGAGCTATCGGATGGCATCATCACGAAATCCGGATTGATGGTGGGGTTCGGAGAGAGCGATGACGAGGTGGAAAAGACGATGGAGGATCTGCGTTCGGTGGGAGCGGATATCCTGACCATAGGCCAGTATCTCCAGCCATCCGCAAGGAATGTCCAGGTTAAAGAGTATGTAGAGGAGAGCAGATTCAAACTCTACGAGGAGAAAGCGTATCGATCCGGATTCAGATACGTCGCCTCCGGACCTCTGGTGAGGAGTTCTTATCGTGCGGCCGAGCCGTTCATCAAAGGAACGCTCTCCAGAGCGAATCTTATTTAAATTTCTCTGGCTTACTGCAAGCATGCCAATCGCACGCGTATTCGAAGGCAGCGTAGATAATCTGCAAATCCTCGACAAGGACGGCAACGTGGACAAGGCCCTCGAGCCTAAGCTCGACGATGCCACCCTGAAATCCATGTACAAGGGGATGGTGCTCGCGCGCATCTGGGACCACAAATACATGGCGCTCCAGCGCACCGGGAGGATGTACACCTACCCGCCGATAGAAGGCCAGGAAGCCATAGCCGTCGGAGTGACGCTCGCCTGCAGGAGCGAAGACTGGCTGTTCCCCACATACCGGGAAGCCTCGATAGTCTACTACCTCCGCGGCCACCCCGCATTCCAGAACGTACTCATATGGATGGGTCTCGAAGAGGGGCTCCGGCTGGATAAAGGCATCCGATGTTTCCCTTACGCCACACCCATAGGCACGCAGTTCCCGCACGCGGTGGGGGCCGCATACGCGCTCAGGAGCAAGGGCGAGAAGAGCGCGACGATCGTCTTCGGCGGCGATGGCGCGACCAGCGAGGGCGATTTCCACGATGCGATGAACTTCGCGGGCGTGTGGAACGCAGGCACGGTATTCGTCATCTCCAACAATCAGTACGCCATATCCGTCCCGAGGAAATCCCAGACCAAATCCGAGACGCTGGCCCAGAAAGCGCTCGCCTACGGCTTCAAGGGCATCCAGGTGGATGGCAACGACATACTTTCGGTGTACCGGGCTGTGAAGGAAGCGGCCGATAACGCCAGATCAGGCAAAGGGCCGATCGCGCTCGAGTTCATAACATACCGGATGGGACCGCACACCACTTCGGACGATCCGAAAAAATACCGTGATGAAAAGGAGGTCGCATACTGGCGCGACCGCGATCCGATCAAGCGTTTCCAGATATACCTCAAGGCGAAAGGCATATGGGATGAACAATTCGAGAAGGATGTGAATGACGAGGCCACGCGCATAGTGGAGGAAGCGGTGGTGAAGGCCGAGGCATACAAGCCGGATCCCAAGGACCTTTTCACGTACAACCTGGCTTCCATGTCCAAAGACGTCAAGAGACAGATGGATGAGTGCCTCGGCAAAGGGTGATTCTCATGAAGATGACAATGGTCGACGCTATCAACGCATGCCTGAAGCAGGAGATGGAACGGGACAGCAGCATAGTCGTGCTGGGCGAGGATGTCGGGGTGGACGGCGGGGTCTTCCGCGTCACCGAAGGCCTGCTGCAGAGATTCGGACGCGAACGAGTCATGGACACGCCATTATCGGAATCCGGGATAATCGGGGTCTCGATAGGAATGGCCACGTTCGGGATGAGACCGGTCCCCGAAATGCAGTTCCAGGGATTCGAATACAACGCATACCATCAGATAATCCAGCACATGAGCAGGCTCAGGAACAGGACCAGAGGCAAATTCACGGTGCCGATGGTGATCCGCCTTCCATACAGCGGAGGGATACGGGCCCTCGAACACCATGGCGAAAGCATGGAGAGCGTGTACATCCACATACCCGGGCTCACCGTGGTCTGCCCATCATCGCCTTACGACGCGAAGGGGCTCCTGGCATCAGCGCTTTCCTATCCGGATCCGGTCCTTTACTTCGAACCCAAGAAGCTTTATCGCGCGTTCAAGGAGGAAGTTCCTGAGGAACGGTATACCATAGAAATCGGAAAGGCGAACATCGTCAAGGAGGGCTCCGACCTGACGGTCGTCTCATGGGGCGCCATGACGTACGTCAGCAAGGACGCGATCGAGGATGCGGAGAAGCAGGGGGTATCTGTCGAGCACATAGACCTGCGCACGCTGTCCCCATGCGATTATGATTCCATATTGGATTCCGTTAGGAAGACCGGCCGCCTCGTGATAGTCCATGAAGCGGTGAAGACCCTCGGTTTCGCGGCAGAGATCTCGGCACGCGTATGCGAAGAGGCGTTGCTCAGCCTGGAGGCGCCCGTGAAACGGGTGACCGGCTGGGACATCAACATCCCTTACCCGAAGATGGAGGATTACTATTTCCCGGATGAGAAGAGGATCCTGAAGGGGATACTGGAGACGGCTAAATTCTGAGGTCATGCACATGAAGGAATTCAAGTTCCCTGATGTCGGCGAAGGCATCCATGAAGGAAAGATAGTGAAATGGCGCGTAACGGAAGGCGAAACGGTCAAAGCGGACCAGACCATAGTCGAGGTCGAGACGGACAAGGCGATAGTCGAACTGCCATCGCCCGTGGCGGGGAAGATAGGTACCATCAATTTCCATGAAGGGACGACCGTCAAAGTGGGGGAGACGCTCGTCACCATAGCGGATGACGGCGAACCGGTCCCTGCGCCCAAAACCGCACCGGATGCGCCCAAAGCGCCCTCTGCCCCGGCGATAATCCCTTCGCAGCCGCAGACATCGGTCTCTCCGGCATTGCCTGTCCTGGCGACCCCGTCTACGAGGAAGCTGGCCCGTGAGCTCGGAGTGGATATCAATACCGTGCACGGTTCAGGCCCTGGAGGAAGGATCACCGAGGATGACGTAAAGGGAGCTAAAGCGCCCCGGAGCGTCGGCCCGAAATCCGAGATGCCTCCGCCTGCGCTCGAGAGCGACACGCGGATACCGCTCAGCGGCCTGCGAAAGACGATAGCCGAGCGCATGTCATATTCGAAGATGCACATCCCGCATGCATGCGGCATGGATTTCGTCGACGTGACGGACCTTGTGGGGATACGGGAGAAGGAGAAAGCTGCCCTTGCCCAGAGGGGGATAAAGCTCACTTACCTGCCTTTCATAATCAAGTCGTGCACGATCGCGCTCCGGAAATACCCGAGCTTCAATGCTCATTTCGATGAGGCACGCAACGAGCTGATCGCGAAGAAGGACATCAACATCGGGATCGCGGTGGATACTCCAGACGGACTGATGGTGGTCGTCATCAAGAGCGCGGACAAGAAAACCATCAGCGACATAGCGAAGGAGATCGAGACGCTCGCTGACCTCGCGAGATCCAGGAAGGTATCGCTCGAGGACATCAGAGGGAGCACCTTCACGATAACGAATGTCGGCAGCGTGGGCGGGACATTCTCGACGCCAATCATCAACCCGCCCGAGGTCGCTATAATGGGCATCCACAGGATACAGGATATGCCCTGGGTCGTTGGCGGCCAGATAAAACCCAGGAAGATCATGGGCGTATCATTGTGCTTCGATCACAGGGTGAGCGATGGGGCCATAGCCACGGAATTCACTAACCTGGTGAAGCAGCACCTCGAGGATCCGTACCTGCTGCTCATGGATATGATATAAGACTGGTGATTTCTATCGTCATGGGACAACTAACGACCAAGGTAGACGTGGCTGTTATAGGTGCAGGGCCTGGCGGCTATACGGCTGCCATAAGGGCCGCGCAGCTAGGTATGGAGACCGCTCTGATAGAGAAGGAGAAGCTGGGCGGCGTATGCACCAATGTCGGCTGCATACCTTCCAAGGCGCTCATCCACGTGGCGAACATCAAGCACGATGCCGAATGCGATGACGCTAAGGGCATGGGAATAGACGCTGACGTGAGACTCGATTTCAAGAAGATGCAGGGTTGGAAGGACGGCGTGGTCCTAAGCCTGCGCCAAGGGATATCCACGCTCTGCAGCCTGAACGGCGTCGAAGTCATCGATGGGAGGGCGTTCTTCACTTCATCGAAGACGCTTTCGATCGAGACCGAAGCCGGATTGCGGAACATAGAATTCAAGAAAGCGATAATAGCCACAGGCACCAAGGTGAAGGAACTGCCGGAAATCAAAGCCGACCATAAGACGATCCTCACGTCCGATGACGTCTTCTCCCTTGCCGAGATGCCGAAAAGCATCCTGATCATAGGCGGGGGATATATCGCGGTGGAGATGGCATGCCTTTTCTCCAAACTGGGGTCCGCCGTAACTGTCTCCTACCGAGGCGAACGCCTCCTCAAGACAATGGAGCCGGAGCTCACGGATGTGCTCACTAAGAAGATGGTAAAGGACGGCATAACCCTCCTTTTCAAGAGCGATGTCATCTCTGTAATCGGCGATGTCGCTACGCTCAAGACGCCCGAAGGAGAGAAAAAGATCGGATTCGACAAGATGCTCGTGGCCGCAGGAAGGATGACGGATCTGGAAGGGCTCGGCCTGGAGAAGACCCGGGTCCGGCTCAATGAGGAGGGCCTGATCATCATAGACGAGACCTGCAAGACCCTGGATGAGAACATCTATGCCATAGGAGATGTGACTCCGGGCCCGCAGCTCGCGCACAAAGCGTACAGGCAGGGGAAAGTGGCTGCCGAATGCATAGCCGGCCTGAAAAGCGCTTTCGACAACCGCGTGATACCCATGGCGGTGTTCTCGGATCCCGAGATCGCGTCCGTAGGACTCACGGAAGAGCAGGCCATATCCCATGGCCACAAGGTGATAATCGGCAAGATGCCCCTCACCGCGACCGGAAGGGCGAAATCCCTGGGAAAGACCGAAGGGTTCGTGAAGATAGTGGCGGACCAGAACGGCTTCGTTCTCGGCGCGCACATGGTCGGGGTCGAAGCCGACGACATAATAGCCGAAGCCGCGCTCGCGATGGAGATGGCCGGGACCCTCGAGGATATCGCATCCACCATACATACGCATCCTACGATGCCCGAAGCGCTCATGGAAGCTGCAGAGGATGCGCTGGGAAAAGCTATCCACTTGTACAGAGGAAAGAAGAAATAAAGGAGTCGGCAGCCGCATCCTGACGGAGGATCATCCATAATTGTGCGGCTGCCTAACTCCAGTTCCATACACTACCCGTATCGGCTGATAGTGTTTGGAGCGTGAATAACCCATTCCCCCTACCCGATAGGTTTTCCATAGCCAATAATTGCACCAATAGATATAAAAAATATATTATTCTAAGTTATTTATCAAGACGGGAAGCCGATCATGGGTTGCACCCTATGGCTTGAATGCGCTTCCCGTCTCTTTTTCTCTCTGATTTTAAGATTCAACGACGTCAGGGCCCCAGTCTCCCGGTTTGCAGAAATTTCAAGAGAATATTCTATTTGCCTTCCTTTTAGTGTCAAAATATATCATAATAAGATATAAAATATAGATAAATTATACAAGTATATATAAATCTTACATTATTTATAAAAAAGTTATATGACAAAACATATCTTCGCATCGCTTGATCTGGAAAAGTTCATGCCTCTCGATGAGATGGGGATCTCGCCGCTATCCGCATCGATCCATTACGGCCATGCGGTTTTCGAAGGCATGAGCATAATCAAGAATGGTGATCGGGTCTCGGTCTTCCATCCGTGGCTCAACCTAGAACGCCTGCGCGAAAGCGCTTCGGTGGTCGGGATGGAAGTAGAATTCGCTGATGACGCCGTAGTGGAGAACATCTTTCGCTTGGCATCCATGTCAGGCCTCCATAGGAAGAACGCTCATATCCCGAGGATAAAGCGGGCTGGCAAGTCGGTCGGCCGTTTCTATGTCCGGCCATTGCTTTTCTCGGAATCCAATGGTCTCGGCCTCAGCGCACCATCGAAGACGCGGCTTGCCACAATGATCCAGCCTATGGGCGAGTACGTGGGCGATGGGAAAGGCATCGACACGATGATCTACCCTAATCCGCGGGTGCTACCTTTCCCCGGAGCCAAGGTATCCTCGAATTACCAGTTCTCGATCCAGGCGAAGAAGAAGCTGCTGTTCTTCAATATCATAAACGGCTCCGAATGCTCAGAGGTGCTATTCACGAACGAGCACGGATTCCTAGTCGAAGGAAGCGGGGAGAACGTCATACTCGTGAAGGATAACGAATTCATAACCCCGCCGCCATCGGAAGGGGTCGTCCCGGGCATATCATTGCGCTTCATATCTTTGGCCGCGCGCAAACACGGTTTCGGATTCCGCTTCGGGACATTCACCACCGATGATTTGGCTGACGCTGACGAGGTGCTCCTCAGCGGGAACGCCGCAGGGTTGATCCCTATACGGAGGATCTATGAACCGGACAAAGATTTCCGGGAGAAAGGGGTCTACGAGATATCGGCTCATCCTGGCAAGACCATCCGCGCGGTCAAGGACGAATACGAAAGGATGGAAATCGGGGAAGGCCCGCATGCAGCGTTCCATGCCATCATGGATGACTGGGTGGACGAGAACGAACGCGAGACCCTCTATCTCCGCGCATCTGACCTGTTGCGGAAAAAGATGCGTTCCTCGCTCACCATCGCACCTAAAGCCAATGAGACCGCCATGAGCGGCCTTTGCGGGAAACTGAGCACATCGAGGCTGCGCGCGGAATGCTTCTTCGGAGATATGGCAGGTGATTGAGATGACGAAGACGAAAAGCTCGGTGGACTGGGCTGATCTGGAAAGCGGCGTATTGTACGTGAGGGACCGGAAACTGCTGAGCATGATAAGGGAGTGCGATTTCATCGATGCTATATTCCATACGTGGCTGCACAAGAGAGCCGCCCCTAACGAGAAACGTATGCTGAATGCGGTGATGGTCAGCTTCTGCGGAGGGTGGAGCATAATCCCGCCGGTGGTGTTCTCTGCGCGTCTGGCCGCTACGACGAGGGCTCCGATGGCGCAATGCCTCGCGGCAGGGTTCTGCGCCGGGGGACCCGCCCATACATCCGCCATCCAGAGGATCATGGAGGTCTACGTGTCCACTCCGCTCGACCGCATAGACGAATACGTGGAAAGCGCGCTCGCCAAAGGGGAGAAGATCCCTGGGTTCGGGCATCCAGTGGTGGACCGTGACCCGAGGCCGGCAGCATTGCGCAAACTATTCGAAGAATCGGGCGTCGGAGGAGACGCGGTCAGGAAGTTCGACAGGATAGAGGCCATGTTGTCCGAACGCAAGGGCATCCATGGCAACATAGACGGCATCAGCGGGGCGATACTCATAGACCTCGGCTTCAAAGACCCTTCATTCGGACCGGCGTTTTTCCTTATCGGGAGATCCTTGTCCATGACCGCGCATATCATCGAGGAGTATAAAAACGAGCCATTCAGTGCTCTCGAGATGGTCTACCCAGGATTCAAGGAAATCGACTACGAATATATCGGCCGCCTCGAGGGGGATTGACATGGCGAAGGGCGGGTTCATCACGGACGTTCTCTCCATCACGATGCCCAACCGCTCTTTCACTGCTTGCCTGGCCCTGATCGCCGGCATGCTGATGAGCGGGCATTTCGACATAGTGTTCCTTGTTTTCGGGATACTGACGTGCATCTGCGTCTATTGCACGTATGCTGTATTCAACAACATCTGCGATGTCGAGGGGGACAAGATCAATGATCCGCAGAGGCCTCTTGCACGCGGTTCCCTAAGCCTGGAGTTCGCATGGGCGCTGATGATCACGCTTGCGATAACCGGTGTCGCATTCTCCCTGATGGTCTCGTGGATTTTCGCGTTGAGCAATGTGCTGTATGTTTTCCTCGGAGTCATATACTCCAAGGTCACAAAATCCATGGGCATGCTATCGTATATGACACTCGTCACGACGCATATAGTTACGCCCATGATGATAGGATACCTGATGTTCCATACGCTGGACGAGAAGATCGTGTTTGCCGCGATGTTCATGTTCGTGACCGAGATATTCGCGTTCTCCATCAAGGACTACAAGGATGTCGAAGGGGACAAGAGAACGGGCATGAATACCCTGCCGGTCCAGATGGGGGCCAAGGAAGCGTCCAGGATAACGTTCATGGGCCTCTGCCTCCCCATAGCTGTCGTCTGGCTTCCATGGAAGATGCTCGGGCTCTCCAATGCATTCCTCGTGATCTATTTGGCCGCGATAATCATCAGGATATCGTTCGGGGCCAAACTCCTCGCGAACCCGAGCCCTGAGACCGCAAAGACCATCCTTAAAAACTTTCGATTGGTTCTTCTCATGCAAATGGTTGCATGGTGTTTCTGTTGAACGCTGATCTGATTTCGAAGATGGTGGCCCTGAGCATCGTCAAGTTCGATAATGGAACCATCAAAGTCCGGGGAAGGTTAGTAGTAATGATACCCACGGACATCCTGCTTGAGATGGAACACCGGCTTTCAGATAAAATCGGGAAGGATGAAGCCGGACAGTTCATCTATGACTGCGGTCTCCACCAGACAAAGACCGGAGCCAAAAGATACCTTGATAATAAAGGCGAAATCGCCAGGCTGTACCAAAGATTGCCAGTAACCGGGGATGCCGCTATGGAGATGGGCTGGGAAGTTCTGAAGATGGCCGGCTGGGGGGACACGCGCCTGACTGAATTCATCGGAAGCGGGGAGAAAGCGATTGCCAGGACGAAGAATTCGCCCACTGCCGAAGCGTATCTAGCCAAATACGGGAAGAGCGATCGGCCTGTCTGCCATTACCTGCGCGGGCTTTTGGCAGGAGTGGCAGAAAGCGTGTCCGGATATGACTATTCCGTAGTGGAAAAAACCTGCCGGGCCACAGGTATGACGCCGGAATGCGTTTTCGAGCTGAAACGGATGAAGAAAGGTCAATGAAGCTTGATGCCCTTCATGCCTATGGATATCTCGTGCATGCCCTCTTTGTAAGAGCATCTGCGCATCTTGACGATGGATAGGGTCCTTGTGACTCCCGCAGCGCCGATCAGATTATAATCCAAGAGAATCAGCCCGTCGCAGGCGAATTCGCTGACAGTATCCCTGGAGTAGAATTTCGATGATTTCGCGAGCTCTGATATCATTATCGTGGTGCACTTGAGACGCCTGACCTCGGAAAGTACATGGTAGAGCATCTGTTTTTTCACCTGGCCTCCGAGGGTTATGGGCGGCCGGTGAGGCGTCTTCTCCATGAACGCTATCAGGTCTTCCGGAAGGTTCCTGTATGAGCCGCAGTACACGGCGAGGACGGATAGCGAATCGAGCGCAATCCTCTTCGCGTCGAGTTTTTTCACCCGCTCTCCCATCTCATCTAGAAGCACATATATGTCGTTCGGCTGGAGTTCGACTATCTCCAGGTCCCCGGCCGCGACCGCTTTCTTCACTTCCAGGCCTATGCCTTCCATCTGGTCTATCAGGAATTCTGGGCGGTTCTCGAGCGTGAAGAAGATCCCCCGCTCCCCTGCTTTGATGCCCTCCATCAGGAATTGCATCGCCATTATGCTTTTCCCGGATCCCGGCGGACCCGAGATAAGGATCTGGTCCCCTTCAGGTATGCCATCCTGCAAAATACCTCGAAACGAATGAAAAGATGCGAATTTCATAAAACCACGAATAACAATCTATAAAAAGTTTATAAAAGGCTTGTCAAGCCTCACGACAGTGAGGATTATAATGACTGCATATGGATACATATAAAAAGAACAGCAAAATAAAAAATGTTCAACTAAAAGGTGTCATATGGACGATCTTGACAAGCGGATCATAGATATCCTTCAGAAAGACGCGAGCACGCCGCTATCGAAGATAGCGGATATAATCGGAGTCCCGAGGCCGACGGTGTACCTGAGATTCAACAGGATGAAGCAGGATGGCGTGATAAAAGGGTTCAACGTGATATTGGGCAGTTCGAAAAGGGGCCCCATGAAAGCCGCGAACCTGAAGGTCAAGGATTATTTACTCTCGGAACTCGGCCCACGGCTGGTCTCCAATCTGGGCAAGAAGATCGCCGAGCGCAGCGAAGTCCTGGTAGCCGTGAGGGTCTCAAGGAACACTATCCTGGTCGTATGGGAAGGGGCATCATTCGACCCCAGGGAATACAGCGAGGTCGTGGGGATCGAAAACGTGGATGCCGAGATGTTCAAACCTGCATAGTTCTTCGACGAAAAGACGGCCAAGCAAGGCATAATAACCTTCTCAACGTGATATGCCCATGAAAAAGCTCATGGTATTATTGGCTTTGGCTATCGTGCTTTTCGGCTGCACGCAACCTAGCGGTGGGGCGGCAAATACCACGGCCCAAAACGGCGTATCAGGGACTACTTCCCAGACCGTCTCTGTCGATATAAAGGGGTTCGCTTTCAACCCGGCCACTATCACAGTGAAACAGGGCCAGACAGTGCGATGGACTAATGATGACAGCGTGCCCCACACGGTGAAATTCGATTCATTCCAATCCCAGACGCTCTCGAACGGAGATAGCTATGAGCACACGTTCACCGAAGCGCCAGGCGAGTACGATTATTCCTGCGCCATACACCCGTACATGACCGGCAAGGTCATAGTGACCAAGTGATCGCATGCTGCGCGACTTCGCATACTCTCTTTTGCTCGGGTTGCCGATAGTCGTATGGCTGGGGTTGGCCGCGTTCGTGCTGTTCCTGGCTGCGGGTTCGATCATCGCGCTCAACAGCTATACCAAGATCAGGATTCCTGTTACGTGGCACATGCGGCTGGCCCTGGC
The DNA here is from genome assembly GCA_963804385.1 of uncultured Microcaldota archaeon. Lineage (GTDB taxonomy): Archaea > Micrarchaeota > Micrarchaeia > Anstonellales > Bilamarchaeaceae > Bilamarchaeum. The sequence continues at coordinate 68,132 of CAWDQD010000004.1, forward strand.
AGGCATGGCGGTGGCGGTTGTGCACGCGATCCTTGCGATATCCGCATACATCAATATCTGAGGGAATCATATGGAAACTACGGATCTCAAGGCCAAATGCATCTGCGCCAGATGCCCGACCTATGCCGAATGCGTGCGTAAAAGCGGCGAGCTGCTGTTCTGCCTGCAGGAGAAGGCTTCGTGCAAGCTGGAGAGATACGGGTGCATATGCGAGGGATGCCCTGTCGAGAAGCTGAAGGGGTTCAACGGCAGATATTTCTGCGTCGAAGCGCCCTAGGTCAAAGAGCAGTTGGTCTTCTGGCCCAGCTGATCGAAGCTCATGGCGCCGATATTCTCGCTGCCGTCTTTGAAGACCCATGTCGGGTACGAGGTTATCCCGGCCTGGGTGCAGATCGCGGTCTCCCCCTGGCCGCCCGGAAGCGAGCATTCGACATAATCCATCAGCCTCCAGCTGTTGCCGAACATCTCTTTCTGGGCATTGCAGTGCGGGCACCAGTAAGCCCCGTACATCTTGGCGCCGCTGGCTGCGACGCATCTTGCGAATGAATCGTATTGCCCGGGGGCATTGGCGTAGAGCAGGTATGCCGCGATGACGACCGCTATGACCCCGGCTATCGCGTATATCTTGTTCAAGTCATTCTCCTCTTCGTGATGACTCCGATCACCAGGAGCACCAGGAACCCCGGCCCTATCGCGCAGGCAGAATTATTGCCCACTCCAGGCAATGCCTGCTGCTGATAGCTCAGCGAAGGGTCATCGGGAGATTTGAGGTCTATGGTGGCCCCGGTATCGGCGCTCCCGTTCCCGAGATCCGCCACGTAGCGGTTTCCTGAGGCATCGTACTTGACGGCTTCCGCGCTGTAGTCCAGCGGTTTCACCGAAGAAGAGTAGGCTGGGTTGTTGGCGAGGAATTCCTGCGTGGAATTCGTGGAGACCACATAGGTCACCTGGGTCCCTGCCGGAACGAATATCCATTGCTCGCCCCCGTTCATCTCTCCTGACGCGTCCGCTCCGGGGATGTTGACTTCGTAATCTCCAGTCTGGTAGTTCATCCCCACATGGTTGCCTGCTGAATCATATGCATGCAGATCGATACCTGGTTTGGCTGCGAATTCATCCTTGGGTGGAGAGATGACGTCCGGGATATCGTTCGGGTTGGCAGGCATTGCAGATTCGGTCGTGTTGAGGATGACCCCCGTGACGTTCGCGGGTCGAAGATCATCGATCTCCACTTGCGCGGAACTCCCGGTATCCGACAGGAGCTTGATCTGGAATTCTCCGGCATCGCTCTCGTATGTGGCGCTCGAGCTATAGAGCGTCGGCTTGTAATATCTTAGGCCCTGCGCGTTGGTGGCTTTGTTAGGGATGACCTGTGACGGCACCAGGTTCACAACCGCATGACCGCCTTGGCCGGAAACCGAGTAGATCGTCACTCCGGATTCCGGTGCGCCGTAGGCAGCGGAAGAATCGTGCGCTTCGATGATGTAGTAATCATTCGGATCTCTGGATTCCGGATTGTCGAGCGTGAGCACAGTGTCTCCTTTCTTCATGTCCTCGACTGCGGTGAGCGTGTAGGTCTGGTTGAGCGAAGCCTTGGAGTAGTCCAGCCATCCAGCGGCTTGCTTGGTGAACCCGTCCATCTGGACCGGGGCGGTGGCATCTCCAGGCCACCACATCCCATAGCCCATCAGGCTCCAGTCATAAAGCTCGCCGTATTGCCCGTATGGTTTGCCCACGTAGTTGTACCTGTCCCCGATGCGGGCGAAATTCTGGGGCGCGGGAAGGGTGTATTTGGATGGGAGCGAATGCCCGAACTCGTGCGCCCAGGCGCCGAGCTGGCTCTTCTCGCTCAGGTATATGATGTTCTTGACGTAGATGTTGCGCTTTCCCTGCATCGCATCCACTTGGACGGAATATGCGTCGTTCTCCCAGCTGTCGCAATCGTACAATGGGCTCGAGGCGTTGAGCTGCTGCGGAGGGCCGGGGTATACCACGACTATCCGCTCGAAATAGAGGTCCTGCGGGACGTCCGCTCCTTTGAAAGCAGCTTGTATTGCCTGCTCCCCGTATGTATGGAATCTGTCGGGATCGGATGCCATTGAAGACATCGTGCTCGTTATATGATACCAGTCATTTGACCCGGCTGAGCCATCCGCATCCTTGAATGTGAAAGAGAACGGAGGCTGCTGCCCGTAGGAGTTTATTCCGTAATATTGATTGACTTTCTGGCCCATCTGGATCGCGTCGCTTATCTTCTTCGAGCCTGACAAATCCGGCGTGTCCGCCATCAAGACGAGGCTGTTCCCATAGCTGCAGAGGCCTGCGCTTTCGGCCGAATTATACAAAGCCGCCGCGATGTCGTTCTCCTCGCCCCCTTGGTCCGAACGCTGGTCCTGCGCGATCATCAGGTAATTCCCGCACGCCCAGAGGATGGCGCCGTGGTCAGTCACGCACTCGCTGTTGGTATCGTTCGAAGGGCCGAAGATGCTCTCGAAGATTCCGTTGAACATGTCGTTGAAGAATTTCACGAGCGGCTTGGGATTGCAGTCCTGGCCGTATGTAGATATGGCCGCGTCGCGCCCTTGATAGCTCGAGCGCGTATAATCGGCCTGCTGGCTCGCGAAATCCAGCCAGAAACCGGATAACGCCTCGCTCGGAAGCACGAGTATGGATGCCTGCAGGTCCGAACTGCTTCCCTGGCCATCGGATGAGATGTAGTATTCGTTGCCGAAGGACGCGTTATTATCCCCCATGGTGATGGTGTCGGGCCATCCAAGCGCGGCAGACGCGTTTACCAAGACCGCCTGCGCTTTCTCATCATCGGTCATCGCAAAAACTAGATGCATGCAAAGAGCCACGGCCAATATGGCGAAAAGAAGCTTTTTCATGTTGGAATAATTGATTGATAATATTATAATGATTTCATAGCCGCTCCATATTCCATTCCTTGGCCATGTATCTCGTTTTCGCTAGATCCCGGGCTCTAGCCATTTCATGATCCGAAACATCGGCGAGAAAGAACCGCTTCCCTTTGGTGAACCCGGAGACCAGCGCCCCATAAGCGTCATCCCACGAGACGGTGCGCTGCTGTGATATGGAGGTCACCCGTTCCTTCGCGGTATCAATCATTTTGTCCCTCAGCTTCTCGTCCGGGACCTTGAGGGCTGAGAACATGCGCTCGACATCCACTGCGTACAATATGGTGCCGTGCTGGAGCAGCACCCCGTTACGCCTCGTCTGGGCATTCCCGGATATCTTCTTCCCGTTCACGACGATGTCATTGATCGGCTTGAATTCGGATTTGATCCCCATCAGCGCGAGGGAATCGGTTATGCAGCCGCATATCTGGCGGTAGGATTCCAGGATATCCTTGGGGAACAGGCCTTCCTGGGCTATGACGCTGTATGTCATCTCGCTATCATGATAGACCGCGCCCCCGCCGGTCCTCCGCCTGACGACGTCTATCCCGAGCTCGGCGCAATTCTTCAGATCCACCTCCTTGCTTAGGCATTGGAAATATCCGATCGAGACCGCCGGCGGGTCCCATCCATAGAACCGTATGGTCGGAGGCGACGCTCCGGTCGCCACCGATTCGCTTATGGCCTCGTCTAATGCCATGTTCATGAAAGCATCGTTCCGCGAATACTCGATGACGCGCCAAATCATCTTACCGCCCTCACGAACATCCTCGCTATGTCCTTCGCGGACACCCCGACCAGGGACGCGCCGCGTTTCTGGAGCGTCCTCGCGATCCTGGATTCTATGCCGCACTCATCTGAATCCAGAGGCGCGCCTATGAGAGAATCTTCTATATCCTCGATGGAATCCTCAGGGTGGAGGAAGAAGTCGCCGCTTATCCTCACCCTGTCGGCGGTGCTGCTATCGCTGGACCACACCTCTATGCAGACCAGCTTGCCTCCAGCGATTTTTTCCTCGCACTGCATAAAGCGGATATCCTGGCGAATTCTATTAATCACTTCCCCGGCGGCCTCAGTCAGTTAAAAAAACATTGTCTTCGAATCACCATTGTGGATGATTTTGAGGTGAATGGCCGGACCTTCAAGGTCGTGCGGGCATCGAGCAGGAACAGGAACGCCTGGGCGCGCTTGCGCGATGACATCCTCACGATAACGATCCCTTCCCGCTGGCCCGAATCCGAGAAAAAGCGGCTTGGAGACGAACTGCTCGCGAAATCCGTGAAGGCCATACAAGCCGGGAGATGGACCGGAGAGACCACGAAAAAGGTCGAGTTCTGCCACGGCCAGAAGGTAATGGCGTTCGGCAGGCTCATAGACATCTCGTTCATATCCGGCAAACGGTTCTCCGGGAAGACCAGGGGGGATGCCGTCGAGATCGTGATGGATGAGACCCACCCGAAGAAGCATGAGAAGGCTTCTGCCATCGCCAAAGGACGAATCATCACCATGCTGATGCCGGAACTGGAGGAAAGGGTCGAACGGATAAACGACGCGTATTTCCAGGCGCGCATCAAACGCATCACCGTGAGGGACAATATCAGCAGGTGGGGGAGCTGCTCGCGCGACGGGTCGATCAACTTCAACCTGAGGCTCCTTTTCATGCCGGAGGGCATACTCGAGTATGTGATAGTCCACGAACTCGCCCACACGAAATACAGGAGCCACGGCTCCCGTTTCTGGGGCTTGGTCGAAAAGGTCATGCCGGACCATAGGGAGAGAAGGAAATGGCTGAAAGAGAACGGATGGTCGTATCCGAAAAATGAGGATACCGGATGCAAAGAAACGGATGCGGCTAACCAGCTACGGATAGCCGATTTCATATACGAGGAACCGTACTGAAGCGGCTCCAGCGGTAGGACTAGCTTGTTTTTTTCCATTATAGATCAGAATTTCAACGCCTCTTGGGTCTGGGAGGCAGAACACACCGCAGATCAATGTGGCATGTCAAGGCCCAACGGACAATCCTAAAGGACGCATCTGACCAAGGACGCGGCCAGCGGGGCGAGCCCAGAATGGGAATATGCCCACAGATGAGGCCGCTGATTCCTTGCGAAAACGCCCCTTTCGGAGCCGCACCCAGAAAACCCAGGCGTGATATACTTATGCGCTTTTTTCATTTATAAATGTTATGAGATAAAGTTGGACAGGTGTCAAACATTAGACGGGCGTCTAAGTGGAACCATGATACTCGAAATCGTGCTCCTCCTATTCGGAGCGTACCTGATAGTGAAGGGATCGGACTGGATAACCGATGCGGCGGTGCCGCTCGCGCGCACCCTCAATACCACGAATGTCGCTGTCGGCCTGGTATTGATATCTGTCCTCCTCAGCCTCCCGGAGCTACTTATCGCCTTGATGAGCATCGCCGAGAACCACACGGACATCGGCATCGGAGCGAGCATGGGCTCTGTGATCGTCAATCTCGGCTTCATAGTCGGCATAGCGGCCATGATAAAGCCGCTGAAGATTCCGAGGCATGTCATCACCCGCGACGCGGTCTTCATGCTGGTTATCACGATCGTGGTCGCGCTCATCGCTATCAGCAATTTCAGCCTCACCAGCAAGGACGGGATGGTGCTCTTACTTCTTTTCATTCCGTACCTTGTCAATGTCTATGAGCAGGAGAAGACCCTCGCGCACAAGGAAAGGAAGCGCGAATCGGACATGATCGCCAAGACGTTGTTCTTCATAGGGAAGACCGGCGGGCCGGAGATAGTGTTCAAGGATATCAAATTGATATTCCTGGGCGGAGCGGTCATGCTCGTCATAGGAGCGCAGCTCTTCACGGATTCGCTGATCTCGATCGCTCAGATAGTCCAGATACCAGAGCTGCTGATCGGCCTGACGCTGGGGGCCCTCGGCCTCAGCCTACCGAACCTCGCCGCGGCCATCCAGGCCGTCAGAAAGAACTATGCCGAACTCGCGATTTCGGAGACCATCGGCTCGAACATATTCACGCTGCTGATAACCCTCGGGATAATCGCGATCGCTCACCCGTTCTCCTTGGATCCTGTATCCGCGATCGTCACGATCCCGGCCATGGTGCTCGTCACCGCGTTATTCTTCATGCTGGCGATGAGAGGCACGATAACCAGGGCCGGGGGCGCAGCACTGATGGCGGTGTATCTGATAACGCTGCTGCTAGAGTTTCTGATCAAGATGAGATTCTAGTAAAAATAAAGAAGCCAGGTAAGGGAGATGTCCTCCCTCATAAGGGAATCTAGATTCCCTGGGATTTGAACCCCTCTACTCCGCTTTATGCTCAGTCATGGACTGAACTGCAGGCGGATGCATAGCCGATCTGCCAACCTGGCTTCCTGAAAAATAAAAGGACGAAAGGGTTTAAAAGTCAAAGCAGGTACCGAACGGCTTTGAGATAAGCCTCAACGCTCGTGGTCACGATGTCATTGCCTTTGGCCGATGAGCGGAGAGAATTCCCGTTCATCTCGACAGTGACGTCAACCCTGATGGTCGCGGCGCTCCCCCCGGTGATGGCATCGACATGGTACCTTACCAGCTCCGCCTGCTGGTTTCCGAGCGCGTTGTTCACGGCTTTTATGGCGGCATCCACAGGCCCGTCGCCTTCGGCAGACCCGCCCCTACGCTTCGCCTCTCCGTTGATCTTGAGCCAAACGAAAGCTATGGGCGTGTTCTTGTTCCCGGTCGTCACCTGCATCTCGTCCAGCACAAGCTTCTCATGGATGCCGGTGCCCTTGACCTTCTCCACGAGCAGAAGGAAATCTGCGTCGCTGACCACATAACCATCCTCCTCTTCCATCTGCCGCACGGCCTGGAGGACCACGGGGACCTTATCTTCGTCAAGATCTACGCTGAGCTCTGCGAGCTTCATCCTGATGCTGCCTTTGCCAGAGAGCTTGCCGAGCGAAAGCCGGTGCCTTTGGCCGACGATAGCGGGGTCATAGGGCGAATACATCTCCCATCCTTTGTTCAGGCCGTCATGGTGTATGCCAGCGTCATGGAGGAATGCGAACTCGCCGACCACGGGCATCCTGTTGGCAGGATATATCCTCGATGCCGCCGCTACGATCGCGGAGATCTCCTGGGCCATGCCGAGGTCTACGGTCATGATGCCTTCGTCGAGAAGTAGCGTTAGCGCGACCTGCTCTATCGGGCAGTTGCCGGTACGCTCGCCCAAGCCGTTTATCGTACCGTGGAACCGATCGGCACCTGCGCGGAGCGCTTCCAAGGTGTTGGCTGTCGCGAGCCCGCGGTCGTTGTGGCCGTGGAACGAGAGATGCTCCGGACCCCCGTCCTTGAGATATGTGAAAAGATCATATGTCTTTGGCGGAGTGAAAACGCCGAGCGTGTCGCATACGCAGAAGCATTCGACTCCGATGCCCTTAGCGCCCAAAGAGACAACCTTGAGAAAATCCGGGTCGGCCCTGCTGGCATCCTCTGCAAGGAGTTCCACCGTGAGCTTCTTGCTGAGCGCGTATTCGACGGATCTGAGTATCATTGCGAGCGCTTTCTGGTGGAAACCCGCATCACCGGGCCCCAGTTTCAGTTTCTTGAGGATGTGCAGATCCGAAGCTGGGAAAACGAGGCTTATCCTACCTGCTCCGGCTTCGACAACGGCATCCACATCCTCGTTCCTGATCCTCGCGAACGACGAGACGTCTTTATTAGAGCCGAGCGCTTCGCATACCAGGCGTATCGCGTCCTTCTCCGACTTGCCGTTTATTGCGCTGCCTGCTTCGATGATATCCGCGCCGAAGCGTCTGAGCTCCTTAGCGAGCGCGGCTTTAACAGCTGGCTTGAACACCACGCCGGGTGTCTGCTCGCCATCCCTTAAAGTCGTATCCAATACCTGGATTTTCCTCTTAGAATTAGTCGCCCTCATCATTGTTCCTGCTCCATTACTGGATTTCTAAACACCCGGTCATATTTTTCACCCCATACGCTGCGGTCCACCCGAAGCGTGTGTATGTTCGGAGTCAAATGAGTAAGGAAAGGTTTTAAATCGCTATCACAGGTTTATATCCACAAGGGCCTGTAGCTCAGATTTGTTTTGCTAATTTTGCCTAGGGGCATGCAAGACATCGAGCAACTTGGTAGAGCGTCGGACTTTTAATCCGCAGGCCGAGGGTTCAAATCCCTCCAGGCCCGTTTTGTTTTTTTCATTTGCAGTACGACCGCGACAGTGGCGAAGCGAGGATCGTGTAAGCCATTTTTTACCAAAGCCCAACATTAAAAAGGTTACTACATAACAAAACAGTAAAGCACATAATATATTATACTAACCCAAGGTGTGGATATGGTTGAAGCAACGGTAACAAAGACGGCTAATCTGGAACAGGTAGTTGGAAAGGCCCGTAACGCATTCGGAGCCAGGCGCGATACGCTCGATGGCGCGCTCTTAGGGACGAAAATTGCTTCTCAGCACTTGTTTTCCGCTCAGAAGGACTATGAAGGCGCATTAAGGGCGATGAACATGGTCGATGCATCCACAAGCGGGGATGCTGAACTCAATGCCGCGAAGGCTGCGATGTATGAGATGATAGGCAACCTTGGAACCGGCGTTTCCGATCTCAAAGAGATGCAGTCCATGCTTTCGCACTCCGAAAGCATAACATCCGAATCACTCGCATCGCTCGACAGATTCGCCTTGGATTCGCTCAGAAGAGCCCTCGACCAATCGATTTTGCGCTCAAAAGGCAAACTCTCCCCTATGAGGGATGAGCAGCGCAAGTTCGCATTCACCAAAGCCCCCGCGGCAAAGGAAAGGGCACCAGACGTGCTGGACAGCATGAAGATAGATGAATCTGAAGAAGACGTAAGCAAGATGAGCGTTGAGGCGATAGTCGATGCTACGCTCGGTCCGCTTCATTCGGCCACCGCGATACTCGAGGTTAGCATAGATTACGCCAACCAGGCCGCATTCGAGCTCGGCGAGGCTGCCGAACTCATGGAGCAATCGGCGCGGCTATATGAGGAAGTACAGGGAACCATCGAAGGAGCCGATGAACACTCCGGGAACGCCAAGAGAACATTGCAAGAGCTCGTGGCAGCGCTGAAGCTGCAATTCAGTACGGCAAATACGATGAAGAAGGTATCCGATGACGTGACCGCGACCGTTGCGAAAGTCATTGAAAGCATAGATGCGTTCACGGTGAACGCCCTGCGCACGGTATTATATGGCAGCGCGCATGAGCCTTCGGAAGACGTGCATTTCACGCCACCTCCGATCGACCTTTCAGGAGGACAGGGTCGGCCCGCTACAGAAGAGCATGCGGATGAGAGGCAAGAATCGAGCCTGACTCCTCTCGAGCAATGCATTGGATCTGTGAGCGATGGCGAATTTGAAGTTGCCGGGAACTTCGTTGAAAATCACCCGAATCAAGCAAACGAACTCATCGAACAACTCGACAGATTGGCCCGTATCGGAGGCGATGAAGGAGAGGCGTTGGACATGGTGAGGGCTCTCAAAGCAATAGCTGCAGGCAAACGCAGCGAATCCACCGTCAAAGCGAATGACAAGCTCCTTGCGCTCTCGCGGGATGATACTCTAGGTGCGGTGAAATCGGAAGCTATGACATGCCTGATCGACCTGGGCGAGATGGAGAGCTGATATAACCATGAATCAGGGGGAAAAACCCGCGCCGACCTTTTCAGGGAAGGAACGCAGGGGCTCGCCAGACGCGAGAAAATCCTTCGATGCAGCGGTCGCAAGATCGATGTTCGCCCCCTTATTCGACAGGATGGTGGCCGGAAATGAGACCAACGGCATCTTGACTCCGATCACTCTCGCAAACGAAGGTAAAACCAACTACGCCAGGGAAGTCCTCGCTATGAGGACCAAATTCCGCAAGCTGAAAGATATGGGTGAGAGCAAGCAGGTTGCTTCGTTCCTCACGCAAGCAGCTGCGTTGGTGCCATCCCTGAACGAGGCTTTAGCCGGAGAGATAATCATCGGCCTCGAGCATGCAGCTGGTAATATGGCATATTCCAAGATAGTTGAAACTGCCGTAGATACCCTCTTATCCGATCCTGCTGCGATATCCGAGTGCAACGTGGAAAAGCTCAGAGCGTTGCGCGCCAAATTAGATGGCATGGTCAAGGAGGAGATGAAGGGGGGTGGAGTCACGACGCCGGTACTTCCAATAACGGTTCAACCCGCGATAACTGAAACGTCAATAATACCAAAACTCTTCGCGGTTGTTGGCGCTCCGCTCACG
>CAWDQD010000005.1:0-26647 GCA_963804385.1 uncultured Microcaldota archaeon
ATAGAGCGCGGCAGCGACGACTCTCTCCTCCGCGTCCTTGTCGTAATCCACGAGCGTGATCCTGTCCTCTGTGCAGCTCTCCTCCTTGGTCTTGGCTCCCATATCATCCAGACGGGTCGCCTGCATGTATCTCTGCATCTCCACCCCGTGTTCGGTGTCCGGGCGCTTGACGAACGACGGTATGGTGGTCCGGAGCTCAGTCTGGACCGATTTCGCGAGCGCCCGCATCTCGGCGAGCTGGTCCGCGTACATCTTCGTTATCAGGTACTCGTAGGATCTGCCATTGCCGAAGAACCCCATGTTCGTCTTCGTGGATGCGGGAAGGAGCCCCCGGATTGTATCGCAGGTCTTGGCGCGCACCACCGCCTCGAACGCGCGGTCGGTCAGCTTCTCGTCGCGCGGCATCTTTTCAGTCACATATCTCGAGACCTTCGGGATCAGAGATGCGTACGTCGAGAAAAGAGAGTCGCACGTCTCGGTGTACAAGGAAGCGGATTCGGAAGCCATCAAGTCCGGCTCCTCGTAGTATCTCCATTTCCCGTCGACCTTCTGGTCGAAATAGACGTAGCGGGTGGATTTCTCGAGCGGGGACAGGCCGATGCGCGCATCCTCCACGACCTTGGTGGCGATTATCGATATGTCTTCCAGGGCTATGTGCGCTCCTGCGAGCTCCGCCACGGAATCATCACCGTATCCGAGCAGCACCCTGTCGTAGAACGCCTCGGCCTTCTCTGTCGCCACATTGTCGGAGCCGGAGGCTGTGATCCCTATCTCTCCGCCTTTTATGAATTCATCCAGCAGGGTCCGCCTCAGGCTCTTCACGCTCCTGCTGTAGCGTGAGAAAAGGGCGCCTTTGACGACCTCGGGCAGGTTGCGCAGGACGAAGATGGGCTTGTCCAGGTTGCTGACGAAAGGCGCGAGGAGCCGCTTCTCCTCATCAGTGAATTCCTCCATGTCACTCTTCAAGCCTGAAAGGGTTTTTATGCACTCATTTTTCCCGGTTCCATATCTTTATAAATTGTTTCAAATTAAGTATTAATGTGAATAAGCAGGCCGATTCCTGCGTTTGATGATTATGGTTGACCTAGAATACAGCGGGTATACGGTGCGTAAAGCCGAACCCGCGATCGGGATCTTCGAGCCCACCGGGCAGAGCCAGATGGGGCTGCTGCAACTCATAGACCAGAAGATCGAGTCCCTCTCGCAATCAGCCCGTTCTGGGGCAGAGCGATTCTACGGATGGCTCGATTCGATCAAATCCGGCTCTTCGCTGGTATTGTTCCACGGCGGGGAGATTGCTTCCGAGTCCAACGAGCCTTTGAAAGCATTGGTCATAGGCAAACCGGATACGTTATCCACTCCATCTCTCATGCGGATGCAGTCCGAGATGGATTTCCTGGTTGTCACGGTGAAGAACTGGGAAGGCCTGCTCAGGACCGCGGTCGAAGAAAGCCCGGACGGCGGAGCGTTGCGATCCTATCTCGCCAGCGAGCTGCTCCTCTTGGCCAATCCGGATTTCGGGATAAGGCCCTGGGGGGTCTCCAGGTTCAGCGCGATCGAATTTTTCATGCAGCATACTTTCGAGGATCTTCCGGAGCTGATAGCGCAAGACATGAAGCCGAAGTTCGCGGATCCGTGCGATATGGGTCCTCAGCTTAAGCTCGCGGGAAGCGTAGCGAACGGGGAGTTCTTGACCATAGCAATGAAAGCCATGGAAAGAAGGCGCGTGGCCAAGCCGATCCGGGAGGATCTGGTATGCCGGACGCACAGCGCTCTATCGAGGCAGCTATCCACTCTTTGATCATCTTGTGCCGGGCATGAGAGCGCTCAGCACTCCCATGAGCTGCGGCCGTCCTACCATCAGCTTCGCGACGACCGGCGCGAAATCCCCGTCCATGACTTTCGGGAGATCCGCGTCCTTGAGCGTATTGAATATGTGGTTGAGGTCGTCGTCGCTGAGCTTCTCCATGACCTTGCGGAGCAGCAGCCTGCTCGACAAACCATTGCCGACCTTGGTTCTCCATGGCTTCTCGTAATTCTCGTATAGCATGCCCTTGGAGAAATCCTTCTTCTCGAACGATTTGAGGGCCGCGTTCGCCGCGTAATACCCGCATTCTATCGCGAGCGCGATGCCGCCGCCGTGTATTGGGTCCACCTGCTTGGCCGCGGTGCCTATCACCATGCAGTTGTCCTTGGTGAATTCGTCTATCGGGGCTCCGACCGATATCACGCCGCCGAAATCAAGCAGCGTGCTCGCGTCCTTGAGCTTCGGATTATTCTCTATATATGAATCGAGGTATCTCTTCGGGTCGGCTCCCTTGATGCCGCCGCGCTTCTCAGATGTGGCGAGGTTCGCCCCGATGCCTATGCCCACATTGGCCTTCCTCTCGTTCTTGGGGAATATCCAGACATAGCCGCGCGGCGCTATCTCGTTCCCGAAATACAATTCGATCAGGTTCTCGTGGTCGTAGGGCTTCATCTCGTACTCGTAGCACGTGTCCACATCGTAGAGCGAATGGACCGTCTTGAATCCCATGGCGCGCGCCATCATGGATTCCATGCCCTCTGCCGACACTATGAGCGGAGCCGTGACTTCGTACGGTTCGCGCCCGCCGTGCGAGAGCTTGACTCCCGTGAGCTTCCCATTCTCTTTCACCAGGCCCATCGCCCGCGTGTACGTATTCACTTTCGCGCCGCTATCGACAGCCAGCTCGCAGAGCCATTTGTCGAACACCTTGCGCTCGAGTATCCAGCCCTTGGTGGATTCGTTGGCCCACGTGATGGATTTCCCGTTCGGCGCGACGAGCTTCGCTCCCCTGACCTCTGTGGAATATACCCATCTCGGCAATCCGATGCCTTCCTTCTGGACATCCGTCACTCCTATAGCTTCTCCGCAGCGGACAGGGACGCCGATCTCCTTCCTCTTGTCCACAACCAGGACATCCTTGCCTTCCCGCGCGAGCAGCCTGGCCAATGTGGCTCCCGCAGGCCCTCCACCGATGATTATCGCGTCGTGATCGTATCCCATAATCTCACTTCATGCTCGGGAGGTCCTTCTCGGATTTCACTCCCTTGTATAACGTTATGACATTCGCCGGGCATGCCTTCACGCACAAGCCGCAGTCGATGCACCTATCCGGGAAATGCTCCATCCTGGTGCCGATAGCCTCGATCGCGTTCACGGGGCATACCGAAGAGCACCCGACACAGAATATGCAGCCGTCATGCTTTATCGTAATCATAGAATGCGCCTCTTTCTTCGATGTTATTGGGTCAGATATAAAAATCTACTTCTTCAGGGAATCGATGAGCTCCTGCGCGAAGGGCCCCGCGTTCTCAGGTTTGTCGGCGGTTATCACCTTCCCGTCTGTGACAACCGGCTCAACCAGGTAGCGAGCTCCGCACTCGCGCAGCATCAGTATCGCTTTCCTGTCCGGGAACACGGTGGCGTCCTTCCCTGCGAGGACTCCGGAGCGCGCGAGCGCCATAGGGCCGAGGCATATCGCCGCTACGATCTTCTCTTTCTGCTGCATGGCCCGCAGGAATTTCAGGACGTCATCCCTCTCCGCGAGCGCCGGGGAGCCCGGTCCGCCGACGATAACCACCGCTTCGAAGAATTCCGGGTTCGCCTCGTAGATCGCCATGTCCGGCTGCACCTGCGCCCCCATGCTCCCGATCGCCTTCGACCTGGTGACGCTCGCCACCCTCACGGTGTGCCCCACCCTCTCGAGCATCTCCTTTGGCACCAGAAGCTCCTCGTCCCTGAAGCCCTTCTGGGCCACGATGAAAAGTACCTTGGCCATGCATGGTAATTGCATCCAAGAATTTTTTTATGTATGTGCGGGGGTCTTCTCATCCACATACATGATATGGCTGAAATTTTCGGTATAGATCCGCATCATTTCGTTCCAAGACGCTCTCTCCTTTTCCGGGAGCGAGCGTATGAAACCCTCCAGCCGCCTGCCCTGCGTGACGAAATGCATGTAGTTCTCCGCCACAAATACCCCGAAAGTCGCCTGGTCTTCGATCCTGGATTTCTCGCCAAGCAGATAGTCCACTCCGAACCTCGCGCTGGGCGTGGTGTCGTGGATCTGGTGGAGCATTTCCTCGTCTTCGCTGCCAAGATGCGAAAAGAAGGAACGCCCTATCTCGCGCAGGAGGAGCGCCATGTAGTTCCTCTTCGCTCCGGTCACGCTGGGGGCGAGCATGCGCACGTTGCCCTGTACGTAATCAGTGAGCCCTTCCCCATTGCCTCCGAGCTCGATGCCCATGAGATCGCGGAGATGCTTGTCGGGAATGGCGCGGATTATCATGTCCGTCACGGCCAGGACGTCCTTGCCGAGCTTCGCGAGCCCCTTCTCCCCCCGGAACTCCTCTCCGAGGCTCAGGATGACTTTCCTCGGGAGCATATGGCTCTCCAGCCTCTCATAAGCCTGCAATGCCGTTTCGTGGCTTGATGGCTGGAAGCACTCCTGCTTGCACATCAGCATGAACGCGCGTATGGTTGGGAGCGGGATATCCTTGCTGTCCGCCCCGATGATCTGGAGCGAGCCTCCGTTCTCCGTCATCATCGCGCCCGATCGAAGAAGCGTTTCGGCCATCGGGACCTGTCCGGACAATGGCCATGGTTGCTGCAGCGTTTTTAGGGCTGGCGGGATGACCTTCTCCTTGTATTTCATGTTATCATATATGTATCTGTGTGCTTATAATGCTTTTGAAGGAGCTGCAATAGTTATAAAATCGAGCCATCAGATATCATCCATGTACCTGATTAGCCCTAATTTTCCAGAAGTCGGCGAGCCGAACATCGAGATCAAGCTCTTTCCGGATGGGGACAGCTACTGCCGCATAAACGACATATCCAAATGCCAGGGCGAGGACGTTTCGCTATTCCATCGCTTGTACCCGAAGCAGAACACCGCGATATTCAACGCGGCCCAGCTCCTCCACACTCTCAAGCGGGTCGGAGCGCGCACCAGCCTCATATCTCCATACATGCCGTACGCACGGCAGGACAAGACATTCCTCATGGGCGAGTCTCTCTCGGCCCAGATACTCTGCAAGCTGTTCAACGATTTCGGCACGGTGAAGATAGTCACCGTGGACTGCCATTTCCTGAAGAAAGAGGGCGAGTCGGAATACGCGGGCCTCAAGATACAGAACCTGAGCGCGAACAAGATGCTGGTCGAGCACGCCCGCAAGAAGATCGGGCTCGAAGGGCTGGAGGTCATCTCACCGGACCAGGGCGCGAATTACCTCGTCTCGGAATTCGGCGGGAAGAGCATGAGCAAGGTCAGGGGCGGATACGAGCAGGGCGAGGAAGCGTATCGTTCCGTGCAGACCGTCGAGCGCGAGTTCGACGTCGCAGAAAAAAACATACTCATCATAGACGACATGATATCCACCGGCGGGACGATGCTGAAGGCGATAGAGAACGTCCGCAAAGGCGGCGCGAAGAAGGTTTTCTGCGCTGCGACGCACGGCTTCTTCCTCAACGATTCGCTGGCCAAGCTGAAGAAATCGGCCGATTGGGTCTTCACGACCAATTCGATACCCAACGACGTCGCGGAAGTGGACATAATCCCGCTGCTCAAGAAAGTTACCGAAGACCCAGTAGTCCAGCAGTGACTACCCTTGGAGAAAAGGCGGCTGATACCCCTCGCGCAGCAGCCCCTTCCCTTTCTTGCGCAATTTGTCCATGAACTTGTTGAATATCTGTCTCCCTCGCTCCCGCGTGACATGCCTCTCGTCCGAGATTTCTTTGAATGAGGCCTCGGTCTCGAAACCGATGCCGAATCTCTTGCGCACGACGTACGCCTCTTGCGGAGTCAGCGTGGAAAGAAGCCTTGCCGTGACCTCCTTCATCTCGCCCTGCAGGAGAGCATCCTCTGGCGAGGCGACCGTCCTATCCGAGAGCACTTCCATCACCTCAGGATCCTCGCCGAGGTTCCGCTTCTTGTTCATGCTGACGGTCTCGGGCAATGTCATGATGTTCCTGACCGCCTTCACGTTCAGTCCGGTCATCTCCGCCACTTCCTCGGCGCTGGGTTCCGCGCCGGTCTCATTGAAGAACCTCCTGGATGCCTTCCCGATGCGGTTCGCGGCATCATAGAGATGGACCGGCCGTCTGATGTCCTTGCCGCAGTCCTGGATCATGCGTCTCATCGCCTGTCTCGCCCACCACATGCCGTACGTGGAGAATCTGTTGCCCAGCCGTATATCGAATTTGGGCATCGCGTTTTCTATGATCGCCTTTCTCCCTTCCTGCACCACGTCCTCTAGCAATATGGAAGGCGGGTGCGGGATCTTTTTCGCGTTTCTCCAGAGCAGCCCGCTCTGCGCGCTGACCACTGCGGTTTCAGAGAGCTTTTTAGCTCCCCCGAGCCGCCCATATTCCATGACCTTCGTTTCCGCATCGCTGCCCAGCTTCTCCTCCAACTTCCCGATATACGCGATTGCGCGCGAATAGATCCTGAAAACGCAATATTCCTCTTGCCTGGTCAGAACTTTTCCGGTCGGAGCGAGGGCCTGGAGGTACTGCGCCTCCAAATCGGCCACGAGAATCCTCTCAGCCAGCCTTTTCACGCCGGATATCCGCTTCAGCTTGCGCTTTATCGGTTCGGAATCACCGTTGACGGCTTGCTTCAGCTCCCCCTCCAGATGCTCGGCCGCTTTGATGGCGCGAATGTGGATGTCCAGCACCCTGGATCTGGTTTTTCCCGGGAGGTCCGCCTTCTCTTTCAGGGGCTCCTTCGAAGCGTGACTCTTGTGTATTTTTGGGGCAGGGTTCCTTTTTTCAGCGAGGCCCTTGAGATACTGGATCTCATTGTTGCTGACTGCCGGCACGGCCTTCCTGCCATAGACGGACTTGAGGATCGGCTCTGCCATGCACGGTGAGAGGGCCGATTTTTTGCCGGCTCTGTGAGTAGTGGGGATGCTGCTTCTTGCTACATGCATAGGGGATAATCTGTTTGGATTATTTTATAAATGATTACATTTTGTGTTTATCCGCTGGCTATCTTCGTGTATTCGTCCGCGAGCTTTTTGGCCGATGCCTCGCTCTTCGCTTCGGCGAAAACGCGTACATACGGCTCGGTGCCGGATGCGCGCACGATCACCCACGCGTCCTGCAGGTTGATCCGCACGCCGTCTATGGTGTCGTGATCTAATCCCTTCTCTTTAGCGTAATCGAGGACGCGCCCGACTATTCTTTTCTTCCCGCTCTCATCGGCATCCAGTTTTCTCTTCACATTATAATATACCGGGATTTCTTTCAGCCATTGCGAGAGCGGTTTCTCGCATAGCGCTTGCGCCAGCTTCGCCCCTGTGATGAACCCGTCCTTGGCCAGGTCCAGCTCCGGCCAGATGACGCCGCCGACCTCTTCGCCTCCGATGGCCGCGCTCTTGCGCTTCATCTCCTCGCACAGGTACGGGGCCCCGATCGCCGTGTATCTCACCTTGCAGCCGAACCTGGAAGCGACGTCCTCAGCGGCCTTGCTCGTCGCGACCGTGGTCACCACGTCCCCTCTCTTGCCCGATGTGAGCTTCCACAATATGGACAACGCGAATACCTTGTCTCCGATGACGTAAGCGCCTGATTCGTCCACGAATATGACTCGGTCGCCGTCCGCATCCCACGCGATGCCCGCGTCCGCCTTCATGCTTTTCACCGAGATGAGCAGCTCCTTGACGTTCGCTTCTGTCGGCTCGCTCGGCCTCCCCGGGAACCTTCCGTCCAGGTGGGAGTTGAGCGAGATTATCTCGCATCCGAGGTCCTTGAATAACTTCGGCGCGATGACGGACGCAGTGCCGTTGCCGCAGTCGATGACCAGTTTCGGCTTGCGCTTGGAGATCTTCCCCTGGTCCACGTTCTTCTTTATGGCCTCGATGTGTTCCTCTGTCGCCATGTCATAGCTTTCTATCTTCCCGACCTTGTCATAGGATGCGAGTTTCGGGTTCTCGAGATTTTTCTCGATCTCCGCCCCGCGTTCCCTGGAAATCGCGATGCCTCCGGAATCCACGACCTTCATCGCGTTCCATTCGGGCGGGTTGTGCGATGCGGTTATTATGACGCAGCCGTCGGCCTTCAACTTCTTGATCATGAATTCGGCTGTTGGTGAGCTGGCTACGCCGAGGTCTATCACATGGCAGCCCGCTCCTGCGAGTCCAGCCGCGGCAGCGGAGCGCAGGACGTCCCCGGTCAGCCGGCAGTCGCGCGCGAGGATTATCTTCCCTCCTTTGAAATAGGTGCCGATGGCCATTCCTAGCTTCAGTGCGAGTTCCGGGGTGAGCTCGTCGAACCTGCCTCTCACTCCATTGGTGCCGAAATACATAGATACCGGATTCTCTTCCACCATTAAAAATGATTGTGATAAATCGTAATCCATGCTCATCGAAATCCTCCGACTCGGCCACCGTCTCCCAAGAGACGAGCGCATCTCCACGCACGTCGCTTTGGTCGCTCGTGCGTTCGGAGCGAGCGCGATTGCGTACACCGGCCAGCACGATGCGGGTCTCGAGGATTCCGTAGTCCGGATCTGCACGCGATGGGGCGGCAAATCCCCGGTATCCTATGAAAAAAGCGCGGTCTCTTTCATAAAATCCAAGAAGCGCGATGGGTTTTCGATAATCCATCTCACAATGTACGGCATGCCGCTCATGGAGAAGATGCCGGAGATGAAAAAGCAAGAGAAAATCCTGATTGTCGTCGGCTCCGAGCAGGTCCCGGCCGAGATATACCAGCTCGCAGACTACAATATATCAGTGACGAACCAACCGCATAGCGAAGTCGCGGCCCTCGCGATAACGCTCGATCGCCTGATGGATGGCAAGGAATTGGCCGGTCTGGATTTCGATGGCGAGATAAGCATCACACCATCAGAACGCGGGAAGATAATCAACGAGCGATAGCTAATCCATTCTCTGATACACTGTCACGTTCTGGAAGGGCCTTATCATCCTGAACCCATCCGGGTGCGTGCCGGTGGCGTCGCCCGACACGATGAGCGCGCCCTTGCTCCCCACATGCTTCGCGACGGTTTCCACGAGGCCTTTCGGGTCGGCCGGCAAAATCTCCAGAATGGAATCCGCTTCAGATTCGATTGTCGCGGTCAGACCCGCGAGCTTCCTGATGATGGCTATGGCGGTCTGGGGTATCTTACCATCGCATCTCGTAGCAAGGGCATAAAGGGAGACGGATGCGCGGGCCTTTGGGTCAGCCTCTCCCATGAAAGCCGCTGCCGCCGGCATATCTAAACGCTGCGCGTCGAATTCATCTAACAGCGCTCCCAGCTCGCTCTCGTACTTCCCTGCAGCGAGGCTGGTGGTGCAGGCATCCCCCAACGATTCCCTGCCTGGAATGAATCCGCTCTTATACGAAAGGAATGCCAGGTCGAAATCATGCGGTCGTGTCGCGACCTGTCCGTACAGATTCAGATAAGACGATGGAGGCACCCAGCCTGAATCTAGATTCGGCGGATCAGGCACCCTGGTTTTTGCCTTGAACGAGCCAGTCCGCGCTTCCCTGATGGGATAGCCATCAGTAAAAGATACCTCGAATACGCGCATGGATCCCCTGAATTCATCGAGCTGCTCCCTGCTGAAGACGCGCTGCGGTCTCGTATACGGTTCCCGCGGATAGAAATCCACAGGGATGGAGAGGAATTGATTGAGGAGGACCAGGACGACCGCGTCGCTGATGGATGGATGAGCTTCAATCCTCCCGGAGATATATGAGGACAGGTTCGGGTATTTATCCAGAGGGATATCCTGCATCTGCGCCATGCTCGAAAACGGGACTACAGGATAATGCTCGATTCTCTTTTCAGCCTTTGGCGCGGTGAAAGCCGCCCGCTGACGGAAAGGTATTCTCTGGAAACGCGGGTCTGGCGCTGCATCGTTCCGAAGCGATCGGCTCATGAACGGCCTGCTGTAATCCTTCGGTTTCATCATCCCCGCATGTGTTGGCAAATCCTTATAATTGTGTTACAAAACGTATTTTTTGTATATCGTTTTCATGCCACCATGGATGCCGTGATCCGAAAAGAGATAGATTTTTATTCTGCCTCTGGTTTCTCAATCCGGGATACATATGTTAGAGATGGTCGAATTCGTATTGCTCGGCGGCGAAGTGAAGAAGTCTAGTCCTGGCGTTCCGAAGAACGTGACTGTCAACGTGAACGTGGACAGGATAACCCCGAAGACGACGGATTCGGTCCTCCTCGAATTCACGTACGCCGTGGATTACAGCCCCGGTGTCGGGATGGTCAGGATGACCGGAGAGGCGATATGCCGCGACACCCCGGAGAATATCCGCAAGATGCTCGCCGAATACAAGAAGAAGAAGTCGCTGCCCCTCGAATACGGAGCCACCGTGCTAAACATGATAAACGCGAGCGCAGGCCTGAACAGCATATTCCTGATCCGCCCGTTCAATCTCATGCCCCCGTTCATGCCGCCGCTCATCCACGCGGAGAAGCCTGCGAAAAAATAACGCCTCCCCTTTTATCCGTATCCTCCTTTTTCTAGCTTCTCACACCTCTTTTTAATCCTTCGATGCATAACTATACTAGGGATACGGGGATGGACGCAAAGAAGGAATCTGGATGGGCGGGCTCAGGTACAGACCGGAAGATCAGAACACACCAGACCGACCCATGCCCCGCAGCAAGTTCAAGAGACGCATCAACGCATTTGCCGTCGGAGCGGTGCTGCTCAGCAGCGGAATGAATATAAACAATCCAGGGGGTAATCAAGCCATGGCCCAAGTAAAGAAATCCGCCGAAGAAGAGAATGTAAGGTTCCTGCAGGGTCTTGCGACGGACGCCGCTACGGCGTTCCGGGACTATCTGGTCGGTTCGGACGAGACAAAGCGCAATGCTTTCCTGGCGATATGCGCGCGGCTTTCGAAGGGCAAGCCTCTCACCGAGAGCAGGCCGTTCATGGAGAAGCTGCTCTCAGAGATAGACGCGATCCGCTCGGAATCTGCCATAAAACCGCTCGCGGACGCGTTCCAGAAAGACCGCGGCAGGCTGGCCGGCGTCCTCTGGAGCAACCCCGCGGTGTACTCCGATTTCATCAATACGGTCCATGAGATAAGGGCAGGCGTCCTCCAAGGCGCCGCCAAGGACGAAAGAGTGCTAACCCTCGCAGCGGCCACGAAGGCCGCGAAAGACAAGGACGTCCCCAAGGGATCCGACATCGCCCGCGTGCGGGCATACATGGCCGCCGATTCGAGCCTTTCCGCCGAAGACGCGGCGCGCAAGGCTTTGGAGGCCACAACGCTGGACCGGCTTTCGGTGAGATGCGGGGACAATCTCGTATCGCAGGTCTCTTCGCGCATGCCATACGAGCAGGCGCGGCTCTGCGTGGACGCGTTCCGCTCCTTCATGCTAACTGGCGACCCGATAAAGAGCGTGGAGTTCCAGACGATATTCAATTCCAACCCAGGCCCCCAGTTCTTCGACGAGTTCTCCAAGCAGTTCAGCGAGAAGATCGTCGGCGTGAAAGGCAAGACCGAGGGGGACCCGGCGCTCTCATCCGTGATCCGCGCCTATGCGGTATCCCATCCCGATTTCAATCCGCTCGAATTCGCCGGGATGGTGAAGCGGGTGTACAGCGCAGCGATCAACGGCGACGCAGCTTCGGTGGAGAAGCTCCGTGCGAGCAGCGAGTTGTACGTGGATCCCCTGCTCGTCATAGTCGCCAAAGGCACCGCGAAGCGGGCGGCCGACCTCATGCTGGAGGTGATGGAGACCGGATCGCAGACCGCGAGCGATGAATTCAGCAAGCTCATCAGCGGCAAGATAGCGACGGTGATGGGCGGTAGGGTGCAGATGGTCGTCATGGACCAGGATGATATCTTCTGGGCCGAGTTCCGGACGCTTTACGCGCGCGACATACTCGAGAACAAGCGCCTGAGCAGCCTCTTCAGGAATTTCAGCAGGAACATACTCCCGATTGCGGTCCGCGACATATGCGCGGAGCTTTCGAAGGCCTCGCCCGACTCCAAACGGCTGATAGCCGACTACGGCCAGGGGCTCGTTTCGCTCGTGTCCGGGAACGTGGAATCGCTCGGATGGCTAGTGCGCAGCGAGAGCGACATAAGGGCAGAGCTCTCGAAAAGGGCAGGGCTCGGGGACCCCATCTCAGTCAGCCTGCTCTCGATGAGGACGGAATCCGGCGCTCCGGTCAATGCGCCGAAGGCTCTCGCCACCATGTACACGAAGCTCGTGGCTATCCGCGCTTCTCTCCAATCTGTGGAAGGCATAGAGACGATAGGGACGGATCCGGCCGCGGTGTCATGGCTCTCGAAAAACGCGCAGGCGGAGATCGATAAGCGCGCTGCTGGTAGAAAGCCGGACAAGATAGCGCTCGCGCTGAAGGCCAAGTACGGCGCTAAAGCGGGAGAGGTCGGATCGAAAGCGTACGCGGCCCTCGCGGATGCCACCCAAGCCAGGGGCTCATTGGTCAGCGCATACGGCAGCGAAGTTGTCGATTACTGCTGGAAGAACCTCGGGTCGCTCTATTGGGTCATGAAGCCGGTCAGCGCCATAGGGGCAGAGATGTCCAGCCGGCCTGGCGACGCGCTCATGCAGGGCGTCCACACCGCAAAGGAGGACGGCGTCCTGGTGGCGGGATTCTCCCCGAGGACGCTCACGCGCGCGTTGCGCGACATCTACAATGGCAACGACCGCGCCAAACTGGAGAAGAATTACGGCGTGGACCTCGTGGATTTCGTGCTTTCCAACAAGGCGTCGCTCTCATGGGTCGTGGATAAGAAGGATTACGAGGTCGAGGACGCGCTCATACTCCAGGACAAGGGCACGCCGCTGGCCTCCAAGGCGGGAGAATGGCTTCTCGGCCCGAGGCCGGTGTGCTTCGTCTCAGGCATAGCCGCCGCGAGGCAGGCCGCGGTCCGGGGCGGCCTCGTGAACGCGGATGCGGTCGATTCGTTCGGCCTGGCGTTCATGGAACCTGTCCTCTCGAAAGCCGCTTCATCCTACCGCGCATTATCCACGGAGGCGAGCGAGCAGGGCAAGCGCGAAGTGGAAGCGCAATGGACGAAGAACCAGCGCGACATGGCGCGGCTCGAGGCCCAGCTCGAATACCAGCTGCTCGAACCGGCGCGGCCATTGCTCAACGAGCGCCTCCGCATGTGGAGGCAGGAGAACAACGACATCCGCCTCGCGGCGCAGTCCACGAGCGACCCGAAGGAGGTCGAAGACCTGCGCAAGAGGCAGCAGCGCCTCGCAGATTCCATAGTCAATCCGGCGGATCTGCGCAAAGCAGTAGAGCTCTCGTTCACCATGATCCACCTGGCAGAGACCGGAGCGGATGTAAGCAACGCACCCGTGCTCTCGAGCGTCTCGACTTCCCAGACGGACATCGGTTCGCTATCGAGGCTCACCCAATGGTACCGCGATCTCGCCCCGGCGGGCAAAGACACCGAGAAGCAATCGGTCATCGAAGGCGTCGTCGCAGGCGTGCTCTCGCGCGCGGACCCGCAGCTCTACCGTTTCATAAGCAGCCAGAACGACCGCTCGCTCTACGACGCCGTATCCAGGGTCTATCTCATGGCCAAGGGCGTGGGCGCGGGCAAGAAAGCGGACCTCCAGGCGAGGTACGGCGAGGCGTTCGTCACCCTCGTGGAATCGCATGCCCCGGAGCTCTCCGTGCTGGAGAAGCCTGGCGCAGGCCTTCGGGACATCTCCATGGACCAGAACGCGCTTTTCGCGGCCATAACGATCCGCTGCTACCGCGCGTTG
Source organism: uncultured Microcaldota archaeon (assembly GCA_963804385.1). Lineage (GTDB taxonomy): Archaea > Micrarchaeota > Micrarchaeia > Anstonellales > Bilamarchaeaceae > Bilamarchaeum. The sequence goes on from CAWDQD010000005.1 coordinate 13,767, forward strand.
TCCGCACCGGTGCCCGGAGAGGATCGCATCACCATGATAAGGCTCTTCGGAGCGAGATTCGTCAACGCAATCGAAGCGCAGAAAGCCGACCTGGACGGAGGCGACCTCATGAACGCAGGGGCCGGCCTGGCCGAGCTCTCGCGCATCCCGCAATCGACGAGGCAGGAGCTGTTCGACGCGTATCCCGAAGCGTATTCCATGTCGGTCGGCGCTTTCTCCCGCACGCTCAGGCAGCAGGACCAGGCCGTGTTCCACGCGGTGGTGTCCATATTCGCGGTGATCCGGGAAGAGCCCGCCGCGAGCGCATCGGCTTCAGACAAAGTTAGGTTCGGCAGGCGCATCACGGAGCTTTCGCAGGCCTATGGCGCCAAGCTCGTGGATCTCGTCCGCAAGAACCGCGAGGACCTGATGTTCATGGAAAGCCCGAGCGCGGCTTTCGATGTGCTCAGGAGGAGGCTCGAGCCGGCATTGTTCGCAGCGATCAACACGGCTTACGAGGATGGGCCCGGCCCAGGCCGCGCGAATTTCATGAACAACATGCTGAACGCGGCGACGCGCATCCCGGTCGTGTACGGCAAGCTCTCCAACGCGCTATCTTTCTACAACCCCGTGCAGGGCGTGAACGCGCCCGGGACGAACGCGGCCACCACGGCCACGACGAACCAGCCATTGGAGACGACTCATTTCGCGGACGCGGGGCTCCTGCTCTCCAACGCGCTCCAGCTCTACCGCTTGGAATTCGGGAACGACGATTACCTATTCACCCAGTATTTCAACCTGGATATGTTCAACAGGAGCAGCGCGGAGATGTCCAAACGCTACGGCATCGAGATCCCGGCCATAAAGACCGCGGACGATCTGGTGAAATTCATGAACACCGAAGCGGGCCGCAATCTCGTGACGGCCGGCCGCGCCGCGTACGCGGGGATCGAGCAGCAATACCTCGTCGCCCGCAGCTCTTCGAACTACAATCCCACGACTGGGGATTTCACGAACGCGAGCGTCCTCAACCTGCGCAACCAGCTCTCCATCCTGGATGCGTTGTACCTGGGCGTCGCCCTCCAGAGCATTTCCGGAGCGCAAAGCGCCATGACACCGAAGGCATCGATGGCCGTCATGAACTCGCTGCTCGTGATCGAGCACAGGGACCCGTATCTCGTGGGTCCATACCTCCTCCAGGTGCTGCCCGCGATATTGGGCGTCGCGCAGGACGAGAGGACGCTCATAACCGCGATCGAGGCCTTCAACAGCATATTCACGCAGAGATACCAAGCAGGTTCGAGGGATATCGCCTACAGCTCCGCGATGAACCGGAGATATTTCCTGGCTGTCTTCGAGGCCATAGGCCAGAAGCTGCCGAGCATCGTGAGCACCTTCGGCGTGAGCAATCTCGAGGACGAGCTCCGTCTCGTGGCGGAACCGAGGACCGACGAGAACTATTCCAACCCCATGCTCTATCGGCACAGGCCGGACTTCATGAAGATGGAAGGCATGGACGCTTTGCCCACATTGTATGGCCAGAACACATTGCCGCTCTCGCTCCTTCCGCGTCCGACCATGCCGCTCAGCCCATTCCTCCCGGTCCCGGGCGGCTTCCTGATCGACTCGGGCGCCAGAGGGCTCTTCTCGGGCATGAGCGATTTCATCAGGCCTCCTGGAGCCAGATTGTTCCAGCACCGCGTTGGCCCGAAATACCGCATCGGTCCTCTCGGCGCATCGACGATACTGAAACGCATCAACGAATGCTTCGGCCCGATGCCGACTAACTACCAGGACTACTGGCTGAACGCATTCGCGGAAGGCGGTGCTTTCTATTCATCAGGAAACGAAACCCAGCAGACCGGAGTCGCGGCAACGGCCACTGGACGGGCCACCACCGGCGGCGTGCGTGGAAGCGCGAGATACATGGAGACCGATACGACCCCCGGATCCGCGACCGCCGCGAGCGGGCAGACCGTCGGAGTGTCGACCGTGGACAGGGCCATGGACATCCAGGCGCAGGCGAGCGGCCTTCCATATCCCATGGCAGGGTTGATCCCCCTCGCATTAGGAAAACCAGGGCCTACAGCGAAGCCGGAATCCAAAGTCTCCCAAGAGATAGATAAAAGAGGAGACGATCCGGTGGTGGCAGAGCTCACGAAGATAAGAGGCTCTGGCACGGCCGAAGCGCTCATAGCAATCGTTCCGGAGCTGAGCAAGACAGAGCCGGATGCCGATGCATTGGAGCGCGTCTACGGGCACGATTTCGTGGATGCGGTGGCAAGGAACCTAGATAAATTGGGCTGGGTGATGTACCCGCCTGAGGATACGCTCGGGCTGCACCAGGGGTTGACGACATTCCACCGCGAGACCGCAGGGACCACGGCCACAACGACCACGCCCGGCCCGACCCCGCAGACCGCCTCGCTTACGACCCAGACCACGGATACCACTAGCGGTCTGCTCCAGACATACTCGAGGATAGCTAGAGAAAACAAAACCGACATGCTGCTCTACGTCTCAGGGACGAAGATCCCAGAGCTGACCGGCCCGACCACCCCTGGCACCACCAATCTGGCCCCGATAACCCAGGCAGAATCATCGAGGCTGAAATCCAGGCTCTATTTCGTGACCGAGGAAGGCAATATCTACCAGATCGCGCACGGGTATGATACCGACAGCCAGATGATGAATTACCTTTACGGCGGGGAGAACTCGCAGAACTCGCTGCTCTCCATGAGATTCAGCGGAAGGGAGATGGCGCCCACATTCGCGCTCTCGGATTCCGAGAAGCGCACGAGGATCTCCGATGCGCTCGGCATAAGCACGGATCAGGTCAGGCAGCTGCAATCTACCCCGGACGGGAATACCCAGCTGAAAAGCCAGTTGGCAGCCAAAGGCCTCACCGACGAGAAGCTCTACGGCGCCGCGTACAAGGGATTCGACGGAGCCGCCGCAGGTTTCATGATTCCGCGCTCGGGCGGAGATGCGTTTTCGGCATTGGCATTCGGGCAGCTGGTGAAGGACATGACCACCATGGATCCGGTCGCTGCCGAGCAGACCGTAGGTTCCGCAGTCACCCAGATGTTAGCGAGCGGCCGCCAGCGCGACGTATACGCCGCTTTCTACCGCGGTTCTCAGACAGTCCAGATGGACCCGACCGATCCGACGCATATCAAGAACACGTCATGGTCCGAAGGGAGCGGCGAAGTGCTCTGGCGCCGCATGCACGTGGATCCAGAGGCGTACCAGGCGGAGATCCGCGCCGTAGCAGGGACTCCGACCACGGTAGGATTCAAAGGGAAGCTGGAATGGCACCCGCGCAGCCAGGTGACCAAGGGCATCGGAGTGACGGCCGGAGTCGCCGACATAAATCTCCTGGGCGCATACCAGACGGTCTCCAATGATGCGGACCAGATGTATTCCAGGCTGCACAACATCCTCGTGAGCGCTTACGGATGGAAAGAGGACGAGGCCCGCGACACGGGCTATCTCGTGGCAGGCACGTACATGCAGTCCCGCCTCGAGGATTTCGTCATGAGGAATGCGGACGGCAGCTATTCAAACGTAGGGATGCTATCGACTTCGACGCCATCGAATCCGCAGTACGGGGTGGTGGGGCCTGGCGGCACGATCACTTCGGTCCCGGCGCCTCCGGGCACTGTGAACCCGAATTACGGCTCGCTGCTCATGATGTACTGGGCGCAGCGCCACAACATCCTCATTGGAGCCGACCGCGTCCCTGGCTACAGCCAGATGTACACGCTGATCGACCAGGCCATGAGGGACATACAGGTGAACCCGCAGAACCAGACCCAGATATTGCAGAACCTCTCGCAATCCCTCCAGGCCGATCTGAACAGCAGCATATGGCATTTCGCGCTCGGCTACGGATACGACGGAGAGAAGGTGCGCGTCTACGTGGTGGGCGGCGGGCAGTTCGCGCCGAACCCGGCCTCGACCCAAGGGTCAACTCCGACTCCGCAGTCCTCGTACGCGAACCTCTACAGCCTGTTCCTGCTGGGAAGGCCGACGAAATATTACGCTGATATCCTGGGCCATGCGTACTCGTACGCACCGCTCGTCATCACGCAGGACCAGAGCGGAAGGTTCCTGCCGGCTACGCGCGGCCAGACCAATAATTACCTAGACACGTGGGCCGGGCTAGGCACAGTGGACTGGCCATCGTGGAACCTCATGCGCTACCAGCGCGATGCGGTCCTTGGCCCCCAGGTCGATACCGCAGGGGCGCTCTTGGACGTCTATCGCGAGATGGGCTCTACAAACGGCACGAACTGGAACCGACTCAACCGCGTCTATGGCGAGGATTTCGTCAGCTCGGTCGCAGTCGCGAGGGACAACCTCCAGTGGATGCTGAAACCCAAAGGGGAAGTCGAAGCGGAGCTCAAGAAAAGGAGAGACGACGAAGACGTCACGGTGTTGCAGGCGATCAATTTCAGGAAAGCTGGCACGGCAGACGCCCTCCTGGACGTCTATGCCGAGCTCAGGAAAACGACCCCGGACATGTCCAGGCTAGGCAAGCAGTACTCCACGGAATTCGTGGATCTCGTCGGCAGGCACATAAACGATTTCGACTGGCTGCTGCTCGAATCCGGGAAGGTCAAGGCGGAGCTCGCGGCGCGGGCGCCTGCGGTCGCGGACGCCAGGCTTCCGGCTCCCGTACTGCATGACCGGCTGACCGGAGAGGAGATGCGGGTGCTGATGGAGCAGAACATGGTGGATGTCCTCGCCGCGGTGACCAATTCCGATTCACGGGCAGGCCTGCGCCCCGAAGGATACGACGTGCTGCTGGGTTCGCACCTCATGGGAGACAGCGCTACCCGGAGCGACAAATATTACATACTGCTCACGCCGCTAGCCGACCGGCCAAACGCCAAAGGCTCCCTAGTGATAGGGGACGAGGATGACCTCAAAGGATGGCAGAAGAACAACCAGCAGATAGGCGCTGGCATCACCAGGCTCGAGGTCAGCAGGGAGCAGGACAAGTACCGTTTCACTTTCTCCGGAGACCGGCAATTGCGGTCATTGAACGCAGCCAAGGTAACAGGCGGAGTCGCGCTCCCCCTCTCGTCATCCGGATTCGACCAGTACCACGCCAGCCAGAACTGGAGCATGGGCGGCGTCGCATCGCTGCTGCAGGACCACCGCGCAGACCTGCTAGGCGGCCTCCTGTACGGACGGCGCGAATACGGCGCCGAGCGCTATGACCAGTGGACAGTGACGGTATCCGGCCGGATGCAGACGATCAACACGACCACGATGAACAACCAGATCTACGGTTACGTGTTCTTCAATCGGTTCACGAAGAAGACCGTTTTCGCGAGCGACAACGTGTTTTCGGATCCCGCGGAACGGGCAGAGGTTTTCCAGACGCTCGGAGCCCAGGCCGCGGAGCTGACCAGGACGACCGGAGGCGCCGGCATAACCTGGGCGAAAGTGAACGTGACGGCCGGCGATCATCTGAACGTCCACGCGTTCTTCGAAGGCGGGACTGAGCAGAGCGACCAGACCGGGAACGCATCCCAGATTTCCCAGGCGAGCAACTTCGTGTTCAGGAGCGGCGTGGGGTTCGATTATGCGAGCCAGGAAAGGAGCCTCTTCGGGACGAAATACTCGCTCTATCTCACTGCGTTTCGGGGGACATGGCCCCTCATGCCCGGGGATCTCAGCCGGCCCGAATACCTGTTGCCATATACTCAGAGCATCCAGGGCATCACCGGCCCCTTGCCTTGGGGATTCATGGGATACCTTAGCCTGAACTGGTGACATCGGCCCATACGCTGATAGTGGCGCATTCGGGCCTGTCATACGTTTTGCAACGCGTGAGGCGCAACGCATCGTCGCACTCCAGCGCCTCTCCTTGCCTCAGCAGGCGGCTGCGCGCATATCCATCGTCGATGTAGAGCCTGCACCTCAGCCTGTCCTGCCTGTCGAATCCAGTGAATAATATCCGGAAATCATGCGTCCTGCTATGGATCAGGATGCTGTCCCCGGGTTGGATCTGCTTGTTGACCAGAAGCGATCCGCGCGTCCTCTCCATATCCAATGCGATCGGTTCATCTATCGATCTCGATGCGGCATCGGCCCTCTGCAGGAATCGCTCGAGCACCCGTCTTGCGTATATGCCGTCCCGCTCCATGCAGCGCTTCCGTGCCTGGGAATCCCTGGGGTCGTTGTAACGGAGCGTTGCCATGATGCCCTGTCAATTGTGACCATTAAGAATCTGCGTCACATTAATCCGTGCCGAGCCTCATGGTCCTGGGCCTTATCTTCGGCGGCTCCACCGGCTGCTCCTCCCTCTTAGGCTCGGGGGCCTTCACGCCTTTGATGTTGGCAGCGAAAGCGCCGACCTGCGCGTCCTTGTTGGAGTTTCGCCAGTTATACACTGCTATGGCGCTCAGCAGCCGCATGTCCGACACGCCCGTGATCTCGAGCTTGTCCCGTTTCATGTCGAGCACGTTGTTGTATAGGAACTTGAGGTCGTCCCCTAGCCTCCCTTTGGAAGACTGGTTGATGAACTCCTCGATCGCGCTCACCATGAACCTCCTGTCCTTCTGGTCGCTGTTCGGGCTGAGGAGCGTCGCGGGGTTCGTCGCTATCCCGCGGTATTTGTCGCTGCCCCTGCAGAAATCCCGAAACGCCTCGTTCTTCTTGAAGAAGTCGTTGAATAGGCTGTCGGTCGCCCGGTCCATGTCGTCCCGTTTGAGGGTGGAAAGGGCCGTCTCTATGGAACGCTGATCCGGTCCGGGGTCCTTCATCAGCACCACCAGGCCGCTGACATTGCCTTTGGTGGCATCCATGAAAAACTCGCTTCTGAGGTCCCTCCATTTCTGTTCCGCGAATTTCTCCAGCGGGCTCCTCTCCTTCGGCTTCTCGGTCGGGATCTCCGCTTTGCGTTCTTCCTGCGGAACGATGATGGCAGGCGCTTCCCAGACGCTGATGTCCTCCTGCTTCTTCCCTTCGCCGGTCTCCGGGTGCTCCAGGTTCCATCTGCGCATGTATAGAGCAGCCGCGGTCACGGTGTCCGCGTCCATGGCGCCGAATATCTTGTTCTTGAGCACTTCGTCCTTCGTCTTCTGCGTGGGCTCTCCGGAGTATCCCAGGACATAATCTACGCCTTTCAACCGCTCTGCGATATCTGGGAGCTGGCCGATCTCCTCCCGGAATTTCTTGTTCCCCTGCGCGATGTGAGCGAGCAGGAAATACCTGGCATACATGTCCGCTGCCACGATTATCCCGTTTTCCGCAGAGGCGCCGAGCGTCTTGTTGGCCTTCAGGTATTCGTTCAGGGTGCCGAATTCCTGCATCCTGTCCTTGAGCGCGGAAAGCATGAAATGGAATTTCGGGACCTGCCACAGGGCATTGAACACCGCGACCGTCGCGGCCTTCTGCTCTTCTGTGCGGTTGATATCGCCCCTGCTCGCGAGGTACTTCCCGATGTACCCGCTGTTGGAATGCAAGGTGTCGATTGCCTCGTTCATCCTCTTGCCCTTCTGCAGTTCATCCAATTGCTTGCGTATGAACGCGGCGTCACGGACAGGCTGCGGCTTGGTGGGCATAATCTTCTGCGCTTTCTCTGCTTTCGCCTTTTGCTTCTCCGCTTTCGCTCTGGCGGCAGCCTCCTGTTTCGCTGCTTGGGCCGCCTCCCTCCTGGTTTTCTTCTCCGCTTCCCGCGCCAATCTCTGCAATTTTTGTATATCGGCTATGGATGGCGCGGCTGGTTTTTCCGAAGCTTTGGCCGGCGCTGGTTTGACCGGAGCCGTTTTCTTCTCTGGCGGTTTCTCCTCTTTCTTCTCCTGGGCTTTCACTCCTTCGAGCTGGTTTTTTATCTCAGCTGCCCATTTCTTCACGTTGCCAGCCGCGGCAGTGATTTCGCCTTTCCTGTCAGCGTGCTCCCAGGCGGCGCTCTCCAGCGCTCTTCTTATCTCACCCTCTATGACGGCTTGCGAATCCTCTTTTTTCAGCTCCTTATGGTATACCGTCCTCTCCTTCTTGCTGAAGACTACGATTATATTCCCATCTTTGAAATTTATGCTGACCATCATCTCGACCTTCGTTTACCGGCTTTTTTGGCCTTCATCTCTTCCGGTTTTATGCCCGCTTTTATCTTGACGTAATCCAGGATGTAAGTCTCAATGTTCCTTTCGACGGTGTCCTTCTTCCTGGTCATGCCGACTTCCATGCTAGCTCCCGAGCCTTTGACATCGAGGCCCCAGTCTTTCCATTGGGCCTTCGGGTCGGAGAGCACGCGGAAGAGCTCGCTCTTGATATCGCCATCCATCTTGTCTTCGTTGCCGAATTTCTCCAACGCTTTCCCCATTATCTGGCCTTCGGCCTTCGCGTTCCTGAGCTTGACTATCTGGCCATTGACCAGGTTCGACAACCCGATCTGCTTCTCCCAGAACTTGTCTGCGGCCGGGTTGGTCTTCAATTCTCCGACGACTTCCTCGGTCTTGGTAATCCCCTTCATCCTGAGCGATCCAGGCCTTTCTGCTTCCTTGGCGCCTTGCTGGAACTCTCCCATGCCCTTCTCCAAGGCCGCTTTGGACCCTTTCTTCGCTTCCTTGATCTTCCCCTGGAGCTTCGACCGATCTTCCTCTGCAGGCGTCCTGCCGGTCCACCATTTCCTTTCCTTGTAAGTGTCAGCCATGCGGGTCGCGCGGTCTTCGACCTCCTTGGGCGTCCTCGTCGGGGTGCCGGCGGCTTTCTTCTCGTCGCATGCATCGCGCATGTCATTGAGCATCTTGGACAGGTTCCCGTTCCCGCCCAGGTGTTCCCTGTTGATCTCTATCCACCTGGTGACTCCCTGCCTTTCTTTTCCTGCCTCGGTGCTCATCCGCGCTGCGAAGAGCGCGAGGCTGTTGTCATTGCGCAGCGTGGGGTCGATATCTCCGAGCATGGCAGGGCCGACGAATCCCTGCGCCCTCGCGATACCGAGGATCTCCGCAGGCGCCCTCGCCGCGTTCTTGGCGATCAGGTCTGCGAGCGCCATCGGGTTCCCGTAGATGTCCTCGCCGCCGATCACGTTCCTCTTCTTGTCGAATATCAGGTCCAGCGGCGCGAATGCGTTGAACGCAGCCATCGCTTCGGGCTGGTTCTTGTATTTCTCTATTATCTCCATCTCGACCTTCTTCATGTTCTGGTCATTGGCCACCCTGGTATCCAATCGCCCGAGGAAGGATTCCAAGCGTATGCCTGTCTCAACGTTCTCTCCTTGGGATTGGGTCATGACCCGGTACGGTTCGAGCGCGGCCTTGAGTTTCGCGTCATCGGTAATGCCGATGCCGTCCTTGTCCTTCGCGATAGCGCTTCCTTCATATTTGTAAATCGATGGCGCCGGCATATTCCTGAGCCTGTTTATCGCATCATCGAGCATAGCGGCAGGTATCTCCCCGCCCATGTACGCCTGCCACAGGTAAAGGAAGGCGTAAGGGTTGTCGCTTAGGAATTTTATCATGTCCTTGTTCTGCGATGCCGCGACGCCTACGGTATCCCTCAGGAACAGCTCGGATATCACGTCGCAATATCTGATGGCGATGCCCCTGCTGACCCAGTCGTCTCTCTTGAGCGCGTGCGCATCCTCGATCCGGAGCACGTTTCTTTTCTTATCCGAGAGCAACGCATCGACATCATCGAGCTTGATATGCATCGTCGCGAGCGTCTCCGCGAGCTTCTCGGCCGCGCTGGTATCCCCGTCGCTCCTTTTCTGGAGCAGGCTGTTCAGCGTGCCCAATCGCGAATCGAAAACCTTGGCGTCCGCAAGCACTTCGACCAGCTTCGCGGGCCTAACTATCACGTCTTTCCTGTCGAGCTCTTTCACCAGCGTGCTGCCTTCCGGTATCGTGGTCGGGTATATCTTCGGCATCTCCGCCCTGAACGCACGCCCGTTGGTGGTGTTCGCCCAGTTCGCCAGATCCCCCGGGACGACTATGCCATACCTCGCTTTCATTTCCACCGTGTCCAATTGGAACGGGTCATCCTTCTTCCTTCCCCAGCCATACCAATAAACGGCATAGCCGGCTGCGAACTCCGCGCTCCAAACCACCAGCTGCGAGCCCATGCGCTTGGCTGCGGCTATTTTTGCAGGCACCTCTCCGGGTCTGCTGGCGTTCCATGCCTTCCTCGCTTCCCAGGCGCGTTTCCATTGGGAGCTTATCGGCCATCTCTCCACGAACCTTCCGCCGCCCGCGACGAACCTCTCGCGCCAATGCCCAATACCTAGGACATCTCGCGAGAAGCTGCTTCCTACCATGCGGCCTGATGCCGCCCCGCTGCTCGCCCACTCGTCTATGACTTTTATTGCTTCAGGGACTGTCTTCTCGATCATGGCGAATGGCTCGGCGAGGTTCTCTCTCGCACTGCGTACGAAGTTCGCGATGTCATCTATGACGGCAGGTTCGAATGTCACTGTCCTGCCACCTACCTGGACTCCGTCGCGCATCATCCTGAGCGCTTCCTCCACTGTATTGGCTTTGGCCGCTTTCACGAACGCATCCCGTTGCGGACCCTGGCCGAACTCGTTGGCGACCTCGTCGCTCCTCATCACCGAGAGGATCTCGCTTTCCAGGCCTGCGCCGCTGCTGTTCATTATCCTCCCGCTGAGCCCGACATGGATCGCATCCCCGACAACCGTCCTAGGGCTGATGATGTTGAGCTCGTTGATCGCATGCGCTTTGGCGGCTTCTGCTATGTTGACGTATGATTCCCCAGGCAGGATCGATCCGGCCATGAGCCTCTTTATCATGGGGTCCCTCTCTGCCGCGCTGAATTCTATGCCGAAGACCTGCTCGCTCCTCGCGAGGGGCTGGACTCCGCGCATGTTGAGGAACTTCACCAGGTCGTCCCTGTCACTATAGAGTTTCGTGAGCCTCTGACCGGCATCATCCATCTTTTTCTTGGCGTCTGCCTCTCTGTTCGTGCCTTTGGCCCGCTGATATTCCGCCTCAGCGATGCCGTATGAATCTTCCGCTTTGGGTATCTCGGAATTGCTGAGCGCCCTGAGCCTCGCGCGTCTTGGCGCGACCGTTGCTTCGGTCTGCCTCTCGAGAACATCAGTCATGGTGACGAGCTCGTTCTCCTGCGGTCCACGTCTCGCGTTCAGATTCATGAATTCGTCTTTGTCGCCGGAGCCTGCCCTTGTCACGAGGCGGTCCACGCGATTGAGTATGCCGGCTATCTCATTCCGTTCAGTTGCATTCAGCGCGGGATCATTGGCCAATGCCGTCAGGGATTCCCTGACGTTCTTGTATGAATATATCTTAATGAGCGCCTGGTCGCAGGCTTGCGCCCCGCTTTCGGATTGCGACTGTTTCGGTCCGTGTCGCAGGGCATCCTGGCGGTTGTTGAGCGCTTTCATCAAATCTTCTACGCGCCCTGTAGCTGTAGTCCTGAAAAAATCAGAAGTGACGTCTCCGTCAGTGACATCCGTCGGGTCCACCGAGCGCAGTAATTCCTTGGCCCCGTCGCTGAGCTTCTGCCTCTGCACCTCGGGGATGGTCATGTCGATTCCTGCGCTCGCTCTCTTCGCTTCCTGCCAGGCCCTCAGGTCAGCGTAATATCTCTCCAATGCCGCCTTGTTCTGGTCCTCTACGACTCTCTTCTCGGCCTTGGACATCTTCCTTGTCGTTTCCAGCAGCGTAGGGCGTACCGGTTCCCCGGGTTCTGCTTTCTTTGCTACGATGTCTGCCGGGGTTTGATGCCCCGCTCTCCGTTGCGCTTCGTCATAAGTCCTGAGGGCGGTCGCCTCTTCCGGAGACAGCTGCTCACTCCTGGCGCGCTTGCCGAGCGCTGCCTGCACCTTCGCGTGTTCAGCCGCTGCATTGTCCGTACTACCGCCGCCTATCTCGCTCCTCACCATCATCCAGTAATAGTCGAACGCGTTCGCCTCGACCGGATTCATGATGCCCAGCCTGACGCTCGGCCTGTCCCTGACCGGGACGATATTGGCCGGGTTGCGCGCCCTGATGCGGGCCGTGGTTATGTGCGCCACCGGGAAAAGGATCACGAAAGAGCTCATGATCGCGTCTATGCCCCTGCCTGCACGGTACGCGTAATACGCGTCCGTCGAGCCGAGCACGGATCCTGCGCCGAGACCGGCCAGACCCACGACCATCTCCGCCTGCTTCACGAGATTCGCCCAGCGCATTCCTCTGGCGGTTATCTTCGCGCCTATGCCCAGGATCGGTACCGCGCCGGCGATCGTCAGAGCGACTCCGGATTTGGAGACTTTCCCGGTCTCCTCGTAGGCCTCGTTGATGTTGTAAGCGGCATATGCTATGCCATATATCGGCATGAACATCGATACGCCCAGGTTCGCTCCGACTTTGAGGCTGCTGTACGCCTCGGATGCTTTCGTGTCCCTGTTTATCTCCTGGTCTAGGTCCCGATTCAGGGTCCGGTTCCTCGAGGCGAGATCGTTATATGCCTGGCCTTGGGCGTCGATGAGTTTCCGGGCGAAGCTGAAGCTCAGCACAGAGCTGTTGTAGATCGCCGTGCGCGTCTTCGCATCGCTCACGTTGAAGAAGGTGGCCAGAATCCTGGCGTAATTCCTCTCGGCGGCTTCCACGATGCCTTTCTCGAAAGGTTCGCTCGATGCGAGGGATAATGCCATGTTCCTCTGCACGCTCGTTATCGCGCGCAACGATTCCCTCATCGGGTCATTCGGCGCGAACTTCTCCCATCTCGAGACTATGTCCGCTCGCTCCCTGAATAATTCTGTGACCGTGTCTTCCATCTGCTTCTTGAACGCGCTCCGGTCCAGCGTCTTCGATGAATCGAGGGCGAGCGTGGCCGCGCGTATGAATTCTATCTGGCTGGACCTGAAATCGTCCACCATCCTTTTCTTCTCAGCAATACGTAATCGAACCAGTAGCGTGTACATA
>CAWDQD010000006.1:0-9063 GCA_963804385.1 uncultured Microcaldota archaeon
GTCAGCATCTCCGGGCTGGCATACGGTTTGTAGCCGAGCGTCTCGAAAACCTTGCAGACCGCATAAGCATCGCTATCATCGGATTTGAGCTTCCCCTCGAGCTCCCGCAGGCACATGCCGAGATTCCCCAGCGATCTCCGTTTGCCCGCGCTTACGGACGCAACAAGAGCGTCATCCCTGATCGTGCCTGAGAAATCGAAGGCTTTGTTGACTACCGTGTGATTGACCCCAGCGAGTATCCCGGACACCTCGTAATCCTTCACGTTCTCGAGCCCGAGCTTCTTTATCGCGACCCATTGGCCGTACCTGCCTATGAATGCTATGACATCGCCCGGTTCCTCGGTCGATGGTTTCATCGCCGTGTTTATCGTGGGCTTGAAAGCCACCCCTGCCTTGACTAGGAGGGCATTGAGGAGGCAGGACTCGGCAGCAGGAAGCAGTAGCGGTTCCGGCACGGTCTTCGCGAGAGCGCCCTTGAGCTCTTTGGGCGGATTTGCCTCGAAGAAGCCGTAGATCGCCGGTATGCCCTTGCCCTGCAATCTGCCTGCCATATCTCCGACCGCTTCCATGTTCACGCCCGCGAACCTGAACGCATGCGGTTCGATCATCGAGCTTATGGAAACCAGGACCCCTGCGACATCTTTCATGTCCTTGCCCGTGACATCATAATTTACGCCGAGCTTGAAGTCCTTGTATGCCCCGCTGAAGACTATCTCATCCTTGTCCATGTGATCTACTCCCTGATGATTATCCGATTACTATGGAAACGGGCACCAATAAAAAGCTAACCAATTAATTTCCGTATCAATCGCCCCTGTAGCGCAGAAGCTTTTGGGTAACTCCCAGAGTTTGCGCAACGGTAGCGCGCGTCCTTGGTAGAAGCTTTTTAGGAAAAAGTTTCATCGAAAACTACCTAAAAGTACCTAAAAAGGACGAGGTCGCGAGTTCAAATCTCGCCGGGGGCTTTTCTTTTTACAGTCGATTCTGTTTCAACTACCTTAAAAAAGTTTAATCTAGTGCAAACTAAGCATCTCGTAGCTGTTTTAGCCAGGTTAAACTTTTTCTAACCTAGTAGAAACACATATAAATCTGCTTTTCGATACGGATATTATGGATCAGAAGTTCGCCCTCAAATACAAACGAGTTTTCGAAATCCTCAGCGACGCTGCCGCATGCGCGCAAAATCGGCTCATTCTAGTGGGGGGGACCGCACTCGCTATCTTCTATCTTGAGCACAGGGTAAGCGTTGATTTGGACTTTGTTCCTTTGGAAGGGGGTGAAGCCAAGTTAAAAGAGATGATGAAAGGCTGTCTTACCAAAAAGGGTTATCGAACGTCTACTGCGCATCATACAAATCAATTTGTGGTTCAGTTTGAAGACACAAGCATAAAAATAGAGATTTTCTATCCAACAAAAAAAATAAAAAAGATACAAACTTTTGAAGTCGCAGGAGTGCCTTTATTGGTTGCATCATTTGAAGACCTCCTTGAGATGAAACTGGAAACATATGCGAATAGGAAAGCTGCTCGGGACCTGTTCGATATCGTCTTTATCCTGAAAAAGATGAATAAGGATTTTGGTCTGGTAGAAGAGTTACTTGCTAAATATGGCCGACCGGATAATCTAGATGAAATAAGGGATTACATTTCAAGCGAAGATGATTACAAATTCTTTAACGAGGTCATCCGAAATGCTTCCTAAGCAAGCCATACGGTTTGGCCAGTTAATAAAAGACGGTCTTAAGGAGCCTCAAATAAAAAACTTAAGTGCATCGTTGAGCCTCTTTCCCACTCCGTTTAAGGGGATCTATTACGTGCCCTCTCCGGAAGAAAAAAAAGCATGGTTCATAGATAGACCCAAGCTGGCTCTCAAAAAAATATTACAGCTTTATCTTATCACAGAAAATTTTTACTTTAGTTGCAGTACCGCCGAAGAATTTTTTGGTTTAAAATGGACTCCTTCAGGAGAAGTTCACGTTGTAAATTCAAAAAGAAGCGGCAAGATCGACCTCGCTGAAAGGATCCGGAGGAACGAGAAGAAGAAAACGTTCAGGGCGAAGAAAATCGCTGCGATCCTGTCTTATTACGGTAACCGGATTATCTTCCACAAGGTGAAAAGCATAAAAGACGCGAAGTTCAAGGAGACCCCGTACGGGAGATTCGCCCTGAAATCCCAGATAAACAAAGACAGGAAAAGGTTCAAAGACGGAAAATGAGCTCTCCGGATTCGCCAAGGGCCTTTCTATTCCTCATTCATCCATATGTAGCCGGATTCGGCGAGCTGCTCCAGTTTGCTGCGGATGCCTAGCATGATTCCGGCATGCTTCCTGGATATCTCTTGCGCGTCAGCCCTATCAAGCGAGTCGTCCCCGCTCAGCGCACCATACGCTTTGGCGAGGTTGGTCAGCGCTTCCCCGCATATCTCCGATGATGCCTTCTCGGCATCTCCGAGGCGCAAATTGAGCTGCGCAATCTGCGCTGCGTTAAGCTTGCCCTGATTTTCGATGAGCGAACCCTGCAATTCCGCCATCACATCCCGCAAGGCAGGGCTATCAAGATAATCCAATGCGCTCCACATATCCGTCATCTCGCTCCGGCTCCTTGTGATGGAATGTTTGGTGCTCAAGCTCCTCAAAGTATGCAGGGCGTCCCTGTACTCTATGGGCACCAGTTCTACCGGTATGGAGGTGTTCTGCGCCAGGTATTCGAGGACACGCTTGATCCTCCCGCTTCCTGGTTCGGTGCCGTCTTTGTAGAAATCCATCCGGATCCGTTCGGCTTGCGTCTCGATGAACGATAATGGGAACGCCACCCAAGTGCCGCTGCGGTGCCATTCCAGATGGGCCTCTATTATCTTTTTATCTATATAGAAGAGGAGTTCCTCCCCCGATATGGCCGAAGGGACGAAGATGCTCTGTGGCGGTTGGGATGCCCCCCGAACCAGATACGCGTATCTATCAGAATCCCCTTCCTGGGATATGAATACGACTCCTCTCTGCACAAGATCCGGGGCTTTCACTCCGAGGTATTGCTTGTCGATTCTCGGTTCTATGTCAGCGATGCAGCATACGATGGCCGATTCGGCCTCAGAAACGGGATTGAGCGGGGCCATGACCGGTTCTCTCATGAACACTATCGCTTTTTTGTCCCGGAACCAGACATCCAGGGCATCCACGTCGCGTTTGCCAGGGCAGACGATCCTGGTGCATCCTCCGATGCGTGCATCTTCGATGTCCATCCTTTCGAACGCCTTGACGAGCGCGGCGGTATTAGATTTGAGCAGAGTCCCTCGGGCATCTTTCCTGGAATTGCTCTCCCGGGCGAGGTGATCCGATATCTCCGTGCACACTCCAAGATATGCCTCATGGTTTCTCTTGGCTTGGACGGCTTCTACGGCTATGTCATATATGATCCTGCTTTTCATGGCCTGGATATCCGCAGCGCTATCGGTCAGGACAGTGCCAGACGTGAAGTTCTTTCCGGTGGGATTCGGCGGTACCGCTCCCAGATAGCCGATAAACGTCTTTTTTTCCACTCCTATCGCCACTATTATTGTGGCGCTTTCTGTATTTAATTGTTCTCATGGCCTATTTACTTCTGCGAATGGAAATTCCCATCCTTATCGCGGGTGTATTTGTGCGTGCTGTCCACCTTGCAGACGAAAACGCCGTTATTCTCCGAGAGCGGAGACCAAAGTCCCTTATACACATGACAATTCGGACATGCTGCCATTGAAATCACCTAACTGGTCGGGCTACAATTGGTTGGCTATGCTTTAAAAGATTTGGGCCTGATGAAATCCGTGATTTGGATGAACAACGGACATCTAGAGCTCGGGGAGATAGTCGTAATCGCGCTTTTGCTTATAGGGGTCGTGGCAGGGTTATTCTTCTTCATGAATCCGTTCAACCAGACCGTCTGGGTGCAGCCTCCGGTTGGAAACGTCTCTGTGGCGAATAATTCATCCGCTGTCACTGTGCCACCCGTGAACATCTCACTTAATACGTCTGTTTCGCCAGGCAAGGTACCTTCGAGCGTCCAAGTCCAGACCAACGAGACCCTCGCCCAGCTCATGGATGATGGCATGTCCCGGGCGGACTCGAGATTCCATAACAGCACCGCTGTCGTATCCGGGAATTACACCATAAGCACTTTCCACTTTGCTCTTGGGGACGAGAACAACTCCCCGGACAGCACCCCGCTGGTCAAGAACGATCTCCGGGTCTCACAGGTGCTATTCAATGGCCATTATGTCGATAGCCTCAGGGCATTCATCTTCCGCGCGTACATCCCCAATGTTCTGTCCGGCCCGCAGATAATATACGGCACCGCGGTCTTCTTCTCGAACGAGACGCCGCTTGACTCATCGACCTCATTCACGATGTACTACGGCACCGATCCCCAAGGCCCGCAGGAGTTGGATGGATGTTCCGTGCTTTCAAAAAACGTCTCATTGACGGCGAGCGGGAATGCCATATCGGTTTACGACGTCTCATGCAAATTCATGTCGGCGGCATATCCATGAAAACCATACACCTGGCCATATTGATGATGCTCCTAGCAGGTTGCACCCAGCAGGGTCCCCAGACCCCAGCGCCCCAACCCGTTCCAGTGCCAATTGTACAGAACGTGACCTCGGCGAACGCCAGCGCGAATAGCACCAGCACGGTTCCGGATTGCACCCAATACTGCCAGAACGGCACGTGCCAAGGCTCATGGAACATATCCGGTGCATACCCCGATTGCGTCTGCGGCTGCCAGGTGCCGGAGCAAAAGAACGTCACCGCGCCAGTCGCCAACAATACCCCTGCCCCGGAACCGATCAACATGACGATCTCGCAGCTCCTCGCTTCCAGCATGCAGGGGCTCCAGAGCAAGTTCTATTCCACCAATAGCGGCACGTTCCATGTCAACAGCTATACCTGGTCGCGGGTCTCAGCCGATACGGATATGAATACAATATCCTTCGACATGGCTCCGCCAGACGACGTCAAGATCGACAACAATAGCCTCGATAGCATCGTGGCTTCCGGTTTCATCGTTTTCCAGGCCGAGAACGCGACCCCCCAGAGCTATGGCGTCCTGATCGCCAAAGGCCAGCGGACGGTCCTGGACGACTATCCGGGGAGTTTCTCCGTGGACTATTTCCCGCCCACCATAAACAAGAGCCTGGGAGACTGCGGCATCTATGAGAAGGACTATTATGCCACGGCCGACGGGGAAGAATTCGTCTCGTATAGCTTCATCTGCTGGGAAACATACGATAAATGAAAAAATAAAATGCCCGGGTAGCCGGGTGCTTCATAACGATTTGAGGAATCCGTCCGCTCCAAGCTTGAACTTGTGGGCTGGATTGGATGTGCATCTGAATTCCTGCTCGAATTTCGATACTACCGAGTTCATCCCGTACGCCATGTAGCATTCGGGGCAACCCTTCATGAATTCATTGGTCATGGGTCTCAACTCCACCGATGTGGGGCATCGGCATTATACTGGTCACTTTTTCCTACTGAAATTACATTTATAAATGTATGTAGCATCCAAACCCCGCACCTTCCCCGTTTCAAGGATGGAAAAAACCAAGGAAACCCATTTAAATCTTGATTACTGATTTCACCACATGCGCATCATAGCTGTTGTATTGCTGATTTTGGCGATTTCTGGTCTATCTTATTCATTAACTACCTGCCAGGTGATAAACGCTCCCGGACCATATGCTCTCACGGGCAACGTGAGCGGCAGCGGCAATTATGCCTATGCTTCGCCAGGGTTAGGGGCTACAGCTTGCATCCTGATAAACAATACCGCCAACGTCACTTTCGATTGCAGCGGATTCACCATGAAATCGACCGGTTCCAGCAGCAATCCAACAGAGATCGCAATCCAATTCTCGACCAACGTGACCGTGAAGAACTGCATCATGAACCTTTCGAACGTGAGCATCGGCATCTCGGTTTTCAACTCGACGAACGTCACCATGCGGAACAATACAGGATATGTAGGAAGTCCTTATTACGGCTCTACCGAATTCTACAGCGACTACTCGTCTGTTAACAATAGTTTCATCAATAACAGCGCCAATGGTATCCCACGCTTTTTCGACGAGTTCGGCGATTATAATCTCTTCGCGAATAACACTGCGGTGAATATGACCGGAACTATATACGATATGGAAGGCAGCTATGACCGCATAACCGGCAATACGATGGCTAACACTCCGTGGTCTACCTTGGATCTCTTCGGGAATGGGGACAACGTCACAAACAACGTCATCCAGAACTGTAGCGATGGGATAAGCGAGTCTGGATCGTGGAACATCCTAAGCGGGAACAATATCACGGGTGTAAGCTATGATGGATTCGATATCGGCAGTACCGGCGGCTCGAACATCCTGCAGAATAACATTGCCAATAGCGATGGCCGCGCCGGATTTTCCATATTCACCAATGATTTGAACAACACCTTCAGCAACAATCTCGCGTATAACGATACGGACGGCTTCGATCTGATCGGTGAGATTGGCGAAGGCAGCATTATCGATACCTCGCAGATCCTCACGAACAACCTGGCCGCGAACAATTCGGGCTACGGGTTCATCATCGAGATTGGCGAAAACAACACTTTCCTCAACAATACTGCCAGCGGCAATGGATTCGGTTTCTATATTTCTGATGCGTACGACACTGCCCTTTCGGCCACACACTTCTACAACAACTCCATAGATTTCATAGTCAACAGCACCCAAGACTACAGCTCGTCCAACTACACGATGGTCAATTCGATCTTCGACAACCCTGCAGGCAGCATGGCCAACTACACCAACCTCTCCATCAACGACACTGTAGCCATCACTGACGCCTACACCATTAACTGGACCGGGAACTCATCAGCGCTTCCAGCGGGCAAGCTCTCCTTCGCCCAGAAGTTCGTGAACATCTCCACCGTGAGCGGCACCCCTTCGATAACTTCCCTGGTCTGGAACTGGGTCAACTCCGAAACAGGCGGATACACCCCATCAAGTTTCGCTCTCTACAAATACAATTCCAGCGGCTGGACAAGCCTGAACAACACCCCAGACACTTCCGGAAATACACTGAGCCTCCATGGCATGAATCCAGGTAGCATCTACGGCATACTCGAGCCGTCATCCACGATAACGGGTTGCGAACTGATAAACAGTCCCGGCTCCTATGTGCTCACAAGCACCTTGACCGGCACTGACGATAAATTCAACTACGACGCTGGTTACTTCTCCACATGCATCCTGGTGAACAGCACATCCAATGTGGATATCAACTGCCAAGGCAACACGATCAATGTGTCTGGGACGGAGTTCTACTACCTCGAATTCGATACAGCACTGGCTATAGAGAATTCTACCAATGTGACCGTACGGAACTGCAACTTCGATGTCAGCACCTCAGACGGATTGGCACTTCAAACGGACACTAACATAGTGTTCCGGAACAACTCTGCATTCGGTTACAATCCTATTTACAATACGACCGCATTCTATGGCGGGTACTACGGTGGTGAAGGTAGCGTAAACACGACTTTCGTCAACAACAGCGCTTCGGGCGTCTACAATTTCGTCGGAATCTCGGGCTACAATTCCACCTATGCGAACAATACTGCTTTGAACACCGTCTCCTCAGCGTTCTACTACGGGGCGGGAGTGCTCGATAACAGCACGGTCAGCGGAAACACGGTGACCAACTGCTCTGAGTTCAGCATCGTGGGCTCCGGCGACAACATCACGGACAACCTGATCAAGAACGACCACTACATTGGATTAGACATCGCAGGCATAGACTACGGGGGCAACCTGGTGAGCGGGAACAATGTCAGCGGAACCACCGGCACCGATGCATACGAGGGTGGCAGCGGATTTGTTCTAGATGGGCTTACCAATGCACCAGCCACACTGGTAAATAATATAGCGTATAACAATTCCGGGCCGGGGTATCTCATATTCCAGGATACGGACCTGAACGTCCTGAACAACGATCTCGCATACAACAATACGATAGGTTTCAGCGTGAGGGGCCGATATAACCTCGCAAGCATGGTGAACCCTGGATACTCATCAGGAGTCGGAGCTCCTACATTGCAGCTGTGCGATAACGAGAGCAACTGCTATGATATGCCTGAATACAGCAACCTCTCGAATGACGTGGCCGTGAACAACACCTATGCAGGTTTCTATACCGTATTAGGATTATCCACCACGTACCTCAACGACACAGCCACGGGCAACGGTTATGGTTTCCTGATATCGAACTCCAACGACACCGTCCTATCCGGCATCCACTTCTACAACAACTCGAATGACTTCATGTTCAACAACACCGCCAGCCAGTCCAACTACACCATGGTCAACTCCATCTTCGACAACCCGAAGGGGAGCATGCAGAACTACACCAACCTGTCCATCAACGACACGGTCGCCATCACCGATGCCTACACCATAAACTGGACCAGGAACTCATCATCGCTTCCAGCAAACACGATCTTATTCGCCCAGAAGTTCGTGAATATCTCGACAGTGAGCGGCACGCCTTCTATCGATTCGATGGTCTGGAGCTGGATCAACTCGGAAACGGGTGGATATTCACCATCCAATTTCGTGCTCTATAACTACAATTCGAGCGGCTGGACCAATCTGAACAGCACTCCGGACACTATTGGAGACACCTTTAGCCTCCACAGCCTGAACCCCGGTAGCATCTACGGCATACTGCAGTCTACGGGCGGTTGCCAGCTGATAAACGCTTCTGGTTCATACACACTCACTAGTAACGCCACCGGAACCGCAGCGTTAACGTATGAGAACGGTAACACCGCGTGCATCCTGATAAACGACACGGCCAATGTCACGTTCGACTGCGCCGGGTACACCATGAATGCGATAAGCGGTAGTTCTGAATCCGCCCAGGTGGTGGTACAGGATTCCAAAAACGTGACCGTGAAGAACTGCATGCTCAATGTCTCCAATATGGATGGTGTTGTGCTCTTCAACGCCTCGAACTCCATAGTGAGGAACAATTCAGCGTTCACAGCATTG
>CAWDQD010000007.1:0-64570 GCA_963804385.1 uncultured Microcaldota archaeon
CGGTAGGGCTGGCAATGATATCGGACTCGGAATGATCGACGGCGAGATTCACCTGAATGACGGTTACGGGAGCATCTCCCAGGACATCCCGGGCGGAAGGATCTTCCACAAAGGAGAACTGGTAGTCTGCAAGTGATTTTCATGACCCGCATCGTCCATCATGGAAGAAAGGATACCGCTTCGGCATCCGGCAAATTCGGGGTATTCAGGCCCGAACCCCTGATTGAAACGAGGGTCCTGAAGATCGAATCCGCGCAAGCCCTTGAAGTGATCAGGAATGCATGGACGATGTACTGCATTTTTGACGAAGAGACGCCCCATGAAAAATTATATGCCGCGGCGTATGAAAAAATACAGAAACTCGGATATTCCGCGAAAGACGTCGAAGCCTTTTCAATCGCCTTGGCAGAATCTCAGGATGGGGAGGATTTCCAGAGAAAAGCCGGTTTTTTCCTGAGCGCGCTGATAAACCACTGCCCGGAAGAGAGATTCGTCATACATACGACGCACTTCGCCAGGCCGATCAATTACATCGGGACGCAAAACGCGAAGCATATCGTTGTGGAAGGCGATGCAGGATCCAATCTCGGTCTTAAAATGGAGGGCGGTTCGATACTGGTGACCGGGGATGCCGGTGTTAAGGTCGGCAATAGCATGAACGGCGGCATCATAACCGTGAAAGGCGATGCTAATAGTAGCCCCGGTTCGGATATGAACGGCGGGACCATCATAATCGATGGTGATTCCGGAGGCGCGATCGGGCCGGTGATGAATGACGCCGAAATCCATTTCAATGGCAATTATAGCGGGGGCGTATACCCCCAATCCACCGGAAAAATCTTCCATAAAGGGAAAAAGATATACCCGCGGTGAATCGCCTGTCATCGTGACCTGCTACGCAGGAACCTGGCCATGAAATCCTCCGCGACGCCCTTGTTCATCTTATGCAGTTCCATCATATGGGACATGGCGAGATCCGCATCGTTGAGCGCGAGCGCGAACAGGAACATGAGCTGCTCTATCTCTTCGTTGTCCTTCGCTTTCCTGGCTATCTTGAGGATCTCGTACCCTTTGTGGAATTCGCCGAGCCGGTAGTAAACCGCGCCAGCGAGCACCGCGCAGGCAGTCATATCGCCTGCATCCGTGCTCATGTTGAACGCCTTCCTGCTCTCGAGTTTGGCTTCTTCGAAATGCTCTGTCCAGAAAGCCGCTTTGGCCAGGAAATAATGCGATATCACCTCCGAATCGAATGCGGAGGCGAATGCCTTGGAGAGATCGTAAGCCTGAATATAGTCCTCGTTGTTGAGGTAGAAAGCGATCTGCTTGATGAAC
The DNA here is from genome assembly GCA_963804385.1 of uncultured Microcaldota archaeon. Classification (GTDB taxonomy): domain Archaea; phylum Micrarchaeota; class Micrarchaeia; order Anstonellales; family Bilamarchaeaceae; genus Bilamarchaeum. The sequence continues at coordinate 1,333 of CAWDQD010000007.1, forward strand.
GCGCTCTTTTTCGTTATCACGGTATGCGATTCCAACGATAATTTATAAGAATTCTTTTTCATATCATATACGCATGCCATCTCAAGCGCAATCCAAGCAGCAAGATGTCCAAGACATGGCGCAGCAGACGATCGCCACCCTCACCAACCAATTCACCGGCCTCAACCTTGGCAACGAGACCCAGAACATAGTGAACCGCGCTCTTCAGCAGCTTCCCTCCGACGCGACGAGATCCCAGGTGGAACTGCGGGTGACGGAGCAGGTCTTGGGGTTCCTTTCCAGGGAGAACCCTGAACTCGCGAACCAGGTGCGGACAAAGCTCCCCGCGTCTGTCATATCAAAGGAAGGCAGCGAGATCCCGTGGGTCAAGGAGATGGGATTCCTGCTCTTGCACATGAATGCGGGTCTGGAGATCGGGGAGGTAGCGAAAGATTCTTTCGGCCGCACCTCCAAGTTCGAGGATAACATCTCCACCGTAGGCACAAGGATATCCATCCGCTCCGGATTGGATGATAAGGCACCTGGCCCCCGGGAGGGCACCGAGGTAAACGCGCTCCGCCATACCATCTGGCAGGCAGCAATCGCCTCGAAATTCGGAGTCGATATCGCTGTCGAAGCCGGCAAAGTGCATGAGAACAACCCCGATATGGTCCGGGATATCTCCTCCAAAACATCATTCACCACGCTCAGCCTGGCTGATCAGGGCACCGACCTGCTGAACAACGAGATCGGCAGGTATATCGGCAAGAGCAACACTGGCCTGCAGCCGCAGGAGCTGGCCTTGAAATCCTTGGATTATTTCCACAGCAAGGGCCTATGGATGGCCGCAAAGCAGAGCGACGGCACCTTCAAGCTCGTGCAAACGAAACTCCCGGATGCGGAATACGCGAGGGCGAAGAAAGAGATCATGAAGCTCGACCGCGATGGCTTGACCCGCGAGGAAAGCAGGGTGGTCAAGTTCATCTCGGGATTCCAGCTCACGAACATGAAGGACGTCCGGGACGTGGAGCTGCAGACCCTATCCAAGCTTTCCAAAGAGTTCAATATCGACCTGGGCGGGGAGGCGCAAAAAATATCAGAACGGATGTCCTTCCAGCTTTCGGAAGCGGGGGCGATGACGCGGTCGCAGGTGGAGCAGGCCGTGGTGCAGCAGATCGCGGATGCCATCTCCAAAGGGGGGAAACAGGATGTCGCAAATCGAATCCTGGCCAGGTTCCCGGCGGAGCGCCCTCTTGCCAACCACAGGGAGATGAAGGATGTGGCGCAGCAGACTTTCGCCGCCATAAAAAAAGAGTTCAATATAGATCTGGGCGAGCAGTCCCAGTATATGACGCTCATTGCCTTGCGGCAGCTGCAGCCCGGCGCGACAAGATCGCAAGTGGAAGAGAACGTCGTTTTCTATGTAGTGAACTCCCTCTTCAGGGGGAAGAACCCGGATCTCGCGAGCCCCGTGCTGGAAAAATTCCATCAGGATTATATGGATAAGCGGCTCCCGGGTTCCAAATCCCATTGAATGCCCCAAATATCTCCATACCTGGGGTGTTCTCCATCTGATATCTGGCGTTTCTCCCGAATCGATAGCGATTAATTCGGTTCGCTCCCCATGCTATCCATGCGGTTTTTCGCTCTAGTTATGGTCATGGTCTCCATGGTCTGGGCAGCCGGCCTCAACCTAACCACATCCACATCCTGCCCGGGAGACGTGCTCACCGTCCATGCGCAGACATCGGACAACAGCAGCCCGAGCGGCTTCCAGCTCCGCCTCCTGCTCTACAATCCCTACAACGGCCTCGTCGACACCTTCTTCACCGATGCGAACGGATCGGCTTCAATTAACCTCTCGCGGGCAGGGTATTATCGCATATACTTCAATACGACTGCCTACACCCACCCCGATTATGTCGATTTCAACCATGCACTATGCCCGCCGCTTCCGCCAGACCAGATCAACCTCTCGATTTCCGCGGATTGCTCGCGCGATATCCTGCTGATCAATGCCACGTCGCAAGGTGCACCTCTCGGAGACGTCTTCCTCTCTGCAGATTCATGGTCCTCCATGACGAGCCAAAGCGGCAGCGCGGCCATCCCATTCCAAGGCGGGGATTACGCGTTCATAAGCGCGCAGAAAGGCTCTTTTGCGCCATGGGGCGGATGGTTCGCGACCGGCTGCGGATAGAGCTATAATGATTCGGCAGCATTTCCATCCATGCTCCGCAGGCTCGCGCTCCTGGTCATTCTCCTAGCATTCTTCGGCTGCGTCAGCCAGAATCCGCCTGCGCCAAATCAAAGCTATGCCCAGAACGTCTCCAATGAAACGATCAACCAGACGTATAATGGGACAACGGAGAACATCTCCATCGTGAATTCCACTTCGATTGAGAACGATTCAAGCCAGAATGCTTCGATCGTGAATGTCTCCGTCGCCAACGGTTCCGCGGGGAACTCATCGATCTCGAGCAGCTCCAATGCTTCGCTCATCCCTTCGGTCTGCGGGAACGGCATCCGGGAAGGCAGCGAGCAATGCGATGGTACGGATGATTCCGCGTGCAAGCCCTTCCAATACTGCAGGGGCTGCAAGTGCATAGACAAGCCCCAGGTCTGCGGGGACGGCAAGATTGAAGGGACAGAGCAATGCGAGAACGATTCGGATTGCAGAAGCCCGCTCGTCTGCGTCAAATGCATGTGCGTCTGGAACCAGAGCGTTTGCGGCGACGGCATACTGGAGGCCGGAGAGCAGTGCGATGCGGGTCACTCCTGCGCCTCAGGATACCACTGCAGCGGCTGCAAATGCCTCGCGAATCCCGGCTATTGCGGGGACGGCAAGATCGATCCCGGAGAGCAGTGCGATCCAAACGCCAATCCGACCGGATGCAAGAGCGGCGTCTGCTCAGCGACGTGCCAGTGCGTCTCGCCGCCGACTCTCGACTGCGGCCAGATCTGCGGGAACACGCCAGGAGCACAGAATATCGGAGGCAATTACACGAGCCAGGACGAATGCGCCGCAGCGGTCCAGAGCATCTACAACGAGAGCTGTTCCCTTTCATGCAGCTACGCCCAACTCTACAAGGTCAGCAACCCCGCAGGTTCAGCGACCTGCTGCTGCGCCGTGGCAGGGCCGGTCTATCCCTGCTCGAACTGCTCCTGCCTGGGGATGGGGTGCAATCAAAGCTGCCCAAGCGAGCAGACCTGCCAGCAGGACGCTCCAACCTGGTACCAGATCACAAATACTTGAGCAGGTACTCCTTCTTGGACGGTATCTTCACTCCGCTCGTCTTCTCCAATTCAGCGACCATGGCTTTCCAGTCGTCGAAAAGTCGGATGTCCAATGTCACGGCGTCTGGTCCTTCGTTGACCTCTAGGATCGGCGACACCGTCCATATGTACTTGACATCGCCGAAAGCCATGCTCTTTATCGGTATGGTCCTTTTCCTGTTGAGGAGATAAGTCAATTCCACAGAGCCCTTATCCACGCTCGCTGAGGTCATGGTGGAATTGAATGTGGACACACCGACCATGATGGCGAGCAGCCCGGCGAACCCTATTATGATGAACCAGAGCACGGTATCCAGGTTCCGGAGGGCCAGGAGCAATAGCAACAACCCCGTCGCGATGGAAGCGACTATCGTGTCGATCTGGAAGAACAAGGACCAGCCTTTCACTTTGAAAATCATGCGCTCACCTGGATTATAGGTGGGCTTCCGCTTGAAAGCCCGGCTTTCAAGACCGCCCATCTGTTTGAGATGGGCTTCCCGGTTTGCACTGCAATATATGCGAGGAGCCTGCGCTTCTACACTCGACCCTGTATCTCACAAGCACGGCTCAAAACGTTTATGGCTGCTCCTTTCGGCCTGACCAGATTCACGCATCGCGCCGCCACATGAGGCAGGGCGTCAACGCTTGAAACGAAGGGCACGCATGCACTGCAGAACGCCCCGGGCATTCGAGCCGCTTAAAGGGGATGCGCGGTGCTGGGACCCCTAGCCCCACTCTAGCCCATTCCATATTCCACCGACGTTCTTTATAAGGCTAATCCATGGTTTCCGGGGTCTTTCCATCAAATTCCACTTTATATACGATTTTCCATAAAAGATAACTTTATAAGCACTTTCAGCTATATTATATGTATGGCAAGGCCCCTTATCGCGACGATCGAATACAACCACGATTGCATCTGCTCCGACGTCCCGGAGCGCTTCCCGGATACCTCGATTCGGTATCTGGCCGAACTGGGAGAGCAGGGCAAGGCCATCAGGCATTTCTTCAACGTCTCGGGCCCGGACATCCAGGGTTTCATCAAATCCGTCCGCATGCACCCGACCACCTTCGACGTGAAGGTCGTCCGGAAAGGCAAGGATTCATCAGAGATAATAACGATAACCAAGAAAGACGCGTCGACGAAATTCGCGCTTAAGAAATCCGGCAGCGCGTTCATATCGAACCCGGTCTACGATGGCGGGATCGAGAAAGCGCACCTTTTCGCCCCCTCGTTCGACGCCCTCAAGATATTCCTCGATTCATTGAAGAACAGCTATAACGTGAAGGTCGCGTCCAGGCACTTCCTGAAAGAGGACGAGCGGGTCCGTCCGGACAGCCTGGTGAAGAGCGGTTTCATGGAATTCGTATCCGCAGCAGACCTCCTCACCAAGAGGCAGGCGGAAGCTCTCCGGCTTGCCGGAGACCTGAACTATTACGATATCCCCAAGCGCGTTTCTTTGGAGCAGATCGGCCAGAAGATGGGCATCAGCGAGGCCGCGGCTGGGGAGCTGCTGCGGAAGGCCGAGCACAAGCTCATGCCCGCGATAGCGAAGATAATCGAGCTCCAGAACTGATTTTGCTCATATCCCGTACGGCATCAGCCACGCCGGAAAAAGGCCAAAACGCTTGCCTGGACAAGGGTCAGGCTAATGCGGCCTTGTTTGCACTAATTACCCCGTGCAAACACAAAAGAAGAAATTACAGGCTGATAACAGAGCCAGATACGAAAGAACAATCGACCCAAAGAGGATGCTGTCTCATCCGTTAGTTGATAGAGCCATTCGCGAAGATTTACAAAATATTAAGCACTTCTTGCCGGCCGTAACAGCGACCAATATCAGATATGGGCGGGGTGCAACGAGAGCCGTGGTCTGGAACGAAGGCGGGAGTGGAAGCGAGATATACCTGCCTCCCCGGGACGGCTGGTACGTGCCCGACAATCCGTTTGCCATTCCAAACGGTAGGCCAAGTAATATCAATGATCTCAATGCCCTTTTCCTTATGCGTGAACGGTATCATGAATTTAGCGGCCGCGTGGCACGCTGCTTTGGTGTTTCAGATCGCGACGCCGGCAGGCGTTACGTCCTTGTCAATGACTTCTCGTCTGATGTTCCGGGGGTGGCGTTGGTTAACCACGAACCGGCCGCGACGCTTGAAATGCCAACTGCTAGACTTGAAGCTATTCAAGAAATAGAAAAACTGATTCGTTTAGGTTCTGATGAGGATATCCAAACTCTCTTGAGGCATCTCCAGTCGAGGAATTTGCTCTAGCTCATGCCGACAATCACGAAAGTCATGGGGCTCCAGAACCGATTCTATTCACCCATAATCATCATTTTTCCAGCGTCAGCCACGTCGTAAAAACCATCAAAACCCTTGTCTGGACAAGGACCAGGCTAATGCGGCCCTGTTTGCACTAATTACTCCATGCAAACACAAATTAAGAAACTGGAGTTCCCGGATGTGGCTGTGAAGTTTCCAGGTCGTTTCCCGACCGGCCATGTGAATGATACGAAGGGGTGGAATTTCCCCCAATCCGTTCTTAGCGAGGCCGCGCAAAAAGGGCAGATGCTATCCATAGATCTCGATATGACGGGGAGCCCTAGCTGCAGCCTCCGGTGCTCGCATTGCTTCAACCCGACCGCGAAGCTGCTGCAGATCCGCAATGCGCTCCTTACCGATTCAGAAGTCCTGAGCGTAGTGGACCAGGGAAAGGCGCTCGGGCTGCGTTCGGTGAAGATAATCGGCCCCGGCGAGCCCCTCGAGACGAAGACGCTGCTCCATTTCCTGGAGTACCTCGCGACGCGCGATATCACGCCGATGATATTCACGAAAGCGACGGCACTCGGCGACGGGCGCATCTCGAAGAGCGTCCACGGTCTGACCCCGGAGGAGCTGGCGATAAGGATCCGCGATTTCGGCGCCACGATACTCCTGGGCGCGAATTCGTTCGATCCCGAGACCCAGGCAGGGATAGTGGGGCGAAGCAATTATCCGGACGTCCGGAACCGCGCGATGGAGCTCCTCGCAGCCTCAGGCTTCAACGATTTCATACCAGGCGAGCCGACACGGCTTTCGATAATCCTGAACCCGATACTGAAGAGCAACTATGACGAGATCTTCGATATCCACGTATGGGCGAGGCGCAGGCACATCTACATCATCTCTTCCCCCACCATGGTCTCCGGATCCTGCAGGGACGCCTCCGTCTACAATTCCATCAATCCATCCGAGGCAGAGCTCGTCAGCCTTTACGTGAAGATAAACGCATGGGCCATACAGAACGGCATCTACACGCTCGATGATGTCGAGCGCGACGGCGTCAGCCCGTACGTGGGCGTGCGCCCCTGCCAGCAGCTCGGGCACGGGATGTTCATCCGGCGCGATGGTGTGGCATTCAGATGCCCCGGCGACGACGTGAGCATCCAAGGCAACCTGAAGAACCAGAGCCTCGAGGAGATCTGGTCCGGAAGCGAGAATCTCCTCAAATTCGGAGGCATGATGAACGCGGGCTGCCCGCCAAAACTAGGCAAGACCATACCGGAAGGTTTCTTCGAAAAGGTGCTCGAAGGGCTGAGAGCGGCTTTGATATGATCTCCAAATTGGAAGCGTTCTCTTAGGGCCGAACGATCCCCAACATCTCTCCCAGCCGTTTATGCCATGGCTTTTCGGAGGTGTTGGGTTCGGTGACTTCCATCGCCACCCCGAGAGGATCGTCGGTCCGGTTATCCGCCAAGATGGTCAGTCTGAAGTCCCCATGCGGATCATAGGCGCGGGCAAGAGGCACCACTCCATTGCCAATCGACCTGCGAAGTATCCTTTTCTCCAGTTCTGCCCGGCACTCGCGATCAAGCGGGATTCCGGTCTCTTCATCCACCTTTCCAGAAGACGCATCTTTCTGAATGAAAGGGTACATTACCGTGATTGAAGCAGGGATGACCACGATCCTGCCGCCTTCTTCTCTGAGATCCTCCGGATCGACCATCAGACCCATCCCACGTTCGCTGAACGTTCCCCTTCTGAAAAGATCCGTCTTGAGGTATTTTTGTTCCAGATACTCGGCTGGTAGACACCAGTGCGTATCAGAATCGAAGACATCCTTCCCCTTTATGAACTCCAATCCTGGCGCCGGATACACGAGCACTTCCCTTGCCCATGCCCAATGCGGCATCCGTTCCTCGAGCGAATATGGCCATGCAGACCTCCATTTGTTCGTCCTGACCAGATAGTCGTCATGCAATACATTGGATGCCAGTTTTTTGCCCCTATCTGCTGCCAATTTCCGTGCATCTAGATAGCCGGCCCGGTGGTCTAAGAACACGATTTTTTTCGAATTAACGGTCATGATATCACCTCATAAAGCGTTACCTATGATCTCGAGCAGCTGCTCGTGGAGGCCCGGCTTCGCAGCCACTACGTTAGTGGATTCGTTGTCGAGCGCCTTGCCCCTGCTGTCGGTGACCATTATCTTCGCTTCTTCCATCATGAGATAGCCGCCTACATGCGAAGGGTCTATGCAAGGCGAGACATACCCGTCCACCTTCCCGCGGATCAATGACATGAAAGCCTCTGCCGGAGAACCGAAATTCTGCCACTCCACTTCGTTCTCTATCAAAGCCTGGATGACCCAACCGACCTGCTCTTTCCCATCGTAGACCAGGTGGTCGCAGCGGACTATGGCACCATGCAGTTCATCGCGTTCAGGCACGACTATCTTCGAATCGTTGTAATACGCCCCCTTTCCCCTCTCAGCGACCACGAACTCCCCATGCTTGGGCAGGAAGATCGCCCCGAGCTGCGGTTCGCCCTCATACATGAGCGCCGCCATCAACCCATATGGGCCATGGTGCCTCGAGAAGTTGATCGAAGAATCCAGCGGGCACAGCACGACGCTCTGGTCGGAACGCCCTCCGTTCCATTCGCTTATCTGCGGCATGGCGCGCCGCAACTCATTCATCATCCTGTTGCGGCATCCCTTCTCGATCTCGCCGACCTTTCTATGCTCTGGCGCGGATATCAGGTAGCTCCCGCCTTCATGGACCGATCTGGTCATGGCGGCACGAATGTTTCTATCAAGATTCACATCGTGATATTAAATAAAACAATTTATATTCATTAGGCTATCGTGCTGTCGGCGAAGACGCTCGCGCCATCAAGGTAGATGTTGCGTATTGACATCTTTCCTTCGAAGTGGTATTTGTACGATGCCGCGGCCTTGTCCAGGCAAGGGTACTCCTCCTTGACCATCGTGCTAATCATATTCTCGAAGCCTAGCCTCTCGAATTCCCGGAAAACCGTCGCGGCGAGGAACGAGCAATATGGCGCGCCGTTAGGATTGGTGATGGTCACTGCCTGAGGAGAGAGCTGCGGCCTTCTGCTGAATGTGTCGACTATGCTCGAAGGTACGATCGCCCTTCTTCGGCCTGAGGGCTCGCTTTGTATATCTTCAGCATGCTTCACCCTGCCCGTCCTGAGAGCTTTTGCCGCCAGGTTCTGGGCGAAACTTTCGAAGATCACGATTAGTTTCGCGGTCCCTCCTGCTGCGATGCGATTCCTGATGCCGTTGAATTCCCTGGCCGTCTCCTTCTCCGTCCTTCGGAAATCGCGGTTGAAGAAATAAGTCGGCTTGCTAGTCATGCCTGCCGCAGCCAGCAGGGCGCGGACCTCTACCGGAATCTCGTAACCTTTTTTGAACGCCCGCTCCTCAGCAAGGCTTTGGAATGTTTCCGGCGCTATGTCGTTAGGTACCAGCAGTACGGCTGGCGGCCATACTCCGGCATCGACGCATCTCTTGTAGATCCGCGCGCAAAACTCTATCGTCATGAGCATTCCCTCTCCAAGGAGGCGCGAGTCTCCGCTCTCGATGTTCGGCCCTTCCCGCACCACATAGTTTCCGGTCTGTATTAGCGTCTGCTTTAAGTCGCAGCTTTTCACTATGCTATCCAGCATGGCCTCCTCGTTCTGGTAGCCTGGGGAAGGCACTATCCGTGAAGACTGGACTTTTGCGACCAGTCTGTTTTGCACACACATAGTCATTAATTGACATTATTTCTTATATTAAATATACTAAAAGATTTTCAGCGAAAAATGGATATAATTAAATAAAATTCCATGAATTACATAATAATGAAAGAAAACCTCGACAAAATAGACATGCGCCTGCTCTACGAGCTGGATTGGGATGCGCGCCAATCCGAGACCGCAATAGCTAAAAAAATCGGACGCTCGCGCGAGACCGTCCGCTATCGCATCTCGCAACTGGAGAAACGCGGCATCATCTCCGGCTATGCGACCTGGTTGAACGTCTCGAAGCTCGGCTACCAAGGCTACAAGATATACCTCAAGATAGGCGGCAGCGAGGAAGAGAGGGAAGGGTTTTTCGATGAACTGAAGAAGCGCGCGGACCTGTTCTGGTTGGGAACCGCGGACGGCGCATGGGACGTGGGATTGACATTCTTCGCGAAAGACAACCGGGACTTCTTCGAGAAGAAGAACGAGCTGTTCTCGAGATACAGCCGCATAATCCTCCAGAAATTCACCGGCATCGCAGTCGTTGCATATGCGTATCCCCAAAAGGTCTTCTATCCGGAGCCGAAAGACTACTACTACATGTTCGGCAGGATAGAGGAGAATGAACTGGACATGATGGACCGGAAGATCCTGTCATCGCTTTTGCACGACTCCAAGATGAAGCTGGTCAAGCTCGCGGGCGAGGCGGGGACCACCGTTGATATAGCTAGAAGCAGGATGAAGAAACTCGAGGACAAGGGCGTCATCGTCTGCTACACCGCCGTGATAGATTACCAGAAGCTCGGACTGGAGTTCTACAAGGCGTTCCTGTATTTCGATTCCTTCTCGGAAGACGATGAGAAGAAACTGTTCGAGATCGCCAAGCAGGACCAAAACATCCTGCACGTCGTGACGGTCATCGCACCCTGGGACATCGAGCTGGAGATAATGGTGGAGGATTACCAGAAGTTCAATTCCATAATGCGGAGGCTCAAGGCCGAATTCCCTTCCTTGCGCAACATCGAGACCGCGACCATGTGGGGCGATTTCGTCTTCCCGGCCAAAGGGACGATAATGAAGCTATGATTGCGCGTACCGGACCCGCATCTCGACGTCCTTCACTCTCTTCAGCACGCTTGACGCCTTGGCATACGAGCTGTAGCCCTTGATGAACCTCTCTTTCTTATCCGGAATCATCCTGAGCATGGTGAAGACGTCCACGGCCTTGTCCTCTATGTCGTTTGAGATGAAGCCCAGGCCGAAGTCTATGACATAGAATGTTTTCCCGTCAGTCAACAGATTGGCGGGAGTGAAATCCCCGTGGATTATATCCGCGGCATGGAGCTTCGCGAGCAATGCGCCGGCCTTCTCGCAATCCGACGCGTCCATTATCGGCCGCTCGCCATCTATCCTCTCCATCACTATGTCGAATTCGTCCACTTCCAGGACCGTAGGGCACGGGACCCCGGCGAGTTTCGCCTTGTTCAATAGCCGCGCCTCCATTTTTGTCCTTTCAGAGCGCAGCCTGGAATCCAATTCCTTGATGCGGTAGCCTTTGGCTATCCGGCTCTTGATGAGCGCGTCCCTGCCGATGACCTTCGTCCTTGTCAGTACGGCTTCCGCGCCTTTCATTGGTTCAGCCTCTTGCCCATGTCCCCGAAGAGCAGGAACGAGAGCAGGCCGAAGAACAGCAGCAGGATGACCCATCCGATGACGATCTCCCAGCCTATGACCATGATCCCTACATAGAACAGGAGCAGTATGAACGCAACCCAGGCGGGCTTGCTCCACGCGAAGACCTTGCTCCCGTCGAGGGGGAACGCGGGTATCATGTTGAAGAGCGCGAGCATTATATTCATCGCGGCGCCGAACCACCATACCTGGAGCACGCCGTTCGATATCCCGTAGCCAGCTAGGTCTGTCCCGTTGGGGAGCAGGAAGCTGTACGACTGCCGGATCGGCGCGAGGAACTGCAGGCCGATGAAGACCCCGGCTATGACCAGGTTGAGCATCGGGCCTGCCAGGGAGATTATCCCGTTCTGGCGCTTGTTGATGTTGTTCGAGTAGATGTAGACCGCTCCGGGGGCCGCGAACAGCACGCCGAAGATCGATCCTATGAGCATGATGACGAGGCCCTGCACCCACATCCTGAACCTCGCCTGCGCGCCATAGTACATGGCCACGAGCTTGTGGGACATCTCATGCAGGATGAATCCGCTCCCGACCGTCACGAGCAGCGGGACTATGAACACGAGGAATTCCAAGGGATGGCTGAGCAGGCCCTCGGGGCTCGCGAAGACTAGCGCGAACGCGAACGATATGGCTATGACACTGATGGCTATCTGGAATATCTCATCCCTCTCAAGGTTGATGCCGTACAATTTCCCATCTCCGTTATTCTATCAATCTCTCCTGGCCTGGCGCCAGCTTCTCCTCGTATATGAGCTTGACCTTCGGCGGGCTTATTATCCCGGTGTAGCTCTCTATCAGCCCGAGGACCTCGGAGCCGTTGTCGAGCCTGACCTTTATCTTCTGGTTCTTCCTCCCGTCAGCCGCCGCAGTGCCCATCTTCCCGATCAGGCTCGGTATCGCGGAATCAGGCACCACGGACACGGCGTCGCCGTTCTTGATCCCCCTTATCTCGGGATAGAAAGCGACTATGCCGACAGATGCCACTGTGCCGATGGCTATGAGTTTCGCCGTCTCGAGCATGCCGACCGCTGGCGCGAGCCCGAAGTAGAGCAGCGGCGCGCATATGGCGATCAGCATAAGCTTCCCGAACAGCATTATCCTCATGTCTTCACCTGTACATCGTGGCGGCGCTCATCTTGAATTTCTGGACGCTCTCCACGTCCTCCTTCTTTATCGTGGGGACTATGGATTTGAACGAGGCCTCGAAATGCTTGATGGCGACCTTCTTGGCGCCTTCCCTTATCGCGGCCATCCCGGCTTCACGCACCAGGTTCTCTATGTCCGCTCCTGTATATCCATCTGTATTCTTGGAAAGGTCTTTTAGAATGACGTCCTTCTCCAGCGGCATCTTGGAGGTGCATATCTTGAATATCTCCATCCTCGCAGCCTCGTCAGGTGGCGGGATCTCTATCAGCCTATCGAACCTGCCGGAGCGGATCAACGCCGCGTCCAGCATGTCCGGCCTGTTCGTCGCCGCTATCACTATGACGTTCTTCAGGCTGCGCAGGCCGTCCATCTCGACGAGTATCCCGTTCACGATGTCCTCGTGGATTATCGAAGGGCTGTTGGACGAGCGCGACCTGGCTATGGTGTCTATCTCGTCTATGAAGATGATGCTCGGGGCCGCTGTCCTCGCTTTCCTGAAAAGCTCCCTTGTGCGCTTGGCCGATTCGCCGACATGCGCGTGCATCAGGTCCGAGCCCTTGGTGGCGATGAAATTGACCTCGCTCTCGTTCGCGACCGCTTTGGCCAGCAATGTCTTCCCGGTTCCCGGCGGGCCGTAGAGCAGTATCCCCTTTATCGGGCGGATGCCTATCCTCTCGAACAGCTCGGGCTTCTTGAGCGGCATCTCCACAGCCTCCTGCAGCTCGCTCTTCACCTGGACCAGGCCGCCGATGTCCTCCCATTTCACGGACGGCCGCTCCACGTAGAACTCGCGCAGCGCGGATGGCTGTATCTCGTGCATTGCGTTGAAGAAGTCCTCGCGCGTGACGCTCAGGCGCTCTAGTATCTCGGACGATATCGTCTCCTCCTGGATGTTGATCGCGGGGAGCACCCTTCTCAGGGATTTTATCGCGGCTTCCTTGGATAGGAGCGAGAGGTCGGCACCAGTGTATCCGTGGGTCACGGCGGCTATCTCAGCGACGTTCACGTCCTTGTCGAGCGGCATGTTCCTGACCTGGATGTTCATTATCTCGTTCCTGCCCTGCTTGTCCGGCACGCCGATCTCTATCTCGCGGTCGAACCTTCCGGGCCTGCGCAACGCCGGGTCTATCGTGTCCTGCCTGTTGGTGGCTCCGATGACTATCACTTCGCCCCTGGCTTTCAGGCCATCCATTATCGTGAGGAGCTGGGAGACCATCCTTTTTTCGACTTCCCCGATGACCTCCTCCCGTTTCGGGGCGATCGCGTCTATCTCGTCTATGAATATTATCGATGGCGCGTTCTCCTGTGCTTCAGCGAACAGTTTCCTGAGCCTCTCTTCGCTCTCTCCCACGTATTTGCTGATTATCTCGGGCCCCCCGACATAATAGAAGTTAGCGTCGCTCTCGTTCGCGACCGCTTTGGCCAGGAGCGTCTTCCCGGTTCCGGGCGGACCATAGAGCAGGATGCCTTTCGGCGGGTCTATGCCCAATCTTTCGAATATCTCGGGATGGCGCAATGGCAGCTCGATCATCTCGCGGACCTTTTGTATGGTGTCCTTGAGCCCGCCTACATCGTCGTACGTGATGTTCGGGACGTTCTTGATGTCCTTCATGGGCTCGCGGTTTATCTTTATCTCCGTCTCTTCAGTGATCATGACCGGGCCCTGCGGGAACACCTGCGTGACTACGAGCGGGATGGAGGTGCCGAATATGCCGACCGGGAGGAGATTCCCTTTGAGTATGGGTTTTCCTATCAATCTCTTCTTGACGTACTGGTCGAATCCCACCGAATAGCGGACCGCCTCCTGCGGCGCGAGCACTATCTTCTTCGCGACCTTGGTCTGCACCTGCTCGATGCGGACCTTTTCCCCAAGTCCGACGCCCACGTTCTGCCTGAGGATGCCGTCCATCCTTATCATTTCGAGGCCATCGTCGTCTGGGTGCGCCTGCCATACTATGGCGAGGGCGGATTTCTTCCCGATGAGCTTGATTATGTCCCCTGTCGAGACGCCCAGCTCGCTCTTGGCCTTGGAGTCTATCCTGGCGATTCCCCGTCCGATATCGTTCTGGAACGCTTCCGCAACCTTGAGATTCGACGCCATTTCAACCACCTATCACTATCTGCCCGTCCTTCTCCTCCGCCTTCACTGCTACTTTCGTGTTTATCAGCGCATGCTTTTTAAGGCTCACAATCGTCGAGAGGGCGATATCGTCCGCCGCCTCGACCCGTATGAGCCGCAGCGCGTTCCTCCGATCCAGGCTCAATGTCCTCTCGCCGACCTTCGCGATGAGCTTCTCCCCCTCGCATTCGAGCGTCTTTATCTGGCCGATCAGCATCTCCTTGGTCCTGCGCATGTGCATGCGTGATGAACCGTCTATGAGCAGTCTCCCTTCTTTGACCTGCGCGCCTTCGAGGATCACTTCGTCCCCTTCGCGCAGTTTCGCAACCCGCTCTTCATTGACGATGCACTCCGTCTCGCTCTTCCCGTCGCTGAGGGTGAAGCTGGACGGTCCGGAGACCTTGGACACGAAGCCCCGCACGTGCGCCCTCTCGCCTTCGATGAGGCTTCCGAGCTCCGAGAACGTCGCGTGTTTCGAGACCTCTATCCTTCCGCTGTATCCCAGGTGCATCTCGCCGTTGCTCTCGTACGCGCCCTTCACCATTATCTCGTCCTTGAGCCGGATCCCTTTGCCGAGCTCGGTGTCCTGGTTCCAGAGCACGAGCGGCACCGTGGTCCCATCCGCGGATACTTCGACGACTCTCGAGCGTTTCCCGGAAGCGTAAGTCGCGACCGGCCATATCCTGGAGATCTCTGCCCGAAACGTGACCTTCTTGGCCCCGCGCGGTATCTGGCCGAGTATGTATTCTTTTTCTTCCTCAGCTTTGAGGAGACCCTTCTCCTTAGCGATCAGTCTGAGCGCCACCTCCCGCGTGAGCAGCCCCTGGAACGATTTGATCCTTTCGGCTATCTGCGATTCCAGCTCCTCTTTCGGAAGCGATTTGAGCAGCTCTGCCTCAAGGTCCATGCATTAGATAGCCAGATTAGGGATAAAATGCTGCTCCTTCTAGTTATGACCGTGTTCATCCCAATCAATGAATATTTAGCATGATTAACCACTAAAATTAACATTTAAAAAGCCTTTGGAGCACAATATATGTATGGCAAGCGACTCAGCAGAATCCCTGGCCCAGTCCTATCTCGATAAGCATAAAACACCCGATCTCTTAGTCGGACTTGGGCCTGTTTTAGGCGATGGCATCAGTTTATACGCCGGAGCTTCTGCGATGATTGACGGGTCGCTCCATTTGACGTTCGATGAGACAAAATACGTGGATTGCAGGGTCATCGCAGAAAGGATGTACTCTGATATCCTGGCTCATAACCCAGAACTGAAACCAAGGATCGTGATGCAGGACGGAAGGCTTCAGAATTGGGTCGAGATCACTGATCCGCAGGATGGCAGGACCATCCAGATCGATGCGACCCCTTGGTACGGCAGCCTGAACCCTGGGCTGGTAGGTAAAGAGAGCAACAGTCTCCATTCGATTGATGGCAGCGAGTTGCAAAAAGACCGGGGTCCGATACTATCCGTGAAAAGGACGGATGTCGGTGTGATAACAATCAGTCTCGCAGGATATTTGCCTAAAGTTGCGGCTAAAGAGAAACTCGCTCAAATAAGGAAGCTTCAATCGTATGCAATAACCGATGATAAACCCCAACCAGAATATTCATTCGTTCTCAGCGCGATTTACAGGCGCGGTTTCATACCGGCAGACCCGGAATTCGGAATCAACGTATACATCGATGTCATGGACTCCGCGAAATTGCAGAGATGCATCCAAAACGCTCATTGTATCGAGGATCTCGTAAAAGCCGGTGCGGTTGAGATTGGCACTATGTTCTCTATGGAAATGAAATTGCCAATGCCCATGGAAACGATAAGCCTTATGAGCAATTCTTCTGAAAAAAGAGAAGTCACTGAAGAGATAACACGGAATCTGCCTGGGATTATGGAGCTGCTCAGGCAAGCGACCCCCGTTCTGCCGGTTTACGGAAAAGGGGGCCGGGTCGAAGTGAAGTATGGCATAATGCACAACTCAAATGAATACCGTGACCTCAGACTCCCCTCGGGCTTCAACAAGAATCCATCTGTTTTCAGCGGTTTAATCATTCCGGAAGCAGGTATGCGATCGGATTACGCGAACTACCTAAGGAATCTGAAATTCAAAAGCCCCATCATCATTCATAAAGAATCTCTTGACGCACCCTTGAAAGGCAGGCAGACGGGATAAACCAAACGCCAATGCGTGCGTCCAGGTCAACTTTCTTTAACCTCTCCCGCCATAGATAATCCATGCACAAGATGAACAATCTCGAATACTCAACAATGGTGAAGGAGCTTTCTCACCTGGTAGGGAAGCACTTCAACCGCATGCGAAAGATTGGCCAGAATATTTACCGTCTCAAGATAGGCACCACCGAGATACTCTGCGAGCTCGGCATCCGTATCCATCAGACCATGATAATAGAATCCAGCGAGCTGACGGACAAATTCGTGGAGAAAGTCGGCAAAGAGCTCGACAATGCTAGGCTCCTCTCGCTGGAGCAGGTCAACAAGGACCGCATCGTCGCCTTCAATTTCGACAAGGGCAGCCTGATATTCGAGATGTTTGGTGAAGGGAACGCCGTTCTGGTGCGGGATGGCAAGACGGTCAGCGCGACGACCTTCCAATCCTGGTCTGACCGCGAGATCAAGGCCGGGGCGCCGTATTCGCTTCCGAAGAACGTCCCGGCAGAACGCATCGAGCCATCTGACAGGTATATCATCGTCTCGCTCATGAAGCTACCTATGGGCAAGGAATACGTGGTGGAGGCGTTGCACCGCGCTAAGATCGACGAGAAGGCCGCAGGCACTTCACTATCCAAGGATGATATCTCGCGCCTCGAGCACGAGATCGAGAATATAAAAAATAATCCGAAGCCGTGCATGTTCGTCGATTCAGGCAAGGTCGTGGACATCTCCCTTTCCCCGCTATCGAAATACGAAGGCATGGATGTGCGCTCTTTCCCCACGCTGAGCGCAGCTGCCGATGCATATTATCCGGTCGCTGAGCGGCCGAACCCGAAACTAGAGAAACTCATGAACCGTCTCGAGAAGCAGCAGGAGCGCCTCCTTGAATTGAGGGATGAAGAAAAGCAATACAAAGAGGCTGGGGATTTGATTTACGGCAAGTACCAAGAAGTTGAAAGCATACTGGCCCTCGCCAAAGAAGGGAAATTCGGTGAGATGAAAGCGGACAAGAAAGAGAAGAGCGTGGAAGTCGAATTATAAGCCGGATATCGAGCTTATGCTGTGTTAGTTTTTGGTAAATTAAATATATTTAAAAATAGTTTGGCGGATAATAGACTCAGTGATATTCAATGCCTCCAGAACAAAAACCAAAGACGCCAGAACCGACCGTAAAGCCAGCCCCACCAAAAACCAATGGCACGCCGCAGCCATTCAGGACGCAAACCCCGCTTCCACCGGAACAATCCAAGTCCGGAGAAACAGCGGTCCCAACCCAGGTGCAACCCTCCGAGTCTTCCGGACCTACCAAGCCGAACCCGGCGGCGAGTCTGGATGAGGCGATTGTTCAGGCTATAGATGATAACCACGAGACCCGTCCGGTCGATGTCGCATCGGCTGCCAATGGTCATGCGACCGTGCCGATCTCGGTCGAAGAATTGAGGAGAAGGGGATTGCTCTAGTGATACTGGCTAAAGAGGGGAAATACAGAGAGATGAGAGCCGACAAGAAAGAGAGATTTGCCGAAGTAGATATCTAATCCTGCCAGCCAATCCTTCCTTTTCCGCTCGGGTTTTTCCTGTGTTAATAAATGTAAATTCGCATATATTTATAAACTGTTTCAAACACATAATTAATCATGTTTGCTCACAAGTTGGACCGCCGGGAAGACGCTCGTGGCTTCATAAAACTAGCCCCCCTCAAACCGAATCCTCTCAAGGCAGTGGAGCCTCTCAACGAAGCGGCCCGTCTCGCACCCAAACCGACGGACAAAGTGTTCTCATACGGATGGGGCGAGCATGGCCCCAGGTTCCGGGTGAACGGCCAGATGCGCGAGATCGATGTGGTGAATCGCAAAGTGATGTTCGAGCAGGTTCCGGCGAAGAAGATCCCCCTGGTCAGCGACACCCAGGAATGGAACATCCTCACGCCTCCGGATTCCTCGAGCGCCAGCAACGTAACCCGGTTCCCGGGAGTGGTTTATGTCGGTCAAAGGGAAGGCTGCAAGAAATTCATGATCGGTAATCGGGTGTACGCGGTCTCGCCTGACGGCACATCGAGCGCGCTGAAGCACATCATTCCCCCTGAAACTCCCGCAACAACTGGAGCGAATCCGTCGGCGGCTCCAAAAACCAGATTCATACTAGGCTTCACTGAAGATTCTTTTGTCTGCATGGATGATGGCGTCCTGCGCCACTACCCACTTCCGGAAGCGCCATCGACCCATTTGAGTGGATCAGTTCCGCGCAAGACCAAACCCAGAAAGTCCGGAGGGGAAATCCTAGGTGCCATGGGCGGCGGAACGGTCTTCATAGATCAATAGGCCGAATCGTTCGTTATCAGGTAGGGCCGCAGTATCATCGCGGCCTTCTTCGGCTTGTCCGTGGATATGCCGAGGACGGTCATCTTGTCGTCTTTGGCTATGACATTGACTGTCTGGACGTTGAGGCCCTCCTTCGAGAGCATGCCCGTTATCCTCTCCGTCTCGCCCGCTTTCTCGATGAATTTCACGATCGTGGTGTTCGGGTCCTCGACCTTGTATCCGGCGCCCTGCACGACGTCCTTGCCTTTCACGACGTCGGATATGGTCATGGTGATTATGGCTTTGCCCCCTATGACATCCACGCTGAGGGCTTCGATGTTTATCTTGGATTTTGCCAGTACGTATGATATGTCAGCTAAGAGCCCGACTTTGTCATCGGCTACGATTGCAAGGTTTTTCACAGTCCCACCAGTCAAATATTGTAAATCTGGATATATGGCGTCTTATTTATATACATAATGTCCCGTTTCCCGGCAACCCCGGCATCGACCGCGGAGCCCACGGAATCCTTCCCCACGAGGTTCGCGGATACGAACCCGCGCAGGGCCTTCTTGACGGCCTCCGGGTCCGCCTTCTCCCCGACATAGAACGACCGGTAGCGGTCGAGGTCCATGTAGACCCTGCCGTCATCGAGCACCTTCCCCACGAGGTCCTCGTCGCATACGGCAACGACCTTGCCTGCCTGCGTCTGGTGTATCCTGAGGTACATGGAGAATCATTTGAACATATCGGTTTATGTTCCTTGGTATCAAAAATTCGGGAAAACACCGTGATAAATACTACATAAACCCGGCAATAGAGTTCAAAATCAACGTTCCGAACATGCATATCACCGCTATGAAGAACAGGAAGTTCGCGATCTCGAGCATGCCGAATATATCGTTTATGGAGGTCTTGGTGCTCTCAAGATCCGCGATCTGGTTGGCGATGTCGCTGTTTATCCCAGCGACGGACTCTTGCATGCCGGACACGTTCCCCTCCACATTGGAGAAGCCGGAGATCGCATTCCGCAGCTCCGTAGCCGAGTCCTGCATGGACGTGGCGGCGTCGGTCAACCCGCCGGTCATGCCGGAGCCGAGCATCGGGATGGAGGACGCGGCCTGCGCTATCGAGCTGATGGAGCTGCTGGTGCTGTCCAGCCCGTCCGCGAGCGGGGTTATGGAGTCCTGCAGCTCATTGACAGTGGTATTGGCGCTTCCAAGCGCGGCTTCTGCGTCCCCGGCCACGTTTTGGAGGCTGGTCAGGTCGCTCTCGACCGCGTTTATGTTGGATGTGAGTGCCGCCTGGGTCTTGTCCAGCGCGTCGTTCACCATGAACGTGAATACCAGCAGTCCGAAGATCCCGATGAACGCGATGACGACCGATGCGCCATACAGCGACTTCTTGAGTCCGGAAGAGAGACCTTCGTCTTTGGCCATTCATCTCCCCTTCTTCTGCTTGCCTTCGAATTCGTCCAGCACCTCGTTACCGCTTTCGGTCAGCTCGAGGAAAAGCGGTTTCCCTCCGGGGTTGATGATCCGGACATAGCCTTCTTCTACGAGGAGGTCTATATGCTTCTTGATGCCCACATGGCTCAGTTTCATGTTGGCGGCTATCGTGTTGAGGTAGCAAGGCTCGTTGCCTTTGCCACACTTGCGGATTTCCTTGAGTATCCGCACGCGGGTATCCGCCCCCTTGCTCCAGTAGAATAGTACGGTTTTCATTCTACCCTCTTTCGGATGTCTTTCATGGTCTTGTATATCCCGTAGCATGAGACGGCGAAGAGGAGCGTGGCTACGATCTCGCTCGCGTCATTCAATATGCCCAGCGCCTCGGGGCTTCTTATAAGCGGGAAGAATATGATGAGCCATTGCGAGAGCGCCATGAAGAACGCAGAGAGCAGGAGGGAGAGCCAGTACCAGCCCCGGTCCGTCTCGGAGTACAGCTTGTAAGCGACCACGACCGCTCCGGCCACGCTCAGTGCGGCGACCACGCGCAGAACGGGGAAAATCAGGTCTAATTCGGGGGGCATCATCTCACCTCATCGAATAAGGCAGGGATAGGTTTATAAATACTATTACCTTAAGGTTACATTAACATTACAAAGTCAAGACTTAAAATGCAGCTAAATATATCTGACGAGAGGCCATTCATGTCCGAATTCATACTCGCTATTGAGAACGCTACGAAAGACTACCGCACAGACCATACCGTCTTCCAGGCGCTCCGCGGCATAAGCCTGAAGATACGCAAAGGCGAATTCGTGTCCATCGTGGGTCCCTCGGGGAGCGGCAAGAGCACCCTCCTCCACCTCCTGGGCTGCCTGGACGTGCCGACAAGCGGCGAAGTCTATCTGGACGGAAAGCCGATCTCGAAGATGAGCGGCGACGAGCTGGCCGAGGACCGGAACAAGAAGATCGGCTTCGTGTTCCAGGCGTTCAACCTGTCATCCACGCTCACGGTGTTCAGGAACGTGGAGCTGCCGCTCATGATATGCGAGATGGAAGAGAAAGCCAGGGCGAAGATCGTGGACGACCGCCTCAATATCGTCGGTCTCCTGCCCAAAAGGAACAACCTCCCTTCGCAGCTGAGCGGCGGGGAGCGGCAACGCGCCGCCATCGCGAGGGCGATAGCTAACGACCCGGAGATGATCCTCGCGGACGAGCCCACAGGCAACCTGGATTCCAAATCCGGGAAAGTCGTGATGGATTTCCTCTACAACCTGTGGAAGGAGAAAGGCATAACGATAGTCATAGTCACTCATGAGCCCGTGGTCGCTGCGTACAGCGAGCGGACGATCTATATACGTGATGGGAAGGTCGAGAAGGAGACCACCCAGAAACCCAGGATCGCGACCCATGAAGACCTAAAAGTGAAAGCATAAAGGTGGATACACGATGAAGATGAACGTTTGGTTAGGGATATTGGTATTGGCACTCATGTGCTCAGTGGGATTCTCCACGAACAACGCGGCGTTGCAGCTGACTGGTCACACGACCCTTCCGGGTACTATCTATCCCGGCACTGTGGCCCAGCTCGAGATCAGCCTGACGAATTCCGGAACTGATACCGCGGCCGGTGCGATAGTAGAATACAAGACTCCTTTGGAGAGCCAGTATTCTCAAATCTCATTAGGTGATATCGGAACCGGAGCCACGGCTACCACCACGATTCCATTCACAGTGCCTGCCAATGTGAGCAGCGGATTCTTCAATATCGATATCAACGTTGTCTATTTCAGCGATGCATCGAAAACCGGCCTTAAGAACAGCCCGGTATCGATACCGATACAGATATCGCAGCATGAGATACTCAGTGTCAAAACCATTTCCGTGACCCCCCTCTCCATACAAGCAGGGGACCCGGTGACGGTGCAGCTTCAGATAGAGAACACCGGAGGCGTCATGAACGACGTGACCATAACGACCCCGGATTCATCCACCTTCCTCATCCAAGGCGTCACGCAGCAGGTGGTGGGCGCGATCCCTTCCGGAGGCAGCACCAATGTTTCCGTGATACTATCCAGCTCATCATCGACCCCGAGCGGTAAATCCACCATACCTCTGATTGTGAGCTACCAGGATGAGCTATCGAACGTTGTGAACCAGACAATATACGTGGGTCCAGTGACGGTATCCGCTTCCTCGGGCCAGTTCGGAGTGACGATGCAATCCCTGAACCCGGTGGAAGTCGGTTCAGAAGCGCAGTTCGCGCTCACGCTCGAGAATTTCGGAGGCAGCAGCGCTTCCCCGATCGTGGACATCAACCAGACTAGCCAGTTCACCCCGATAGGGTCGACGCTCATCTATTTCGACAGCATACCTCCGGGCGAGAACGAGACCAAGATAATCACCGTGGGCATAGGGTCCAGCATCGCAGCCGGATATTACAACCTGCCCATGTCGGTAATGGTGAACGGCGGAAGCTATGCAGAGGACGTAGGCGTCGCGGTGGTCGCGACCCCGGACGTGATCGTCACGGCGACGACGCAGCCGTCTTTCATCTCAGGCGGAACCAGCGGCGCCAAGGTGGTCGCCCAGATATCTAACAACGGCAACAGCGCCATAAGGAGCGTATATGTGACCACGGAGCCGCAGAGCGCGATGCCCGTGATCGGCGCAACGGACCAGTTCATCGGGACCCTCAACGTGGACGATTTCGCGACCTTCCAGGTAACGGTCGACGTCCCGCAGAACCTGACCCCCGGCCAGTACAACCTGCCGATAATGGTGGACTTCAAGGACGCGGACAACATACAGCACAACCTGAGCAAGAACATCCCCATAACCATCTATTCGCCCATGGACGCCGCCAGGCTCAATGGGGGCGCGAGCGGAGGGGCCACCACCAGCGCAGCAGCCGCTGCCAGGAGCAGGGGCGGGCTCTTCGGCTTCAGCTATCTGGAAATCGGCATCGCGCTGGTAGTGATAGTGGCAGCGTATTTCGGATATAGGAAATGGAAGGGAACCAAGAAATGAAGCTAAAGGACATCTTCGCACTGGCGATCACGAACATACAGCATCGCCACCTGCGGAGCTGGCTGACCATATTGGGCATCGTCATAGGTGTCGCATCGATAATCAGCCTGATCAGCATAAGCCTGGGAGTGAGCGCGGAGATCAACAGCAGGATAAGCACGCTCGGGACCAACATCATAACTATCAGCCCTGGAGGCCAGCAATCTGCTAGTCTTGGCGGCGGCTTCGGTGGCGGCGCAGGGCCAGCCCGTGGCGCGACCGGCGGAGGCGGAGGAGGCGGGGGATTCGGGGTGCAGACCAGCCAGGCGACCCTCTCGTTCGAGGAAGCCAATGTGCTGCGCAGCCTGCCGGGAGTGTATAGGCTCGACGCCAGGCTCTCGAAAAGGGAGCAGGTGCAATACAAGGAGCGCAACGCCACCCTGAGCATCGTCGGCACCGAGCCGGATGCGTTCCCGGATGACGTCGGGGTCAATCTGACATCCGGCCGTTACCTGAGCTCGAGCGACCAGTACGCGGCCGTGATAGGATACAATATCGCGAACGAGACATTCAATGATTTCAGCATGATCAACAAGCAGATAAAGATCAACGGCGTGCCTTTCCGCGTCGTGGGCATACTCCAGCAATCGGGCTTGGGATCCTCTGACAGCACGGTCTACATACCGCAGAGGACGGCGCAGACCCTGTTCAACCAGTCCACCGACGCGAGCCAGATAGTCGTGGTGGTCTCGCCGGACCATGACACCGATACGGTCGCCTCCGAGATAGAGGACGAGCTGATAATCCTCCATCACGTCACCGCGACCACCGAAGACTTCACGATAACCACCGCAGCCACATTGCAATCCACGATATCCAGCATAACCGACACGCTGACATTGTTCCTCGGAGGAATCGCCTCCATCTCCCTCCTGGTCGGAGGCATAGGGGTCGCGAACACCATGTTCATGAGCGTGCTGGAGCAGACGAAGGACATCGGCGTCTTCAAGTCCATCGGAGCGAAGAACAGGGACATCATCTACCTCTTCCTCTGCGAAGCGGCCACGATCGGCTTCATAGGCGGCGCGCTCGGTGTGGCCTTGAGCTACGCGGTATCCTACATACTCGCGTCGCTCGGCATACCCAGCGTCCTGGACCCCACCCTCGTCATAGGGGGGCTCGTGTTCTCGGTGCTTATCGGCATAGTCGCTGGCATCGCCCCGGCGAGGAACGCGGCGTCCATACCTCCGGTCGAAGCGCTGAAGTACGAATGAATTCCTTTTGGTTTTTTTCAACAGATTTATAAGTCATAACTCCGTCATCAGATGAGAGGTGGAATCATGCCTGATATGCTGAAAACACTCAACCCCCATCAGAGGGCGTATGTGGATCTCGATCTCGCCAACCCGCAAAACGGCGAATACATGCTCGGCGCGTTCCATCTCGTCCCCGAACCTGGCCTCAATATCCTACAAGCCGCGTGCGAGGTCGCCGCGGAATCATCTACAGGAACGAATTTCCTGGTCAAGACCGAGACCCCGTTCTCCAAGCGGATGAACGCGATGGTCTACAAGGTGGACGACGCGAAGAAACTTGTCTTCATCGCCTACCCATGGAGGCTTTTCGATCGGCACGGGAACGTCCAGAACATACTCACCTACATCGCCGGGAACGTCCTCGGCATGAAGCAGGTCGCGGAGCTGAAGCTGCTCGACGTCTGGTTCCCGCCATCAATGCTCGAGCAATACGATGGCCCGAGCTACACCCTGGATGACATGCGCGCGTATCTGAACGTCTACGGCAGGCCGATTTTGGGAACAATAGTGAAGCCCAAGATGGGGCTGACATCCGCCGAATACGCAGAGGTCTGCTACGACTTCTGGGTGGGCGGAGGCGACTTCGTGAAGAACGACGAGCCGCAGGCCGACCAGGATTTCTGCCCCTACGACAAGATGGTGAGGCACGTCAAGAAAGCGATGGATGCTGCCGTCAAGAAGACCGGTAGGAAGAAGGTCCATTCGTTCAACGTGTCAGCTGCGGATTTCGACATCATGATAGAGAGATGCGAGATGATCCGCAACGCTGGCTTCGAGCCGGGGAGCTACGCTTTCCTGATAGACGGCCTGACAGCCGGCTGGATGGCCGTGCAGACCCTTCGTAGGAGATACTCCGACGTCTTCATACACTTCCACCGCGCCGGCCATGGCGCTTTCACCAGGCCCGAGAATCCGATCGGCTTCACCGTGCTGGTGCTCTCCAAATTCGCCCGTCTCGCAGGGGCCTCTGGCATACATACCGGGACAGCTGGAGTAGGGAAGATGGCCGGGAGCCCGGACGAGGACATAGTCTCCGCCCACAGCATCCTGCGCTTCAAGGACAAAGGCCACATCTTCGAGCAGAGCTGGGCCACCATACCTGACCAGAACGCCTACGCGATCGAGCTCGACCGCAAGGACCGCTCGAACCAGGTCATACTGAAAGAGGACGACTGGCGCGGGATCAAGAAATGCTGCCCCATAGTCTCAGGCGGCCTCAACCCGACTCTTCTCGCGGAATTCATAGACCTCATGGAAGGCATGGATTTCATTACTACCATGGGAGCCGGCTGCAACGCGCACCCGTGGGGCACGCAAGCCGGGGCGACCGCGCTCGTCCAGGCATGCGAAGCCTATACGAAAAAAATCGACATCCACAAATACGCCAAGAACCATAAGGAGCTGGCCGAGGCCATAAAGTTCTTCTCGCCGAAATCAAAATGAGCGGTAGGCCACTTTCTTGGCCTTGAAGAACCCCCTCACTATCTTCACGGCTTTTTTCTTATCGAAACTCTTGCAGGTGTAGATGACCGTGGAGAAGAATTTTGCGTTGCCCCAAACATACAGAGTGATGCCTGAATCTATGAGCGGTATGAAAGCGTCGAAGCCCTGGTTTATCTCTTTCCCGCTGCTCGTCATATGTATGGTCGGCTCACCATACGCCCTGAGTCCCAATCCTCCGGTTATCTGCCGGAAGAACTCGATGATAGTGTCTTTGCCGACTTCTCTCTCGAATACTCCTTCGATGAGTAGCCGTTGCCGGACGATATTCGGAGCCAGGTCTTTCATGCATCGATAAAGGAAGAATATGCTTTAAGTGATGCGTTTGTCCCCTTCAGCCATATCTTCCGCGATCGCAAGCTCCTCGTCGGTCCCGGTGACCCCCTTCTCCTTCATCAGGGTAAGATATCCGATCACAGCCGCGACAACCGCCGCGATACCGCCGACAGCCAGACCCCACCTGGGCCCGATGTTCTCCCCGACCCAGCCTATCGCTGGCCCGCCGATGGCCGTGGAGCCCAGGAAAGCCATGGACCATAACGCCATCACCCTGCCTATCATGGCCGGGTCGCTCTCGAACTGCAGGACTATCGTCCCGATCGTGATGAAATATATCGAGAACGCACCCACAACCACCAGCGCCAGTGTCATTGTGGCCAGGCTCGGGGCAAAAGCGGCTATGATGACCGCTATCCCGAAGAGGAGCGATGCCAATGGGAGCATTGAAGGCGAAGTCTTCTTCTGGCCCGCGATGTAGATGCCTCCAAGCAAGGCGCCGACCCCAAGCGCGGCCGTGAGCTCGGCGTAAGTCCCCGCGTCTCCGTTGAACGTAAATTGCGCTATCAGGGGAAGGCTGACCATGAACTCATAGGTGAGGGTGCCTACGATGGCCACTATTATCAGCGTGTAGAGAAGGACCTTGGATGATAGCACATACCCGAACCCATCCATTATCTGGCCTTTCGCGCGTTTGACGAGCGGGGCCGGGTTCAGCTCCGAAGCATTCATCATAAGGAGCACTATCACGACCGCAGCGTACGAGATGCCGTTGAGTATGAAGCATATGGTGATGCCTACGGTGGCGATGAGCGCGCCGGCTATGGCCGGCCCTATCACGCGTGCGAGGTTGAACTGGCTGTTGTTCAGGGTGGTAGCATTCTTGAGTTCCTCCTTGCCGACCATCTCCATCATGAACGTCTGCCGTGCCGGGTTGTCCACCGTAGTGACAAGGCCGAAGAGCAGCGCGAACACATATACCATCCAGAGCCGGACGGCTCCGGTCGCTATCAAGGCCCCGAGGCCGAGCGCGAGGATGCCGAACAGTATCTGCGTGAGGAAGACCAGCTTCCGCTTCGGGAACCTATCCGTTATCAGGCCGCCCCACGGCGAGAGCAGCAATGTCGGGAGGTATTGCAGGGCGAGCACGAGCCCGAGCGCTGTGCCCGAGCCGGTTAGCTGCAGCACCAGCCATGGTTGCGCGATGGACTGCATGAACGTGCCGATGGAAGAGATTATCTGCCCGAAGAAATAGAGCCGGAAGTTCCTGATGCTCAGTGATGACAATGTGTTATCAACGAATTTCCGGACTGGGCTCATGCGAATCTTCTCTTTGGGTCTGGTCTATGGCATATTTGACGGGCCTAAAACATTTAAATGTAGCTACGGATTATTCAATATGAGACAACTTTTTATCTTCGTGGCGTTCATCGTTCTGGCCAGCATCTCATTCCCGTCAACCAGTGTCACGGGTTGCAGGAACATCACCAATGCCGCTGGCAGCCCATATATCCTTGCCAACAACATCAGCGGCGCCAACCTCAGCAACGCCTGCATCTGGATGTGGGCGAACAATACCGTGCTGGATTGCAATGGTTTTTGGATAAAGAGCAACAGCTCCAATCAGATAGGCATCATGTTCCCCAAATACGTGGTTAATGCTACGATAATCAACTGCAACATCTACAACTACTCCTATGGCCTGGAAACCGGCCTGTGGATCGTCCATTTGAATTTGACCAACAACACCGTCACCCTTGGGCAATATGGCTTCTATATATTCGCATCTGGTACCAACGACAACGACGTCATGGCGGGAAATACGGCCAACAACAGCACAGATTACGGATTCTATTTCTATGGCTCCTCGCTCAATCTCAGCTTTTACAACAATAGCGCCAACAACAACGGCGTTTCGACCGGGGATGCCGGAATCTACTTCAATTCAATGACGAACAGCACGGTGTACAACAATATCGCCAGCAACAACTACCAGCACGGCATACGGGTAGATAATTCGCACTACAATGTCTTTTACAATAACACCGTGCATGACAACACCCAAACAGGATTTTACCTCAATTCCAATTCCTACAACAATACCTTGCATGACAACATCGCCCAAAACCACCCCGGAGGCGAAGGTTTCCTTCTTTCTTCAGAGGTTAACGACACCCTGTACAACAACACCGTGACCGGCAGCGGCTTCGGCATATGGCTGGCTTCGAGCACCTACATCAATGTCAGCAACAACGATCTCGACAACGGTATCGGAAACGGCATCGCCATAGTCACGAGCAACAATAGCGTGATATGCGGCAATAATGTCAGCAACCGCGGCAACGGCATCTACATGCAGCTGTCGAGTACCAACAATACGATATGCAACAACATACTCAGGAACGACAGCCAAGTCGGCATTGTCGTCTATAGTTCGCAGAACAATACCCTGTACAACAACAGCTGCGACGATAATACGTTCGCCGGCATACAGCTATGGTCCGCGATCAACATCACCGTATATAACAACTCCGCGTTCAACGATACGACCTACGGCATCTATCTCACCGGCGCCAGCCGGAACACCATATCCAACAATAGCGCCAGCAACAACACGGCGGGGATTTTCCTCGCTTCCAGCTCAAACAACAACAGCTTCTATGGCAACTACCTCAGCAACGACAGCGCGGGCGTCAATATCAGCAGCTCGGCCAACACTACCTTGGGCAACACGCTTTTCAGCAACAATATGCTTGATTTCCAGGTCACCGGAGTTTCCAGCTTCAACATGACCGGCTCCATCTTCGACAATCCTTCGGGCGGGATGCAGAACTACACCAACCTGTCCATCAACGACACCGTGGGCAGCGGTGAATCGTACTCCATAGCCTGGACGGCGAACGAGAGCGCGCCGCCCCAGCCGTCTTTCGCCCAGAAGTTCGTGAACATCACCACCGTGAGCGGCACGCCGTCCATAGATTCCCTGGTGTGGAGCTGGACCACTGCTGAAACAGGCGGTTATACACCGGCCAAATTCGGGCTCTGGGAATACAACTCCAGCGGCTGGACCTCTCTGAACAGCACCCCTGACACTGTAGGAGATACATTGAGCCGCCATGGCATGAACCCGGGGAGCATCTACGGCATACTGCAGTCGGCGAGCGATTGCCAACTGATAAACGCTCCTGGTTCATACTCGCTTTCCGAGAACGCGACCGGAACGGCCGCGATACCATACGCAGACGGCAACACCACATGCATCCTGATAAACGATACGGCCAACGTCACATTCGATTGCGCCGGTTATATGATGAATGCGATAAACGGCAGCTCTGTTTCCACTCAATTGGTGATACAGGATTCGAATAACGTGACTGTGGAGAACTGCATGCTCAACGTCTCCAATCTGAATGGGGTGGTGCTTTACAACGCCTCGAACTCCGTGGTGAGGAACAATTCAGCGTTCACGTCTATCTTCTCTTACGGCCAGGGGGAGTCTCTGACCGCATTCTCCGATGCGGAATCCCACCAACACAAACAACAGTTTCATCAATAACAGCGGCACCAACCTGAGCCTCTTCCTCACGTCAGGAGGTCTGAATTCCATTTACGCGAATAATACCGCGATCGGCTGTGATTGGGCGATCATATTCGGCGGCTGGGGAAATAACGTAAATGCCACGCCAGTCCGGAACAGCACGATATCAGGCAACACCGTGATCAATTTCAATAGCGGATCCGAAGCGTTCGTGGTCAACGGAACCGGAAACAATATCACCGGCAACCTTGTAGAAGGGACTGGCGAGGATAGCGGTACTTTCGTGCTGGACGGTTCATGGAACCTCATGGCGGGGAACACAGTCACGAACAACTACGAAAATGCATCTCTACATCCTGGGAGACAATAACCTTATAATCAACAACTCCGCCCTGGATGACAATAATTCCGGTTTCGCGATTACCTCTCGCAGAACGATACGTTCATCAACAACACAGCCGCAGGCAATGGTGAGAACTACGGCGCGGGGTTCTACGTATACGCTTCAAATATCACCATGTCAGGAAGCCATTTCTACAACAATACCCTGGACTTCGACGTTCAGGGAGTGGTCAACGTCAGCACGTCTGATTTCAATATGACTAATTCAATCTTCGACAATCCATCCGGCACCATGGCCGACTTCACCAATCTGAGCATCAACGACAGTGTGAATCTACTGGCGAAGAATACTCCATATACTGGTCCACCAACTCATCAGTGCTTCCAGCGGGCAAGCTCTCATTCGCCCAGAAGTTCGTGAACATCTCCACCGTGAGCGGCACGCCATCGATAGATTCCCTGGTGTGGAGCTGGACCGATTCAGAATCCGCCGGGCACACAGAATCCAATTTCGCTCTCTATAAATACAACTCCAGCGGATGGACCAGCTTGAACAGTACTCCGAATACCGTCGGCGGACACATTGAGCCTCCATAGCATGAACCCAGGTAGCATCTATGGCATACTCGAGCCATCATCCACTATAAGCGGTTGCGAACAGATAAGCACTCCGGGCTCCTATGTGCTCACAAGCACCTTGACCGGCACTGACGGCGCGATACCATACTATTCCGGTTACTTCACCACGTGCATCCTGATAAACAGCACATCCAATGTCGATATCAATTGCCAGGGGAACACGATCAATGTATCCGGCTTCGAGTTCTACTACCTCGAATTCGACACCGCCATGGCTATAGAGAATTCGACCAACGTGACAATACGGAACTGCAAGTTCGATGTCAGCACCTCAGACGGATTGGCGCTTAATGTAGACACCAACACAATGTTCCGGAACAACACGGCATTCGGTTACAACCCCAATTACAATACCACCGCGTTCTATGGCGGAAGCTATGATGGTGAGGATAGCGTGAACACGAGCTTCATCAACGACAGCGCCTCCGGCGTCTACAGGTTCGTCGGGATCTCAGGCTACAATTCCACATACGCGAACAACACTGCGCTGAACACCGTTTCCTCAGCGTTCTACTACGGGGCAGGTGTGCTTGACAACAGCACGGTCAGCGGAAACACGGTGACCAACTGCTCTGAGTTCAGCATCGTGGGCTCCGGCGACAACATCACGGACAACCTGATCAAGAACGACCACTACATTGGATTAGACATCGCAGGTATAGACTACGGGGGCAACCTGGTGAGCGGAAACAACGTCAGCGGGACAACCGGCACCGACGCATACGAAGGCGGCAGCGGATTTGTTCTAGATGGGCTTACTAATGCACCAGCCACACTGGTAAATAATATAGCGTATAACAATTCCGGGCCGGGGTATCTCATATTCCAGGATACGGACCTGAACGTCCTGAACAACGATCTCGCATACAACAACACGATCGGTTTCAGCGTAAGGGGCCAATATAATCTCGCAAGCATGGTCAATCCTGGATATACCTTCGGAGTCGGCGCCCCCACATTGCAGCTGTGCGATAACGAGAGCAACTGCTTTGATATGCCAGTATCCAACAACCTCTCGAATGACGTGGCCGTGAACAACACCTATGCAGGTTTCTATACCGTATTAGGATTATCCACCACGTATCTCAACGACACAGCCACGGGCAACGGTTACGGTTTCCTGATATCGAACTCCAACGACACAGTTCTCTCGGGCATCCACTTCTACAACAACTCGAACGACTTCATGTTCAACAACACCGCCAGCCAGTCCAACTACACCATGGTCAACTCCATCTTCGACAACCCGAAGGGGAGCATGCAGAACTACACCAACCTCTCCATCAGCGATACCGTAGCCATCACCGATGCCTACACCATAAACTGGAGCAGCAACTCATCATCGCTTCCAGCAGGCAAGGTCTCCTTCGTACAGAAATTCGTCAACATCTCGACAGTGAGCGGCGCGCCGTCCATAGACTCCATAGTCTGGAGCTGGCTAAGCAGCGAGCTCACTGGCTACAATGTGAGCCGGTTCCAGCTCTGGAAATACGATTCCAGCGGCTGGTCTTTGCTGAACAACACTCCGGGCGCCACCGCCCTAAGCCTCGCAAACATGAACCCCGCGAGCATCTACGGTGTCCTTCAGGACAATGACACGACACCACCAGTGGTCAATCTCATCTCTCCGGTGTCGGGAGCTATAACCAATCTCACAGCGATGAATTTCACCTTCAATACGACTGACGACTCTTCGCCCACCATGAACTGCTCGATGTACTTGGATGGCGCAGTGAACCAGACCAATTCATCTGTCCAGAACGCTACGACCACGATGTTCCAGGTTTCAGGCATATCAGACGGCGTCCATACCTGGAATGTCACGTGCATGGATCAGTCGAACAACCGGGGTTCATCAGCAACGAGGAACTTCACGGTAAATACGGTAGCCCCGTCAGTAACCCTCAATTCCCCAGCCAACCTCTCGATATTCAATGTCTCGAGCGTGAACTTCAACTTCACGACCGTGGACAACCTATCCTCGACAATGAACTGCTCCATCTTCCTGGACGGAGCACTCAACCAGACCAATGCCTCGACGAGCAATAACACCGCTACGATCTTAACCATAAGTGGGATACCAGACGGCTTCCACTACTGGTCGGTCCAGTGCAAGGATAATGCCAACAACGTAGGCACGAGTGTCAAGAGGAACTTCACGGTCGACACCACGGCTCCGGTAGTAACCCTCAATTCCCCAGCCAACCTCTCCATATTCAATGTCTCGAGCGTGAACTTCAACTTCACGACCGTGGACAACCTATCCTCGACAATGAACTGCTCCATCTTCCTGGACGGAGCACTCAACCAGACCAACGCGGCTACAGCCAACAACACACCAACGCTCTTCACGATCAGCGCCATCCCAGACGGCTTCCACTACTGGTCGGTCCAGTGCATAAGCAATGCGAGCAACGTGGGCACGAGCGTCAAGAGGAACTTCACGGTAGATACGGTGCCCCCGACAGTCACCTTGAATTCCCCAGCCAACCTCTCGATATTCAATGTCTCGAGCGTGAACTTCAACTTCACGACCGTGGACAACCTATCCTCGACAATGAACTGCTCCATCTTCCTGGACGGAGCACTCAACCAGACCAACGCGGCTACAGCCAACAACACACCAACGCTCTTCACGATCAGCGCCATCCCAGACGGCTTCCACTACTGGTCGGTCCAGTGCATAAGCAATGCGAGCAACGTGGGCACGAGCGTCAAGAGGAACTTCACGGTAGATACGGTGCCCCCGACAGTCACCTTGAATTCCCCAGCCAACCTCTCGATATTCAATGTCTCGAGCGTGAACTTCAACTTCACGACCGTGGACAATCTATCCTCGACAATGAACTGCTCCATCTACCTGGACGGAGCACTCAACCAGACCAATGCGGCTACAGCCAACAACACACCAACGCTCTTCACGATCAGCGGTATCCCGGATGGATACCACCTCTGGTCAGTCCAGTGCGCGGACAATGCGGACAATGTGGGTACTAGCGTGGCGAGCAACGTCGCGGTCGATACAAGTATACCCGTAATCCAGCTCAATAGCCCAGTGGGCGGAGCCACAGTGACGACTTCCACGGTCCCGTTCAATTTCACCGTAGTGAGCAATTTCTCAGCCACGATGAACTGCTCGCTGTACCTGGATGGCAACCTCACTGCGACCAATATCTCGGCAGCCAACGATACCGCAATATCATTCAGCGTATCAAGCGTAATGGATGGGAGCCACAATTGGTCAGTATCCTGCATGGACATATCATCGAATGTCGGAGTCAGCGCAACTCAGAGTTTCATAGTGAATACGTTCACCAGCGAACCGACCAACCCTCCGACGTTGCCTCAGCTCTCTGCCAGCCTCTCCAGCAACTGCACGGGCAATGTCGTCACCGTGTCTAACGGAGGCTCGCAGATAAGCGGCGTCACCGTCATAGTGGATGACGCCTCTAGCTTGGGTACATTGTACTCAGGAACCTCTGACGACAGCGGCCATCTGAACTTCTCGGGATGCGGCCTCAGCGTAAGGATAACGGTTGAGAAAGACGGCTACCAGACGGAGCAGTTCAACGAGCAGACCGTAGCGTGCGGGCAATGCGTACAATGCACGCAGGACAGCGACTGCCCTGATGCCGATAGCTGCGTCAACCAGAGCTGCGTGGCTGTCCAATGCAGCTGCGGCCAGATAGCCAATCATACGTGCAGCGCGTACGGATGCTGCTCTGACAGCCAATGCCCATCCGGCCAATACTGCCAGGGTCACACCTGCCAATACCCGAGCACTACGACGTCTAAGCCGGTATATCAATGCACATCGGATGGAGATTGCGCCAGCGACCAATCATGCAACATCCCGGCCGGGGCCAAAGGAGGCAACTGCCAGCAGATCACCGGATGCGGCGCGGTGGCCAACCATGTCCTGAGCCCGTACCAATGCGGTTCGGGTCCTTATTGCCCGTCCTGCGGCGATGGCCAGATCTGCCTGGATAACGTGTGCAAGAGCTTCGATCTAAGGGGACCAAGTTCAGGATTCATAGGAGATGCCCCTAGTGTGCAGGCGCTGGAGGATAATCTTACCTGCAGTGGATGCGACCTGAGGATAACGGATCCGACCGGGAAAGTCCTCACAGGGAAGACGGACGCGTCCGGCAACTTCTCATTGCCGTTGAAGGTGACCGGTACATATACCGTCGCGTATATGAAAAACGGCACCGTGGTGAAGACAGTGGAGATCAATGCGCTGCCAAAATCCGCTCCGCTATTGCCTTCGCTCCCTACAACGGTAATATCCAATCAGAACTGGTTCCCATGGATGCTCCTGCTGCTCATAATAATCGCGGTGGCACTCTACTGGTTGAGGATAAAGAAACCTAGAAAATGATTTTTTTACTCCATCCCAGTGTCCGGCCAATGAAGCGGGCATGCCATGCCAACTCCATCATATAATGTGTCAGCTTGTGTCTTTTTAAAGTGTCTATCCCATAGGATATACGGCTGGGACCGCATTTTATGACAATACAGAGATCTTTCAGAGCGGTGGGAGAGGACACCACGATCGTGGGCAAGACCCAACCCTGGTCATATAGCGACAGCAAGTTCAGGAGATCGATTACACTCGAATTCCATCCTTCTTCCA
This sequence comes from uncultured Microcaldota archaeon, assembly GCA_963804385.1. Classification (GTDB taxonomy): domain Archaea; phylum Micrarchaeota; class Micrarchaeia; order Anstonellales; family Bilamarchaeaceae; genus Bilamarchaeum. The sequence goes on from CAWDQD010000007.1 coordinate 36,730, forward strand.
AGTGCGGATTCTCATGCCTGCACTGCCAGGGGTTGCCATACCGGAAAAGCTGGGGGGATACGCCTCCGAAGATGCCCGTGGCCCTTGTGGATCGGGTTTTCTCTGCCTATGACAGCAGGCCGGATAAGAGCGTCGGGATGTGGAGGGTGATCATCTCCGGCATGACTGGGGAGCCGACACTGAATCCGACAGTGACACGCTCCGTGATCCGGAAAGCGAAAGAGCGCGGGATAGCCGCCGGATTGTCCACCAACGGCATCCTGCTCGGAGCGGAAGACGTCGATCTCATGACGTCCGATAATACTCCTGACGACTGGCTGAACCTCAGCGCCGACTCCCCTCTCGGGGCCGACCCCCGCCTGGATGATATATTCTGCCGGGCGCATGGATGCAATGGCGGAGCGCTCGGCCGGTTCATGGAAAACCTGGAGGGAGCTGCCGAAATAAAATCCAGGAAAGGGTCTTCGATGCAGATCAATGTCGATTGGATAATGTCCGACCTTTCATTCGATTCCGGCCACATCCGCGATGACGTCGTAGGGACCATCGAGTACCTGAATTCGCTCCGAGGCGTCTCACTGCTGCGCCTCCAATTCCCGTTCTATCTTCATCCGCAGGTCCCGCGATTGAATGATGCGAACAGCTCGGAATTGGCCGAAGCATTGAAAGACATGATTGAAGGCAAAATCATTTTCCCTGGGCTGCGACCTGATTTCGTAGTCAAGCTGAGGAATAACTGGTACAAGCGGCTACCGGGGATCAGCGAGTGCTCGGCTGCAAGCGACTACGGGGTTGTGATAGGTCCGGATTCCCGCGTCTACCACTGCCCGTATCTGGCTGCCCCGGCATTCGAAGAGGCCAACGCTCCGCTTGCCGGCGTGACTCCGGAAAATCTCTGGGGCATGCTCGATAAACTGGGCCCGATCAAGGCGCTCAGCAGGTGCAACGCGGTCTGCATACTGAAGGATTGCTTCGTTGGAACCGGAATCATCAGGTGATGAAATGCTTGCGCAGAAGAACATACTGTTGAACTCTAGGAAAGAGATATTCCGAATCGCCGAGCCTGACCGGCTGGTGAAGGCCGATCGGCTTTCAACGGAAGAGAAGAAAATCCAGGGATTGACTTCGTTGCAATACTATTTCAGACCGTTCTGCGGCATCATCGCCGCGGTGGATGACAGCATCCGCTCGCGATGGGACGCCCACCCGAACGACTTCTATCCCCTATCCCCGCTGGATTACGCTTCGGCGGTGGAGAAGTTCCTGAGGGGGGAGCGGGTGATGCCATTGCAGATATTCACGACCCTCACCAACCGCTGTAATTTCTCCTGCGCGCTCTGCTTCAGCAGGAAGGATCATGAGGGCAAAGAATCGCACGATCTCTCCGCAAGCACCTATATCCAGACGCTTGAGTACCTCCTGAGTTTCGGCGGCCCTCTCGCGCAGAACATCTCCTCGGGCGCATCCGGGGAGGCCATACTCCACAAGGATTTCGACCGTATCATGGAATTCTCAGGAGATAAGGGGATCCTCACTTTCCTGACCACCAACGGAAGCAGGTCCGATCCGGATTTCATCGACTGCGTGGCCAGGAACTCGTCCATCCTTACCTTCAGCATCCACGGGATCCACGAAGACGCGTTCAGGAAACTGGAGCGCCCCCCGGCAAGCATCACGCTCGAGAGGATATTGCGCACAATCGAATCCGTGGTGAGAAAACGGGAAGAGCTCGGGCGCTCGAAAGACATGATAGTCGGAGTCACGTCCCTCGTCCATCCGGATAATCGCGGGCATTTCATAGAGTTTGCATCGAGGCTTGCCGAGATCGGGGTGGATTACGTGCATTTCAACCCGATCCTTCCGAACCTTAAATCCCACAACATAATATTTTCTGAAGATGCGTGCCGCAGGGTCGAAGCGGAGCTCCTCCTGCTGCAAGGAATCTTCTCCGGATCCCAGACATACGTGCGGTCGCCCCTGAAATTCGATCAGAAACTCGATGATCAGACGTATTATTTCGACCCTACCGGCAGGAAAGTCCCCGAGACCTGCCTGATCGCCCTGCTACAGCCGAGCATCCATCCGATGTACGGAACTGATACCGCGAAGATGACCGCATGCCGATTCTATCCTGACGTGACCGAGAACCCGGACTTCTGGTACTCTTCGGAACTAGGGCCCCTCAGCTTCGAATCCGTCTGGACACAGGATAATCTCGCCCGCATCCAGCGGCAGACCATGAAATGCAGCGCCTGCTCTTCCCAGAGGCAGCTGGCGGAACTGGACTGGATGCTCCACACCAAAAAGTCGCATCCTAACGCGGAATTCTACCTGGACTTCTCATCCGAAATGCCTTAGCTGGTCCATGAACACCGAAGTCCTGAACTGCCCTGCCGCGGGAAGGCCGGATACTCCATTCGATTTGAACCCGCCGGTCGGGCCGATAACCAGATCCGCTTCGCCCAGGCGGTCCCTTATGTATCTGGCGTATGTGGCGTCGTAGACCATCATCTGCTCTTTCGAAGGGAGCAAAGAGTCGAGGCCTTTCCTCCTGAAAAGTATCTGCCTGAAACATAGCGAAGGCGCCCAGACCTCCCGCGGGAAATCGAACGCGATCGTCAGGTCCCATCCCATCCCGTGATTGAACTCCGGGGCCAGGATCCATGTCCCTTCATACAATAATCTTTCCCCGGAACTCTCACGCAGGTCGTTCGCTATCGCAGGCATGTCATAGCTCGGTTCGACCTCGGTGATCCCGGACATCATCTGGCTCTCCCCGCCCTGCTGGACCTTCCGGTATCTATCCAGGTTGACCAGCTTGAGATCCATGCCGCGAAGCAGCTGGTTGCGCAGCATCGTTTTTCCGGTCGCGGGGTGCCCTCCCAAGCGTATCCGCAGCGGCCTTCCCAGCCCCTGCTCCATCCTCCCTATCACGCCTGACAGGTCTTCCGCGAGGGAATGGACGTCGATGACCTGCCTCAATGGATCCATCTTCAGATCCTGCGGCCCGATCCCGGCTGCCGCGAACCTCTCCGGGTTCATGCCGGCGAGCTCTTCCACGTGGTCGTTGTACGCCTGTATGGCTTCCCCGTATGTCCCGTCGATGAATGCGTGCCGCATCCTCCGTTGCAGGGCGGATGGCGTCTTCGCGAACGGGCGGACGTTCCTAGATTCCGCGCACATGTGCTCGTCTATGAGCCATTCCGCCTTCTCCGCGAGCTCATCATCACCGGCGGCATGGGCGGTGGCCCAGAACAGGGCGAGGGATTTCACGTGAGTGGAGAATGTCTTGAACGGGTACCTGTACCCGAGGAATCTCAGGATGCTCTCCTGCTTGGCGAGCGCATCGTCCGCGAATCCCTCCAGTTCCCTGTTGGTGTAAACCATCTCGGACTGCTTGTACGGCGCCCGCATCCCCGGCCTGTCGAGCATCCCGTAGCCGATCCTTCCCGGATGCTTGCGCATCGCCCTCTCGGACGCGTACATGCGCGGCACCACGTTCACCGTGGCCCCCTTCCCGATGAAATCGAGCGCCCTGCTCACCGTATGCAGCACGTCCGCGGGGCGGTCGTTGAACCCCCCGAACAGTATCATGTTCATGCCCGGCGTGATGCCGGCGTCGATGACCGCCTGCAGCACGTTCTCGTTCTGCTCGACCGTTATCCCCTTGTCCATGCTGTCAAGCGCGCCCTGCACGAAACTCTCGTTGCCGAAGTATAACCGTTTGAACCCCGCGCGGGCGAGAAGCCCTATGAATTCCCCATCCGGCACATCGGAATCGCGGCTGACGCAGAATTCGTTGACCCTCCCCTTGCAGGATTTCCTGATGCCCTGGAGCCCCTGCCTTATCACCTCGCGGCAGAATTCCTCCACCACGTCCCTGTGGGTCGTGAAATTGTTGTCGAATATCTGCACGGCGTCATGGGGTTCGTGGCCCTCGGATGTGCCTTCCTGCAACTCCTTCCTTATCCTATCAACCGCAGCCCGCGCGGCTTCGATCCTCTCTTCCTTCCCCATCCTCATGGTGTTCCTGGGGGTGTCGCAGAATACGCATTTGCCCCGGCAATGGTCCGTGATCGTTATGGCGATCGGTTTCGAGCCGATATGGTCTCCTTGGACCGTGGCTTTCTTCTTGCGCGCCCTGACATACGTGGTCCCGTGGTAGACGTCCTCCTTCCGTATGGGCACGTCCTCCGGATGGCTCTCCAACGACGTATTGGCGGGCCTCTTCAGGTCATCCGCGTGCGTGACCTTCCCGTCCTCATATATCCATATCCCTCCCAATGCGGAGAGCCGCTCCTTCTTGAAAACCGTCTCAGCGATGCGCGCCAGCGTTCTCTCGCCCGGACCTTTCACGACCACGTCAACCGGGAACGAGCGGAGGAACTCCTCGGGAGGGATGCTGAAGAATTCCGGGCCTCCGGCCACCCTCAACGCATCCGGATTGAGCCTGCCGACCCGCGTCATCACCTCCACGTCGTTCTCGAGGACTATGGGGCACATCCCGATGATGCCGAATCTTTCGTTGGCAAGTATCCACTCCAGCCTATCGAGCCCGCCCAGGTTCGGGTTGTACACCCGCGAATCGACGAAATCCGTCTCCCTCAGCATGAAATGGCTGAGATTCTCGACGCCGTATTCCGGATCGATGACCCTGAGCTCGCCTTCGAACGCCCCGTAGGACGCGATGATGAGCATTTTCAAGAAATCTTGCCTGGCGGATATGCCGTACCTGGAGAATGCGTCTTTATCGCCACCTATCGTCTCCCTGAACGCGCCTTCTATGTCCGATTGCGTATGCTGCCTGAGCGACAGGAGCACTTCGGTATCCCATATCTCCAGGAGGGCCTTCACGAAATCCCTAGGGACAGCGACAGGCATGGTGCCCCTGCGGAAGCCGTATGCAATGCCCCGGCTTTCGACTTCGTTCTCGAGTATCTGTCCGCGGAAAGGCGCCCTTCTGTAGAATAGCACGTTCGCCTTCTGCAAAGACAGGGCATCAGAAGCGCTTTTGATCAGCGTCATAGTCCATCCTCGCTGAAGATGAACGCGGAGGTTATGCCGTACCCCTCCCTGCCACGATAGAGGAGGTCCGTGCATCCGATCCTATCGATGAGAGCGACCTTGCCGTTTTCGAGCTGCCCTAGCCGCTGGTCCCCGCCGTTCGACATCAGCAGCCCGTCCCTGATGTTCAATCCGAATGCCCGCGAGATCCTGAGCATGAGCTCCGCGACCTGCTCCACCATCAGCCCCTTCCTTGAGAAATCGGTGTATACCTTCAGCATGGACAATGTTTTCCCGTCATAGTCCATCCCGATCATGGAATGTCCGAAGCATGATCGCTTGAGTGCTATCCACAATCTTCCCTGGTGGAGGTCATACTCGTCCCGGGAATATCCTGCATCGCCCAGCTTCTCGACGACTACGTCCTCCTGTTCACTCACGTGGAACGTCACGTGGTCCCCGCGTATCACGCTCCTGATCAGCGGATCCAGCCTGTTCGTCTTTGCGACGAGGTTCTTGCAATCCTGCTCGGATGCCAATCTCGAAAGCTCGCTCATCTGGGCAGTATCCACCAGCCCATGCAGCATCTGGATGTTCGCCTCGAAGATCCTCCTGTTGATGGAGGCCAGGTAAGGCAGCTTAACGATATGGCTGAAATCGCCCGCGAATTCAGACGCGAGCGGCCGCTTGGTGTCCCTGTCGCAGCATAGGAGTCCGACCGGGTCTCCGCCCTTTATCAGCTGCTGGCCGTACACCGCGTGCGCCACCCATTCCGGTATGCGGTCGAGCTCCAGGGCTCCAATCTCCGGGGAACCGCAGTCCGGGATTATTAGCGCGGTCTGGGGGCCGAGGAACCTCTCGCGGTAATGCTGGTGCAGTTCCCCGTCGGTGTATATCCAATGCCCGAGATTCCAGAACAGGTTCCCGTTGGCATCGGTCACCATCGCTATCTTCTCGTCAGGGAAACTCTCCTTGTGCCTAGCGACGTAGTCCTGGGGCGTGGAGCGCCGGAATAACGATGAGATCTGCCCGAAATACTCATCCATCCTCCCTCCAAGGTTCCCATCTATGCAGCCCCTCACTGTGCCGTCGCCCCATGCATAACCGCTGGCGCGGGAATTGACCGCGGGGGTGATTTTCGTCCTCTCGGTGTCGACCATGGCGAAATGGAAACCTACCATGGAATCCTTCATGATCTCGCCTTCGAAGAGGCTGATGCCGCTCCAGTCGCTCTTGCTCCTCATGCTCACGGTGCCGAACGGCATGTCGAATGCGGCCGGCGGCTTGTATCTCAAGCTCGGGGTCATCACGCCCGGCATCATATGAACGACGTCCCTCCGGGATCCCCAGCGTTCCTTATGACGTCCAGGAATGCCTGGAACTCTTCGATCTCGCGCTCGGCCAGCCTCCCTTCGGAACTCAGCACTCCAAGGAGCGTGTTCGTCCGGTGGATCTTGCATGTGGGAGGGCAGACGCCGATCCTGCCTATGGCCGCTTTCCTCTCTACGGATTCCCATACCCTCTCCAATGGCTGCGAACGCAGGTCCCCGAGCAGGAAATCAGGATTGCCGTCGCGTTCCGAGCACAGGTAGACGCGCCCGTCGTATGCGATGCTCGCCGCCCACGGGTGGCCGAGGCATGATTTGCAGTCCTTCCCGCCTATGGGCTGGCCGGCCGCGGCATCAACGAAATAATCATCCGCGATTATCGGGACGATCGGGTATCCGGATAATATCGCCTTCACTTCCTGGAAGTTCTCAATCGCCCTTCGAGCGACGTCCTGGGTTATCTGCTTCCTCAGGTCGCATCCGCTCTGCCCGTAATTAAGGACCGGGCGGTATCCGATGTAGCTGACCAGGGCCTTCGGATCCTTATCCAGCAGCTCCTTCGCGAACAGTGCGACGCTTCGCATGAATTCCACGTTGATACCGTTCACGATCATCCCGAGGCCGAAGCTCGTCTCGGTCCCGGAGAGCGCTGTCGCCATGAGCCTGATGTTCTCCTTAGCTTTGTGGTAAACCGCAGGATTCTTTATCCTGTGGAATCTCAGGTAATTCTCCTGGTCCGCGCTGTTGAAGCTCACCCTCACGAAACTTATGTTCGATTCGGCCAGGTCGGCGGCTTTCGCTTCATCGAACAGCGTGCCGTTCGTGAAAAAGCCGGTCTCGAATCTCTTCTTGCCCGCATACTTCAGGCCGTCTATGGTGCGCGGGTTGGTCATCGGTTCCCCGCCCCCTGTGAATATCACGCCGTTGACTCCTGCGTCTCCTATCTTGTCGAGCAGGTCCGTCATCACCTCGTACGGCATTATCCGTTTCCCGGCATCGGAGATCGTGCGCTCTTTCCAGAGCCGGTAGGTGCAATCGCCGCAGCTGAGGTTGCACTCCAGGGACGGCACGAGCTCCACCGTGATCGGTGTGACCTTCTCCGGCTCTCCGCGCAATACGTGCCCGATCCGTTCGCGGTGCCACAGCGCCTTGATATGGTGCTGCATGCCGATCGGGAATTCCGGCTTGAGCAATGAGATGACCCCGCGCTCCAAGCGGGCCAGCCGCTGATCAGCGCTGATTCTCGACTCTAATACTGGAATGAGCGTCTTCATCTGTCCCCGACCCCTCCTGTCCTGTTGGAATTATAGTAGAAAGTAGTAAAAAGTGCTTATATTCTTTCCTATCCGCCCTGGTCTATCCCAAAACGCTGGAAAACGGCTTCTTGAAGCCCGCCGGCGCTTTCTCCCACGCGGTTTCCAGCGCAAGATAGCCCGCGACCCCGATGGCCATCCCGCCGAAGACGTCGAAGAATGTATGCACTCCCAGATAGACCCTGGTGAACGCGACGAACACGGCGAATGCGGTGTATATCCATCCGTTCGGTTTCTTCCATAATCCTGCCGCGAGGGCGAACGCGACGACCGCATTGCTGCTCGGGAACGAATAGCCGTCCGGGCATTGCACCTTGGATGGGATCAACAAGCAGGGCCGTTGCTCCTGGACCAGGTATTTCACTCCGGTCCCCAGAAGATAGACGATCACGAGCGCCAGTATGAGGCGATTCCGCTTCTTGCCCTGTTCGGCGATGAACGCGATGATCAGGACGATCGCCAGGAACAGGAAGTCGTTGTCGATGAGCTGGGCTATGGGGGTAAGCAGGGGGATGCTCAGCTGGCTGGCCCACATGGTTATGATATCGAGCATCATTTCCCCGTGTAGTACTGGTCCTGCATCCTGAAGATCCTCACTTTCGGCGAATCATAGACCAAATCGAAACCAGGGATCGAGCCTAGCATGAACCCCTGGTACAGCGTGGAGCTGTAGAACGGGGTGGTCCGGTAGGCGTAGCTGCTTATCGGGTTGCCCAATGCATCGGTCCAGAGCTGCTCGTTGTCGTATATGGCCACGAACTGGAGGATGTTGTTGCTGTTGCTCGTGAGGATCCATCTTGCCGGGTGCAGCTGGAGGCTGCCGTCCTGGGTCTTGTTGTCGAGGTCGTATGTAACCAGGGCCTGCTGCCCGTTTATGGTCCCGACCACTCCGCAGTAGGCCGGAGGAGTGCTGTTCGAGGCGTAATCCTCCTTGTAGACCAGGAAGCCCGTCAGGTTGGCCGAAACCGCGCATGCGGTCCCTCCCTGGGCCGGGGCGATTATGGTCTCCCACATGTGGTCTAGCTCGCAGGTCGATGTGCCGGGATCATGGTTCACGTCCGTCTGGTTGGCGTAGGCGCACGCGAGGTAGTTGAGCGCGCTGTACTTGCCTCCGAAGGAGATGTCCTGGTTGCTGTTGCCGCTGCCGAGCACCTCGATGTCCATCAGGGCGTACTGCGAACCGTATGCATTCATGGTGTTCCTGAGGTTGGACGCGTCTCCGTCCAGATAGGCGTAGGCCGTCGCCCCTATCATGTCCGAGCTGGCATGCTCGTTGCGGAGCACGGTGTCATGCATGCCGAAGAAGTTGATCCAGTGGCCATAGTCCCACCAGGATATGATGCGGCCGTCCGCAGGCACGTTGTCCTTTATCCATTCCATGGAGCTCATCCAGTAGTCCGGTATGAACGAGCAGCGGTATTGGATGCCGCCCATTAGCTCCGGCGCGATGCCGGCAGAAGCGTTCCCGTCCAGGCTGTAGATGCACAGATCCTGGCTGAAGAACTGCACCGGGTCCGTTGTTATATTGGCGATGTTCTGGGAAGCCGCGCAGAGAAGCGGGTTGGTCTGGCAGTAGCCGGCGAACCTGGCCGCCGTGGCTTGCGGAGCCTGCGTGAACGTAGGCGTGAAAGAAGTGAGCAGGATGCTGCCGCCCATCGATGGCGCCGGCGCTATCGGGAAACCCAGCTCCATCATCAGGACCAATACGACAAGCACCCACATGATCGCGTTCAGGTCCGGTATCCTGCCTTTCAGCAGGTCGGCCGCCTCGCCGAAGACCGCCACCGTGGAGAATATCAGCGTCATGCCTAGGTATGTTATCAGCTTCTCCTTCTCGAGGCCCATGAACGTTATGGGGAGGATGAAGGATAGCAGCAGCAGAGCGTATATCGGCCACTTGCCTGTTTTGGCCGCCTTGAAGAACGACACGAGCAGCAGCAGGATGCCCCAGAAGAAAAAGAGCGTCATCAGGGTGTCCGAGCGCTCTATTATCGGGAAATTGGCGGGTGCGCCGTTGGAGAATGTCAGCAGCGCGTTGAGCACCGAGGCTGTCCCGTTGAACAGCAGGTTGAACAGTATCGTGGGTATGGCGTTGATGAGGCCGACGGCGGATGTCACGATCCCCAGGGATCCCGTGCCTGTGAGCTGCATGGCGACGAATCCCAGCGTGTCGTCATAGACCGCCAGGCCCGGGGCCTGCTCGGCTATAGTCCTCTCGAGCGGCTGGGTATATGCGCCCCAATCCTCGTACGCGGTCATGAACTGCGCGAAGAACGACGTGTGCATGAAGATGAAACCCAGCACCACCAAGGAGCCGATCACGGCCCCGATGCGCTCGGTCTTGCCGATTTTCGGCGCGTAGCGGTCGAATACGAAATCCACCGCGAGCGGGAACGCCAGCGCGAGAGCGGGCAACCCGACATTCTCGAGGATGCCTTCGATCCCTGCCTTCAGATCCACCTGCGTCGAATACACGGTCAGGATGATCTGGACCAGGAGCATGCCGGCAAGGATCATCGCGAGCTGCTTGTTCCCCTTCTCATCCTTCTGCTGGATGTGGCGCAATCCCATGCAGAAGAAGAACACCGCGAGGCAGAAAGTGATGAGTATGTCCACGTTCGAGCCGAGCACCACGGCCCCGTAGGCGACGATGGCTAGCAGGGTGAACCTCATGGATTCGCGTTTGAGGGCTATGTAGAACATCGCGAGGAAGAAGAACAGCGCGAAGATGCTGTAGGGGACGATCTGCGCGTCGCCGCCCTGGAACTTGAGGAGGAAGAACGGCATGAAGGCCGTGAGGCCTGCCGCGAGTATGCCTGCGCGCTCGTCGTACATCTCCCTGAAGAACAAGTAGATGAAGAACACCGCGAGCCCTGCGGCGAGGGGCGGATAGACCGAGCCCACGCCGGTCAGGGTATAAGGCGAATATGGCGCCTGCCCGTTGTACAGCGAGAACCATGGGGCGATCAGGTATTTGTAGAGCGGCTGGCCGAGGTGGTTCGACACGGTGAGCGGATACCACCCGGTCATGTCGTCGGCGAAGTTATGGCCGACCGTCACTATCTGGTGCACGCCTTCCAGGTAGAAGTACGGGTCCAGCTCGTAGAGCAGCCCCCCGGAAGAGGAGAGCGCGAGCCATACGGAGAGCGCGAGTATGAACAGCATCCCGATGGCCGGTGCGTTCGATTTGAGCGTGGCTATGTTCAGGCTCTTCATGCGCTCCTGGACGTCAGGGAACACCTTGTCCTTGTAGAGGAGCGCGACTCCTGCTATGAAGACGATGCCCCAGTTGATGAATATCCACGGAGTGGAATACAATATGCCTACGAGGGATTCGAGGGTGAAGAGCAGCGGTACGGCGACCCAGCCCAGCGTATAGCCTATGAGCGTCTTGTCGATCGCGGATAGCTTCTCCTGGCGCAGGAACCAGAACGCTAACGGTATGCCTGATGCGCCGAACGCCAAAGCGATCACGATTACCAATGGGATATCTGTGAAAAGCATCGATTACCCTCTCCAATCATGTGTTTACCGGAAAGTATATTATATCATGCGGACGGCCCGCAAGATCCTATTTGAGCCGAAAGGATTAAATATAAGTAACAGTAAGGTTACATTAGCATTACAATAAACGAAGGTGAAATCATGGACATGAAAATAATAGGGGCGGTATTCGTTGTAGCGATACTCGCGTTCGTAGGGATAGGGTACGCCACCAATTGGTATCATGGGGGCATGAACGGCACAGCCATGAACCAGACTTGGAGCGGCCATGGGAATATGAGCAGGACCGGACACGGATTCCAGACACCGCCGGGCAACTTCACGAGAGCCAATTCCACCACGATCCAGCAGTTCGAGCAGTCGATCAAGAGCGACGACTTCCAGACCGCGATGGAGCTCCACACGACCTACGGTCTCGGCGGGCCGATATTCGACAAGCTGAATTCGACCACGTTCTCGCAGTACTCGCAGATAGCCGATCTGCAGGCGCAATTGGATCGGGAGCTCGGGATGAACCGGTCTATGGGCGGTTTAGGCGGATTCGGAGGTTTCGGGATGTCGCACATGAAGCCTCAAATGAACCAGACAAGGTAATGTTAGCGGGGTGTATCCTATGGATTCAGGGGAACTGTCGAGCATACTGGCCAAAGAGCTGAAATTCCATGACTATCGCATAGAAGCACCCGCCAATCTTTTTCACAAACTGGCGGCCAGCGGCAGGCCGGAGATGGATCCGGACCAATCCGATTCAGCTTTCGAGGTGGGCATGCTGATAAGCAAGGTGATGCGGGAGGCTCCCATCCCGCGGGAGATGGTGGTGCCGAAAGTCGCCATCGAAGTGATAGGCGGGATTACCGCCGACGACATCATCCTGCAAAGCGACAAGGCGCTCAAACACAAGGACCTCTACCCGTACCTCAGGTGCGGCATCGTCCTCTCGGACGAGGAATCCATCCCGAACAAATTCTTCAATTACGGCCGGGGCATAGATTTCGCGTTGGCCATAACCGCGGTAGACGAGGAATTCGTGAGCGAGGTCAAGAGGCAGCTGCTGATCGCGGATAAATTCGAGAGCAACCTTTTCGGAGACGCTCCGCTGAAGTTCTACTCCACGGAGCCGATCTTCCGGAAAGCCTGATCATCAGAAGCCCAGGCTGTCGAGTATCTTCGAAGTCTTGAATTTCTTGTCGTCGATTTTATTTTCAAGCTTCACTATCTCCACGCCTTTGGGCCTGATGAAGTCCTTCTGGTCGTACCCGTAGACAATGACGTCCGGAGATACGAACTCGATCATCTTCTTCGCATCGTCGAAACCAGAGACCGATGCGTCCACCATCTTGAGAGACTCCACCATCAGCCTGCGGTATTCCTGCGGGTGGATCGGTTCCCTGCCCTTCTTCTTGATGTGCTCGTCCTTGGCTACCGCCACTATGAGCACGTCCCCGTGCTTCTTGGCTTCGCTCAGCGTGAACACGTGGCCGATATGCAGGATGTCGAACACCCCTCCTGTGAGCACGACGCGTATCTTTTTCCTCTCGTCATCCTTCAGGTAGAACCTGCCCTTTTTTCCGATGAGCATCTTTTTCTCGTTCTCGGGGAGGCAGTGGTACGCTTCCTCTGGTATGCCCGCGTACTGTATCTGCATTATGAAAAGCTTCTTGGCTGTCATGTCATCACTTGGTGTCTATCTGCGCCCTCTGCAGCTTCCCGGAATAATCCACGTAGACGCTCTTCACGTGCGAGAACTCGTCGATGCCCAGGATGCCCGCTTCCCTCGTGTGGCCTGTGCCCTTGACTCCGCCGAACGGGAGGTGGACCTCCGCTCCGATGGTGCTGGAATTCACGTAGGTTATCCCGCTCTCGATGCCCTCTATGGCCCGGAACGCGTTGTTGACATCCTTAGTATATATAGAGGAGCTGAGCCCGTACTCCACGGAGTTCGCGATGTCTATCGCCTCGTCCAGCTCGTCGAATTGGAGGATGGAAAGAACCGGGCCGAATATCTCCTCCCTCGCTATCCTCATCTCTTTCTGGACGGAATCGAACACGGTCGGCTGGAAGAAGAACCCATTGCCCGGGCTGCGCTTCCCGCCGCAGAGCAGTTTAGCTCCCTCGTCCTGGCCGATCCGGACATATCTCTCGGTCTTCTCCAGCGCTGCCTTGTTGATGAGAGGGCCGACATCCGTGGTCTTCAGCAATCCGCTGCCCAAACGGAGCTTCTTCGCACGCGCGACGATCTCGCCGACCAGCTTCTCCTTTATGCAGCTGTCCGCTATCACCCTGCTCGTCGAAGTGCATCTCTGCCCCGTAGTGCCGAACGCGCCCCAGATTATGCCGTCCACCGCTAGTTCGAGGTCCGCGTCGTCCATGACTATGATCGCGTTCTTCCCTCCCAGTTCGAGGCCGACCTTCTTCAATCCGGCGTTCTTCGTTATCCATTCCCCGGTGGCTTTCGAGCCTGTGAACGAGATGCCGTCTATCTCCGGATGCTTCACCATCGCTTCGCCGACCGTGGATGCCGGCCCGGTCACGAGATTGAGCACGCCCGGTGGCAATCCGGCCTTCTCGAAGAGCTTCACCATCTCGTACGCGCACAGCGGCGTGTCCGAGCTGGGCTTGAGGACCACTGTGTTGCCGCACACCAATGCTGCGCCGAGCTTCCAGGCCGGTATGGCGAAAGGGAAATTCCATGGCGTGATCAGGCCCATCACTCCGACCGGCCGTCTCACTGTCATGCAGAACTTGCTTCTCAGCTCGCTCGTGGTGGTGTTGCCTAAGAGGCGCCTGCCTTCGCCTGAGAAATATTCGAGCATGTCTATGGCTTCCTGCACGTCTCCGAGCGCTTCGGGAAGCACTTTCCCCATCTCGCTCGATACCAATCTGCCGAGCCTCTCCTTGTCGGCTTTCAGCATCATGGACACTTTCAGGATAATATGCGCCCGCGTAGGCGGGGGCGTCTTTGACCATGCATCGAGGGCCTCGTGCGCGGCGAACACCGCTTCGTCCACGTCGTTCTCATCTCCCATCGGGAACCTGGCTATGACCTTTCCCGTCGCAGGGTCGTGGTCATCGAAATTTTTGTTCTTGCCAATCCATTTCCCGTTGATGCACATCTTCTGCTTTCCAATGAACATGACGATTCCCCCCGGTTTTCCGGACAATTCCATGAACCGTCCAAGGATTATAAATCTTTGGCGGCCTTTCCTATACATGATTCTTCCGAAGCAGCATCTGGAGGCAGCGAATCTCATGGACAACGTCCATGCAAGCCAATTCCAGCCCTGCGGCATAGATGTCACGCTGAAGGAAGCGTATCATTTCAGATCAGCAGGCAAGATCGACTTCGACAACAAGGAGAGGAAGATAAGCGACGTGGAGCCGGTCCCGTTCCAGTCCGAAGACGTCCATCTCCAGCCCGGCGCTTACAAGGTCATGTTCAACGAATACGTCCGCATCCCGAAGGACGCGGCAGCATTCTGCTTTCCCCGCTCATCGCTTCTGCGGTGCGGAGTGAGCCTGGAATGCGCGGTCTGGGATCCCGGCTACGAAGGCAGGAGCGAGGCATTGCTCATCGTGCGCAACGAGCACGGAGTGACGCTCAAACGGAACGCTAAGATAGGCCAGATGGTCTTCATCAAGCTCGTGGATGCCACGAGCTCTCTTTATGAAGGGAAATACAGGGGGGAGAACAAATGAAAGAACCAATCTATCAGTACAGGAAGGGGGGCAAGCTGATAATAGTCTACGACGACGACAGCGTGGAGGAGCATCGCGATGATGAGCGCGATATCGTCTCGTCGATCTGCCCGGAATGCATGAAGATTGAATGCGTGTGCAAGAAATGATCGGCATGAACGGCTGGTTTTCCCCGTCGTGGTGCCGACGATAGCATTTATAATCCATCGCCGTGATTATCAAAAGCTCCCCGAGAGGGGCAAGAAGGTGAAAATATGGGACAAAAAATAGGAACAGAGAAAATCTCGAGAGAAGACGGATACCTGTACTACATCGGCAAGGATGGTTTCGTTTGGGCCGCCCCGATGAAGCACAACACAAGGGGAAAGAAGAAGAAAGTAGGTAGCGTGAAGATCAGCAAAGAGAGCGGATACATGTACTACCTCGGCAAAGACGGCTTCGTCTGCAAGGCGAAACTGAAAAACGCATAAATATTCCCCGCCGTTCCAACGGCGGTTTATTCTCTTTTTATCAAATTAATCCCAAGAAAAATCTGTCCGCTCTTCATCGTCAATTCAAAATCCCACGGGCCCTGGAAATTCAGTTAGGCCCCTGGTAGAGCACCACGCAATTATCCCCTTCGAGTCCGCAGAATATTTTTCCTGCGAGCATGAACTGTGGGCATACCCACGGTCTCGAGTATATGGCAGCGTATTGCGCCGAGACGTTTCCGGCGTATTGCTGGTTCACGCAGATGAACTGGGTCGGCACGTTGTTGTCGCACGCGCTTATCAGCTGCTTCGAGCATTGTGAGGATGAATTCGCATAGAACATGGCTTGGGTGAGGTTGAATCCCGCTCCGGCGGAATTGTTCAATTCCTCGGCCGGATTTATCCCCATCGTGCTGTTGGTGATGTTGACCGGCTGGTTCGGGCAATTGTATATCGCGCCTGGCACCGCGCATCCGTTGGACGGTATCCCGCAGATATAGCCATCAGGGCATGTAGTATTTTGCGTCGCATTCGTGGTGTTAGGCACCGGAGGAACGCACGGCGGGATATCGTTCGGAGCGCGGCAGGTCACCACTCCGTTGCATGTCACGTTCACGCAATTCACCGGAGCGGTCGTGGTGCAGCCTAAGAGCAATATCAGGGCCAAACCCAGAAGGGCGAGGTATTTCATTATATCCCATCGGTTCGCGTAAAATAAAAGATTATGCCTACTTCAGCACTTTCGCGATGGCCCTTTCCAGTTCCCCATCCTTGGTCTTCAGGGCGTAGCGGATATGCAGAATCGGTATCTTCAGCTTGAGGACTCGGGTTATGTCCACCGGAGTCCCGGAGACGACTATCTCGGCCTTGCTCTTGTTTATGGTCTCTGTCAGCTCGTCGATCTGCTTGCCGTAATAACCTAAGGCTGGGATCACGCATCCGATGTGCTCGTACTTGGCATACATATCCTTTATGCTGCCGACAGCGAAAGGCCTCGGGTCTATGACATCAGCACCGTTGCGGGCCGCGTATTCGAATCCGGCCCCGAAGCTCATGCCGCCGTGCGTTATCGTGGGTCCGTCCTCTATGACTATGACTTTTTTATCGTAGATGTTCATCTCCCTGGCCGGAGAGAGGTCCATATCAGCTTCGATTACCATGGCTTTGGGATTGAACTTCTCTATGTTCTTGCGGATCCTCGCCGCATCCATCGGGTTCTCGCTCGTCTTGTTGATTATGATGACGTCGGCGGACCTGAAATTCGTCTCGCCTGGATAGTACAGCATCTCATGCCCCGGCCGGAGCGCGTCCGCGACAGTGAAATAGACGTCCGGCTTGATGAACGGCATGTCGTTGTTACCGCCGTCCCATATGATTATGTCCGCCTCTTTCTCGGCTTCCTTGAGTATGGCGGCATAGTCCACCCCTGCGAACACGACGATCCCGTTGTTCACGTGCCATTCGTATTCCTCCCTCTCCTCTATGGTGCACTTGGCCCTGTCCAGATCCTCCATGGTGGCGAAGCGCTGCACCCTCTGCTTCACGAGGTCGCCGTACGGCATCGGGTGCCTGATCACAACGAACTTGGCCTTCTTCCTTTTGAGTATGTCGCCCAAAGCGACCGAGACCGCGCTCTTCCCCGCGCCTGTCCTCACCGCCGTGACCGCTATGACCTTCTTGCTGCTTTTCAGCATGGTCTCGCGGGGCCCTAAGAGAACGAAACTCGCGCCTTTGGCCTGCACCCTTGAAGCGAGATGCATGACATAGTCGTGCGAGACATCCGAATAGGAGAAATAGACTTCGTCTATGTGATGCTCGACGATGAGCGATTCCAGGTCCTTCTCCTCGAAGATGGGGATCCCTTTCGGATATAAGCTGCCGGAGAGCTCCGGAGGGTACTTCCTGTTCGCGATGTTCGGTATCTGGGTCGCTGTGAATGCGACTACTTCGAATGCGGCGTTATTTCGGAAAAAAACATTGAAATTGTGGAATTCGTGGGCTGCTACTGCAGCTAATCACGTCCCGCCGCTCCGAGTATTAGGACTTTTCTAGCCATGAGCTGATTCCTCATCTAGGATTTTTATTAGTTCCCTTCCCGTATCATTCAATGAATAAAAATTGAAATATGGTGCTGCATAGCCGTCAACGTGTTGTCGTTTTAATGTCACCAAGCCAAGGGTGGTGTCTTTAATCATTGCGTCTCGGACCGCCCAATGGGACCTTCGAGTCATTTTCACAAGATCATTTATCCTGCACTCGCCTCTTGTTAATGCAGTCCAATATCTGATGTGGCTTCGAGGATACTCCTTTCTCTTATAGCAGTTAATCAGTTTTTTCCATTGCCTATTAGACGACTTGAAATGCCCATCAAGTATGAGCCTGGTCATCAAATGCACTCCTCTTACTCCAATTTCGTTGGCCCCCTTGCTCTTTCTAACAGGCGCCGAATAACCATATACTCTTCTGAAGCAATCGACCAAATAATCTTTCATGACATTGTCCTTCACTGTAATTACAATGCCATGGAGGCAACCATTTCTCTGTATTACCGAACCATCACCTACTTCGTATCCATCCAAAAAGGCCAAGATAAGTTCATTATCCTCACTTATTTTCACGAGCGCCTTTTTAGCAAGGAGATTAAAAAAAGCTGAAAATAACGTACTATTTACCCTAAGTTCGATATTATCGCTTCGTGCGAGACTAGCGAAATTAACAACAACCCAATCCACCCCTAACTGTTCAACCCATCTTTTTTTTACTTCAACACAATCTCTATTTGAAGTTTTAACATACGCTTTCCATCTATTGTGATTAATTTGGAGACTTTTGCTAATAATAGATTTAAACTTCAAAACTAAATCCTTCTCGCAATTAGAGATTCCGATACCACTATATGTCTTGCTTCCTTCCGCAGAATAAAAACCTATAGCCCAAGCCAAGTCTCTATCAACTGAAATAGTGCGGGGCAATGTTAACATTGACCGTTTTGAAATCCCACGTATCCTTATTGTCTGCTTATCTTTGAAAATAACCGCCCCAATTTCTGCAAATTCTTCACTATCGATAATCGGCCAAGCTTTCATAACTTCCGTCATCATCCATCCCGCATTGAAAAACAGTTTTTCCTTAATAAACGCTTTCCGGGTTCATTTCCGCAGTACCACGACGCAACGGAAATATTCGGTATTATCATCCAACGGCTTAAGCCGTGTCTCTTTCGCTCGTCTTAAGCTGGGTCCCCGCATGAATCAATTAAATATTAAACTGTAAAACTCCGCTATGCGCATAGTTGTGGCACTCGGAGGCAACGCTCTTCTCAAGAAGGGCGCCACTGCGAAGGAGCAGCGCTCGTCAGCCAAGGCCGCGCTCGACCATCTCGCATCGGTGCTCGATTCTCACGAGGTCGCGCTCACGCACGGCAACGGCCCGCAGGTCGGCTCGCTACTCCTGCAGCAGCACGCGACCAGGAAAGTCCCGGAGATGCCTCTCGACGTGCTCGATGCCATGACGCAAGGCGAGATAGGGTATTTCATCCAGAGCTCGCTTCCGAGGAAATCCGCTGTTCTTTTGACCCGAGCTCTAGTGGATGAGAAAGATCCCGCATTCAGGAATCCTACCAAACCGATCGGCCCTTTCTATAAGGAGAAGCACTCGGGAATGCGCATGGATTCTGGAAGGGGATACAGGTTGGTCGTTCCATCTCCGGAGCCATTAGCCATACTGGAAAAAGATGCTATACTTTCGCTCATGCGTTCCGGTTTCGTCGTGATATGCGGAGGCGGAGGGGGCATCCCGGTCTCAAAAACAGGCAAGGGCGTGGAAGCGGTGATAGACAAGGACCGGTTCTCTTCTCTCCTGGCATCTTCGGTCCGCGCGGACATCATCATCTTCATAACTTCCGTGGACGAGGTCTACTCCGATTTCGGCAAGAGATCGCAGAAGGCCATACGGAAGATGTACGCTGACGAGCGTACTCGTTTCGCGGAAGGCAGCATGGGGCCCAAAGTCGAATCCGCGATACGGTTCCTGAAGAAAGGCGGCAAGAAGGCGATCATCTGCTCGATAGACAACGTCCAGGCCGCGCTCAAAGGCAAGGCAGGCACCACCATCATAAATCGACGATGAAGAACGCCTTCCAGACATTGCTCTTCTCTACCTTGAACATGTGCCAGCTCACGGCTTTCGCATCAATTAAGAGGGTCTGCTTCGTGGGGTCCAGATGGTCCCCGAGCATGGTCGCCGTGAGTTTCATGCCCTTTTCCGCCTTCTCTATCTTCAGCTTGTATTCCCTGAATAGCAGGAGCTCCGCGTCTTTGAGGTACAGCAGCTCCTGGAGGAAATCATGCAGAAGGAACTCCGCGTCTTTCGCTTCGAGGGTGAATCTCTTCTCCGCATTCACGCCCAGCTCCTTCGGGTCCTTGATCATCGTGCTCGTGAGGGCCTCGCCGCAGCTGGCGAAAAGCTCCTCGAGCGTCTTTCCCGAAGCTTCGAAGGCGACATCCGCCATCGCGAAGCCTTCGACGGATTTGTAAGGCATATGGAATCAGTTTATCTCATATAACATTAAATGGTTCTCAATCTCTCGAGCGCCTGCCTTATGGCCTTCTCGTGCTTCTCATCCCCGATGAACACCAGCTCTGTCATCTGGCATCCCATGGGCTCCATCGTGTGCCTTCCAGAGACATAGCTCATGAAGAAATCCCCCTTATCCGTTTTCACGAAGCCCTTGGCCCGGATTATGTCGTTCGGGAGAGTGTCCAGCAATGCCATGAACTTCTCATAGTCCACGCTTCCGCAGGTGAAATCGAAATACCCTGGATTGTGGGATTCGTGCGACGTCTCCCGGATGACCCGGTCATTTCGTTTCAACCCGAATATCCTATCCATCCCGATATCGCAACGCTCGACCGCCATTATCTCCGCGCGCGGATTCAGCTTCATCAGGCCTATCTCTATATCGTTTATCTCAGGGACCAGATCCTTCTTGTTCAGGAGTATCAAATCAGCGAGCTCGATCTGTTCCATCCCGGTGTGGCCGATGTTCGGCGATTTGAGTAGCGCGTCCGCATCGACTATCGTGATGACCGCGTCCAGGCTGACCGATTCCATACGTGCGATGTCGCGCGCTATTTCGGAAGGTTCCGCCAGGCCCGTAGTCTCGATGACTATTGCATCCGGCTTGGACATGGAGATCAGCTCGTTTATGGCTGCCATGAGCTCCCCTGACAATGAGCAGCAGATGCACCCGCCGGTCAGCTCAATCACCTTCACGCTCTTCCCTTCGAGCACCCTGCCGTCTATGCCTATCCTGCCGAACTCGTTCATTAGCACCGCTATTTTTTTCCCGGAGTCGGATATGATCCTGCGGAGGAGCGTGGTCTTCCCGGCACCAAGATAACCGGTCACGAGTATAACATGAGTCTTCATAACGATCAGAAGAATGAGTCTATATCTCTCCTTTCGAACCTTTCCGCAAGGATCCCTATCGCCTTCTTCTCTATCTGCTCGACCCTCTGCTTGCTGAACCCCAAAACAGCTCCCGCCTCTTCATACGTGCGTTCGTGCCGGATATCCAAGCCGAACCGCACCTCCAGGACCCTGGCATAATGAGCATAGATCGCCGGGAGCTTGGACAGCACGTGCCTCACGACGCTCTTCCTGACGGAATCCTCTTCGATCGATCTGGCTTGCTCGGTATCCGGAGGCACGTCGTTCTTTTTCGCCTTGCCTTTCTTCTCATCCGCATCCAAGGACGTTCTCGCGATTTTCCGGATGCCGTATTTCTTGACCCTGGCGAGGAGGATATTAGCGCCTTTGGCTATCTGCCTGTCTGTGGGGTCTTTCCCATTCTTCGTCACGAAATTGTTAGTGAACGCGATGGCCCTCACGGTCTCATAATCCAGGAGCCTCGAAGTCTTGACATCCGTCACCCATTTGTTCGCCTCATCGATCATATAGCGTCTTACCCACGCTTTGGCGTATGTCATGAACCTGTTTCCGAGCTCTGGCCTGAATTTCCTTATGGCATCCCTGAGGATAGCTTCATTACCGACGCTTACCAAGTCCTCTATCCCGATCCTCGTCGCACCCGCCTTTTTCGCGAGGACCTGCATCGCTATCTTATAGACCATGCCCTGGTTGGCTTGGACGATGGCTTCATCGGCGAGCTTCACCACCTGCTCTTTCTCCGAGATCTTCTTCTCCACTATCACAACATCGCCGTTGACCGCTTCTGCGAGCTCGGCCTTCAATCCAGCGATCTCTTCCTTGGCGCTCTTGCGGATACCGAATACCCACCGCTCTTCCTGCCTGCTGATGGTGGGGGTGTCTTTCCTTGTGATCCTGCTTTTTTCCACCCTTTCTCCGAGGGATCGGACCATCTCCTTCAGCTTCTGGATATCAGCCGCGCTGACCGGCTGCTTCATTATGCTCTCGGCCAGAACAGGATTGGACCTCTTCTTGGGTTTTTCCCAGCTTGGCTTGAGCTGATGGTTTTTGGCTAAAGCTGATTGCATATCCTCCGATTTGATTAGTTTTGTTTATAAATAGTCAATTTCGTGGTTCATTCGTATGAACGGATGCCTGCTCTCTTGAGCGCCTTGGTCAGATTCTTCTTCGCTCGCGTCTCTATCTGGCCGATGTTCCCCCTCGTGCATCCTTTCATATCTGCCAATTCCTGCATGGTGTAGCCCATCACGTGCCTCAATACAAGGATCTTAGCATGTTCTGGAAGGATGGTGGATAAGCAGCGTTGGACCTGGCAATCCTGGAACATCCTGGCTTCCAGCGAAACCCCATTGCCGGCTACCTTCTCATGCATTCCGACGTCATTATTCGTATCCAGGCTCAATGCTATCCCTTTTCTTATGTCATATTTCCCTACTCTGGATAGCTTCACTTTGGCTCCGGCCGATATCTCCATCTCGCTGGGCTCCGTGCCGTTAGCTTCGCGGTAGCTGGCGGCGTATGCCGATACCCTATGCTGCTCATCCATGACATACCTCGGCACTTTCAAGTCGCTTCTATGGGCATCTGCTTCGGTCACCATATCTCTCCTGACCCATGACGCGGCATACGTCATGTACCTGCCCCTTTTCCAATCGAACCTGTCCATCGTATACTTGATCATCGATTCGGTGCCGACCGACACCAGGTCCTCATGGGAGCTCTTGCTGGTTCTTCTCTTGGACAGCACTTCCCTCGCGATCATATGGAGCATGCCTTGGTTGGCGCACACGATGGCGTCGGTAGCGAGCCCTATCGTCTCCTCTTTGAGTTCTATCTCCTCATTCAATCTCCTGATAGCCGCAGTCCTCTTCCAAGGGGTCGCTTCGAGTGTTTTCCTCAATTCCCGGAGCTCTTTCACGGCGGCGCCGCGGGCCTTGAAAACCCATCGCTCCTCATCCCTGCTCAGAGTGGGGTTATTGCTTCTGGCTTTCATGCTGATGACGAGTTTCGCGCTGAGCGTCCGGTTGATGTCTCTAAGCTTATCTACGTCCGCCTTCTGTATGCCCTCATGCATGACCGTGAGCTTCGGCTTTCTCGCGCTTGGCCTTGGCTGGGCAATCTTCGCTACAGCTAGCTGCATATTCTGGGATTTGGCTAGTTTTGTTTATAAATAGTTATATTTCGTGGTCTAGCCCTTCACGTTCCCGATCGGCACCAGCTTCACTACCTTGTGCGAGATGCCTGCGTTGTGCGCGGTCTCTATCACGGAGTCGATGTCCTTGTACGCTCCGCCCGCCTCTTCTGCGAGCCCTGCGAGCGAAGTGGTCTTAACATAGATGCCCCGTCCTTCCATGTCCTTCTGGAGCTGGTCCCCGCGGTATAGCTGCTTCGCCCTTGTCCTGCTCATCGTTCTGCCGGATCCGTGCGCTGTGGTATACCACGTCTGCGCTGCGGTTTCGACTCCTGCGAGAAGCCAGGATCCCGTCTCCATGCTTCCGCCGATGATTATCGGCTGGCCGTCCTCGCGGTATTTCGGTGTGACATATTCCGAGCCCGGCCCGAACGCGGCCGTCGCTCCTTTCCTGTGCACTATGAGCTCTTTCATGGAGCCGTCCACCTTGTGCTTCTCCACCGAAGCGCGGTTGTGAGCGACATCATATACCTGGTGCATGCCCAGGTTCTCCGCATCCGTCGCGAACACCGAGGAGAATACCTCGCGCACGCGATGAAGGATCGTCTGGCGGTTGGCGAAAGCTCATATTCATCGCGCATTTCATGGCAGAGAAATAATCCTGCCCCTCCTTCGAGCTGAAAGGAGCGCTCGCGAGTTCGCGGTCGAGTATCTTGATATTGTATTTGCTCTCCATGACCTCGAGGAAAAGGCTTAGATAATCCGTAGCGACCTGGTGGCCGAAGCCGCGACTGCCGCAGTGGAACATGATCGACTATCTGGTCAGGGAATATGCCCCACTTCTTGGCTAGCGCCTTGTCTATTATGTTCTCTTCCTTCACGTGTTGTATTTCCAGGTAATGGTTCCCGCTTCCTAAAGTCCCTATCTGATCTTTCCCACGCTCCACAGCCCTGATGGCTAACAGTATTATTGTCAGCAGTCCTTCTCCCTTCCCCCGAGTTCCGTGCTCGCGAGGTCCTCGTCCCATCCGTAGCCGTTCGCGATGCACCATTCCGAGCCCTCCTCGACTACCTTCCTGAACAAGGGCGCGTCCAGGTGCACGAAGCCCCTGCTGCCGACTCCAGCCGGAACTTTCTTGAATAAAGCATCCACAATTCGTGGAGTTTCGGTTTCACATCGTTGTAAGTCAAATCCGTTCTTATCAACTTCATGCCACAATTGATGTCATACCCTATCCCGCCAGGGGATATGACACCGTCGTTAGCTATGTCCATCGCCGCGACCCCTCCTATGGGGAATCCGTAGCCGCTGTGCCCGTCAGGCATGCAGAACGCGTAGTTCACTATCCCGGGCAGCGTGGCGACGTTCGTGATTTGCTCAAAAACATGGAGGTCCATCGAATCCAGTATGTCCTTGCTCGCGTATATCCTCGCGGGGACCCGCATCCCAGGCTTGAAATCCCTTGCTTATCTCCCAGATATAATCGGAAATCTTCGTGAACTCTGGCTTCTTGAATTCGTTTCTCTGGAAATCCATCAATGACACCTGCAGAATTTGTAGATAAATATACGAACGCAAGTTAAATTAAGGTTGGTGGGCAAACTAGTACGTGGTCAGCATGTCTAGCAAGGGCGAAGGATCGGATTTCATCTCACAGGCGCGTACTTTGGCGGCAGGGACAAGGGAGCCTTACATCGCATGGTCATACCTCAAGCGGTGGTCGAGCGGCAAGGGGCCTCTCGCCATGAAGGCTGCCATGATGGGCTTCCTCGAGCAGCACGGCTCCAAGCCTGAAGCCGCGGCCATACTTCCGGAGATAATCCGGAACGCCGCGATGCTCCCTCCGTCCGAGCGCAACAGCATAACGGAATTCACCAACCAGTCGTTCTCATCGATCGCAGGATTCAGCCGGCCGGGGCAGGTCGCTCCCGGATTCGGCCCCAACAAGCAGCAAAAGCCGCAGTTCTCGGTCCTGAAGCTCAAGCAGGCGGCACCTCTCACAGGCGCGAACGGGCGCTTCGAGATGGACCATTTCGCATCCATGCGGAACGAGGTGCTTAGGGTGAACGAATCGGTCATACAAGCCGGCAAGCTCCCTCCGCCGAAGAACGCGGAGGTCCATAACATCAACCGCGAGAGCTTCAAGCCTGTCCTGGGCGCGCAGAAGAGCCACGCGATTCTATCTTCGTTAATAGACCGCGTCCGCTCGCACGGGATGAACGAATCCGTCCATACATTCAAGGCGAAACCCGCGAAACGATCCAAATCCAGGGCCAAGGCGAGGCCGAAGGCCAGGGTGAAGGCCAAGCCGAAGGCTAAAAAGAGGGCCATGGCAAGGGTAAAAGCCAGGAAAACCGCTGCCAAGGCAAGGAAAAGGCCGATCCGCAAGACGAAAAAGAGGTCGAGATGATTAGGGCGTCGTCTTTCTTGCTCTTCGCATTGGTCCTGCTGGTCCCTATCTCTTTCGCTGCGATATCCGTCATGACCGTCTCCGGGCAGCTCGACCAGTCCGGGGTGGCGACGCTCATAATAGCATCCGAGCTTTCCGATTCCCAGGGGAAGCAGATATACCTGAACCTCTCGCATGACGTGGATTCGGTCGTGGTCAAGGACCGGAGCGGCCTCCAGCTCGGATCCACTGTGAAGCAAGTCGGGAATTACACCCTGATATACGCTACAGTCCCGACGGATTACGTGGAATTCGACATCTCATCGGATTCATTCACCTCTAAAGTGGGCTCTGACTGGATGTTCGATCTGGGCATAAGCTCGTCCGAGGACGTGGGCGTGTTCAACGCCACCATCGCGTTCCCGGACGGGACGGCGCTCCGGAGCACCAACGGCATGGTCGAGAACGACGGCAATACGCTGAGCGTGACCTGGTCCGGCACGAATATGGGCCAGGGAGATAGGGCGCGCATCCAGGCCGGCTATTTCGTATCCCAGACCTCGGACAGCATGCTGCCTTTCCTAGTGCTCGGAGCCGTGGCCATCATCCTGCTGGCCGTGTTCTCATATACGCGCTCGCACAAGGAATCCCCTGCGGTCCCCAGCCCAGCGCTCGAGTCCAGCCTGTTCAAGACGCTAGACGAGACCGACAAGGAGATAATCCGCGAGATATCCGCGCAGAATGGCAGGACGACCCAAGCGCATCTCTTCCTGAACACGCATATCCCCAAGGCGACTCTCTCGCGACGACTCGCTTCGTTGGAGAACCGGGGGCTGATAACCCGCTCCCAGAAAGGCAACCGCAACCTGGTGACTTTGGGCGGCGCTTTGAAGTAGTCCCATGCTTCTCAGTCGATGATCGTTCCACTCGTTCCACGGAGAATATATATAGCGTTCCAAGTCCAAGCGATACACCTGCATCTGCGGGGGAGTGAAAATATGGAATTTAAGCATGTGATGGTTTTGTTGCTGCTTGCGCTTCCAATGGCTTATGCCCAGCCTGCCAATATATCTGGCCAGCTGCTCGGCTCTGCATTGGCGCATGTGGAATGCAAGACCACATTCGAGACGGGTATAGTGAATCTGTTAACGACCAGCACGTCGAGCGCGAATTCGCTCACGACATATGCGGCTACGCTGCAGGATGACCAGCAGAAGCTCCAGACGGATGCGAACAATGCTGATACATCTGCATGGAAGACCGATGTCGCGACCTATGATTCTGATGTGAAATCATTGAACGGCGCCATCGTCTCATGGCGGCTGGAGGGCGGGAAGAACCTGACCAACAGCAGCAGGCAGAATATCAAGTCCGGGGACACGTCCATGAGGGCAACGCTTGCTAGCTGCGAGCTCGATGCGCTCAAGGCGTACGCGAACACGAAATTGGCGTGGTACAATTCGGATCTCAGCGACGCACAGGCCAAGGCCGCCAACCTGAGCTCCAAGGGAGTGGACACGACCGCTTTGACTAGTGCGATATCATCGGCGCAGAGCACGATCGTGACTCCGTTCCAGTCCGCGATAGAATCGGCAACCGATGCCAAAGGGGTGCTGAGCGCGCTCCAGCAATACTGCCTGTATGACGGCTGCAAGAGCGGGACCAACTTCCACTTCGCAGCCCAATGGGACATATCCAAGACCTCAGCGATAGAATCGTATCTCCAGGGTAAGCCGAAAGCCGGCAACTTCACGAGCCAGTTCTCGCAGGTTAGCGGCGATGTAAGCCAGTCCCAGTCGGCTCTAAGCGCGGTCGGGACGTCCTCGTACGGATCAGGCCAGAGCGATGCGGTCTTCAATCCTCTCAAGGATGCTGCCAGCGTTCTGAAGCAGATCGTAGCGGGGATGAGGTAATGGACGGGAAACTGTTCGTGCTAGGCGTTTCGTGGTGCTGCTATGCTGGCCTTCGGCTGCGCGGGAACAACACGCCTCCGACCCAGTCCCAGCCTGGTCAGCAACCGATCGTTGCGGCAGGCCGGAGGCATCCAGCCAGATACAGCTGGGCGATGCGGACATCTCGCAGGATGCCGAACCGAACGAGAACCTGCTGTCCACCTCCGGACCGGTCCTACCGGACAACTCCTCCATCATTAGTGGTGACGCAGGAAGATCTCGAGCGGCTCCGTTTCGTCCAATGCGTCGATCAGCGACTCGGACATCGACATCATGCAGGACAACGAATCCGATGTAATCAGCGCTCAGGACGTCGTCGGACCGTCCTAATTTTTCTTTTTCCTTTTCTTATAATCTTTTATAAACAGTTGTCATCTAACTCCTTGCGCTAGCTCCCGTAGTCTAGACCGGTCAAGGATATCAGACTCTCAAAAACTTTTCCTAAAAAAGTTTAGAGTACTCTGAGGACCCGGGTTCAAATCCCGGCGGGAGCATACAGCTTTTATTAGTAAGCATGAAAGAATTGCATATGGAAAATACCTGGTTCTTAATCTCCAGCAAACTGAAAAAAATCAAATTCAATGGAGATACGGATATCCGGT
>CAWDQD010000008.1:0-13883 GCA_963804385.1 uncultured Microcaldota archaeon
TATAGAGGTGAAACATTTGAGAAATCTGCTGGCGTTATCCATCTTGATCCTGCTCGTGGCCGGTTGCGTATCGTCTCCGCCGCCCCAAGCGCCATCCGCATCCAATGTCTCCAATTGCAGTAACGTCACCGCTCAAGTGCCTTATCAGATATCCAACTGCACGAACGTCTCGGTCACATCCCAGGTGTGCGGCTCGCGGGCGCTTCCCTTCCACATGGTGAAAATCACCCCGATCGACCTGTGCGTGAGCGACGGCACCTGCGTCGGCTTGCCTCTCTCGCAATGCGACGCGTGCTCGCGCGCCATGACGCGTTGCGGTGTCATGATAACGAACGACGATGCCAACGAGTCCGGCGCATGGGTCGTAGGAGCGAATTTCACGGTGAGCGGCGGCGGGTTCATCAACAATCCGGTGTCCAAGACGCTCGCCCCGAATCAGTCGTACGAGTTCGACTTCCAGCAGATGTATACGCTCGGTACGTCGCCTAGCTCAGCGACATGCGATGTGTTCCTGGTCAGCTCGCCTACCGTGAACGACTGCCATGACGAGACCCGCATGCAGACCGAATGCACCAACGTGACGGTGTACAACACCACCGAAACGCAGGTATGCGGCTGAATATATCTTTTTCCTTTCATATCCTTATCCTATGCAACAGGTACTCAGCGCAGCTTGCTCAGAGATCTCGCTCAAGGGGAGGAACAGGCCTCATTTCGAGTCCCTTCTGATGCGGAACATGCGCCACGCGCTCGCCCCGTTCGGGAAGTTCGAGCTGAAGGAGCGCGGCGGCAGGATCCTGGCCATCGGCAGGGACGGCTGCGACCTGGAAGGAGCCAAAACCGCGCTTTCACGCGTGTTCGGCGTGGACAACGTCCTCATCGCATCCATGGTGGAACCGAAGATGGAGCGGATAGAAGAGGCGATAGTACCTCTCTTCCCATCGCTCTCCGGGCGGTCTATCCGTGTGGAGACCAAACGCTCGGACAAACGGTTTCCCATCACATCCCAGGAGGTCAGCCGGCTGATAGGCGCTAAGTTCGTGGATGCGGGATGCACTGTGGACCTAACCCATCCGGAAAGCACGATATTCATCGACATACTGGGGGATGCCGCTCTCATATCGACGGGCAAGACGAAAGGCCCCGGAGGAATGCCAGTGGGTTCGAGCGGGAAGGTCCTCTCGCTGCTCTCAGGCGGCATAGATTCGCCCGTATCATCCTGGCTCATGATGAAGCGGGGATGCACCGTAGATTTGCTCCATGTGCATTCTTCCCCAAAGAACGAAGACGTACATGCGTCCAAGATGATCCGTCTCGCGGAGAGGATCAGCGGATACGCTCCGAAGAAGCTGTCGCTCACCATCGCGCCCTACACGGAATTCTACAAAAGGGCGATGGAGATGGACCACAGATACGAAGTCGTGGTCTTCCGCAGGTTCCTCCTCCGCCTCTCATCAGCGTTGGCCAAGAGAAACGGCGCCATGGGCATCGTCATGGGGGACAGCATAGCGCAGGTCGCATCCCAGACCGTGGAGAACATATTCGCTACGGATGAAGCTGCAGGCATGCCCGTGTTCCGCCCGCTCGTCACATATAACAAGCAGGAGACCATAGACATCGCGAGGCGCATCGGGACATACGACATCTCCGTGGAGGCATACCGGGACTGCTGCTCCCTGGTCGCGAGCAGGAGCCCTTCCACTAGCGTGCCTCTCGCTACCGCGCGTGAGCTGGAGGGCAAGATAGGCATCGAGGATATCGTGGAGAAGACGCTCGAGCAGTCGGAGACTATAGAGATCTAACCCTGGATCCTTTCCAGTTTTATCGCCACGCCTCTGGCATCATTGAGCTTCTCTTTCGTGGTCATGGCTATGCCTATGCCGACGAATTTCTCCTTGCAGTATATCGCGACTTTCCCGTTTTCAGAAACGTTCTCATCAATGCTCTCCACTCCTGGCACCATTATCTGCGCACCGCTCAGCACGGATGCGAGCGCGCTCTCCTTTATCCAGGCCTTCGGGAGGTCTATGAACATCTCAGGCGGCTTGAGCATGGCGGCGAGCAGGTCCTTTTTCCCATGCTCATTGAACCAGACCGCGTCTGTAAGCTCCTGCATGCTGTGGATTCCATTCTCCGTGATTTTACCGACCGCTGTCCTGCGCAGCTCCTCCATCCGCGCTCCTCCGCACGTCTTCCCCATATCCTCGCAGAGCGTCCTGATGTATGTGCCGGCGTCTACTTTCGTCTCGAAGAGCGCCAGGCGCGGGTTCGCCTCGCTGATCTCGAGGAGTCTGAGGTAATGGATGGTCCTTTTCCTCGGGACTTTGCGGACAGCGCTGATTTTCGGCGGCGTCTGCGTGAGCTCGCCGGTGAATTTTTTGAAAAGCGTTTCGATCTCTTCCTTCCCCATGATGTTCTTGAATTTGATTATGCCCACATACGTCTTGTCTTTGGCAGCGATGTAGCGGAGGAGCTTCGTGGCCCTGCCGATGGCGACAGGAAGCACGCCGGAAACCTCCGGATCGAGCGTCCCGGCATGGCCCGCACGTTTCGAGCCGGTGATTTTCTTCACCAAAGTGGTGACTTCGTGGCTGGTGAGGCCTGGCGGCTTGTCGATTATGATTACGGCGCTATCGATGAGTTTGTCCGAGGCCATGTAAATCACTTATAACGTTCGGGTTATATAAGTTATTAAGTGGTAAAACATGCATTTTTAATTATATTGCACTAAATATATGACTATGGAATCAATACGCAGGCACACCAGAGCCGGTAATGCCACTGCTGATCTTCAAGCCGAAGCATTCAGGGCAAAAGAAGGCGGACAGGATGAAAGCGCAATCCGATTCAGGATGACCCCCAGATTCCTGCTGTGCCTTGGCTGCGTATCAGTGCCTAAAACCCGCGCGGACGTGATTCGTCAATTGGATGAGATAGGATGCATCAGCGCGATGGGGAACTCGGGCGTTTATCGGGATCTAAGAGCGCTTGTGCAAGCCGGCCTGATCCAGAACTCCGACGGAAAAAAATACGGGCTGACCGCAGCCGGTAAGAAGGCATGCCCGGATGAAGGCACATTCGAAAGGGTTTCCGAAGCTGTAAGTATCTTGGAGCAAACCGATCCATCACCAAAAAGGCAGCTGATCCTCGGAACCCTCATGTTAGGTCCTAAGACCTGCGGGGATGTCCTAAAGTATCTGGCGGATAAGAAATTCATCAGCCCCATGGCTCAATCGCAGGTATACCGGGAGATCAAGGCATTCGTAGCGGAAGGCCTTGTCCGAGAATTATCTCACGGAATGTTCGAACTGACAGATACAGGGAAGAAGTCATGCCCGGATGAGGGCACGTATAATCGGATCGGCGAGGCTTCCAAGACCCTGCTTGAAATCAATGTTTCATCGCCAGAAAGCGCAGAGATGCCTATGGAAGATATAATACTGGCCAAGAAAGCCGCGCTGTCGCTGGCGAGATTAAGCGGAGTGGTCGCCGAGGACGTACTCGCTCCTATTAGGGCGCTGCTATCTGATTACGAAAAAAAGATCTAGCTCCTTTTCTTGAGATCTATTATCGCGAGTGCGAGAGTTAGCAGCTCTTCAGGCCTGTAGATACCGCTGCTCAGGCATGCATCGAATTTTGTTTCGTCATCTATGTCGATGGAATAGACCTTCATGTATCTCTTGCGGTTCTGGTTATCCCGCTCTTTCACGTGCTTCATGGCTTCCGTGAGCGTCATGCCGTCCCGCTTGGCGGTCCTCTGCGCCCTGGTCTCGAGCGGGCAGATGACCTTGATGCGTACATCCGCATCAACTATCCAGGGGCCGAGCCATGTGGTGACCACGCAATCTCCGGTCGCCTGCTCCTTGAGGATGGCGTCGAATTTTCTATCTATATCGGGGTCCTTCCGCGCCTTCTCCTGGAACTCCATCAGGCTCACGCCTTCCTTGGCGGCCAGATCCTTGAAGGTCGGGCAGACCAGCTTGTACCCCAGCTTTTTCGCGAGGAGCTCGCCGAGAGTGTTCTTTCCGCTTCCTGTAAGGCCGCAGATGGTTATCTTCATTTTTTCCCTTCCTCTTCGGCTTTCTTCTTTTTCTGGTACTGGCTTATCACGATCGAGAGGCTTATGTTCATGACCAAGGCCACGAGTATGAACCACGTGTAAGCCTGGTATATCCTGTTGACATTGACGATCGGTATGGTGACCGGCAGGTCAACCCTGAAATAGGTGCCGTTCGACAATACGGCCTGGACCTGGTCCACTGCCATCGGAGCCGGCGGGGTGATGGGGATGAAAAGGAGGCTCGATCCCTTGGTCATGTTGGCGGGTATGGCATATATGGTCACGGTGTCGTTAGGCATGTATTGCATCTTGTCTGTCATGACCTCTATGTTCTCCCCGAGTGCGGATTCAACATACGTGTCGTTGTTCGTCGCGTTGGGGTTGTAGAGGAAATAGGATTCATTGTGCCCGAGGGCCGCGCCGCCAGAATACATCGTGGCCAGGACAGTCCATTTCCCGTAATTCGTGTTATTCAACGTATAGCATGCGGTGTATATGCCGTCGCCAGCGACCTTGTCGCATCCCTTGCCGTTGTCGGTCAGGTTGAGCTTGATATCGTCCCTCACCGTCGGGTCGAGTTGGCTGACGATCGCGGTCAGGAGGAGGAATACCGCGAGTATGATGAACATCGGCTTGAACTGGCCCATCATCATCTTGTTCATGCGCGGGAGGAACTCCATCTGCTTCTGGAGCAGCTCATCGACCTTCTTCTTGTCCTTGGCCTTCTGAGCCTTGTCCATCTCCGCGGTGAGCTCCTTGGATTCCTTCTGTATGGCCTCCATCTCAGTGC
Source organism: uncultured Microcaldota archaeon (assembly GCA_963804385.1). GTDB lineage: Archaea > Micrarchaeota > Micrarchaeia > Anstonellales > Bilamarchaeaceae > Bilamarchaeum. Next base: position 4,851 of record CAWDQD010000008.1, read on the forward strand.
GGTCTATGAGCTTGTTCTGGACGAATCTGGAGATGCCCGCATAGACGAGAGCCAACACAGTCACTAGGACATAGTAAATCTCGAAATCCATCGCTACTGAGTTAGTTTGGGAAGCGTTATATATCTTTGTTGGCTTCTCTATCATACAATGAGCGAGATGGACGCTGCGACCAAGCTGGAGATCTACAAGCTGGTCCTGGCAAGATACAAGGACCTGATTAACGAGAAGGAGTCCCGTTCGATTTCTGAGATACGCCAACGCGTCTCCCCATACAACGACTTCGTGCGCAAGATGCGCGATTCCATGCTGAACGACATGGTCCCATACGTCCCCAAGACGCAATTCTTCATCGCCGCGCAAAAGGCCATGTCATATGTCAGCTCCATCCGCACATGCGAGTTCTCCTTCGCGTTCTGGATGGACTTCAAAGAGATAGATTCATTGAAATTCGGGACCGCGATGGACAAGTCCATCCTGCTAGCGGCATTGCTGCGCTCTTTCGAATCGGAGGATGCGAAAGTGCTGGTGAGCGGCAAGGGCAAGACGTTCGTGAAGTTCTCGTATAATGGCACGCAGTACCTTTTCGTCACCGAGAGCGGCTCGATGCTCGTCGGCGAGGATGCGATGAAGACGTTCGCGGACGACCCAGTATCGTATGCGTTCAACGATCTCGTGTACGAGAATTACGACGAATCCTGAATTCTGGGCCATATCAGCCTTCGTCTATGGTATATCCTGCCGCCCTGGATATAACCCGCTAAGTCGTCATAACTACCTTTAAGAATGATTTCACCAGCATGCATCCTACGGCCGACTTCCGTGCCTGCATGCTTTCCCACGATTATCGTGCCACCCAGCATGAAAAAGCCGATATGGCTGCCAGCGTTCCCAAGGACGGATATCGTGCCGCCAGTCATATCCCCTCCGATCAAATGGCCGGCATCGCCTTTCACGGTGATGGAACCGCCCCTCATCCCGACTCCGACCCTGTTTCCGGCATCCCCCTCCACGACTATGTTCTTCTTGTTATCGAACCCGATGAAGTGGATCGGAGGGAGGTGCGCCGTATGGATGACGAAATCGGCCCTCCTGCTGTTATTTATCAATGCGCTCAGGAAGATCCCAGCTTTTATCCGGAAATATGCATCGCCCTGGAATTCGGCGAGAGCTAAGGAGAACGCACAGATATCTTTCGCCGAATATCTGGATTCCCTTGCCATCTTGAGGAATTTAGCATACGCGCCCGAGTAATTCTGAACCCCGAAAAGATCGTCCTTTTTCAAGTCTTTCGAGGTCTTTTCCCACATTCTCTTCAATACTACAATCGCCTTGAAGCTTTCGACAGATGCCTTCCTTACTTCGCGTTCAGGCTCTGCCTTAAATCCCACGAACCTAAATGCCGCTGAGAGCTTCGGCACGATAATCCTTTGGCGGGCTTCGGTGGCTATCATTTCGAGCCGCCTCCTACGCCCCAGATCCGCTCGCCTTTGTGGAAGATTCCGCCATTTTCTATCTGGTCTGAGACTCCAGCTATCTTACCATCCACCGATATTCTGCCCCCTTGCATTAAATGGCCGCAACCATTTCCGCAATCGCCGTCGACGGTGATGGCGCCGGATTTCATGTTGAATCCGCATTGGCGCCCGGCATTCCCATGGACAATAATGCTGCCCTCTTTCATGTGGGTCCCGCAGTCATTCTCCACATTTCCCATGACCACTATCCTGCCGCCCGTCATGCCGAAACCGCATTCCTCGCCCGCATCCTTGCCGACTATTATCTCCCCGCCGCTCAGGTCGAGTCCGCAATTCGAGCCGACACATCCATTCACGATAATCTTGCCTCCCTGCATGGCATCCCCGCATACATTCGAGCAATCCCCATGCACCTTGATTTGGCCGTCCACCATGAACGCACCAAGCATGAATGAGGCATTCCCCCGCACGATTCCGGTCCCGCTGTTCATATTATTGAAAGCTCTTTGGCCCGCATCGCCTTCTATCTCGATGGTGCCGCCTTCCATTCGGAAACCGCAGTGCTCGCCGCAATCTCCTTTGATGAGGATATATTTCCTGTTCCGGTAGCCCACGTATCCGATCTGCTCGTTGCGATGTCCGAAATGGAGGGCGTACCTACCTTCGGGACCGTTATTGATGAGCGCGCTCAGGAACAATCCGGGTTTGTTATCGGCCTTTTCTTCAGGTGTGGTTTCCGGAAGCGCCAGGCTGAAAAACTCGACGTCTTTAGCCGTGTAAGAAAGCCTACTGATGGCATCAGAGCAGATGTGATATTTTTTCCCAAGGCCATCCAATTCATCCTTCCATCCAACTTCCCGGCTGAAATCGCATCTCGACCACGCTTCGAGAAATGCACTCATGGCCGGAGTCATCCGAACCTCAGTTTTCCGGACGTGCTGTTCGCTTTCCGGGCCGAATTTCCCGAACCTCTTGGACGCTGCGGCCATGAATCCCGGTTCGTGCCGTGGACGTTGGGTTTGGAGGAGCATCATTCCCAGCCGCCTCTTTCCGGCCGCAATTGCCGCTTTTTGTGGAAAATCCTGCCGTATTTGAATTCGTTCGATATGTCGGCGTAACTCCCTTCCAGGCGGATTTCGCCCCCTTTCATCTCAGAGCCGACGAAGGAGCCGGCCCTCCCACGCACGATGATTAGCCCGCCGGTCATCTCTTCGCCCACGGAACGATCCGTATCGCCTTCGATGGTGACCGAGCCGTTGCTCATGCGCCATCCGGCGCTCTCGCCTACGTCCCCATCTATGCCGACATCCTTCCAGTTCCGCATGCAAAGATAATTCAACCCGCAAGCAAGCTGCTTCGTGCGGACTGTGAATCCGGTTTCTTTGCTGTAGTTGATGAGCGCGCTGATGAAGATGCCCGCTCTGCTCGGGAAATCCGGCTCGTCCTGAAACTGAGTCAGCGCCACGCTCAGCCCTTCGATATCCGCGGGGGAACACGCGATATCTCTGGTCCAGCTGGCAGCATTGTTATATACATCGTCGATGAAGTGCGGGACCAAACCATTGTTCGTCATATGTCCATCGAATCCGAGATAATTGTATACCGCCAATAATGCATTTAGCTTCTTGTCCTTGGTTACAACTTGCTCCCTCACCGCCATCTCTGGTTCCGAAGCGAATTTACCGAACATTTTCGAGGCTGCTCCCTGGATCATCGGAATGATTACCGGTTTCCTTCCTTCAGTGGCCAGAGTCATTGCGAGCCGCCTCCCTTTGGCCAGATCAATTCCCCTCTGTGGAAGATTTTGCCTCCGAAGAAGGCGCGGATGTATCCCAGCGAGCCGTCCACATGGATTTCGCCGCCTCGCATGTCATCCCCGACTGCCCTGGCGTTTCCCCTGATAGTTATCGAGCCATTTTGCAGGTCGGAGCCAACCGCAGCGCCAGCATTCCCTTCTACAACTATGGAACCGCCTGCCATATGATATCCGACATAGTCGTGGGCATCCCCATCCACCATTATAGTGCCGCTTTCTATTTCAGCACCAATCCAATTACCAACATGCCCATCCACAGTGATATTCTTCGTATTATGGTATCCAATGAAGACTATTGATTCGTAAAGATGAGTCGTATGGATGACAAAATCATCCTCTTTGCATTTGTTGATCAATGCGCTGAGGAAAAGGCCTGCCTTTGATGAGAAACGGCTTTCACCTTGGAATTCAGAGAGCACGATGGAAAAATCTTCGATGTCTTTGCTTGTGCATTCGATGTTTCTTATTTTTTCAAGTATCCTGGGATACTCTTCGTGGGCTACTACCCAGTTGATACCGATTTCAGTCACGTTGTGCCCTCTCCAGATATTCCTCATCGCTTCGATCGCCGGATTCGTTTTCACTTCCTGTTTCCTGGTCTTGCGTTCGGTCTCGGGCCCGAATCCCCTGAACCTGCCTGAAGCTGCGGTCATCGCAGAGATGATTATCGGCTTCCTTCCTTCGGTAGCAAGATTCATTGCGAGCCGCCTCCTTTGGGCCAGATAAGCTGCCCTTTGTGGAAGATTTGTCCACCATAAATACGACATATCTTGCCGGCGATGCTCTCGAAACCTCCGTTAAGATGAATCTCGCCGCCCGACATCAGGGCTCCGACTTCGGCACCGGCATTCCCGTTTATGATCATGGTGCCGCCCTTCATTATCCATCCTGGATCATTGCCCGCATCGCCATTGATGATTATGGAGCCGGATTCCATCTCGTTCCCCACGTCTCTCGCAGCGTTCCCGTTCAATGTAATGGAACCTGTTTTCATGAAGTGGCCGAGATGATCCCCCGCGTCTCCTTCGATGATAATATCTCTGGTGTTCTTGAAACCCAGATGATTTATCCGATTTTGAAAATTTCCCGTCAATAAGGTGACCCCCGCATCCTGGCACGAATTCGCGAGCGCGCTGAGAAAGATCCCGGCTTTTCCCGGGAATCTCCTCGTCTCCTGGTATCGCGCGAGCGCAACGCAGAATCTCATTATATCTTCGGACGAGACATTCAGCTCTTTGACGAATGCGGCGGCATTCCTGTAATTGAATTCGTCACTTCCCATACCTTGCCAATCAGACCCAAACCCTTTCCACGCCTGTATCATCGCTTCGAGTTTTTCGTCTTTCTTGACATCTGCTTGCCGGACACCCTGCCCGCTCTCTTTGGCGAACTTTCCGAACCTGCTTGATGCTGCGGTTATCGGGATGATAATCTGTTTCCTTTGTTCGGTGGCCAGATTCATTCCGAGCCGCACCCCGATTTCGCGATTATATCGCGGATCACCTGGCCAAGGCCGGGTTTGTCGAAAACCGCGATTCCATTGTGGAATATGCGCCCTTTGCGCGCATCCGAAGCGATCTCGCCCAGGCCGCCATCGACAAGGATTTCCCCGCCTTCCATCAGGCTTCCGGCTCTACCCAAGACATCTCCTATCACGTGGATCCTTCCGCCTATCATGTCGTCTCCGATATCCGTCTGTACCGAGCCATGCGCGATTATCTCGCCACCGCGCATCGAACTGCCGACCTTACCGTTAGAATCCTGCCGGACGATCATCCGGCCCCCGCTCATCCCATGGCCGAGAAACAGGTCTGCCTTACCTTGGATTAGCATCGAACCCCCGAGCATGCTGTCTCCAGCGTATTCCCCGACGTCTCCGTCGACCGTTACATTCCTGGAGTTCCTGAATCCGAGCAGATAGATCCCTCTTGACAAGTCGCTGGTGTGGACCGTGATTTCTTTCTCCGTGCAATTGTTGATCAGTGCGCTAAGGAAAAGTCCCGCCTTGGTCCGGAATCTCTCTTGGTGCTGCAATGCGGTCATTCTCAGGCTGAATGCTTCGATGTCCCCGGAAGAGCAACGCAGATGCTTGATATCGCGCCGAATTGTGGAATAGCCGTCATCGAAATTGCCAAGCATGCAGAACGTCCCGATTTTTTCCCACGCTTCAAATAGCGCGCCTAACCGGGGGTTTGGAATCAATTGGGCAGGAGGACGTACTGTTTTCTCTTCCTCAGGTCTGAATCCGTTGAACCTACCGCTCGCTGCAACGATCGGTAAAGGGATTTGTTTTCGGGTATCGGCGGCCAGGTTCATTGCGAGCCGCCTCCTTTGGGCCAGATCAGTTTCCCTTTGTGGAAGATTTGCCCGCCCGATATTTCCGGGCTGAGAGCGACATAATCGCCATTGAGTTGTATACTGCCGCCAGTCATGCCCCAGCCTATCCAGTCCCTTGCCCGGCCGTTCACAATTATCGTCCCGCCGCTCATGTTCTCCCCAAGATCCCCACCTTCATCACGTCCAATCGTGATGGTGCCAGCGCTCATACCCGTACCGGCATTCATATCAGCGGAACCCCAGATAACCAATTCCCCTCCCCTCATATACGCGCCCGCATTGGCACCCGCATTCCCCTTGACAATGATCGAACCGCTTGCCATGCCCTCTCCGACGTGCGAGCCCACATCGCCATCGATGAGAACAGTCTTCGTGTTCGCCTTGCCAAGGTAGTATATGGGCACTTCCAGGTGCGAGGTGTGGATGATAAACTCACTCCCGGACGAAGTGCCCATCAAGGCGTTCAGGAACATGCCTGCCTTGAAATGGAACCCAGTCTCATATTGGAATTGGGAAAGCGTGAGGCTGAACGCTTCGATGTCTGTCGGTGAAAGGCTCAAGCCGCATAATTCCCTGACTGATATGGGATAAGCATCGACAAGTTCCGGGTATGGTTTCGAATCCACCTCTTGGCAAACCGTATCCCATGCCTTCAGGATATCATGTAACCGGCTGCCCTGCTCATATCCAATCGTGCGGCTTCTGCTTTCGCTTTCCGTCTTGTATTTCCCGAACTTTCCTGAGGCGAAAACCCTTGGATGCATGGTGAAAACACTAGAGCTATGCATCCTGCTGGGGGCGCTTTCGACGGCTGGCATACCTCTGCATATGCCGGAAAGCATTTATAAACATATATAATTACTAATTATCACTGAAAAAATCAGGCAAACCGATATCATGACAGTCGCATGGTCTGAGGCAGGGCATCGAAGCAACTTTATAAACATTTCTCCTCATACTCAAGACAGTCAAATTATATCTGCGCGGTTTTAATCTCTTGATCGCTTCGCGACAACGAGGAAAAAACGCTCTGTGTTGACTGCACAAGGTCCCGATTTCAGTAGGGGTTCTTCCCTGAAAACTTTCGGGCTACGCGGCAAAAGGTGTTTAGATTGACAGACATACGCAAACCCCGAAGGGGGTCGATGGCACACAGACCCAGGAAACGCTCAGGCTCGCAGAACGCCCTCGTTTACTGGCAAGAGGCAACGGACAAGCGGGTCTTAGGATTCGCAGGCTACAAGGTAGGGATGACCCACGTCGCTTATGTCGACAACAGCGAATCCCCGACCAAGGGCCAGGAAGTCGTAAGCGCGGCCACGATAATCGAGGTCCCGCCCATGACGATCTACGGCATGCGATGCTACGCGAACGATAACTCGATCGGAGACATCCTCACGACCGATGAGAAGATCCTCAAGGCGGCCGGTTTCGTAAAGAAAGCCGAGTCGAGCAAATTCGACGAGTCGAAGGCAGACAATGTCCGCCTATTGGTGTTCGCATCCCCTGACAAGACCAGCGGCATGAGCAAGAAGCACATCGAGAGGATGGAGCTCGGATGCGGCGGCAAGGATGTCAAGGAGAAGATCGAATACTGCAGGAGCATACTCGGAAAGGAGCTCCGCATCTCAGAGGTCTTCAAGAACGGAGAGTTCGTCGATGTCGTCTCCATCTCCAAGGGCAAGGGCTGGCAGGGCGCAGTCAAGCGTTTCGGCGTGGCCATCCAGAGGAGGAAAGCGACTGGAAAGAGAAGGCATGTCGGTACCTTGGGGCAATGGCACCCAGCATACGTACTCTATACAGTACCTATGGCCGGGCAGACCGGATACCACAAGAGGACCGAGATGAACAAGATGATACTCAAGATAGGGAACAAGCCCGAGGAAGTAAATCCTACGAGCGGATTCCCGAGCTACGGATTCGTGAAGAACGATTTCGTGGTGGTCAAAGGCTCTGTAGCGGGTCCGGTTAGGCGGCTCGTGAAGCTCAGGCTCGCAGTGCGCGCGCCCGGAGGGGCGGTCAAGGAACCGCAGGCAAGCTACATATCCCTATCCCCCAGGTGAATCACATGAAAGCCACTGTATACTCTATTGAAGGGAAGGCGATGAGGCAGATAGAACTGCCAAGCGTATTCGAATCGCAGCGCCGCGACGACTTGGTCAAGCGCGCTGTGCTGAGCGAAGAGAGCAAGCTGTACCAGCCCAAAGGCAACTACAAGTTCGCGGGGCTGGAGACCAGCGCCCGCTACCGCGGCAGGAAGGAGGATTTCGGAACGGTCAAGAACAAGGGTATCCCCCACCTTCCGCACGAAGTCCTGCCAAAGGGACAGCTCGGTAAGGTGAAGAGGGTGCCGCACGCGGTGAAGGGCCGCAGGGCGCACCCGCCGAAGCCCCAGAAGATAATCGTCGAGTTCATGAACAAGAAGGAGCATCTCCGCGCTCTCGCGAGCGCGCTCTCGTTCTCCGCGGACCGCGCGGCGGTCTGCGCGAGAGCGCATTCCGACATCGGAGTGTCGCTCCCGATAGTCATGGACAACTCGTTCGAGAAGCTCGCGAAGACCAAGGATGTCGAGAAGGTTTTCGAGGCATTGAACCTCGGGAAGCTGCTCGTGAAATCCGCGAAGACCGGAGTGAAGTCCGCGCTCATAGTGGTCGCTCAAGGGAGCGTCCTCAAGGCGGCGGCCAACCTTCCGGGGATAGAGGTCGTGACAGCGAAAGAGCTCGAAGTGAGGCATCTCGCTCCGGGCACGCACCCGGGAAGGCTCACGCTCTTCTCGGAGAACGCGATACCAGAGCTCGCCAAGAGGTTTGTTGTATGATACTGCTCGCACCGATCAAGACGGAAAAAGCGATTGGCAAGATAGAGTACGAGAACACTCTCACTTTCCAAGTGAAACTGGAATCATCCAAGAAGGAGATCTCCGACGAGGTCGAGAAGCTCTTCAAGGTGAAGGTCGCAACAGTGCGGATCCAGATCACTCCGAAAGGGAAGAAGACAGCATACGTGAAGCTCGCAAAAGAGTTCAAGGCCGACGATGTCGCCGTGAAGCTCAAGATGCTCGCATGAAGGTAGATGCTTATGGGTAAACGATTAAAACAGCAGAAACGTGGCCGAGGCTCCCCGAGATACCGATCTCCTGGATTCCGCTACAAGGCAGACCTGGCGTACAGGCCGTACGATGACATCGAGAAGACAGGGGTCCTCAGCGGGAAAGTCGTATCGATAGTCGACGACCCGGCAAGGACAGCTCCGCTCATACAGGTCAAGTACGAGAACAACGAGAAGGGCATGCTGCTCGCGCCGGAAGGCATCGCGGTGGGAGACACCGTGGATGTCGGTTCGCAGGGAAGGCTCAGGCTCGGAAGCTGCTTGCCGCTCTACCGCATACCGGACGGAGCGTATAT
>CAWDQD010000009.1:0-146006 GCA_963804385.1 uncultured Microcaldota archaeon
ACTAATTGCCGGCCTTTTCCCATTCCCATATGCCATCAACTTCTGCGCTATTCTCTCTTTTCAAGTATAAATAGACTACGGGGGTTCATTTCCGCGGTCGTTTCCTGAAGCGATAGCGGGATTTTAATTGATTTCCCTATATCACTGTTCTACTAATTTCAGCTACAGCGATTCTCGCTTATCGAAATTAGCGTTCGCGACCGTAGTCTATCGGTATGATTCGAGGTTGCCAATCTCGCGGACCGGGTTCAATTCCCGGCGGTCGCATTTTTGCAATGCGAAATGAGATATACGAACGGACCACCGTTCGTAACGTCGCAAATTTTTCCGCATAAAATTTGAGGCACCAGATGCCTCATTGATGATTTTCGAAATCATTTTCAATCATTGCACTCAATTCCATGCCTAGAACCGGTGGGATGCTTTCCGTCAATCCAACCGGGTCATCTCCTGCGACCGTAGTCTATCGGTATGATTCGAGATTGCCAATCTCGCGGACCGGGTTCAATTCCCGGCGGTCGCATTTTTATCCACAGTCTATTTCCTGGCTGGATCCCCGCCGCCAATTACGAGATCTATTATCGATGTATAAGAGCCGCTCTCTTCTCTGAAAAATACGTCCCTTACGACCCTTCCACCATCAGCATCGAATAGCTCCGTTCCTCCATAAAGCATGTTGAGCGTATCGCCCAGATCTCTCGCAGCGATTCCATTTGAGGCGTTAGGCAAAGAAGAGAATATCATGAAATTAGCCCCCTTTCGCTCTACCACTTCGATAAGACTTACGAGAGCAACATCTTCGCCATCAACCCGAACTTGGACCTTGCCTTCGTGAATATCAAATACGGAGAATATAGTCTCAGGAGGGATCCCGGTCTCCTCATGTGCGAGCTTGACGTTCTCGAGGGCCTGTTTGAATCTTGCCAGAACCTCGGGTTTGGGCCTAGGGTCGCTGCATTTGAATACCCCGTAAGCCAAACCAGCCTTGCTACTAATAACCATATATTTATATTGTTTGAAACCTTTAAATCATTATCGACTTTGGTGTATTCGTCATCCGCCGTCCTCGGTTCCGATAGTTTTTAAATCAAATCTTCAGTCTAAAGTGAGGTTATGGTCTCATTAGCGGATGAATTGCTCACCAGCCTAGACGTACGAGAAGTCAAATCATTGCTTTCGCACGAGCAGGTCATTTCAGCCAACCTGAAGCGGCTCAAGGAAGCCATGCTCAATATCGGCCACCTGGTTGACCCGCTGATCGTGGATGCGAAGACGGGTCTGGTGCTGGATGGTAATCACCGTCTCAAGGTCCTGGAAATCATCGAGTGCCAGCACGCAACCTGCCAGCTCGTCGACTACATGAGCCCTAAAATCAGGCTCGGGACATGGTACCCGTCCATCTCTCTCACCCCGGAAAACATCTTCAAGCTTGATTCGATAAAGCACGAGAAGGTCGATTACGAAGCAGGGAAAGAGGCGATCGACAATCTCAGGGCGCCATTCATGGTCGTTTCGAAGAACAACGAGTGCCATCTCCTCAACCCCGGCGCGTACAAGCTCATGGAGATGGTCGAGGAGCAGAACTACATATTCTCTCTCATCGAGAAAGACGCCGTGGATTATATTCCTGATGAAGAGTTCCAGGAGAATGTCGGTTCCGGGAAATCGGTTTTCTACCGCAGGTCATACAGCAAGGACGAAGTGGTCAAGGCGGCCCAGGCGCACACGCCGTTCCCGCCCAAATCCACGAGGCACCTCATCCCAGGCCGCATAATACGGCTGAACATGAAGCTCGGATATCTCAACGATTCGAAAGAAAAAGCGAAATCCGAGCTCCAGAGGATGCTCACCAACCGCGTCTATGCCGGAAGCGTGAGGAAATACTACGAGCCCGTGATCGTCATTTACTGAGCTCACTGGAGACTGAAAAAATCGAAGAACATGTTGTTCAGCACGTGCTCTTTCTTCTGAAGAGGCTTCAGCTTCAGGGTCTGCTCCACGAGCTTCTGGTCGAAACCCACAAGCAACCTGCCGTCTATCTGGATCACAGGCACTCCGCTCTGCTTGGTCATCGCGACCATCTCTTGGGCTCTTTGCCTGTCTACAGAGACATCATAATCCGTGAACTTCATCCCTTTCTCGTTGAAGAACGCCTTCGCCATTGAGCAGTATCTGCAGTCTGGAGTAGAATAGATGATGATCTCAGGCCCTTTGGGCTTCATCTGCTCGAGACTTTTCTGTCCTTCTTCCATGTAATCATCTATCATGAAGCGCCTTTTAAACCGATAGAGCAGCGTCTATGGCGGCCTTGTCGAACCCGACTATTATCTTACCGTTTATGTCGAGCACCGGGACACCCATCTGCCCGCTCTTCTTTATCATCTCTATGGCGCGTTTTCTGTCCTGTGAGACATCGACGTCCTCGAATGCGACCTTCTTGCTCCCAAGGTATTCCTTGGCTATCGTGCAATATGGGCAGGTGCTCGTGCTGTAAACTACCACATTCCGTTTCCCGTCCATCTCTCCTTCCATACGTTTCACCTGTGCAATAATATTGCACAAACGTTTTATAAAAAGAACCGAGGAATGCTTATTCTATTGGATTTTGCACAGGCGGTTTTATGGACGTGAATATGGCGTGCATGGATATCACTATAGAAGACTTGGTGGGCTGCTCATTCGGACTCTCGAAGCAGGAGGTTGCGACTCTTATGAGCCTTCTTGGGGCCAAGGATTGGATAAGCGTGGTAGGTCTGGCATCTTCTATGAAGCGCGACCGCAGCGTGGTACAGCGCGGTCTCTCATCCCTTTTGGCAAAAGGCCTCCTAGAACGCGAGCAGGCGAACAAGGTTGCCGGGGGATACGAATATCTCTATCGTGCGAAGGGTAAATCACATATAAAGAAGGCCATTCTTGACAAAAGCAAGACGTTCTCACAGATGGTCCGGGAAACGACTAAGGAATGGTGAATTTTTATTTTCGTATGGCGTAATTCCATCGGTGAATGATATGAGCACACTTCTAGCCCCAGGCCCGGTTCCGGTTCTAAAGGAGATATCAGAAGCGCAGTGCAAGGAGATGATCACGCACAGGAGCGGAGAGTTCACGAAGCTCTACGGCGATTTGGTCCCGCGGCTGAAGAGATATCTCAATGCGGAAGAGGCGTATGTCATCACCGGTTCAGGTGCGCTCGGACTCGAGGCGCTGATCCTGAACCTCTGCGAGAAAGACGACAAGGTCCTCTGCCTTCCGAACGGAGAGTTCGGAGACCATCAGGCGACGACTGTGAAGGTGTACGCGAACACGATTGTCCAGAGGCTCGACGATGGCAAGGGCTGGAACCTGGAGCGGGCAAAACAGCATATAGATGCGAGCGGAGCCAAAATACTCGCCATGGTATACAACGAAACGTCCATGGGCGTGCGCAACCACATAAAAGAGATATGCGCATACGCCAAATCCAAGGGCATGCTCACGATAATCGATGGCATATCCGCCTGGCCGGGTACTGAATTCGACATGAAGGCCTTCAACGCCGATGCATTCGTCACCGCGAGCCAGAAAGGCATCGCCGCGCCTCCGGGCATGGCATTGATCGGCCTCTCCAAAGAAGCGATCGAGCGCTACTCCAAGCGCCAGTATATCCCGAGCTACTACTGCGATCTCAGGAGGCACAAGAAACGGTACGAGCAGGATCAGCAGACCCCGAACACCCCCGCCATAACGCTGTTCTGGTCTCTCCAGAAAGCGTTCGACGTGCTAGACGCCAAAGGCGGCATACCAGCCACCGTGAAGCGACATGCAGATGCTGCAGCCCACGTCCGCAAAAGGATCACCGCGATGGGATTCCAATTGACCTCGGAGAAAGGGTTCGAATCGAACACGGTCACCGGTTTCGTCTGCAAGGACTCCGAGCAGGCCAAGACGATCAAAGCCCGCCTCGCGAGCGAATACCAGATAAAGATAGTCGGTTCGCGCGGGAAATTCAAGGACAACGGCCTCCGTATCGCGCATATGGGGAACTTCGAGATGAAGGACCTGGACGCATGTTTGGACGCGATCGAGAAAATCATTAAATAGATTGGCAGCGCAGGGCTATGTGATTGAGAATGGATTCCACGTCACTTAATATCAGCAAATTAGTCTCCCTCACATTCGATGAGAACCCGGAAGTACGCAAGGATGTCGCGAAGAAGCTGGGCGAGATCGATGATCCGGCAGCGAAGTTCGCTTTGATCGAGCTCTCATTCGACAAGGACTCCGGAGTCAGGGAAACCGCCCAGAAATTCCTGGATACCAAGCGGGTGACAGAACCGGAACTCATGTCTTTCGCCACGATATTCGCCGCTCCCAAGAAAGAGGAGAAGTCCCAGACGCAAGCGGACGTCAAGGAGAAAGTCCTGCGCCCCATAACGCAGATCTTCGAGAGACGGCTGGGCAAAGAGAGGGCCGAGATGGTCAGGTCCAAGATGATGCCTTCGATAGAGAAGATATACCAGAAGGCCACCTCCCAGCACGGCACGAGAAGGCACGAGGAAGAGGCGGGCCGCAAAGTCATACAGGAGTTCCTTACCGATTACTTGGAAGTCATGTCCGGATTGGATAGCATCGCGGGCGGGCCGACGCCGCCCCCGCAAGCCCAGGCCGATTCTCAGCCGGAGGCTCCCAAACCGGAGATATCCACGGAGAATGCGACCGGAGGGCTCGGCATCGTAGGAAAGGAAGCCGATCTAGACCGGGCCTCATTGGAGATCGCGAGTGTCGAGAACCAAGAGATCGAGGATCTCAAGGAGATGGAGGAGATCGAGCATCTTCCGGACACGTTCTTCAAGAAAGCTTACGAGACCATGATGCTCTCCAACGGCGACGAGGATATCATGCAGAAGGAGAGGGACCACATGATCGAGGACGCGGCACGGGAGATCGGCCTAGCGTTCAGGCTCGCGAAGAAGAAGTTCAAGGAGAACAAGCTCACGAACATAACCAAGATAAAGAACGGGATGCGCAACATCAACACCGAAGTGCTCACGATAAAGAGCGCCGACACGAACGAATACCAGAAGACCAAGAAGGTCAAGGATCTCGCGACCCGCGTCGTCGCCAATGACAATGGTGGCAACGAAGGTGTGATATACCTCTATGAAGGCCGGGGCTCCATGCTGAAGCAAGGCATGAAAATCAAGGTTTCCGGAGGTTCTGCGAAGACTTTCGAGTCCTCAAACGAGACTGCCATCACCATCGGCAAGAAAGGTAATATTTATATTGTGTTGTAGACCTTATCCATCCACGCATTCTAGGGTGAAAGTATGGAGCTTACTAAATATGAAGTCGCACGCTTAATCGGTGCCCGCTCTCTTCAGCTTTCGATGGGCGCTCCGCCGCTCATCAAGGTCGAGACAGAGCAGACCTCGTTCATCAAAATCGCAGAAGAGGAGCTTGACAAGGGAGTAATCCCCTTGGTCGTCCTCCGTAGCGATAAAGAGGAATAATCAGCTGCTGTTCTCCACCAGGTCTATATTGTAGCCGTCGCCAGTCATCTTCAGCAGTATCCTTTTTTGTGCATCCACCCATTCGTAATCTGGGCTCTCGTTATCGGATCGGAGTTCGACGACATACGCCTGAGTGCCGTTGTAATCCTCGAGCCGCATCACCCGGTACGTGTTCTGCGATACCTCTTCCAGGCCCCCGTTGAAAGAAAGATACGTGGTGCTGTTCCAGGTCCAATCATCTTGCAAAGCCAGCATCCACGGCTGGAACATGATCAGGGGCGGGTTGCCAACCGTCGTGTTGAAACCCGACTTGTCCATACCGAACCGATCCACGCAAGCGCCTGACATGTTCACGCTTTCCATCAGACGGATCCCAGTGCATCCGTCGCCCGGGACTATCTCGTAAGTGGCATTGGTGGTGCTATTGCCCATCGTGACCGTATAGACGTATGTCTCTCCGGGAACGGGTTGGAAGTACGTGTTCTTGTGAAGCGGCGCTTCGATGTAGACCACGGTCGGGTTACCCAAGGCCGGACTCATGAGGAACGCTCCTATCGCTAGCAGCGCGACCATTATCGCGACTGTCAGGACCAATATGCCGTTTTTCATCATTGCTTCCTCGCGATCTCGCCGAATTTGGCATATGGCTTGGATGTCGGGCTTTTCAGCTGGTCGAAGACCACCTGGGAGACGCGCATCCCGGCATGGAGTTTTATCGGGAACGGAGCGAGGTTGACAATCTCGAGAACTTGGTGGTTGTCGCTGCCTGGCTGCACGAGCGCGCTAGTCAGATGGATGATGACCCCCATCCTCGCATAGCGGCTTCTTCCTTCTAATCTCCCCATGATGTCCCCTGGAAGAGTTATCCTCTCGGCCGTCTTTCCTAAGCAGAGCTCCCCCGGCTTCAGGGTGATCTCCTTAGCTTTCTTGAGCTGGTATGCCTCCTGGAATCCGGTATCTCGCAGGTCCACGATCTTTCTGGACCATTCGTCCTTGAAGAAGTACCATTCATCGCTGAGGGTGAGGTCCACGCTCGCAGGGCCAATCTGGTCATCCTCCAGCGGAGTGATCGACATCTTCCTGTCCTTCAACATACTCCTGATATCGCTGTCAGAAAGGATCATGGGTAATATCCTATGAGAAGGAGTTAATATTGTTTTTGGAGACTATATTCTCCATGAGGGAGCGGATAGCTGAACTGGCGGGTGACATGCGCAGGTCATTCGATGTCCTGCGGCAGCGGGCGGCTACGGCCAGGGAAGCGGATCCATCACTCGTACTTCCTGTCAAACACGCGAACGTTTCGCTCTCGGTGTGCGCGGTCGATGGCGGCCTGGTCGCCGAGCGGATGCATGGAGCCGATATCGTGATATCCCGCGCGGTGGGGGTCAATTTCCACTACGAGAATTCAATGCTCAAGAAGTTCGCCTACCATCCGGCCAAATCCCCCGAACCTGGCCTTGACCTGAAAAACTCGCTCGACGAGCACGAAGCGAACGTTTTCCGTTCCCTCGTCCGCCTCAAGATCGAGCTTGAATGCGCGATTTCATCAATCGAAAAGTTCTCGCCGCAGGTCATGCTCATGGACGGATCGCTACTGCCATTGCCATCTGACCGTCCGGAAGACGACAGCGAACTCGCCCGATCATACAAGGATCTCCTTTCCATATACTCTCGCCTTTTTTCGATCTCCAAAGAGAAAAAGTGCATGCTCTGCGGCGTGGTGAAGGATTCGCGTGCGCGCAAGCTTTCCGGGCAGCTCGGCTTCTCTTGCTCCGATACCCTGCTCTGCGGGTACCTCCTCAAGGAGGGGGAAAGGACCAAAGCCATGCCGTACTACGCGGAGAAGAAGGGCGTCGGAAAGGACATCCTCGCCCTCGGGGAGAAGATATCCGTCTTCTATCTCAAGCCTTCAGAACACGACCTTCCTCTCCGCATAGAGGCCTATGATTGCGATGCGGATTCGGCCGCATCCATAATCCGCTCGCTTTCGTCCATCAGCGAGAATTTCGCATACCCTGCGATACTCATAGAGGCGGATATGTGCGCGGCCATGGACCCTAAGGAGATAGAAGGAATAGAAAGCTCCCTGCTGAACATGTCAGGCATCAAGGCGCTTCGCAGGAATTCCAGGCCGTTCCGTTAGCAATATCAAGTCTTCGCTTCTTCATCATACCAGAGTGAGGGGCAGGCGACCTACGTTTCCGCAAGGAGATGAGGAAGTTCTGCCCTCCGCGAGATGCTCTTCCTCTAAGGGGAAGGGGGCGGAACAGAAACGATACCCGAAGGCGCAAGCCGGAGGGATGCAACGATCGTCCCTAGCATCGATGACGGAGCAAGGCGTTTTACGCCGCTAAGTCCAATGTCGCCTAATTACAGAAGGCAGACTATGCCCCTCACTCAATCCAAAATAAGCTCTAGCCGACCTTCTTCAGGTCTGGCATCCCTCCGGACATCATCTTCTCCATCTTCTTCCTGAAGCCGCGGTTCCTCTTGAACATACCCATCATCTTCTCCATCTTCTCGAACTGCGTGAGGAACTCGCGCACTTCTTTCTCGCTGCACCCGCTCCCCTGCGCCACCCTCGCGATGCGCGACTGGCTGCTTTTCAGCAACGAGGCTTCTTTCTTCTCGGCTTTGGTCATGGAGCTGATCATGGCCTCGTACTTCTTCATCTTGTCCTCGCTCTGCTGGACGATATCCTTCGGTATGTCCACAGCGCCTATCATAGAGAATACGCTGCTGAGCGGCCCGAGCTTCTTCGCGGCCTTCAGCTGCTCGTAGAAAGATTCGAACGTGAGCTCCTCGCTTTCGATCGCCTTGAGGTTGGTCTCCTCGGATACCTGCTTTATCTTCTCCATGAGAGCTCCGATATCCGGCACTCCCAAGAGCCTGCCCACGAATCTTTCCGAATTATAAGGTTCGAAATCAGCTGTTTTCTCGCCCGTGCCGATGAAGGCTATCTTGGCATCCGATGCGGATACCGATGAGAGTGCGCCGCCGCCTTTTCCGGAGCCATCCATCTTGGTGACTATGACACCTGAGAGCTGGACCGCGCTGTTGAATTCCGAGGCCTGCTTCCCGGCGATTTGCCCTATATCCGCGCT
This sequence comes from uncultured Microcaldota archaeon, assembly GCA_963804385.1. Taxonomy (GTDB): domain Archaea; phylum Micrarchaeota; class Micrarchaeia; order Anstonellales; family Bilamarchaeaceae; genus Bilamarchaeum. Next base: position 8,597 of record CAWDQD010000009.1, read on the forward strand.
CACGACCAGGAAACGTTCCTCGGGTTTCATTATGTCAGCTATCGAACGTAATTCTTCTACGAGCGCTCCGTCGAAGGCGTTTCTGCCAGCGGAGTCCACGATCATTATGTCCTCTTTGGATTTCTTGAGAGCGCCCGCAGCTATCCTGGATGGGTTTTTCTCGCCTTTGATGGTATAGAACGCCGCGCCGACCGCTTTGGATAGCTGCTCCAACTGCTCCTGCGCAGCCGGCCTGTCCGTATCGGCAGCCACGAGAGCCACGCTCAGGCCCCTCGTCTTGTAGAAATGGGCGAGTTTCGCGCATGTCGTGGTCTTTCCAGAGCCGTACAATCCGCAGACGAGGATCCTGTGCTTGTCGAGCCTCGGTACATAGCTTTGCCCCATCAGCGAGACAAGCTCCTCATAGACGACCTTCGTGACATGCTCCTTGAGGCTCAGGGACTCCATCTTCTCGGATTTAAGGGAGCGTTCCTCGATCTTTTTCGATAAGGATAAGACTAGCTTCACGCTGACATCATTTGATATCAGCACGCGCTGGAGGTCCTTGATGAGCGCCTTGACGTCATCGGCATCAACATACGGCTTGCCGGTGAGTTTGGAAAGCGCTTCGCGGAGTGTTTTCCCTAGATCCATAAGCAAAATAGAAATATCTGGAAGGGTTTTAGAGGATGCCGCCCTCATGTTTGCCGTAACTTTAACGTGGTTATCTTTTTTTAGGTTCGAGGCCCATCTGTTTCCTAATGTGCTCGGGCAAGTTGTCTGCTTTGACAACATCTGCCCTGAAAGCGTAATCCAGGTCTCCAAGCAACTGACTCGGCGAAGTCTCATACATGCCCCGTGCCCTTGGATGATCCAAATCTGGCTGAATTAGCGGCGTGCCATACATGATCCTCGCTTTCTGCAGCACGATATCCGCATAATGTCTATCAATGGATTTTTCAGAATTTCTCATCATCATCAAGACGCCTAGTTGCTCTTCTGGGAGCGGGATATCGGAGCGAGATTTCATCCTCGTCATAAATCTCATTGCGAGATCAAATACCGATTGGACAATTAAAGGGGCAGCAGCCCGCATATCCTTCATCGCAGGCACCGCCTCTTCAATACCGAGCCGTAAGATGACCTGGGCGGCAGCGCATCTTGTCTCGTCGTCGTGCTCTGGTTGGAGAAGGCCTAAGAGCGCATCCTTCTCTTTAGAGCGTAAGGGACGTGAATGATACAGATCTAAATGAAGACCAAGTTTCGGTGGGTGCTTCTTAACCTTAACCACAACGATATGCTTTGGCTGTGGAATTGGTGTTTGAGGGTGCCGCGGCTGTTTAGTCATGAACATACATATACTACCAAACAATTTATAATCTATACCCTGAGTGCGTATCTTCGGGTTTTCAGGCCTTACGCTAATTTTTTAAAGGTTTTTTATCAATAGATAGTCAGCTTATTTTAGCCAAGCAACAATTTGAGTCAGCATTTTGAACACTCGAAAGGTGAAACACTATGACGAAACAGGTATCAGGAGATCAGGTCTATGTAATGCCTGAGGGATCGCAGCGCGTGATTGGAAGGGACGCGATGCGCGTGAACATAGCCATAGGCTATGCGGTTGCGAACATCGTCAAGACCACTCTGGGTCCGAAAGGCATGGACAAGATGCTGGTATCGGATCTCGGAGACATCGTGATAACGAACGATGGCGCGACAATACTCGAAGAGATGAACGTCGACCACCCGGCTGCTAAGCTCATGGTCGAGATAGCGAAGACCCAGGACAAGGAGGTCGGCGACGGAACGACCACGAGCGTGGTCATCGCAGGCAACCTGCTTTACCGGGCCGGAGAGCTCCTCAACCAGAACATCCACCCGACCGTGGTGATAAAAGGCTACGAGCTCGCCGCTAAGAAAGCCGAGGAAGTACTCAACAAGGTGGCCGAACCGGTCACGCTTGCAGACAAGGAAGTACTCAACAAGATCGCGCTCGTCGCTATGGGTTCCAAGGGCATCGGCAGCGATGACGAGAAGAAGAAGATCGCTCACATAATCTCTGATGCGGTGATGCAGGTCGCTGAGACCAAGAACGGCAAGCTGAAGGTGGACCTGGACCTGATAAAGGTCGAGAAGAAATCCGGTGGAGAGGTCCTCGACACCGAGCTTATCCGCGGTGTCCTTGTGGACAAGGAGATCGTCCACTCTGGCATGCCGAAATCAGTGAAGGACGCGAAGATACTCCTTCTGGACGCGGCGCTCGAGATCGAGAAGACCGAAGTGGATGCGAAGATCGAGATCACATCCCCTGACAAGATGGAAGCATTCCTGCAGCAGGAAGAGAAGATGATGAGGGACATGGTGGACAAGATAGCCGCCACCAAAGCCACAGTCGTTTTCTCCCAGAAAGGCATCGATGATTTGGTGCAGCACTTCCTGGCCAAGAAAGGCATCGTAGCGGTCCGCCGCGTGAAGAAGAGCGACATGGAGAAGCTCTCGCGGGCGACCGGAGCGAGCATCGCATCGACGCTCGAGGACCTGAAGGAAACCGATCTGGGTTTCGCAGGCACTGTAGAAGAGCGCAAAGTCGGCGGAGAAGCCATGGTCTTTGTGGAAAAGTGCAAGGACCCGAAGAGCGTCACCATATTCGTGCGCGGCGGAACCGACCACGTGGTCAGCGAAGTCGAGCGCGCGGTGGTCGATGCGAGAGGCGCTGTCTCTAGCGCGCTCCAGGACGGCAAATACGTCGTGGGCGGCGGAAGCGTCGAGATGGAGATAGCAAGGGAGCTGCAGACCTACGCCATACAGATCGGCGGCAGGGAGCAGCTTGCCATCCAGGGCTTCGCAGAGGCGCTTGAATCCATCCCAAGAGCGCTCGCAGAGAACGCTGGTATGGATGTCATAGACACGATCGTGGCCCTCCGGAACAAGCACAAGGAAGCCAACGGCAAGACGATCGGGGTCGATGTCATAGCCGGCAAGGTCGGCGACCTCAAACCGCTCGGAATCTTCGAACCTGCAAAAGTGAAGAAGCAGGCGATCGGCTCCGCCACAGAGACTGCGAGGCTCATCCTCAGGATAGATGATATCATCTCATCCAGGGGCGGCTCCAAAGGCGGTATGCCTCCAGGCGGTCCTGGCGGCATGGGAATGGACATGGATTGAAAGGAACCCACGGTTCTTTTTGAATCTCCTTTTTTATTTTCTACTTTTTCTCCGGTTTTTATCACCTATTATTATCCTTTCCATCAATCCCTATTACGATGGTGAGGCTGCATATCCGCGTTTCAGGAGATGTACAAGGTGTTTTCTTCAGGGCAGGCGCGCAAAGCGAAGCCAAGCGGCTCGGTCTCAGCGGCTGGGTCCGCAACGTGGATGATGGTTCGGTGGAAGCGCTGGCAGAAGGCTCCAAATCCGCGCTGGACGAGTTCCTCGAATGGTGCTCCAAAGGCCCGGCAGGTGCCTCGGTGTCAGAGATGAAATACGAGTGGATGGAAGCCACTGGGGAATTCAGGGGCTTCAGGATAAGATACGAATGATATGAAAAAGAAAAAATCAATCGGCAGTGACGCTTCCACCCTTCACTGTCCCACGTCTTCTCGGATCGGAGTATCTGTGCGCGAACTTGATCTTCCTGAGTTTCGCTACCGCGCGCTCAAGCTCGTCGAGCTCCAGGTCCTCTTCGAAATGCGATTTCGCCTCGTCCGGTATCTCGATCAAGCCGCTGGCCTCGAAGCATATCGGCCGGTCGTCGACATCGGTGATCGAATCGAGCAGGTATGCTAGCGTGGATACCTTCGGGGTAGCATCCTTTGGCACCGTTATCCTGCCGTCACCCTTCTTGTGATGCGTTTCGATGAAATTCAGGACATCATGTAGCATGTCTATCTCGTCATCCCTGAACCTGTGGCTCTCCAGCCATTTTATGGCACTGTCGCTGAATACGAATTTCGTCACAACCTCACCTTCCTTAACCATACTCGATGGTATGCTTTTTATCCTTTCTTAAGCCGCGCGAGCGCCTCGGTGACGAGACGGACGCCGATTCCGCTCGCCCCCTTGTCAAGGTACGGGTGGGGCCATTTCACATAATCCACCGCGGCTATGTCGAGATGCGCCCATTTGACATCACCTACGAACTCCTTGAGGAACATGGCAGCGGTGATGGACCCGGCTTCGCCCTGCTCGGATATGTTCTTTATGTCGGCGAAATCAGCCTTTATCATCTCTCCATACTCTGGCCAGGCAGGCATCCTCCATGCCCTTTCAAATGTTTCATCTCCGGCCTCTATTATCCCGTTCGCGACTCCGTCATCATTGGAGAACAGGCCTATCGCATGCCTTCCGAGGCTGACGACTATCGCCCCGGTGAGGGTCGCTAGGTCTATGATGGCTTCGGGTTTCTGCTCGGCCGCATATGCCAGAGCGTCTGCGAGAATCAATCTTCCTTCCGCGTCCGTGTTGAGAACTTCGATGGTCTTGCCGTTGTACGCTTTCACTATGTCCCCCGGTCTCTGGGCGGAACCGGATGGCATATTCTCTACAAGAGGCATGAGTCCGATCAGCCGGATCGGCAGCTTTCGCCTGGACACCGCCTTGAATACCCCGAGCACGTTCATCGCCCCAGTCTTGTCGTATTTCATCTCGTGCATGTTCTGGGCTGGCTTAATGCTGATGCCCCCGCTGTCGAATGTGACTCCCTTCCCCACGACGCAATAAAGGGGGAGATCCTTGCCTTTGTTGTACTCTAGTTTTATCAGCAATGGCTCCTCTGCGCTCCCCTGCGCCACAGCAAGAAGCGCGTTCATGTTCATCTTCTTCATCTTCGCGCGGTCGAATATCTCGATTCCGAGACCCTCCTCTTTCGCCAGGGTCTTGGCCCATTCCGCGACCTTTTTCGGGTTCGCGATGTTGGCCGGCTGGTCGTCGAGGGATCTGGCATAGTTCTGGGCCTGGGCCATGACATTCCCGGTCTCCAGGCCTTCTTTGGCGCCTTTGTCGTCAGCGCAAGCGATGATCATCCTCTCCACATCGAACAGCTCGTCCTTCTTCGTCTTGAATTCCGTGCACTTGTAGGACGCGAGCAGCCCGCCTTCGCAGAGCGCTTGGACCGCTTTTCCGATGGTGATGCCTTCGGGCAGATCGGATGGAAGGAATACCGACACGTTCTTCTCCTTTCTGCCGACAGAATACCTCACCGCGAATCCGCCCGCCCTCCTGAAAAAGTCCAGCTTGAACTCATCCTTTTTGCCGAGGCCGATGACGACTAGGTGCTTAATCCCCCCTTCGGTATCGCATGGGAGCACCTGGAGCAGTTTGCCTTCATATCTCTCTCTTTTCACGCCATCCAGGAACCGTGCGATCTCTTTATCTGGTGCGGTCTCCTGAAAATGAAGGTAGCAGACTATCTCCCCCTTCATCTTTGCAAAATCAGTTCTGACGAATGAGGTTTCCATGGGAAGGATATTCTCTTCAACTTATAAAAACTATTGGCCCCTTGCCCGCTGCAGTTGGAACATCTCGATGACTTCGGATGTGGTCGTTATGTCCAGAACGCCTTTGTCCGGCCTCATCTTCACCAGGCGGGGGAACCTGAGGGCGTACCCTTTCTCTCCGCTCCATCCGCAGGTGTGGTTCGGTGATTGCGTGATGTCATCGAATGCCACTTCTACAACGTATTTCGGTTCCACCCAGAAATCCACTTCTATCCTGCAATCCAGGTTCATGGCTGGTTTCTGCGTCTTCGTCTCTTCAAGGAGCACCTGCAGGTCCTTCATCTCCTGCTCCGTGAATCCGGTCGCCATCTTCGCTATGGTCTCTAGCTTCCCGGAATCCGGATTATACACCGCGAGCAGCACGCCTCCGAACTCGAATTGCGCCCGGGTCCCGTGGCCGAGGTAATACCCCACGATCACCCCGTCGATAGTGTCGACCGCCTTCCCGTAGGACTTCTTGAGCTTTATCCATGCGAATTTCCGTTTTCCTGCGTTATATGGTGATTTGAGGTCCTTTGCCATTATGCCCTCCAAGCCTTCGTTTATCGCGTGCTGGAACAGCTTGTCGAGCTCTTCCGCGTCGTCTATCTCGACGCTTTCACTGGGTTTTATCCTCTCACCCGTGAATGTTTTGACTATCATGTCCCTGCGCTTGGCGTAAGGTTCACCTGTCATGTCCTTCCCGTCGATGTAAAGTATATCGAACACGAAGATGTTGAGCGGGAAATCCTTCGATGATTGCTCTATCCCATGCTTCCTTCTCCTGTGCATGGTCTGCTGGAAAGGAAAATAGCGGTGTTTATCAGAATCATAGGCGAGCGCTTCTCCCTCGAAGATGAGCTCATTTTGGGCCATGGCCTGGACTTCTTTCACTATGTCCGGGAACATCGGGGTCATGCGTTCGAGCTTGCGTGAATAGATCTCCACTTTGTTCGCTTTCTTGTGGACCTGCATGCGGAAGCCGTCGTATTTATTTTCGACCCCGCATCTTCCGAGCCTCTCTATTATGGCTTGGGGATCGCGTAGCCTCTCGGCTAGAGCCGGCATGAGCGGCTTGAACGGCTGCACATGGAATTTCTCTATGGAAGCTGGTTTAGTGTAGAATGTTTTAGCCACAAACCCGAGGTCGGTGCAGACATTGTACGCGTGCTCGAGAGGTTCGCGCAGGGATTTGTCGCCTTTTTTAGAGACCGATAGCGCGTCGATTATGGTCGGGTCTCCTACTCCGAGCCTTAGTCGCCCGAGCACGAAACGCACGACATATCTGGCTTCTAGCGGCGAGGCATTGTTCAGCATCTCCGCGAGGCGCTTTATCTTCTGCTCCTGGCTTCCTGAGCCTGATGATTCCCCGATCTTCCGCATGGTCTCATACACGCGGACGAGGCCCATCTCGCTCGTGAAAAGCGCGGTCTGCCTCTTCTTCCCGATAAGTTCCTCAGCCGTGTCTCCCAAGTCTCCGCTCTTCTTGTAGTGCGCTTCCACCTGGCTTTTCGAATATCCCGCAGCGGAAGCGATGGCTTCTATGGCGAATTTTTCTCCCACTCCGAGATCGAGCCCTTCGTATGGTGGCGCGATTATGCCCTGCACGATGTAGACCAGCTTGTCTATCTCATCCTTGCCGGTCCTGGCGAACAGGGCTGCGAGCACGTCGGTCATCTCCAGCCTGCCGCTTCGCTTCTCTATCTCGGAGAAGACCTCGGCGACATCGGAGAACAGGAGCATGCCAGCATCTCCCGCTAAATCAATAAAAACAATGCGGACCCTATCTTGCCATGGTTACCATACGGCCTGCCCGCGCAAACGAATCCGGCGCGATCCGCGGGCTGGTGGTGTCAGTCCTTAAGAGCGAAGGCATGTTCGACACTTTCTGGCACCTGGACGATTTGGATGACCCCGTGGCCGCCTACCGCGGAACCGGCGGGGAGTTCCTCGTGGCAGAAGAAGATGGGCATATCGTGGGTACCGCAGCATTCCATCCTCTTCCGCAAAAACTGGCTATCATCCGTCGCTTCTACGTGTCTGCCGGATTCAGGGGGAAAGGCGTTGGGCGGGAACTGCTTAGTCGCATTGAAGGGTTGTGCAAGGAGCGCGGAAACGCGCTTATAGTGGCGGTATCTGAACATGGCTTCAAGCGAGCCTTCGGCATCTATATCAAGGACGGCTTCGTGCCATTCAGGACCGAGCCGGAGAATTTCTTAGTCAAGTATCTGGCGCCTGGAGCTGATATCCCATGGCCACCCGGCAAGATGGCTAAAATGAACTGGTATTTCCAGTGGAAAGGCGATCGTTGGGTGCCGCTGGACGTTTGCGGATGAACCCATCATCGTCGAGATGCCGCGGAAATGGATTTTCCCGCTTATAGCCCTCGGTTCTCGGGGATTCCATTGAATCCTTCTTTTTCAAACCGCTCCGCCAGTTCCTTTGCTACAGTATCTCCAAACTGCTCCAGGGGGTGTTTCATAAGCCAGGAACTCGGCCCTATGAGGGGTCCGGATATCTTTTTATCCAAAGCCAGCTGGACGTATCTGAGCGCATCAGCGGAAACGCCGCTGGAATTGGCCTTATCATCCACTTCGAGGCGGACCTCCATATTGTATGGGATGTTGGCCCACATCCTCCCTTCTATGCGCATGAACATGAGCTTGGTATTGCCAAGGAATGGGATGAAGTCCGATGGCCCCACGTAAATCTGGTCATCCGGCAATCTCTGCTTGAGCTGCGATTGCACCGATTCGGTTTTCGATATCTTTTTGCTCTGCAGCCTGTCCCGTTCCAGCATGTTGCTGAAATCCGTGTTTCCACCGACGTTGATCTGGTACGTCTTCTCTATCTTAGTCCCCCGCGAATCGCAGAGCCTGGCCAGGGTCCTGTGGATTATCGTCGCTCCGACCTGGCCCTTGTAATCATCCCCTAAAACAGGCAATCCCTTATCCTTGAATCTCTTGGCCCACTGCGGATTGCTTGCTATGAATACCGGCATCGCATTGACCATGCCGCATCCCGTCTCGAGCGCGACCTCTGCCCAGAACTCCGTAGCCTTCTGCGATCCGACTGGGAGGTGGTTGAGGATGATCCTGGCGCCCGTCTTCTTTATCTCTGCGATCGCTTCCTTTCTCAATTGCTCTATCGTCTTGGTCTGTTTTACCGGTTTTATCATATTCTCCACGTAGATGCCTACGCCATCGAGTATCGGGCTCTCCTTGACCGTTCCGGAGCAGCAAGAGACCGAATCCGTCCACTTGACCTTGTTCGGGTACTCGTATACGGCTTGGCTGAGCGGTTTGCCGACCTTGTTCTCCCCTACGTCAAAAGATGCGACGAATTCGATATCCTGGACGCTGTAACCGCCGATTTTCTCGTGCATGACCCCGATCACTTGCTCTTTAGGGTTCCTCTTGTAGTACTCAATGCCTTGTACCAGGCCAGCGAAACAGTTCCCTACACCAACGACCGCGCATCTGATTTTTCCTGCCATATTTCCACCATTACTTATCTAATGTTAAATAGTAAATATTAAATAATCCGGTGTATCCCCGATCCGGCGTCAGAACAGCGGATTTAGGGTGAACTCTTCCAATTTTAAAACCACCTGAACTAATGTAATACGCTAGTCCGACTAGCTAGACTCTCTCCCTGCGAGCGCAAGGAGCGAATGACGGAGGCCAAATTATGTATTACATCAAAACGGTAAACGACAGGGTAAGGATTCCGCCGAACATGTTCGGAAGCGACATAAAAGATGCCATGAACGCCATACTGCGCGAACGCTACGAAGGCCGCATCTACAAGGACATGGGCATCGTCTTGGCGGTCAACAATCCAAAGGTGCTTTCAGAAGGTGTCGTCATCCCTGGTGATGGCGGAGCATACTACTCCGTCCAGTTCGAGGCACTCACATTCTATCCGACAGTGAACGAGGTCTACAAGGCCGAGATAAAGGAGATCGTCGAATTCGGTGCGTTCTCATCGATCGGGCCGTTCCAGGGCCTGCTCCACGTCTCGCAGATAGACCGGGAGAAATTCTTCTACGACAAGAAATCCAAGACCCTAGGTTCGAAGGCCCTCAAGAGGAACCTGAAGAAGGGCGATGAGGTGCTGGCCAAGGTCTCCACCGTGAGCCTCAAGTCAACGTCCTCGGATACCAAGATCGGCCTCACGATGAGGCCCGACGGTCTCGGGAAGACCGAATGGCTCGAAGAGAAGGCAGCTCCTGCCAAGAAGAAGGAGAAACCAGAGAAGAAGGAGTGATCACATGAACGCATGCAAGCAGTGCCGCTATATAGTCACGACGAAAGAGAAGGTATGCCCCAAATGCCAGGGCGAGCTATCCGACAAGTACTCAGGGATGATAGTCGTCCTTGATCCGGAGCGCTCTGAGATCGCGAAGATGGTCGGTCTCAATACGGTCGGGAACTACGCGATCAGGGTAAGGTAATTTTTTTTATTTTATACATCTATTCATTTCGTCTTACGACGTATCCGCGCATATAAAAACACCCTGTATCATATCTGATAAAATAGGAGGTTCGGAGCCAATGCCAGTGAAATCGGGGACTTTTACGGTTGAATCATCCAAGCGGAGCGAGCTCGTATCTTATCCGATACGCGACATCGTGCAGGAAGCGAAGAAGATCGAGAAGCAGGGCACGCAGATGATATACCTCAATATCGGAGACCCTGCTCCGTTCGGTTTCCGGCCGCCGCAGCATATCCTCGACGCCGCAGCGCAGGCGCTTACGCAGAATTATTCAGGCTACGCTCCTTCCGAAGGTGACCCGGAGCTCCGGCAGGCGATCGCCAAGTACGAGAAGACCGCTCCTGAAGACGTCTTCGTCACGTCCGGTCTGAGCGAGGGCATAGACTTCCTTTTCCAGGCCCTTGTGGACCCAGGAAGGAATATCGTCCTTCCGACCCCGACATACCCGCTCTATCTCACCAAGGAGCGCCTAAGCTATGGCACAGTGGAATTCTACGACTGCGATTCGAACTTCGAACCGGACCTTGACAGCCTGCGCAAGAGCATCACCAAGTACACGAAAGCCATCCTCGTGATAAACCCCAACAACCCCACAGGGGCCGTATATTCCAGGAAGACGCTCGAAGGCATAGTCGATATCGCCGGAGAGAGCAAGATCCCTATCATTTCAGATGACGCTTACGAGATGCTGGTGTTCGACGGCGGATACACCAACCTCAGGACGCTCCACAAGGACGTCCCGTTGGTCTCCGGCAACAGCATCTCCAAGAACTACCTCTATCCGGGCGCGCGTGTAGGATACCTCGCTTTCCACGGAGAAGGGTGGAGCGAAATGAAGGAGACCATGCAGCGCCTCTGCAACCAGCGGCTCTCGGTCAATTGGGAGATGCAGCGGGCATATCTCGCAGCCCTCAACGGTTCGCATGACCACATAAAACGCTTCAATGAGGAGCTCAAGAAGCGCCGCGACGTGGTTGTCAAGCGCGTCAAAAGCATACCTGGCCTGAGCCTCGCTGCGCCCAAAGGCGCTTTCTACGCTTTCATAAAGGTCGAGGATGACCGCTGGAAGGACGATAGCGAGTTCGTGCGAGGTCTGCTGAAGCACGGCGTCGTGACAGTGCCTGGCTCCGGCTTCGCTCCGACCATGAAAGGCAAATACTTCCGCCTGGTTTTCCTGCCGAAGCCAGAGCAGCTGGAGACCGCGTTCGACAGGATAGAAGCATACATGAAAAGATGATCAATTTTTCTTCTTTTTTGGGCTCTTTTTCTCATTGCTTGGCACGGTACGCTCTACAGGTTCGTGGAGCGGCTTGTCGAGCATGGCATTTATGACTTGGATGTGCCTTGAAGCGAGCTTCCTTGGCCATCATTTCTTCTTCACAGCCCCTTTCTTCGCTTTGAGCCTATCACGTAGGGACATGCCCGGGGTCGGCCTGGGCGGCGGGGGTTCGTCATCCTCGCCTTCTTTTTCCTCGACATCCTCGGTGTCTTCCTTTGAAGCGACCTCAGGCGCCTTGGTCTCGGGAGGGGCGTCTTCAGTCTCGACCTCTTCATCGCCTGCATCCATCCTGCGTTTCTGCATCTCCACCCTCATGATCTCCTTGAATATCGGCTGCCATTTCTCCCATGCGGCTGCGAAATCCACCTCTCCGTGCTCGCTTTCCATGCTGGTTAGCAGCCTTGTGGCCGCGGTGTTCACCTTGAGCACGAAATCGAGCTCTAGAAGCAGCTTGTCGTTGAGCGTCTGGCTCGCTTTGTAGATCTCCCAGTACATCTTGCCTTTCCAGAACGCCTGGAGGACGTACTGCTCCGGGCTGATGCCGGTCTCTTCGCTGCGCCGTCCTAACGCAGGAGGCACGAACGCGAGATCCAGCTCCTTCTGGAGCTTCTTCAGGTTCACCTGGTCGAAATCCCACATGGACCCTTCCGGGTTCCTCACGAATTTCGGCTCCCACTGGCACGTCTCTATGCTTTCGCCTCTCCTGAAGCGGAACACCTCGACGAATTTTTTCTCATCGATATCGCTCTCGTACTCGAAGCCTATGAGCCTGTATATGCGCCCCTTCCTCCCGAACCTGACCTTCTTGAGGAAGGTGTACCTGTCCGTTGCGTACATGCTCGCTGCCGGGAGCCCGAACACCAGCTCGAGCCTGTCCTGGATATCCCTCAGCGACTCGGCATGGAGGTTGTAGAGCAGGAAGACGCCTGGCTGGGTGTTGAGGAGGTTGATGATGCCCTGCACGGCCACCCTGGACCTGACTTCGTTGATTATCAGCGCGGCATCGCCCATACGGAGGAGTGCATTGGCCATGGTGACCAGGTCTAGCTCCTTGGTCGTGGATTCCTCGACATCAGAGCTCTGGACGCGTGCTGCGCCTATGTGGAACCCCCTCTTGCGGAACGCGCGCACAGGTATCTCTTCGATATCCTGGACCGGGATTATCCTCCTCCTCGTGCCGATGGATGTGATCTTGGCCGCTGTGAACGCCGTCTTTCCGACGCCTTTGAGCCCCAGGACCGCCTCCGAGCATCCCAGGCTGACCATCACGTCGTCATAGCCTGCGAAGAACGGGGTCATGGAATGGAAATTGAGGTATTGGGCGTATGTGAACGGCTCCTCTTTCATGATACGGAGCGCTCCCTGGAGCTCGCCGAAAGTCGCCGGCGGCCTCTGGAGGTGGCACCTCATCGATAGCCGTTTCAGCACGACATCCACTATAGGGTTGTTCTCGTCGAACTTCCTCGTTCCCTTGAGCGTATACACGATATTCTTGAAGCATCTTTCGAGGAGATCGCGGTTGTACCGGAAAAGCGTGTGGCAGAGGCCGAATTTCCTGTGCTCGATATAAAGAGGAGAGTTCTCGCTGTCGATATAGATATCAGTGACATTCTCCTTGTCGAGCGAGAGATTCTCGATATGGGCTCCGAGTCCGACCACCCATGCCGCGCATTCACGGCCCATGGCTATGGCCTGCTGCGGGGTTATAGGTGTGCTGTCCATGATGGCCTTGTCCATGAAATACTGGCGGTATTCCCTGGTCTTGAGGTTCATGAGTATGTCCCAGTCCACGTTCATGAACTGCTCCTTGAATTGCTCGTTCACGGTGGTCTTGAGGAGCTTGTTCAATTCGGGGTTCAGGAGGTCTATGCCGTTATTAGTCTGGACATAAAGGTAGGATTCAGCACCCGGGATCTCGTATATCTGCACTTCCACTCCGAAAGGGAGCGAATAATGCGCGTCAGGATCCTTGACCGGTATAGCGTCTTTCGGGATTCCAAGGACGAGCGAAGGGACGAAATATAACGTCTTGAGCCCGACAAGTTCCAGGAACGCGGCCCTCAGGTCCCCGGTGTCTTTGACCAGGTTGTAGAGGCGCGTCGCGGTGTACCTCTTGAGGATGCCCGCGACCCAGGCCTTATACGTCTGGTACCCCTTGAGGTAGATGGATTTCTCGGGTTCACCTTCGTCGTAGCTGCTGAGCTCCTGAGCCGCGAGGAGGGGGTTGAGGAAAACGTATTCGTAGAACCTCCTGAGAACCTTCCTGCGGTTATCATAAGCAGGATCCTGCTTGAGCCCATATATCTCCTCTTTGAGCAGTATCGTCTCGAGCTGCCTTATGAATGCGGCGTATTGCGTGAGGACGAGGGTCTTCTCCTCGTCGAGCTCCACCACTATCTCTTCCTCGTACCTGATAGTCTTGATAGGGGATTCGGTCGTTGACAGGTCTTTGAGGTGCAGATTCAGGAACTCAGGAGAAGCGAATTCGTACGGGCATTTCGACAGGTCTACGATAGCCCTGTTGCCTTCGAGGTATAAATTACACATGCGTTAGCTATCGGATTAGAATATTTAAATGCTGTAGCTTCTCAGTTGGTCGAGTTGTCGTCTGATTCGTTTCCTGAGGGATTGTTGTCATCGCCCGTGGAATCATCGTCCTCGGCGGCTTTATCGCTTGCGGGTTCTTCCGTCGGCTCTTTTGGCGCATGGGTCGTTTTGGGCTGTCTCTTGAAGGTTACCGTCTCTTCTGCGTGCCCCGGGGAGATGACGAGCCGAGCCTCCTGCTTCCTGTCCCTGGATTTAATGAGCAGCCTGTGATTGCCATCCGGAAGTTCCATCCTGAGCGGGGTGACGCCGAGTTCAAGCGGCTCTTTTTCAGAAGTTACATCGTATACAAAGCTTCCAGCCGGATCGCTGTTTATCTTTATCGCGAACTTCTTCTCGGCGGGTACGGTGTTTTGAACTTGCTCCGGCGGAGCGGTCTCCCGCGGTGCATCCTGCATGGTAGATGTAACCCTTGCCTTGAGTTTTTCATAGTATGGCCCGTAGAATCTCGAGAGATCTTGGTACGTCGACACGGCCAAGGCGCTCATACCTGCCAGCACGGCGGTAAGGAGAAGCTTTCTTGCCACATGGCTGCCAGCCGCCTTGGTCTCATGTCTGGGCGGCGGGGTCCTTACGATCGGCTCATCCGGTTTTTCATCGAGTCCTACCCTTAGGAGGTCGCCTCCTAGGCTCACAAGAGAGATGTCTTCGCCATGGAGGATGGCTTCTCGGAGCTCTCCGATATTCGCGTATCTGTCCTCCTTATTCTTTTGCATGGCTTTGAGGATGATATCTTCCGCTGCTTTAGGGATAGTCAACTGAGGATATCTTACGCTCGGAGGCACCACCGCGTTATGGATCTGCATCATCAGGACCTCGAGATTGGCAGCATCCTGGTCCGCCTTATTAGATGAGAACGGCACCTCGCCGGTCAGCATATTGTGCATTATGATCCCGAGAGCGTATATGTCGACTCTGTGGTCCATGGAATCTCTCTTGGTTATCTGTTCCGGTGCCGCGTACTGCGGTGTGCCGGCAAACATCCCCGTGGCGGTGTGCGGACCGTCCTGCCTGTCCATGAACTTGGCAATACCGAAATCGAGGACCTTGACGATCTCCCGTCCTTCGTTTTCGACAATGAAAATGTTCGGGGGTTTTAGGTCGCGGTGCATTATGCCTTTCGCGTGCGCCGCTCCAATGCCGTCGCATACCTGGAGCATGATACGCCTCGTATCCTCCCAGTTGAGCGGTCCGTTATCCCTGAGGTAGGTCTTGAGATCCTTTCCATCCAGGTATTCCACGACCATGTATGGCCGTCCCTTATACTCGTCTGCGGCGAATATCCGGATGACGTTCTCGTGCCGTATGTCTGCCATGGCCCTGGCTTCGATCAGGAAACGCTCTTTGGCGCTAGGATCAGATGTATTCATGATCTTGATAGCGACCTTGGTTTGGCTATTGAGATCCAAAGCAGAGTATATCTTTCCCATGCCGCCTTCGCCTATCAGGTCTTGAATGGCGTATCTCTGCTGGATTATCGCCCCGGACATAGGATCGCTCTTAAGCAACGGGCGGCCTGCCATCCCTGCCTTTTCGGTAGGCTCTGGGTGAGGCGTAGGTTCTTTCCTAATAGGAGGCATGTTATAATTTATGTTCAGAAGTATTTTTAAACCGCTACCCTAGGGCTATTATCACAACTAGGTCTGGAAATGATTGACCTGGCAGTAGCAGGGATAATAGGGAAAGATGCTCAACCGGTTTTCTTCTTCTCGTCTTCTTTGGCCAGCACTCCTTCCACGATGGCAGCGTACGCCGGTCTTGTCAGCAGGTAGCCCAGGATGGCGCCCAGTATCGTGGATTCGGAGAAACCTATTATCTCGACAAGCAGAAGCCCGGAGAGTAGCCTTGAGAAGAGCAGGGGCACCATGGTGAAGATAGCGACCACGATATTAGTCTTGATTATGCTGAAAGCCATGTCTATCTTCTCACGCGTGGTGTGGTGCTCGTCTTTCTTGAGCAATTCGTCTGTTATGATTATCTGGGCGTCCACCCCCACGCCTATGGCTGCGATGATGCCCGCCATGGTCGGAAGGTCTATGGTGAACGCTCCCAATATGGATAGCAGTATAGCGAGCTCGGCCATGCTGATGAGGACGATCGGCATCGTGGCGGCCAGGTTCCTGTACCGAACGCCGATCATGATGGCTATGAGGATGAGCGAGCATGCGATGGTTATCAGGCTCAGCTTGAGGAATTCGCTCCCCAGCGTTGCAGGGATGACAGTCTTCGAGCCGAGTGTTATCTGGACCGGCAAGGCGCCTCCTTTGAGTATGGACTCTATGCTTTTCACGCGGTCGTCCACCGCTTGCGCTTTCAGGTTGGGGTCGGTCACGCTCACGGCGCCCGTGATGATGAAGTTATAGTTAGGCACTCCGGATGTGACCCCAGAACTCAGTATCGGAGCCGTGAGGAGCCCTACCGAATCCAGCTCGTCGAGCACAAGGACCTGGCTCGCTGTCCGCTGGAATGACGGGACCATCTTGGCATCCGGCATCTGCACGAGCGTGAACCCGCGTTCCGTGAGCATCTGTTTGACCTGCGCGGAAGCGTTCTCGCTGATTATGGCTTCGGTCTTGTTATCTGCAGGGGTGACATTAGTATCGTTTTGGATATCGTCGACTATGTAGACGGGGATATTGCTGTTCCCGAGTTTCAGCGCATCCCGTATCGCGCCCAGCGCCTCCTTCTCGTTCGAATCCGAAGGGGTGCCATTCTTTAGGGTCGCCCTGCTCAGGAATAGCGCAGCATCAGATGGCCGGTCGAGGTACATATATACAGGGTAATCCTGCTTTCCCTTGGCTGCGTCTGCGAACTGCTTGGCGCCTACGTCGTCGACGGAAAACGCCACGCCCCAATCCGGCACGCCGCCGCCCCCGCTTTGCAGGAGCTGGGTTCCGGTCAGAGGGCTGATGGATGTGCGGAAAATATGATCGCCGCTCACGGCTATCTTCCCGTCGACTACCCCGGTGTAGACCCCCTGCTCGGAGAGCGTGTTTTCCACGAAGTTGATCGTATTCTCGTCGTTGCTGGGCACTTCGACGTACAGCTGGTTGTCGCCGATGGCCTGCACCTGCACTTCGCTCAGGCCTAGCACGCTGACCCTGTCCTTCACTGTCTGGACGATCTCGTCCATGGTGGACTGGTCGACCGCCTGATCGAGCGTTACCGGGATCCTCGTTCCTCCGACAAAGTCAATGCCGAACTTCAGGCCGTTGACGTATATGCTCGAAAGCGCGAGGAGCACTATCAGCGCGAGGCCTACGAGTTTGATATGCGATTCCTTCCAGAAAAGCGATAGCGAACCGAAGACGATGACTCCGGTCATTATGATGACTCCGGACAAGGGTGTTTTGTAGTAGACTATCCCAGCCAGGAATACCAGGAACAGGAGCACCAGGGAGACGAGTTTCTTATCATCAAACAAGTTCATTTTCCTTCACCTTCCTGTGCTCCACGTACGTCAGTACCGTGACCGCATTTATGCCCCATGTGGCGAACATATCGCCGAAGATGCCCGCGAGGCATACCGCGGATATCTCATAGTATGTCGGGATGTGCGTGAGTATCGAGAGTATGAACAATCCTCCGAAAGACACGACTGCCGCCAGGCTCATTGTAAGGCCGGTCTTCATGGCATCGAAGGCATTATCGCGAGGCTCTCCTTTCCTCTTCACCAGCCTGGTAGTAAGGAGGATGTCCGTGTCGAGCGAGAAGCCCACCAGCATCAGCAGGGCCGCGAAGGAAGCCAGGGTCAGTTGGATGTGGAACAATCCCATGGCGCCCATTGCTATCACGACGTCGCAGAGCGCTCCGGTGAGCACCGCCAGGCTCGGGACTATCGTCCTGAAGAAAAGGAATACGAGGAGGGCGCTGAGCAGTGCCGCCCATAAAGAAATTATCAGTATGCTGCTTATGAAGCTCGAAGAGAGCACTGGGCTCACTATCTGGATGGATATGGAATCGTATTGCACCAGATTGCTCAGCGGTCCGGTGACCGAATCCTGGTAGTTCGAATAGACAGCATCGTATGATTCGGTGAACCTCTTCTGGAGGTCGTTCGTGCCGCTGATGTTCAGATCCGCTCTGTTCACCTTAGCGAGAGCGAACATCTGGTCCGAGATGTTGTCGAGCTGAGCTTTCTCCTGCATATACTGGCTATTATAGCTAGAATTCGTGTAAGCCTGGACCTCGAGCTGCGATACCTTGGGGAGAAGAGCATTGAAGCTCGTCTTGAGGCTCTCCGCTTCCACAAGATCCTTGCTCTGCGGGACCTCTATCTCGGTCTGATATCCCAATGTGGTGGGGAACGATTGCACGGTCGCGTCTATCCCTTCCGCAGCGAGCTGGCTCTGGAGCTGCGGCGCGTCCACGCTCTTGTTCATGGAGAGCGTTATCAGCGTGCCTCCCTGGAAATCCACACCCATCTTTATCGATGGTATGTAGAACAGGGATATGACTATCAACAGTAGCGGCGCTATTGCTAATAGCTTGTAGTTCCCCTTGTAGATATTAGGCAACATCAGAATCAATAGGGGAAAATAGTACGATAACGCATAAAAACCCTCCCGCAAGCATCTGCCCCTAGCATGCTTATCGGTTTTTCTGATGGATGGAGGCCAAATCCGGATTCACCACCACGGAGCCGAACCGGTTGAAATAAAATGGACTTGGGGGGACTCGCACCCCCGGCCTCTCCGATTCTCTGAACTTTTCGACGGGTTTTTCCCTAAAAAGTTTATGCGAACGGAGCGCTCTGCTGCTGAGCTACAAGCCCGGGTATTGATTGATTCTATAAAACCAGGCGGATTGAATTATTCTAAGCAAGTATTATTAAATTTGTACGGCAGGTCCACACGATGGCAAGCAGGAAAAAAGAGAGCGATAAGGCGCCACAACGCAGGCCGCCCGAACCGCACAAAATAGGTCAAGGCGCGATTTTCCGAGATATAATACTCGGGGGTCAAGATGGGATCGTGAATATCCTAGGAATCATGCTCGGGGTTGCGACAGCCACAGGTTCGAGCCAGTTCGTCCTCCTCTCGGGCCTTGCAGCGACATGCGCAGAAAGCGTCAGCATGGCCGCAGTCGCGTATACGTCGAGCCGCGCCGAAGCGGAGCATTATCGAGCCGAAGTCGAACGCGAGAAATTCGAGATGAAGAGCCTCCCCGAAATAGAACGGCAGGAAATAAGGGATATCTACAGGGTCAAGGGATTCGAGGGGGAGCTCCTCGAGCAGATCGTGGATAAGATATGCTCTAAAGACGAAATCTGGCTGGACACAATGATGAGGGAGGAGCTGAAGCTCGAGAACCCAGAGGACGGGATGTCTCCTCTCAAGCGCGGCATCCTAGTTGGGGCAAGCGCACTTATCGGCTCGTTCATACCTATCGTGCCATTCATGGTCCTGGCTCCGCAGCAGGCGCTCCTCCTGGCTTTGGTGGCATCGCTCGCGATACTGTTCATAGTGGGCGCCATCAAGAGCAATATGGCATCCGGAAAATGGCTTCGCGGCGGTCTCGAACTGATGCTGATCGGAGGCGCGGCAGCGGCAGCGGGATACATCGTGGGGTTGGTGTTCCAGATAAAAAGTCCATAATCTCTTTTTTAATCTTTCAAACACATACCCTTATAAAATGAATTTACACAAGTTTATAGGTACATAAACAAATGGGTGGATTATTTTGAAAAGGCGCGAGCTCTCGTGGAATAATTACGGTGATGCCAGGTCGATCCCTGGACTCAGCACCGCCTCAGCCGCGAGTATGGTTCTTAGGGCCCACCATCCGTTCGCGTTAGACAGGATTCCGGATTTCCGAAAAGAGAAGTACAACGCCCCGAGTGCTGATGGCATCAACACTCTGGTGCGCACGATACCCGGCAAGAACGGGTTCAGCCATCCTTCCCTAGAAGGCATGGCATTCGATCCCGACGACATCCGCAAGGCAACCGCCGCCTTGCGCGAAGCGGACGAATCCATATTCGTATCTAATCACCATGGCACTCCCAATGCTCCGGGAACTACGCTCGCCGCCCGGCTGATAGCCTCAGAGGATTTCAGGGCTGCAACAAGAAAAAAAGATCTGGACGGCCAATTGCGCATCTGCCTGGAGGAAATCATATTCGAGATATGGGTTTACAACCATACTACGCTCGGGGTGGATCCCGCTGATGCAGAACGCGACGTCAGGCTTGACATGTCAGATGCGAAATGCGCCATCGCGGAGCTCAAAGGGGGGCATGTAGAGACTCCGCTCGCCACGCAGCTCCATTCTATGTTCAGCTGGTCTGGCATGTCGCAGTTCCATCTCGCCATGCGGATACTGCTATCCTGGCGGTACCCGGATCGCGATCCAAACGCGTCTCTGCACAAAGGCGCCCGCGCGGATCAATCCGGAGACACGGAGACCGAGCTTGAAGTATCCCAACTCCTAGATGTAAGCGATGGGACTCCAGCCAAAAGCGCGACCCACTCGGGTGCCCCGCCCATACCTCAAGAAGCCATTCCAGTTGAAATCACGCCAGAGATCGATTCGGATCAACTCATCTTCTTGGATCAACGTGAACCGGAGCCTGAGAAACCAGCAGACCCGCTCGCCCAAAGGTTCGGCGAATGCTTTACCAAACCCATAAATCGGGAGGGTATCGAGCAGCTGAGGCGACAACTGCGGGTCGATCTGGACGTGATAGCAGATCTCACAGATTCAG
This sequence comes from uncultured Microcaldota archaeon, assembly GCA_963804385.1. GTDB lineage: Archaea > Micrarchaeota > Micrarchaeia > Anstonellales > Bilamarchaeaceae > Bilamarchaeum. Next base: position 29,140 of record CAWDQD010000009.1, read on the forward strand.
TATCCGATGCGAAGCGGCATAATATAGAAGCAGCGATGCCGATCGTGGAGCGGCTCATAGAAGAAGAGTGGCCTAGAATGAGGGGCATAGACTTCGATCTCCAAGATATCCCCGAATCCAAAACCGATGATGCCGGAACCAATCCAGTCAGGATGCGCCTCATGCAGAGTATGTCTGAAAGAGCACGATCGAGAATGGTAATGCATCTGGATTTTTTCGAGCATGATCCTAAAAACGAGAGATCGATAAAGTATCTTGCCGATCTGACACGCGCGATAATCGCATATGAGAAAACCTTGAGGAAACTGGCGTTCATGGACCCGACCAAGCCCATCAACCAGGTAGAGGATGAAGCTCTGGCGCTAGGGCCCGGCATGATTAAAACAGGAAGAGTATTGGAATTCATTTCAGAAGGTGTGCTAGCCCCTCGTTTTGGTGAAGACCGTCCGGCCCCCAGGCGTGTTACTAAGGCAATGATGGACTCGCTCACACGCACTAATAGATATATGATAGCTCAGGTGGTGGGCGCCGAAGATGTCACTGATGGATCGCTATCCGTTTTCCTGAACATGGAGGCTGGCGTCAGGGAACTGCGGCTTCGGAATGTAGTGGCGTCAGCCTGGACCCAAGGAAATTGGAGGGAGGACGTCGCGCGATTCGATGCAGCCTGCATGGAGATATATGACAAATGCGGTCTTCCCCATTCAAAAATCCAAGAGCTCCGCATAGCGTTGTCAGATCCGTCCAACCTCTCAGAAGACCAACGTGAAATCATAGCATCTTTCTTCGGTATATCGCCTAGCCATCTCAAGCAGGAATATGCCCTTTCCTTCTACATCTGGTTGCGCGGAGAGCCCGAATCTCTAACAGACCACTGGAAGCGCGCATTCATGGCTCCGGAGCGACTGGAGGCCCTCAAGACCGCTATCATCAAAAAGAAACGGCTCAAAGCTGATGATCGGGTTATCCTCGCAAGGATACTGGGGAAAGAACCTAAATCCCTTTCGGGGGAGGATCTCGCGAATTCGGGTCTTGTGCAAGAACGCATAGACGAGCTCTCGGCGTTCCGCTCGAAATGGTTCTCTGAAGATCGGAATGAGCGCTTATCGCAGTGGCGCAACGGGTTCAACGACCTTTTCACCGCGGCCAGCATGGCGCACAAGCTCAGGTTCGTTCCTGACGCATCTTATACTCCAGAGGAATCCGGTTTGCTCGCGGCCTTGGGCGGGAAGAGTTCTCCATCGGAGCTCACTCCTGAAGATCTGGATAGGATCAGAAGGGATCTGGCCAAGCATGTAAGCATGAATGGAACGTATTATCAGCCGGCCATGCTCGGGTTCACTAGCATCGAGGATCAATTAGGCGCGGATTCGCTCCTTCTGGCAGCGCGCAGGCAAGCGATGTTCAACATCATGCTCGACGCCTTTTCGGTGGAGCGCGCGGATGTCAGGTCCGAGTTCGATGATCATTCCTTCGTCAGCGTGGCTGCGAAAGGAGTTTCCGAAGCCAATGAGGACTCATGCTCATCAGTACGCCTCACCCTGGCCGATGGCCGTACCATCACCCTGGACGCGGTTTTCGATGGCGCCGGCGGCAAAATCCGTGGGGCGGAAGAAGGCGGCAGGACGAATGCCCAGCGCGCGAGCGCCATAGCCAAGAACGTATTCGAGATCTCTGCAGCCGCAGGATGGATATCCACTCCGGAGGATGTGCGCCGCACGCTCGTCATGGCCGATCTTGCCATAGTATCAGAGCAGTTGCGGTCGAAGCAGCGCTCCGATGTGAACCGCGAGAACGACATGGCGACCACAGCATCGGTCACATTCATCAGCGGCAAAGAATTCTATGGCATACACGCGGGGGACAGCGTCTGGAAAATCATGCGCAACGGGGAAGTCATGATGCAAAGCAGGCCCCATGACGCCATTTACCAGCTCCTATGCTCTGCCCATTCCATGGTGGCAGATGAATGGAAAGCCGCGAACAGGAAAACCGAGGGTCTGGGTCCGGATGAGGCATCGGCGTTCGATCATGCTGTGGGGACCAAATTGGCAGAGCTGCGGGGATACGGCGGCGCGCTCGTGATGAGCGCAGTGGTCTCCACACTCGGCGACCCGACCCATATACACATCAATAACGAGGATCGGGATCCCGGGCCAATCCTGCTGCAAGATGGCGACCTGGTTCTCAACGGCTCCGACGGGCTCCACAAGCGCGTTTGCGATCACGAGATCATAACGATTGTCAAGGAGGCGCAGGGGGACCTGGCTCTCGCCTCCGGGCATCTCGCGGCCCTGGCAGACGGGCGCATGCCCAGACGCTGCAGCTGCGAGGTCTCAGGAGTCGAGGATGACAGGACGTTCGTGCTCAGGAAGGTGGAAGACACACATTAATTGACCAAAGCAAACATTTATATATTGTATCCCACTAAATTATATCATAAGACACATTAATCCAAACCTTGAGGTGAAATGAGTGGCTGAAAAACAAACTGGTCCAGTGGCGGAAAAAAAGCCGAGCATAAAACAGATTGCGGCTCAACTACGAGAGGATTTCGGAAAATTAGGCGGTCCTCTCGCAGATGCTTTGCTCATTGTGGCAGCGCAAGTCGAGGCCAATAAGGCCGATCTAAAGAGCCAAGTCGAGACCGATACAAGCGAGATGCGCGGATACGCAAACGGAGCACGGACTTCGGCAGGTAATGCAGCTGCATCTGCTGAACAAACTAAGGTTTCACTCGCAACAATGCAATCGGAGTATGCTGCGTTCATCGCTCAATTGGAAACCGCAGGAGATGCAATCGGGTCAAGTGCTGCCAAAGCCGAGGCAGCGGCTATAGATGCGAAATCTTCATTGGAAACAATACAAAAGCAAACGACTCCTCTTACGGATGCCATTGAGACCTTGACTCATGGCGAAGCTAAAGGTGTTGGAGCTCTCCTGCAGATTCTTCAAGCTGTCGGTAAGACTCCAGATATAGTCGATGCCGCAGTAAAGAAAGTTATCTACATAGATGCAGAGATCACAGAAACTGGTGACGGCAAACAAACCGCCGGGCAGGAAGGAGATAAGGCTATGGCCGGTGCAGAGAGCACAGGAAAAGCTCCAGCCAAAAAAATCGTTAGGTTGGAAGGAGATAAGGCGATGGCCTATATCCGGTACGGCTTGTCTTTTGTATCTCTGACAGCTGGCAATGCGGTCAAATCAGCGAATAAAGCTGTCGAATTAGCGAATGACGCTAAATCTGGTCTAGATGCGCTCGGTGCCGCTGTCGCAGAAGGATTCAAAGCGGTCGATGCCAAACTCGCTCTTATAATGTATGATCTGGCTCAAGCCGGAATAAACTTCCAGGAAGAGTACGTGGCTGGAATCGAGCAACCGAGTTATGAGGCTCCAAAAACAAAATCAGCAGCTCCACAGGAGCCTGCTGGTGAACCAACATCTAATAAAGGTGATTCTGATGGCTAAAGGAATTGATTTGACTGCGCTTGTCGCAGCGGCGAAGGCAAGAACTGGAAAACCAGGAACGGATCTGAAAGGCAAAGCCCCGCTCACAGATGCAACTGTGCAGACTAGGGCTCCAGCTTTTGCAGCTGACGGGTCTGAAGATGCAACCCGCACTGTTGACCTCACGGCGACAGCTAAAGCAAGCGCCGACGCGACCATTGAAACCCCAGTAGCTCAAATCCAGGCACCTTTTATGGAATCAGCTTCTGCACAGACAGATGCTCCTCCAAAGGTAGCACATCCGGCCCCTCCAACGCAAACACAGGAGATGCGTGCATTCCCTTCTTCAGAAGAAGTTCAAGCTGAAACGTCATCAACGTCCTCAGACGGGGCCAGCGTACATCAGACAAGTGCTCCTGCTGAGGAATCTGCATCGGAGAGCGCAGGTCCAACGGAAAAACCGCGGACACTTGACGAAGCAATCAGAAAAATTGATGATCTCCACGCTCTAATCGGCAACTTATTTGAATTAGTTGTGGGAGCAATGCCGCTAGATGCCGTGAAGAAAATCATTCCGGCCATAAGAGCAAGCGGCGGACTGGTCAGCATCGTCGATGATGCGACAACCCTTCTCGTTGGCGCAGATGCCGAAAACGTGCTGGCACCATATGCGCAAGGGGTGCGCGATGGCGCGGCGAGCATTTTGGACGAAATGAATTTCCAAAGCCCGGACCATGTAGAGATCCTCAGGACGGCTGTCATAAGTTTGCTTCTCGATCCTGATCTCGATAGCGACGATGTGAAAATGTTGGCAGAAACCCGCGGTGCTGACCACGTCAAACAGGTCATAGCAGGCCTGGCAGACGACCCGAGCATCATAAGATCGATTTTGATCAAAGATGCGGCAGCAAAAAGCGGAATCGAGCCATCGCAGGTAACTGATCCAAAAGATGACGACGTGGCCAAGCAAGCCGCCCAATGGGTGGAAACCGAAACCGTAAGGTTCACTGAGGCAGCAAAAACGTGTATCGATTCTTGGGCTCAGATAATTGGAGGGGATTGAATATGGTTAAACTAAGTGATTTGAAGAAGGGTTCGAAGCCTGATACGAAAGATGCTAAGCCAGGTGTCGCTCCATCAGTGGCATTTGCTGATAGGACTGTTCCGGAAAGTCCGAGAGCTGCTCCAGTAGCACCTGCCAGCGAGCAAGAGATAAGCGTGAGCGATTTATCACTCCAGGCAGATGTTCCAGACATGCCAGCATCGCCACCAGAGGACCGGACTGTCAGGGAGACCCCGGCTCCAGTGGCCGTGGCGCCAACTGACGATGTCAGGGGTAGACTGGCGGCAAGATTAGCAAGGCCAGCTCCTGTGCAATCAGGCACTGGATTCGCAGAAACCGTGGCAGCAAGGTCCACACCTTCAGAACTCCCAGCAGTTAATGAACCCGTAGAAGAGCCCCCTGAACTCCCGGTAGCCGCATTACCCCGATCCGGTGGCAATGCTAAATTGCCTAAGGAAAAGAAATGGGTAAAGCCGGTCATTTATCTCGCCGCGGCTGCCGCGATAGCGATAATCGCCATGTATCATGGCTGTGGCAAAAAAGTCGTCCCTCCGGCTACAAAGCCATGCGCGGATCCGACTCCAAAGACCTGCGATCTGCGCAGCAGCCCGTTCGCCATGTTCTTCGATGAGAAAACATGCGGTTACTGTGGCGAGACCGACCCAGATGGTCGTTTTGTCAGGAAGGACTGGATGACCCCGGCGAACTGCCCAGTGGTGTTCTCATGCGGAAACGGCAAAGTCGACAAGAACGAACCCTACCCGGTTTATGTGAAGGGTAAGGACGGCACATTCGAATTGAGTGTCACCAGCGTGAGCGAATCGTGCAATCCCAAAGCCCCGAACTATTGCGAGGTTGATTGCCCGAAACCAAAACCAAAGACACACGCGGCTCCGAAGCCCGTTGCAGACAAACCGGTGCATGCAGACTTGCCGGATTGCGCAACAACCGACAAGACCAGGATGAGGGATGCCATGACCCAGATAAGGGGCAGCATGTTGGATGTAAGGGGGGGTGTTGACACTAAACACGCCGATGTGGTTGGAATCAAATTAGATGTCAGCTACAAGGCCTTGATAGAGTCAACTGGCGACGTGTCATTGGTATCTGCGTCCACGCAGCAGGGTTATGATATCAAAGGTCTGGTTAAGATGGGTTCAGTCAAGGTGACCAGCGGCGCTGCGGATTGCGAATTCAAGTATACCACGTCGATTCCGGCCTCTAACTAATCTTTTCTTCTTTTTTCAATTCTTATCCTCTTCTCTCCGTCGCATCAGAGAGATATGTTTATAAACTGTTTTACACAAATTTTAATTAACTAAAACATATTAGGTGGGGTAATGGGGTTCTTAAATCAAGCACGGAGCGGTCAGATTGCGCCCAGCTCCAAGCAACCCATGAAACCGATGAACCACCCACTCGCCGAAGCGCTGCAATCGCCCAACGATGGGCCCGACACGGAAGTGCCTACGATCAAGAGGCCAGCCCGTCATGCGCCACATCCGCAAGCAAAGGAGCAATCCAAAGACGAGCTCGGGATATATGCTTTCAGGACGACTTTGAAGAAGAGCGGCCTAAGCAGCCAGCAGATATACGAAGAGGCAGACAGGTTCTTCAGAACGGATCCGCGCGTGGATGCCTTCATACGAAAACACGGCGATAATCTGTCAAACATGATAGACGAAGCGATATCAGCCGTGCGCAGAGGCGAAGCACCTACCGGGGACATGCTGCTCGCGCTTCATATGAAAGACCTCATCGAATTCATACGTGAATGCGAAGACAATGCCCGAGCTTTCGGAGACATCCACGCTGCGATTGAGCAGCCTACCACCGGGAAAGTCGATTCGTTGCCCCTTCAAGCGATAGAAGCTCCCATATCGCCCGAGAAAGATACTAAGAAAAAAGAATTGACCGCCGGGGAGGCGGTCTTGCGTTTCATCACGAACCCGGCCATCCGTAATATCGCAGAGGCCGCGTTGTTCGGCATAGCACTCCATGTGGTGGGGGGCTTCCAGGAGGTCTCATACGGGATCGACAAGGCGCTCCACTCGCTCGATCTTCCAGCAATGGACCTCCATACCGGTTTTCTGGAAAACGTGTATGCTCTGGTTACATTGTCCATCTCTTTTGCCACGGAGCTGATCCGGGGTAGGGGCGCGCGTGATACGAATGCGAAATACAAGCGGGTAGTCGACGAGCTACCGGGTACGGTCAAGAAGGCGTACCGCGAGGTGCTCTCCACCCTTTCCTCTATAGCCCGGGGTCATGCACAAGGGAATAAACAGCTCGAAGCGCTCAGGGCAGCCTTAGAGCGAGAATCGTTCTTCTATCAGATAGACGTGCTCCATCATCATTCTTACGGAGTGCCTCTCTATGCGGCTATAGATTGCTCCGGACTGAATCCGAAGGTGCCGGTGCCAGAGGCGATCTCGCTCGCAGAAGCCAAGATCATGAGGCCGAAGATCGAGCAGCTGGCTATGCATATCGATAATGACCCGCTGCGACGGGAGGCATTCAAATCCTTGTACAATACCGACGCGGTTTTCAGGAGGAAAGCAGACGAGTTCCTGGCTGTAGACGACGAGAAGCGTTTCTTGAATTTCAAGCATTTCGCGGAAATATGCAGGCCGATCAAGAAGGTCGCGGACCCGGAGCGGTTCATCAAAGCACTCAGGGGCGACCTCATCTCCATGAACGGCCTGCCTGCGGTTGATTGACATGAAAACATACTCGAGGATACTTGGGCAGAAGAGCATCGCTGGAAGCGTATTGACGTCCTTGCCAGCAGTTGCTTGCACTGCCGCAGTGCTTTTCTGGAGATGCAGCCCTACCGTTGAGAAGCGGATGGATGCCGACCAACCCAGGAACGGCGATCATGTCTGCGAGCAGAGCGAAGCGTATCCCAAGAAAATGGGTCCTGACCGCCTGTTCACCAGCGAGAGGAATCCGAATTACTCCAAGTCCGATTGCCATGATGGCGATGGGGTCTATGATAATGCCCTAGAAGGCCCGGATTCCATAGATTCGCGGCTGAAAGCGGCACGCGAGCAACCATGCATACCCGGAACCCCTGCCCCGGGCACGACGATAAGCCGTCCCATGATATCAGCGAGGCCAGGGGAGATGGTAATCCGTTCTGAAGAGGAATGGACGCAGATGGTACGCGATCCATCCGTCCTGCCTCAGAGCATATACTATCCCGCATCAGGAAACGACGGCTTCAAGCGCCCCTGGCTCTATCAAGAGACCTGCGATACCAGTCCGGATGTCCCAGATTGCGCACCTAACGTGAACGGTAAATGCTATTGCGCGAACCATGCGAGCTGCCCGCCCCGTGCGTCGACCTGCAAAGACGGGAAATTGGAACGCGGAGAGCAATGCGATCCCACTTACAAGAAAGCGCCCCGCGGCGGTTGCGACGAGGGTTCCAGATGCACCAACCAGTGCAAATGCATTCCTGCTAGCGAATGCGGAAACGATAAGGTGGAAGATGGGGAGGACTGCGACCCTCCTGGTTCTTCCTGCACGACCAGCGGGGGGCAAGATGGCAAGTGCAGTTCGCATTGCACGTGCAGGGGGAAACAGAATCCCGCCATGCCGGACTGCAAACAAGTCGATAAATCCAGGGCGAGGGATGCAATGACCCAGATAAGGAACAGCATGCGGGACGCACTTGACCGGATTTACCAGCAATACCCTGGCATGTCGAAGCCCCTGAAGGTCAGCTATCTGGCACTGGTCGAATCGACCGGAGATGTGTCGCTGAAGTCTGCGTCTGCGCAGGGCAAAAGCGTGAAAGGCCTGGTGGGCATGAGTTCGGTCAAGGTGAACAACAATGCCACCGCAGACTGCGAATTCACGAACACCGAATCCCTCGCGAAGTGAGGAATGCGCACAGTTTAATTCCCCCTTTCTCATATCATCCATATGGCAAAAGGCAGGGTATCTGAACCGAGAAACATCCTCCTGGACATAGACGACACTCTTTTTCCGTCCACGGAGTTCTCCTCCCTTGCGCGACGGAACGCATTGAACGCCATGATAAGCATGGGATTGGACTCGGATTTCGAGACCATGCACTCAAAGCTCGAAGCCATCATCTCGAGGCATGGCTCGAATTACCAGAACCATTTCGACGATCTGTGCAAGGAACTGGGGGTCAGACGTCCTGGCCGTTATATCGCCGCGGCGGTCGCCGCCTACCATGATACGAAAACCGCCATCCAGCCGTTCCCTAAGGCCCCGCTAACCCTGATGAGGCTCAAACAGGACGGCCACAAGCTCTATGTCGCGACGAACGGGAATTCCATAAAGCAGTGGGACAAGCTCATCAGGCTCAGGCTAGCGCTCTTTTTCGATGATGTATTCGTGTCCGAAGAGCTCGGCGTGCAGAAGGGGAAGGTATTCTACGGCAAAATCCTCAAGGCCCTGGGCTCAAAACCGCACGAATGCGTCATGGTCGGGGACCGGGAAGACCTCGACATCGTCCCTGCTAAAGAGGTAGGCATGAAGACCGTCCGTTTCATCTCAGGAAGGTACGCTAAAGGAGCGACCATCGCGGATCGCACCATCAAAGACATCGGCGACCTGGCGATGGCGATAAGGAGATTGCCAGGTCCATAAAACCCTTATAAAACCATCAACGCAATACCTTTTCCATGTATACCCGGCTGATGTTGATCGGTTTGATAGCGTTCACGCTCCTCCTGGCAGGCTGCTCGAGCAACCGCACTACTGTAACGTGCAAGGAGAACAAGGATTGCCAATCCTGGCAGTTCTGCAACACGAGCGCATCGTCGCCTGTCTGCACCACACTCGCCGGATACTGCAACTCGAACGACGTATGCACCCAGAAGGACCCGCTCATGACATGCGACCTGCAAACGACCCACCTCTGCGTCTATTCGGGGGGCAAATGCAGGACCAACGCCAACTGCGATAACTGGCAGGTGTGCGATTTGAACCAGACGTGCAGGGCGGCCCCTGGCTACTGCGATTCAGATTCCCAGTGCAACCCTGTCTTCGAGTACTGCAACCCATCATCGCACCAATGCGGCCCAGCGCCTGGGTACTGCGCTTCGGACACCGATTGCGATTCCTGGAAAAAATGCGACGTCCCAAGCAAGCACTGCATCCTGATACCTGGCATGTGCGATCTCGATACGGACTGCCAGTCCTGGCAGACCTGCGACGCTAAAACCCATGCATGCGGGCCCAAGCCGGGCTATTGCATCGGGGATGACGATTGCACGGCATGGGAAAAATGCGATGTCAGCACGGACAAATGCGTCGCGAGGCAGGGCTACTGCATGGCGCAGAACGAATGCACCGATTGGCAGGACTGCAGCGGCGATACGCACCAGTGCGTCGCCCGCAGAGACCGCTGCGGCACAACCTCGGACTGCGGTTCGTGGGAGTATTGCGACGTCCCCAACCACAACTGCAAAGCGCAGATCGGTTTCTGCGATGCGAACACGGATTGCGTCTCCGGCGAGGTCTGCAACCAGCAGACCCATGTCTGCCAATGACCAATTTTTATCCTTTCACTTATTATCTAATCCCATGAGCGTTCGTTTCGGTCCTGCGGGCATCCCCATCCAATGCGAAGGGAACACCACGCTCGATGGCATCCGCTGCTGCAAGGAGCTGGGTCTCGATGCCATGGAGATGGAGTTCGTCCAGGGAGTGCGCATGCGCGAGGACTCCGCCAGGGAGGCCGCGAAGGCAGCTCAAGAATACGACGTTTCGCTGTCATCCCACGCCCCTTATTTCGTCAACCTATGCAGCGGCGACCCGATCAAGGTGGCCAACTCCAAGAAGCACATCCTCTCATCGGCCCGCATAACCGCCCTGGCAGGAGGCAATATAACCGTCTTCCATCCGGGGTTCTACCAGAAGCTTACGCACGAGGAAGCGTATCTGGTAGCGAAGAAGAACCTGTCCGAGATAATATCCGAACTCAAAGCGCAGAACATCAGAATCCGTCTAGGCGCCGAGACCGTAGGGAAGAAAAGCGCGTTCGGCGGCCTGGACGAGAACATACGGCTCGCGCAGGAGCTCGAGATGGTGGTGCCTGTCGTGGATATAGCGCATATCCACGCGAGGGGGGACCTCCGCTTGGCGGGCGAATCGGATTACAAGGCGCTGTTCGACAAGCTCGAGAAATCGCTCGGCGATTATGTGCACAGCTTCCACTTCCATTTCTCGGAGATACACTATTCGGACAAGGGCGAGCTCAACCACCTCCCCATCGGGAGCAACAACGAGCCGCCGTTCAAGCCCCTCATGAAGGTGCTCGCCGAGAACGGCTATTCCGGGACGATAATATGCGAGACCCCGAAGCTCGACTCGGACGCGCTGCTCATGAAGAAAGAGTTCATCGCGAAGGCAGGCAAATAGAGGCGACGCATGCTGCTCATAGATTTCCTCGACGGAGCTTCTTCCTATCTGCACACGAAGCAGGATGAACTGAAGAAACTCGAGACGCAGTACCGCAAGATATACGATCCGGACCTCGTGCGCGAGATGAAGGTGATCCGCCGCGAAATCGCGAAGAAGCACAACGAGATCAGGGCGCAACTGCTCCTTAACCTAGAAGAGTTCCGCGCATTGAACCGATATTTCCCGGAGCTGCTATCCGCTTTCATGGAGGATGAATACGTCGGGAAGGTCCTTCGGGACAAAGCATGGCTTCTGGATTACAAGATGGTCCCACCGGAGGTAGCAGCGGCCAAGCTCCAGGAGCTGCGCGGCTGGCGCATGCAGCTGCGGTCAGCCAAGGAAGCCCTCCGCGGGTGGGTCGGTCCGGTGCATTCCAAGGAATTTATCTCATCATACCCGGTCCTCAGGGCGCATCTCAAAGGCGATATGGACAGGCAGGACGTCCTGCATGCGATAGACGACCTGGATGACGCATTGCGCAGGGAGGGCTGGCTCGTGCTCATAACCGACAGCCTCATCAAGATACCCCTGGCGAAATTCATGAACAACATCATAAGCCTCCGCTACGATGAGCAGAAGGCGAGGATGGATCTCGCCAAGGCGCGGGGTAGGGGGACGATCGCGGAGACGCGGGCGCAGCGTTCCCTGGATGAGCTCCTCGCGAAGAAGGATCATTACGAGAGCGTGATAGCCCAGATACTGCTCTCGAATCCACGATACCTGTCCAGCCTCAAGAAGCAGAAGCAATGGCTCTCCCGCGGGAAACCCGACCCCATAGTGCGTTTCGCGCAGAATGTCACGCCGCATGCCCTGAGGGAGAGGGCGTGGCTGGACGAGATGAGGAAGAGGATAAGCCAGAAATGAGTCATCCGAGCTCTTTCATCCGCTGTTCTATCCTAGCTTTCAGCATGGGTGTGAGGCGGGGGTCGTTCTGCAGGAACAGGGAATAGAAATTCATGAGCAGCGCCTTGGTCTTCTTCGGGTCGCTCTCGTAAGCCAGCTTCAGGTGCTTCCCGCACCGCGGGTCGTCCTGGAACATGTAGCAGAGCGCCAGGAAGAAATGGGATACCGGGTCGTTCGGCTCGATGGCGAGGGAATTCTTGAACGCTTCCTCGGCGCCTACCATATCGAACATCTCGAAGTGCGCCATGCCCTTCACTATATAGTATTTCGATCTCCGCCCTATCATCAGGGCGCGTTCGAAGCATTCCATTGCGGCGTCGTAATTCTTCATCTTCAGGCTGACCACGCCGCGCAGGTACCATAAGTCATCGCTGCCGTCGCTCTGCAGGATCAGGCGGTCAATCATGCTGGCCGCTTCCTTGTATTTCTTCTGGGCGAGCATGCTCTTAGCTTCATCGACGCTATCCATGGTTTTTTCTCTCAAGGAAACCTTTTAAAGTGTTATATGCAGAGTATTATCGTGAATAGCGTAAAAAAGTGGTAATATGTCAGCAACGTTCGCAGAAAAAAAGGACGCCGAGATCTCGCCGGTAGAGAAAGCCCCGGAGCTAGCCTCCCAGGTCATAAAGCGCGGGTCAGCGGAATTGCACACTCCTATAGACGCGCTCGGAACATGTTCCATGAACATGCGCATACCTTCAGAAGGGACTTATCATAGCGTGATGACCGCGGATTTCAAGATGCGCGTCGCAGCCAACGTCCAGCAGTTCATGCTCGAAGGCACGACTCCGCTTCCGGAGCGCTTCGTGAAGATGCTCCAGTCCGTCTAATCCCCAGGTGGGCCGTTTGGAACTTGTCGCAGACGCATCAACCTATTCAATAAACCGCGGAGCCATCGGCTTGGCCATACTCGCATCCTCGATCATCGTGCTCTTCGTCATCCCTGTCTCGATGGCGGTGCAGCCGCCCCAGTACCTTGCCGCATTCAAGCCGGCCCTGGAGGCGGAGGCTGCCGGTTCGGTGGCTCTGCTCTTCATGATAGCGCTTTTCCTGCTGGGCAGGGGGATGCTGCTCAAGATGCCGTTGCGGGTCTATAACGAAGGCCTGCTGATCCAGCCGATGCTCTCCACGACGCCATCTATCGTATCATACGCGGATATAGCCAGTATCGAGCTCTGGCATGGGACAGATAAGAAAAGCGGCTGCAGGGTCCTCTCCAGGGATGGCAAGCGCATCACTAGCGTGGAGACGTTCCGCGACAAGACATGCGCGAAGGAATTCGCCGGGCTCATCATCCCCCCGATCGAGGCCGCAGGCTTCACTGTCCGGAGCGAAGAGGACGCCAGCTCGTTTTCGGTCATTTTCAGGCGCGGATCTCCGGCGGCATCCCAATAATAAAGCTTTTTGATTAATCTTTATCCAAACAAATCCAAATTGAGGTATATCGAGTGGGCAAGAACATCCAGACGACAAGCAAGAGGCCATTCATCTTCGTGGCATTCCTTCTCATAACCGCAGGCTTCGCCTGCTGGTCCTTCAACACCTTCGGGTATTATTGGACCGTACTGATACCGAACGTCCTCCTGCTCTACATAACCACGGTCCTCCTGGTCGTCTATATGGATGGCTCCCACAAGTACGACAAGCCGCCTCCACGCAAGGAATTCGCCCCCGTCACGGTGATTATACCTTCATACAACTGCAAGGACCTCATAGGCCAGACCATAGACTCGTTGAAGGCCTCCGAGTATCCGGACGGCATAGAGATACTGGTCGTCGACGATGGCAGCACGGACGGGACGCGGGACATGCTCAAGGGCATAAAGGGCATCCGGCTGGTCCTGAAGGACAAGAACGAAGGGAAGGCGGAAGCCCTCAACGAGGCGATAAAGATCGCCTCCCACGACTACGTCTTCTGCGTGGATTCGGACTCCTATGTTTCAAAGAACGCCATCCGCGACATGATGGCCAAGATGCTCAATGACGATAGCGTCGGGGCTGTCACATGCTTCGTCAAGGTGTCAAATAACAAGTCCCTGCTCGGCAAGGTGCAGGAGATAGAGTATTTCGTGGGTTTCGGGTTCTCGGCGATAACAAATTACATGCTGGACGCCGTGTTCGTGACCCCCGGTCCGATGACGCTCTTCAGGAAAGACGCCCTCCTCAGCGTGGGTTTCTTCGACGTGGGCAACATCACCGAGGACCTCGAGATGGCATGGCGGCTCCGCAAGGCGGGGTACAAGATAACCTATGCCTACGAGGCTGTGGTATACACCCTGGTGCCCCAGACGCTCAGCGCGCTCCTGAGGCAGCGGATACGCTGGTACCGAGGCAAATTGAGCAACATCTCCAAGCACAGGGACATGTTCCTGAATCCGAAATACGAGTATTTCGGCATGTTCATCATGCCATTCTCGCTCGCTAGCGAACTGGCCGCGATGGGCACCATCTACTTCATAACGTACATGGTGGCATACACGCTCTTCTGGAACGTGCAGGTCATACTCGCATATATCCACACCAGCAGCCTGACGCTCGCGAACCTCATCACAGGCCTGTTCGGTTCCAGCGCGGGCATATTCATGTTCCTGATCGTGGTCATCCCATGGATATACGCGATCTGGGTCAGCCACAAGCTCGGCAATAAGGCGTTGTCCATCATGGACATCCCGGCCTTGGGTGTCTTCCTGTTCGTATACAGCGTCTTCCTGTCCGGGGTCTACGTTTATAGCCTGTTCGAGGAGATATACGGAAGCGACTATCTTTGGTGAACACATGAATCTCGACATATTCCTGAAGGCCGCGCTGATAACCGGCGTGCTGGTGCTGGTATCTCTCATCGTCGGCAGCTACATAGAAGGCGCTGCGTACAGCAAGCTGAACAACGACCTGCTCAAGATTAGCGAGGACAACGAAGCGGTCCTCATAATGCAGTCGTTCGAAGGGGACAACAGCACGCAGATATGCAGCATGATCGCGAGCCAGACGGATTCAATGAACGGCAAGATATACAATCTCCGTTCGGATCTAGAAGCGCAGAACAGCATGAGCATCCTCACCGATTACGATCTGATCAGGAGCGAATATTTCCTCGCCAACGCACGCCTCCTCTCGCTCACCAAGATGTATGACCGGCAGTGCGGCGGAAGCGACAACATCGCGCTCTTCTTCTACACCAGCGAGAAGGAGTGCCCCGACTGCTACGCGCAGGGCCGCATATTGGACCAGGTCCGGGCAAGCTGCAAGAACGCGCAGGTGTTCTCGTTCCCTGTGGATGTGGACATGAGCGTGATAAAATCGTTCATGGCATACTACAACGTGTCCAAATCCCCGTCCGTGGTCATCGACACGCCTTCGAACGACATAGTCCTCTCGAACGTGACCAGTGCCGATGATATCATGCGGCTTATGAATTGCACGAATTGATCATTCCATCTCTATGGTTCCCGGCGGCTTGTTCGTGATGTCGTAGACAACGCGCCCTACCGAGCGGATCTCATTCGTGATGCGCGTGGATATCTTCTCGAGCACATCGTGCGGTATCGGTGAGAAATTAGCGGTCATTCCATCGAGCGAGCGCACCGCCCGCACGATGACTATGTACTGGTACGCCCTCTCGTCCCCGCGCACGCCGACGGTCTTCGAAGGCAGCAGGGCCGCGAAATACTGCCATGGCCTCTCCATCCTTCCAGCTGCCACTGCAGCGTCTATCTCATGCTCGGCGATGTCGCAGGCGTCCTGGACTATCTTGACCTTCTCCTCGGTTATCTCGCCCACTATGCGGACCGCCAGACCCGGTCCGGGGAACGGCTGCCTCTGGTGGATGGTCTCCGGCAGGCCCAGCTCCTTGCCAACCATCCTGACTTCGTGCTTATAGAGCTCGCGGAGCGGCTCGCAAAGCTTCATATCCATCTTCTCTGGAAGGCCGCCCACGTTGTGATGGCTCTTTATGGTGTCGCGTCCCAAGCCCCCGCTCTCTATCCAGTCCGGAGCTATGGTGCCCTGCACGAGGTATTTCGATTTGCTCTTTTTGGCCTCCTCCTCGAATATGCGTATGAACAGCTCGCCGATTATCTTCCTTTTCCTCTCCGGGTCGCTTACTCCTTCGAGCGCGTCCAGGAATCTCTTTTTGGCTTCCACGACCTTGAGGTCCACTCCGACGCTGTTGGCGGTCTCCACGACCTTCTCGGTCTCCCCCTTGCGCATCATGCCAGTGTCCACATAGACGGCGTGCAATCGGCCCGGGGCCGCGTGGACGGCCAACGTGGCGGCTACGAACGAATCCACGCCGCCTGATACGGCGGTGATCGCACGCTCGTCCCCTATCGCGGCCTTTATCTCCTTTACGGATGTCTCGATGAATTTTTTAGGGTTGAAAGGCATATCACGCACCTTTTAGGGCATCTGAGATCGTGGTCAACTGCTGGGGCATCCCGAGCATGCTGGCCGCGGCATCGATGAAGAGGAAGATGATAGCCAGCTTGAGCACTGCGACCACCAGCGCCATGACGAATCCAGGTATGGGGCCGATGCGATGCGCGATGGAATACGACCTGCCAGCCACCATTATGGATAGATAGATGTTGGCGGCTATGAGACAGATCCCGCCCAGCAGCTGGAGGCACGGTATCGGGAAGAAGATATAGAGGCCCGAAACGAACGCCGTGGAAAGTGCCACGACCGATGATAGGTAGAGCTGCTGCGCGAATGTCGCTTTGCCCCCCATCATGCGCAGGATCCGGAATACGCCGTATTCAAAAGCCAGGGCGAGCAGGACGCTTACCGGCAGGTAGACTATGAACGAAAGCAGGACCGGGGCGATGAGGGCAGCCGTCCCGACGGTTGGCTGCGCAGTCCCTATGGCATCCTGGATGGCCTGCGATTCCGCGTTCGCCATATACGCTGAGCCGACGATGGCCACCACGGAAGTGAGGAATGTTATCAGGCCTCCGAGGAGGAAGACCTCTACCGCCAGGCGCTTATCTGCATCCGGTATGGCATTCTCCAGCACGCTGTCTATGTCGTGATAGTTGAAGAGCCGCTTCGCGCTATCCCAGGGCTTCATCATCCTCCTGAACGTCGCGATCAGGCCCAGTATGGCACCTCTGACCCGCTCCCGGAAACTGGGCTTGGCATCTGATTTCTTGCTGGGCATCACATACCTATGAGTGGGTCGCTTTTAAATAAATTGGCAGCCTTCACTCTCCATGCGAATCGTGGCCGATCTGCATGTGCACAGCAAATACGCCCGCGCCACCAGCTCGCGCTGCGACATACCCGGCCTGTGCGAAGGCGCAAAGGTGAAAGGCATAGATGTGATCGCGAGCGGAGATTTCACGCACCCGGCGTATTTCAGCGAGATTCGCCGAGATCTTGGACCCTCCGAAGACGGGACCGGCCTCTATCCCTATTGCGGGGTCAGATTCATCCTCTCCACCGAGATAAGCCTCATCTATTCCAGCAAACTCGGCCCGAAGAGGATGCATCATCTGGTGCTCGCGCCTTCGCTGGATGTGGCGGCGCAGATCAATGACGAGCTGGGCAAGCGCGGCAACCTCAAGAGCGACGGGAGGCCCATACTCGGGATATCTTCCCCGGAATTCGCGGATATCCTTCTCTCGATTTCCCAAGAAATATCCATCATACCCGCGCATGTCTGGACCCCCTGGTTCTCTATATTCGGCTCGAAATCCGGCGTGGACACCGTGGAGCAGGCGTTCGAGGACAAGGCGGACAGGATATTCGCATTGGAAACGGGTTTGTCGTCGGATCCTGCCATGAACTGGATGCTCAGCTCTCTGGATAAATTCTCGCTCGTGTCCAACAGCGACGCGCACAGCCCGGAGAAGCTTGGCAGGGAGGCGAATGTTCTTGATGTTCCGGAAGCCTCTTACCGCTCGATCATGGAGGCGATAAAGACACGCAAGGGGTTCGTCAAGACATACGAATTCTACCCCGAGGAAGGGAAATACCATTACGACGGCCATCGTGACTGCAAAGTGCTCCTCTCGCCTTGGGAATCGAAAGATAAGAAGGATATCTGCCCTGTCTGCAGGAAAAAGGTGACCGTGGGCGTGCTCCACCGCGTCGCTGACCTTGCCGACCGCAAATTCGGATTCAAGCCCGAGAACGCGGTCCCGTTCCAGCATATAGTGCCCCTCACGACAGTGATATCTAAGGCCATCAAGAAACCCGAGACGTCTATCCGGGTAGCTGAGGAATACGGCAAGATGATAAGATCATTCGGGACCGAGTTCGCCGTATACGAATCCGACGAAGCCCGGATCCGGCAGAGCGCTCCGAAAGAGATAGCCGATGCGCTCATCAAGGTGAAATCCGGAGAGGCGAGATGGGTCCCTGGCTACGACGGGGTCTTCGGCGAGCTGGTGCTCGATGATAGCAAACCAAAAGCGATAGACAAGAAGCAGAAGAGCCTGGACGACTATTGAGTTTTCTTTCTTGGTCTATCCTTAGCGTCCTCTGTACCGAACATGTTCATCAATATCGGGATGGCATAGATCGATGCCGCGAACCCTGCTAGGAATCCTGTGAAGAGCCTCATGGCATTCGTGCTCTCATAGACGAAGGGCAGGAAACCGAACTCAGATATGAGTTGTATCGTGCCATCCAGCGCCAACGGGACTATCGCGAGTATGAGCCAAATCGCGGGCCAGACCTTCTTCTCATTGATGTCGCGGAAGAGCGGATAGATGAGGGCGGCCAGAAGCATCGCGCCATATATCCCGACATCCCGCGAGCACACCGGCATCTTGTAACCGATGATGGTCGTGGTGCCGCTCGTGTACTCCTCCTTTATCGTGGCGCTGTCGGCCGCGGTATCCACGAACACGGAATCCTGCGGGGTGCAGTCCCCTATCCAGTAGTTTTTGCCGTCGCTGAAGACGCACAGCGAGCGCGATATCTTCTGGTGGCAGGTGTAAGAGAACGCCTTATAGAGCACGCTCGTGTCCTGGCTGAAAGAGAGGATGGGGGTGACGATGATGAGGCCTACCAGTAGCGCGAAGAGAAGTACGTAAATCCCGTAGATATATGCCTCCCGAGTCATCAATACCGCCGTACTACGATAAAGAAAGGTTTTTTAATTAAATTCCCGAATATGCAACTCAAGGTGATCTAGAATGACAGCTAGGCTTTCGAAACTGTACGGCATGGATATCTTCACAGATTCCGGGAAATTCATCGGCAACGCCCAGGATTTCATCGTGGATCTCGAGACCGGAGAAGTCTCAAGGATATTGCTCGAACCAATCCCGAGCGGCAAGGAAGACGCCAAGAAATCTCTCCGCGACAAGAGCATCCTCTACAAGAACGTGAAATCGGTCGAGGACGTGATAGTAGTAACAAAGGGTCCGACTCCGGGAGCGCAATAACCCGGAGGTTTTCCCGATGAGCACATTGACTAATGTGTTGGTGCTTATCGGTGCCCTGATCATAGGGATAGGTGTCACGTATTTCGGCACCTCCCTGATCCCCGGCATCGACGAGACGACGCAGATAATCATAGCAATCGTACTCTCCGTGTTCGCATTCATAGCCCTCTATTTCATGACCAAGAGCAGAGGGGGCTAAAGCCATCTTTCTATCCTTCTTTTTATCTCTTTAGTGGGCCTGACCGCCACCATCCCTTCTCCTGGCTGACCGTATACCACCAGGTCATCTTCACCCGCTTTCAGTATGAACGCCAAAGCAGTCAGGTCCTCTTCCCCGTCTATGAATACGGCGCCCCCCTTCTCCATGAGCGCTTCCGCATCCTTGATAAGGATGTCCGATACCGTGCCAGCGGGGTTATCGTATCTCATCATGCTCTTGTACGCCTTTTTCAGGATGTCCAGGGTGTCGTTATCCACATCCGTCCTCTTTGAATGGTAATCGAAAACCGCGAGGTGCGGCCTTATGCCGAGCGACAGGAGAGTCGCGGTGCACACGTCCCCGATGGAGATTATACGCCTGAAGCGCTCTCTCATGGTGAGCTTCTTGAATTCGTTCGAATCCCTGAAAAGCTCCCCGATGGGTTTTTTGAGCTCGTTTTTCACTTCCTCGCTTATTTGCACCATTATCTATGATACGCGCCCTGGATTATTATTGGTACCCTGCTACGAAAGGCTTTTATTGCTGGCAAGCCAACTCTGATTATGCCTTCCCGGCCCGTGGTGCTCGACACGAACTTCCTTCTCGTGCCGTTCCAGTTCAAGATCGACGTCCTGCGCGAGCTCGACTTCCTGGTGGATGTCAGCCACTATTTCGTGATCTCATCTAGGGCAGTGAAAGAGCTCGAGGCCATTGGCAAGGCGATTGGCAAGGACGGCATGGCGGCGCGGCTTGCGCTCAAGATGGTCCGGGCGAACGGAGACCGGATAAAGATAGTCGAGAGCGATGTGGAAGTGGACGACTGGATAGTCGAGT
This sequence comes from uncultured Microcaldota archaeon, assembly GCA_963804385.1. GTDB lineage: Archaea > Micrarchaeota > Micrarchaeia > Anstonellales > Bilamarchaeaceae > Bilamarchaeum. The sequence goes on from CAWDQD010000009.1 coordinate 49,421, forward strand.
TCGCGAAGGCGAACCGCGCAATCGTCTGCACCAACGACAGCGGCCTGCGCAGGAGATTGAAATCCGCGAAAGTGAAGGTCGCTGCCATGAAATCCAGATCCAGGGTGGCTTTCGTATGAGCGACATGGACATGCTCCCTATCGTCTGCTTCGGAGGCCTGCTACTCGTGCTCGTGATACTGTTCGCAATGTTGGCCCTCGGATCCGGGGCGTTCACCTATCGCAAGCGCAGCGAAGGCCCGAACACATGCCTCAGCGTCACCGCGAGGCGCAACCTGGCGCGCGTCTGCCTGGTGGTCAGGATCGGCAACGATGACATAACCTTCGAAAGGAAAAGGATAAGGAAAGGCCAGAGCGTGGATTTCGCCTACCCCGCCACCAAGAACCCCGGAAAGCTCACCGTGGAAGTGGAATCAGGGAATGTCCGGAGCGTCGAGGTCTGAAGCATTTAAATGCATGGCTGCGTATCTGCCTCATGATCCTGCTATACCAAGGTGAAGGGTCTGACGCCAATTTCCACTATCATTCGGGCGTGGACATAGACCATGCGTTCCTGCTCATGGACGGGAAAAGGAAAATCCTTCTTGTGCACGAGATGAACGCCGCCGTGGCCAAAGCGACATTCTCAGGCAAGGTCGTCGTCTACCGAGATGCGATGGCAACGCTCTCGAAGCTCCTGAAAGGCAAAACCGTCCTTTATGACAGCGATTCCATGAGCGTGCATCTCTTCTCCAGGCTGAAGAAAATCTGCAGGTTCAAGGATCATTCCCAGGAGCTCGCCCGGATGCGCATCGTGAAATCCCCCGAAGAAGTATCGAGGATCGCGAAGTCCGCGAGATGCGCGAAGGAGATACTCGAATCCCTCGAGATAAATAAAGGGATGACAGAATTGGATGTGAAAAAGCAGCTTCTTCTCGCGACATTGGAGCAGGGGCTGGAGCTCTCGTTCGAGCCAATCGTGGCCGCTGACATCGACTCTTCATTCCCGCATTCGCATGCAGGGAAAAAGAGGATCGATTCACTCCTTCTGGTGGATTTCGGAGTGAAATACGAGCATTACTGCTCCGATCTCACCCGCTGCTTCATCCTGGACGGAGACAGGAAGAAGAAGGAGCAGTACGAGAGACTGAAAGACATCTGCTGGTTCATCGTGGATTCTTTGCCCCAGATGAGCAAGGGGAGCGAGGTCTCGGCGCTCGCCAACGACCTGATGGCCAAGGCCGGATTCCCAAAGATGATCCATTCGATAGGCCATGGGGTCGGTCTGGAAGTGCATGAGCAACCGGGTCTGGGTCCGAAATCTACGGATTCTGTCTCTAAGGCAGCGATGGCGATCGAGCCAGCATTCTACCTTTCCAGATACGGGATGAGATACGAGGAGACCGTATACAATGACGGGAAGAAAGCCCGTGTGCTGTGACTACCAGACGCCAGGCTTGTATAATGGCTGTAGAATAGAGATCGGATCATCGATTTCTGCCATTGATAAAAGAGCAATCGCACCTGAATGATGCAGGTAGCGCCTGTCTGGACCCCGGTTGCGGTCATCGGAAACCACGCCTCGGTATTTTTCCCGGATGAAAGCCAATACGGAATCCGGATCCTTCTTCACGCCAACCAGTCGCGTGTGCTCGGCTTTGTCTTGGTGTTTGTTTCGTTCGTATGCCGCTTCCATCTCGGCGAGCGTATACTCAGTGGCGATCAGGAAAACGTAGAGTGGCGCATCTTCGGTAGCCCAATCGAAAATACGCGAGTGGATGCAGGCAGAAGATATACGGTCATCGCTTAGACCCATCTCCGGGGTCAGCTCTTCTGATTTGTATGCGTCATAAATCGGTTGATGACCTGCTATTATGCCTTCGGTGAGCGCGAGCGCGCCTCCATGCAGTTGGTAAGTATTAGGATACGACGCCCCGCCCCTCAATCCGATGACGAAATAGCCGTCCGCGGTCTCGATTATCCCCCCCACCGCGATTCCGTTGAATCCGTCTATCGATGCTCCGTGTCGGACCAGTTGTGTTTCATAGCTATGCCGCGGTCCTATCAAAACGGATGGCGTGCCATCCGGCTGGAGGGTGTGCTCGAGTTCATTCGCAGCCACGTCGTTCCACCATGGCAATGTTATCTTTTGCGCGTGCACCGGATCGATGCAGAGCAATTCGAGGGCCGCTCTGAAACGGGCGTCTTCTATATACATACCCTTAACGGTATCCGTCATCTCCCCGAGGTTGTATCTATCAAACTCTTTTCCGGTGGTGGTTCGATATCTGGAAATTACATCTTGGCCCAACCCATCTAACATTACCTTTGCTTCCCTGACTTTGGGTGGCTTTATGGATCCTGGTCTTCCCCCGAAATATCCATGACTTAGTTTATCCGCTGAGAGCTTGGAAGGGTATTTCGTGAGCGTATCGCGTTCGAATAGTTTTGACACATTTGTCATAATATACATATGAATATAACAATATAAAAATATGCCCGCCCGCTTTGATTTGGGTGGCTGGACGACTCGGCCCTAAACTCGACCGGGGTATCATGGTGGTCGAGCCTACGTTCTGCCTCTCGGGATACGGGATGAGGCATAAAGCTTTGCTCCTAATCTCCCCTAAATTGACGACTTTGGGAGCAGGATTTGGACTTTAGGAGCAGATTCGACTTTGGTAGCAAAGCTGAGGCATAGGAAGACAATATATATTTCCCACAATAATATGATACTCTGAAGGTGACTAGATGTCTGCATTCGAAGGGCCGGAAGATGCCGCAGAATTGATAAGCTACCAGGATGGCTCGGTCGTCAGCCGGGAGATCGTCAAAGGTGCTGGAGGCACCATCACGCTTTTCGCTTTCGATGTAGGGCAGGGCCTTAGCGAGCACACCGCGCCGTTCGATGCGTTGGTAATGTTGCTCGATGGCGAGGCGCAAATCACAATCAGCGGGAAAATCTCACTCGTCAAAACCGGCCAGATGGTTCTCATGCCTGCAGGGAAACCGCATGCGCTCAAGGCGAAACAAAGATTCAAGATGCTGCTGGTAATGTTAACCAAGAAATGAGATTATCCATCATCTTGTGGGAAAAATCAGTTAAAAACGCATTTTAGCAGTTATAACCCCAAAACGATAGGCACATATATAAGCTATGTGCATATCTTATTGCAAATTGCGGAGCCTATTTCGAATGAGTTCAACATCACCTAACTGTCCAGAATGCAAAAGCAAGCGTATAATTCGTGATTATGAGAAGGGCGAACTGCTGTGTTCCAGCTGCGGCCTTATAATCTCAGAGAATATCCACGATATGGGTCCTGAGTGGAGAGCTTTCGACAGCGAACAGAAAGAAAAGAAAGCGCGAGGCGGAGCCCCGATAAAGTTCATGAGGCCGAACAAGGGCCTCGTCACCGAGATAGACCAGTACAACCGCGACATCCGCGGCGGCAAGATAAGCCCGAAGAAGCAGGCGCAGCTCTACCGCATGAGGAAATGGCATAAACGAGTTTCTATCTCAAGTTCTATGGAAAGGAACCTCGTCATCGCGCTGTCCGAGCTCGATCGGGTCGCTTCATCGCTTGGCCTGCCAGATAATATCAAGGAAAGCGCAGCCCTTCTTTATCGGAGAGCGGTGAAGGCGGAACTCATAAGGGGAAGGCTGATCGAGAGCGTGGTCGCTGCGGTGATCTATGCCATCTGCAGGATCCAGGGCATTCCCAGGACTCTTGATGAGATTTCCAAGGCATCCGGTATCCAGAAGAAAGAGATCGGACGCGCCTACAGGTTCATCAAAACGGAACTGCAGGTAGATGTTCCTCTTACAAACCCGTCCCAGTACATCTCGAAATTCGCCACGGCGTTAAAGCTCGATGGCGAAGTGCAGGAAGAAGCGGTGAAGCTCATCGGAAAAGCTCTGCGAAAAGGCCTCATATCAGGAAGAGGACCGACCGGGGTTTCCGCTGCCGCGCTTTACATAGCTAGCGCCATGCACGGCGAGAAGAAGACCCAGAAAGAAGTCGCGGACGTCGCCGGCGTCACAGAAGTCACGATCAGGAACCGCTACCGCGAGCTCAAGAAGGAGCTCGGCCTGAAAGTCAATCTGTAACTCGCAAAAGAATTCGGGTAAAAAATGCAGGGGACAGGATTCGAACCTGTGAAGGCACTAAGCCAAAAGATTTCCCAGACCGCGATCGGTTAGGGAACGTCGGGCTCTTAAGTCTCTCGCGTTTGACCAACTTCGCTACCCCTGCGTATTGCAGAGTATATGATGATGAAAAAGTAAATAAACCGGTCTTAAAAGGGAGGTTCTAAAGGAACCGCAGGTTCCTTTAACCGTACATCGAGCCGCCTTCGCTCGCCGGAGGCATGCCCTTCTTCTTAGAGATCTTGGCTTTGACGACCGCTTCCCGGAGTCCTTTCGAGAACTCGACCGCTTCCTTGTCGAGCTGGTTGGTGTTTATCTGGACATTGAGGATTTTCGATAAAACACGTATCACGTTCGATGCGGCCTTCGGGTCGAGAAACTCTTCTGACGATTCGGCCAATATGGTCGTTATCGGGAAATGCTCGAGCGTGCCTTTGGTGAGCAGTATGCCGGTCACCCCGGTCGTTGCGCCTTCCCGGATGGGCTTGGCGATCTTCCTGGCGACAGCATCTTTGACTATAGCCGAATCGCTCGATATGATATAGACGCCTTTCTTCTCGTCCTGGAGCGATATGCCGCCCAGGCATATTATAGATGAGGCTCCGACGGATTTGGCGAACTCGAATATCTTTTCCGCGACATCGAGCGAGGATCCGACCGGAATGGTCATCTCGGATATGACGACGAGCATATTGTATTTTTCTGAGTAGTGGATGCGGGCCGGGGGCATGGGCTTGAAATCATGGATGGCCGCAAGGGGAGCGAACTCGGCGCTCGACACATATCCTACGAATTGCATCTGGAGCGCATCGACTATCTGCGATGCGGCGACGCTTCCGACGAGTCCGGTGCCCGGGAGCCCAATCACCAGCGTCGGTTTCTTCAGGTTTTTCAAATCCACGGTCCTATGTATCTGTACGTCGCCCATGGTTACTCTTGGAGTGACAAACGTTTTTATATCATTCGTATCTCATTCCATCTAATGGCACAGCAAAGCGTGTCCATGCCGATGGCTTCGGCTGGCATAATAGGGTTCTCCAAAGACATCAAGATCAGCGGCCTAGAGGTCGACCCCAAGCTACTCATCGTTGGCGTCTTCGCCATCGTCATAGCCGTGCATGTCATGGCGGCATTGATATCGTACTGAAAACGCCACTTCATACCCGCTTAGCTTCAGCCATGAGCCTCTTTATCTTACCGCCGTCTTTATCCCTGACGCTCTCGTCAGCGAGCACGAGTATGCGCATCCTGTCCTCCTCAGCCACCTTGAGCGATTCGACCAGTTTCGAGAGCTTTATGATCGGTTGCAACTTGCCGTCGATCTCGACTTTGAGCTCGATAGGCTTGAAGAACTGGTGCGGATAATCCACAATGACCTCCGTCCCCAACCGGGCCGAGATGGCAGCGCCGAGTTTCCTGCATCTGGCCTCGTTCCATCCCTCCTTCGGGAACGAGCAGACTTCCTTGTAGAGTTTTCTCTCGAGGAGGGCCTTCGCGTAGACGCCTCCTTTCTTGGAGCGCCTCATCTGCGCCATCGCCTCTTCGTCATCCATCTCTTCGAATCTCTCGGGTTCCAGGGTTCCGTCTTCTATGGAACCTTCGATCGCGCGATAGAGCATGGCGGTGGCTATGCGCACGGTCCGATGCATGTAGACCGCGGAGAACATCATGAATCGCGCCACAAGCAGGTATTCGGCTGCCTCGAAACCTCCTTTGCCTATGCAGAGCTGCCCATCCCTGATTATGAGGGTGTGCACTATCCGGTCCATGTCTATTATGCCGTAGGCCACCCCGGTGTTGAGCGCATCGCGCTTCAGGTAGTCCATCCTGTCGGCGCCCAGATCCGAGGTCACGATAGCGCCTTGCGGGGTGCTTCCGATGCCCGCTATCTCGCGCGGATCGAAATTCTCGGATATTATGTCCGCGAGCTCGCCCTTGGTCATCCTGTTGACCCCCCGCTTCTCATGGTCTCCTATGTATTTCTTCACCACGTCTTCGCCTTCATGCGAGAAAGCGGTGTGGCCTATGTCGTGGAGCAGGCCATATAGCTTCACTTTGCGGACATCGTCCTCAGGAAGCCCGATCTTGCGCGCGATGACCGATGAGAGGTGCGCAGTCCCGAGCGAATGCTCGAACCGGGTGTGCGTGGCCCCAGGATAGACCAGGTTCGTGATGGACATCTGCTTTATCCTGCGCAGCCGCTGGAAAGCTGGGCTGTCTATTATCCTTCCCTCGAGCTCATCGAACTGGATCGTGCCGTGGATGTCGTCTTTGATTATCATCATCACACCGGAGCGAACACGCCCTTCTTCTTCTCGAGTATTTCGCCCGCTTCGGACATTATGCGGAGCACGGCCATGCATCCTTCGGGGTCGAGCTTGGTCGCGGCAGAAACCGATGAGGCATCCATGTCCTCGGTGAGGGCCTTGCTTATCGTAATTTGCGCCTGGTTGAGGTAGCCTCTTGTGACCACGTAGAATTTGCCGTCGAAGCCCTTCACTCCGGCCACAGCCCCGTTCTTCATCTCCTGCGATAGGCTTTCCGACAGCGTCCTGGCCTGGTTCCTGTCGTTCATTACTATGAACCCTTGGCTCTTGAGGAGGCTGGTAAGGTCGTTCGGAGACGCCTGGACCTCCTGGGGCGTTGGTGGCGCCCTGCCTTTCTGCGCGAGCAGGTAAGCCTTGTCGCTGATATTGTAGACCCCATCCTTGTATTTCGTGCTCTTGAAAACGTTCACGAGACCCTTGCGCTCAAGCTCCGCGAGCACTGGTTTCTCGTCCTTGCCGAGCACTTTATTGACATACGCCGGGACGCGCTGCTCGAAACGTATGGCGAGGAGCTTCATGAGCACCGCGCTTTCGGCACCGCTGATTTGATCCGTCTTCGCTGGCTTTGGCTCTTCCTGGCCAAGCGGCAATGAAAGTAGGTAATATCCTGGTTTGAGCGGGAATAATTCTATCTCGTCATGGTTTGAGAGATCCTGGGGCAGCTCGATGTACGAATTGTCCTGCCTTTTGATCACCCGCACCCGCATACAGGTGATTCCGCGTCTTCATTTTAAATCATTGTCGGCGGGTGACGAGCTGCGCGAGAACCTTTCCCGGTTCATGCGGCTTATGCGCAGGCCTTAAGTGCGGAAGGACTGTTCCGGCATCGAGTTTTCTGGCGGAAATCCTGTTATGGGCATCCGTCGCGGCTTTGTAGGTATCGGTTCCGGGTTTCTCGTGCAGGATGATCTTCCCGAGTATCATCTGGACGCGGTCGTCACCTATCCTGCCAAGGCCATCCACCGCATCTTCCTTGAGGCTCTGGCTTCCGATTTTGAGGGCATGCAAGAGCGCATTCTCAGCGCTCCATTTGATAGTATCTAGGTTCTGCTTATCCTCGAAATCGATGAAAAGCTCGTCGAGCTGATCCGGTCGTTTCGCGAAAGAAGCGAGTTGGTGCGCAGCGGATTTAACTTCCATGCTTTCAGCATCGTAGCCTATCTTCCATTTGAGTATCGTCTCAATCGCCGCATATGTCATATCTATGAAAAGCGTCTGCGGCGAACTAGGTTCATTTGAAGTGAAATCCGCTTCTATAACCCCGGGCGCATATTTCGCGAGCAGGTGCTGTCGGTCACCCTGGGCAGCTTCGAGCTCTTTTGTGACTGCATACCTCTCGCAAGCCTTCCTGGCAATCTTCCTGACATCCGGATCCCTGTCATTCTGCGCGGCTTCGACCGCTGCAACCACATCTTTGCTGTCCACATTGCTGAGAGCGATATCTGCGGCGCACTTCCTACTGTCATTGTCGCCCGACTTGATGGCTTCTATGAAAGCCAAGCCAGCGATCTTCGCGAAGAACTCGTTGTCCACGCCTTCAATGACTTTGCCGGAATTCATTCTAGCCACTTCAGCCGCGATTCTCACAACGTATATGTACGTGTTTTCGTTTCTTGGGTCGCGGAGCACCCCGATCAAGAACTCATACAGTTTTTTGGCGTCTGAATAATCATTAAGCTTGTCCAAGCCCTCCTTCATGGCTCTGGCCGTAAGAATGTCGCCCTTTAGCATCGCTTCGATGGTGCCTTTCCAGATGGCAGCGACCTGCTCACCGCTAGGTCTGCCCGAGAGAATATTTTTGGCGCAGGCCAAGGCAGCATTATCGCCTTTGGCTATGCCTTCACTGAGTTGCGTATTATCCATCTTAACCGATACCTTTTGGGATTACTGGTATTATACTGTTATTTATTTAGAACTTTCATGTATTTAAGGGTTTCGTTTTTCTATAAAATCCCCTAGTGACGTATATCCAGCAAAGTATCTAATACCTTGATACTCAAGTTCTAATCATGCAGGATTTGAGCAGATTCAGCTTCGGCGCGACCTCTGCGATTACCGGAAGCCTGGCCCTAATGATCGGGTTGGACCAGCTCGCGGTCTCCAAACTGGGGATAATAGGCGCGCTGCTGGTCCTCGCGATCTCCGATAATATCGCGGACTCGCTGGGGATGCACATCTACGCGGAATCGAAATCGAAGGACCATACGCATGTCAATACGCTGACGAATTATCTGACCCGTCTGGTCGTAGCGCTCATCCTGGTGGTTTTTGTGGTCGTATTGCCATTGACCTATGCGATCGCCGCATCGTTAGTGTTCAGCCTGATGGTGATCGGGGTGCTGAGCTATCTCATCGCGAAATCCCATGGCATGAACCCGAGCCGTGTCGTGGCCGAGCATCTGATCGTGTTGATACTGGTAGTTTTCGCGAGCCAGGTCATAGGCTCATCGATCAGAGCGTTGTTCGCTTGACCAGCGTTCGGGTCTATGTTTTTAATAACGAAGAAACCATATCTACCATGGCGATTTCTCCATTCGAAGAGAGATACCGGACAGAGATGAACGCGATTTTCGACGAGGAGGCGAAGCTCCGCAGATGGATGGCTGTAGAAGTGGCGCTGGCGAAAGCGCATGCCAAGCTCGGGAACATCCCTAAAGACGCTCCGGGAAAGATAGAAGCCGCTGCCAAGAATGTCCAGCTCAAGAGGGTGCTTGAGATAGAAGCCGAGATACATCATGATCTCATGGCCATGGTGAAGGCGCTCACCGAGCAGGCAGGGGATGCTGGCAAATACGTGCATCTGGGCGCCACGAGCTATGACATAGAGGATACGGCTACAGGCATGATATTCGTAGAAGCCATGGAGCTGATCGGAAAGCGCATGGCTGCGTTGGGTACGGTCCTGAAAAAACTCGCGTTGGATCACAAAGAGACTGTATGCATAGGACGGACCCATGGCCAGCATGCCGTGCCGACCACGTATGGCATGAAGTTCGCTTTATACTACAAAGAGCTCCAGAGGGATATCGAACGTCTGGATGCCGCTAAGAAACGCATCGCCGTGGGCAAGATGTCCGGAGCTGTCGGGACCATGGCGACATTCGGCAAAGACGGCCCGAAGATACAATCCATGGTCATGAAGGAGCTGGATCTCCAGCCTCCAGCGGTCACGAACCAGGTCATACAGCGAGACCGCCATGCGGAAGCTTTATTCGTGCTGGCACTCACTGCAGCCCTATGCGAGAAGATGGCCAAGGAGATCAGGAACCTCCAGCGGAGCGAGATCCTCGAGATATCCGAGGCGTTCTCGGCCAAGCAGGTCGGTTCCTCCACCATGCCTCAGAAGCGCAACCCCCATAGGAGCGAGCGGGTATGTTCGCTTGCGCGCCTGGCGAGGGGCAATGTCCAGACCGCATTGGAGAACATCCCCCTCGAGCACGAGCGCGATCTCACCAACAGCGCGAACGAGCGGGCGATTTTCGGCGAAAGCTTCGTGTGCGTGGATTACATGCTCATCGAGATGGCGAATATACTATCCGGCCTGGTTTTCTACCCCGAGAACATCAAGGCCAACCTCGAGCATACCAAAGGCCTCATAATGTCCGAACGCCTGATGATCGCGCTGACGGAAAGGGGCACGGGCAGGCAGGAGGCGCACGAGCTTGTCCGCACCCTAGCGCAGGAGGCGTTCTCCAAGAGCAGGAACCTGAAAGACCTGGTCCTGGAGCGCAAGGTCCTTCCCAAGGATGATGCGGAGAAGGTTTTCGACTATGCCACGTACATAGGGAACGCGGTCAAGATTGTCGAGGAAGCGGTAAAGGATTGACCTGCTGGCCCTCTTCAAGCAAGAATCCGTACGCTTTCGGGTTGATCATTTTGAAAGGGCAGGGTGTCGGGGCCGGACTCTGATCAGCCATACTTCTCCAAAAATTCAATCCCCATTTGCCGAACTCGTTGGGTTCGAAAATCCCCCGTTCACTCCTTCCGCTCGCCAATAAACTATAGACGATAGGATAGATCCCGAACAACCCCGCATCAACGATTTCCTTTCGTTTCGGTATGAGCGCTTCGCATTCTCCAGGGTATAAGTTCCTCGCGACCCGCACTATCTCCAATGCCTGTATCAATGAAAGGATTTCGAGGCTATGGATCGCATGCCTGGCGCTAATTGACAATAGCGAGATGTCGATGGCCCTGGTCTCGAAAAATACCGTGGAGCCATGCGAGACATGGTAATTGAATTCCGGATGGGCGATGGCTATGCCTTTTCCAAACGCCTCTGCCTCTATTCTCGCCAAATCCGGGTTGAACTCGCGTTCCAACCGATCCACTGTATCCCTGAAATTGGTCGCCGCTACCTGGGATTCTGCTTTCAACCTGTAAAACTCCCGCATCGCATTCCTGCGCCGTTCTATCACGCCAGTCTCATCATCCACGAAATCCGAATAGGTAGCGGTATGGACTTTACCATGCCTGCGGAAGAACCTAAACTCGCGTGCATTGCAGAAATTCTCCGGGAAGAGCGACTTTGCTACGACGAGACTCAAAAATTTATATAGATGATAATGCAGTTCGGACGAATCAAATCCATACGTGCGGCTGCATCCATGAAACCCTATCCCGAACTCCTGCGAATGCCCTGCTTGATACTCTTCGACGATCTGCAGCCTCTCCACCATCCCATCGTATGGCGAGGATGGCGCACGTATCCTGCTGACGCGTGCCTCATCGGTCTTGCACATCAGCTTGCGCTTCCCGTCCACAGGCTGCGCGTATTTTATGAGCATATGTTATAATTAGTGTCGAAATGATTATAAAATGGCTGTCGGAGCCATTTTCTTTCCTGCATAACAGCATACTATCCAATTCAGTTCCATTGAGGTGGCGGTCAAGGATTGATTTTTATATGATGCGTTACATGTCTATACCAATTCGACCAGAGGGATAGCAAATGGCTGTGATTTCCGGATCAAAGATGTACATATATGCTGCTATAGGGGTTGGGCTCCTTGGTGCCCTGTTCTCTCTAGTGGGCGGTGGCGGACCGCTTTCGATAATTGGAGGCCTTCTATGCCTTATCGGATCGGCATTGGGGGTCATGTTCTGGAAATTCGGATATATTTTCGTCCCTCTCATCACGCAGAGGACTAACATAATCATGATGAGCGACCTCGGTTATGAGGTCCCCCCGGCCCAAGACGTCATAATCAAGAGCGTCAACGGCGTTTTCTATGCTTCGGCGTTCCTCGGTCTTAGCATATTCGAGTCGGCGACGGAGAAAAGCAGCGAGGAGACGATCGCATACAGCCAGTTCTTCGAGAGGGCGATATCGAACATCAAATACGTCACCAAGATAGCATACATGCTCTATGTCGAGGATGTGGGCGAGAAGAGGAAGGTCATAGAGACCCGAAGAGCGGAATCCCAGCTGCGATTGGCCCGCGAACGCGACAAGCCACAGCCTGACGTGCTCAGGATAGACAAATACGAGCGCGAGGTCGCCATATGGGACAACCAGCTCCAGCGCCTGATCAAGGGCGTGAAGCCCATGGGCATAATAGCATACGCCCAGACTTGCGCAGTCGGCCTCAGCAAGGATGCTGCGGTCGCATTGGCTAGGACCCAGGCGAACGAGCTCAAGACCGTGCTGGCCAACGCGCTCAACGTCGAAGTCGTGACGCTCACAGGAGACGAGATGCTCAAATGCTTCGAATGGGAGAGATTCTACCCAGTGACGGCGCAGGAGCTTGAAGAGAGCGTGGTTTAAAGATGGCAATCGGCGGAAGGCTCAAGCTAGTCAAGCTCTCCAACAGCGCTATTTCCAGGCGCAACCCGCTCGTGCGGCCCCCGGAGCCACCCATGGAGGTGCTCTTCGGGGATCCCACCAACTCGATTTACATCGGCAGGACGAAGGTCTTCAACGTCCCGTTCTACTGGACGTACGAGAATGTCGCGAACCCGCACATCGCCGTGGTCGGGATCTCAGGTTCAGGTAAATCATATTTCATCAAGACCTTCCTCCTACGTTCAGCTTTCGTATGGAACAGCAACGCGCTCATAATAGACTGGGCCGGGGAGTACAAGGACTGGGTCAAGCAGACGAACGGCAAGGTCATCTCCCTAGGAAAGGGGTCGTACCTCAATCTGCTCGATCTAGGCGGCATGAAGCCGTACGACCGCATCAAGCAGATCATCCGGACGCTCGAGCTGCTAACAGACATATCGCAATACCCGGAGCAGAGGCGGCTCACCGAGCAGGCCATCGAAAAGGTCTACATGGAAGGAAAGTTCAAGATGGACGCTTACGAGCAGAAAGACGAGCTCGGAAAGCCTCTCGCCGCACCGACGCTCAAAGACGTCGTCCGGGTGCTGACCGAGACCGCGCAGGTCGGCTCGTACGAGTTCCCGGCAGAGCTCGAGAACGCCATCTACCGGCTCAAGCAGTTCACCAAGCCCGGCGAGGATTTCTTCGCCCAGCAGAGCACTGTCCGACTGGACGAGATCATAAGCTCGGGGCTCGTGGATCTCGACCTCTCGGGGCTTCCTGACGAGACGGCGCGTGCCCTGGCAGCGCTTACGCTCCTCCAATTCATCAAGGAGAAGATGCGCCTCGAAGGGTGGTCCAATGTCAAGGGTCTCCGGCTGCTCATAGTCCTGGATGAGGCCTGGAAGATAGGCAAGGAGGACAACTCCGACGCGGTCATGATCGTCCGTGAAGGCCGTAAATACAACTTCGGCATGATAATCGCGTCCCAGAACCCCACGGACATAAGCGAAGCCATATTCAGCAACGTGGGCACGACATTCATACTCAAGGTGAAATTCGAGAAATTCCTGGATTACCTGCAGGGTTCCCTGAATTTCTCCAATTATATGCGTGATGAGATCAGCCGCCTGGGTGTAGGCCAGTGCGCGGTCAACATGTCGCTCACACTTCCGATCCCCTACCCATCCACATTCCTTGTGGATAGGATCGAAGGCGAGGAGCCTAGCAAGGAGTACTTCCTGGATCTCACCGGGGTGCTCACAGACAAACAGAGGAGGGATGTGTCCGTGTCAAGAAGCGTCTCGTTCCTGAAGGAGGATTTCAGGAGGAAGCTGAGGCAATTCGGCCTCTTGGATGATAAGATAGAGGAGCTCACGAAGCTTTTCGAGAAAGGCAACCGCCGCATGGATGTCGTTTCGTTCGTCATACTGCTCGAGCGCGACGGTATCGCGAGGCGCAACATCAGCGATTTCCTGAAGGATGCCGGTCTGGATGACATAACGATAATCAACATCTTCGGCAAGGTAGACCTCAAGAAGAGCGGCGGGGTAGGCCGTGAGATAAGCCAGGTAGTGCTAGAGGAGTGAATTTGATATGAAAATCTGCATCTCATGCCAGAAGGATGTCGAAGGCAAGAAGGCATACCCGGTCAAATGGGACCGGTTCCTCAACCTCATCCTTGTGATCAAGAAGAAGCTCCATGTGGCTCAGATGAACGAGCTATACGTCTGCGAAGATTGCCTCCAGAAGCACCAGGAGCGCAGGAGCGCCTTCGAGCGGAGCATGATGCTCGCAGGGGTGCTGGCAGGCATAATCATCCTCCTCATCCTATCCACATTCATCCTGGGCGGGAAATTCGATGCATTCGCCTTCTTCGCAGGAATACTCCTGGCGCTGGTGATGCTCCTGTTCCCACTTTTCAGGTATGCACCCGCGGTAGAGGGCATGCAGGTGAAACCCTTCGGCAAGCAGTTCTCCATCCCTTTCATATCGAAACCGGTCAAGGCCGAACCCGTTCCCAATCCAGAGCCGGTTAAAGCGCCCGCCAAAAAAGCATACAAACCAAAGCAGAAAAAGAAGAAAGAGGTGCTCTGATGCCGCTTCCGATACCCCAGAAAACAGATCAGAAACCCGGAATGCAGAAACCAGCAGCGGGGGCCAAGGAGGAGAGCCACCCGCCCCAGGTCGATGGGTTCAAGCTCAAGGGCAAGCTCGAGAAGGGCAAGCTCAAGGACCTGACGAATGTCCTGCGCTCGATATCGTTCCTCGAGATAGCTTCGGAGAAGGATGCGCTCAATGTCATATACGTAGAGAGCCGGGACATAAACAAGAACCCCTACCTATTCTCCATCATCAAGATACGCGAGGAAGAAATCGAGGTGCTCTACACAATCCCGCCAGAGATCGGTCCCAAGAAGCGCCGCGTCGATGTCGTCAGATACCTGCTCAACATACTCTCGCTCATGGAATCGTATTATAGCGTGGATAACAAGACACTCTACCAGCTCGTCGAGGACGCCATAAAGGAGCTCGCAGGCTCCGTTACGATGGATTACACAAAGCTCTATACGGCATACGATTCGATGAAGAAAGAGGTGGCGGATTACACGAAGAAGATAGATCGGCTCACCGAGCAGAGCCAGGCGCTCACATCCCAGAATTACGAGCTAAAAACGCAGAACGATGAGATCCGCCTCCGCCTGAAGCAGCTCGAAGGGATGTCGGACGATTCGCTCAAAACGAAGCTCCAGGAATGGATATCTGAGCACAACGGCTCGATAAGCATCCCGGATTTCTCCAAGAACTATAAGGTGGCGGACGGGCGTGTTGAGGATATGCTCAACAAACTCGTCAGCGAAGGATACATAGAAGTAATACAATAGGTACAGGATCTTTATGCCTGATCTGGCGAGCACGAAAATCAAGAGAAAAATATACCGCTTTGAAATTAAGCGGCGCTACACGTACGAAGGCCACTATCGCATCAAGGAGCGGCCTCCTATTGAGCGCATAAAGGATGCCCTCCGCAGCTTCACGGCTCCCAAGAAAGAAGAGAAGCGAGCGGTCGTCGCATCAGCTCCGCCTCCAGGCGGATTCAATTTCCTGGTCATGGGTGCGGCGATAGCGGTCGCCCTCATAATATTGCTGCTTGCAGGGCTATATCTCGCTGTCCAGGCGGTCCCGAGCGCCGGCGCTTTCCAGCCGGAGATAGACCGGGGTGTCATCAACGCGACCGTAGACCACGGTGAGATCCTGACGTTGGGGGATCGCATTACCCCGTCGCATGTGGCCTCGGTGTTCGTCAATTATGATACCGCGAATCTACAGAACCTCACGGTGCAGTTGACCGCCTACGATCAACGCATCCCATCCGAGGTCTTCGTGCTCGTCTCGGATCGCTCCGAAGAGACCAAATCTTATCCCGATTTCGTGCGGATCCTGAGGTCTGACCTCGCGACGCGCCAGATACTCCTGAACGAGATCACGATACAGCAGCTTGCGACCCTTCCGGAAGGCGCCATGGTGATTGTCCCGTCGGGGGTGGTGCCTGAAGGGCTCTTAGGCGTCGACAGCCCCGTCACGATGGACAGCCTGGCAAGCAAAGGCGTCATCGTCATCTATATCGGCCAGCCTTTCACATACATGCTCAATGGCAGCCTTTCGGTACTGACGCCCCAAGACACACTCAACTCATTACCCGTTTCATTCGATGAGAGCGCAGATATCAGTTCGACCCCGGATTTCCATCTAAAGCAGCCGCTTTACCGTGTATCCGCACTTGGCGGATGGACCGCCAACATGATCTATGGCTCCGTCAGCGTGCTGGAAAAAGGCGACGGAGCATTCATATTCGTGCCGCAGACGTTGGATTCAGGATGGGATAACGCGACGGTGGCCGCAGACGATATCGCGACGATGGTGTTCGACACCCCGTGGATAACGCCCGATGGCGACCCCAGCAGCTATGTGTTCACGAACCAGACGCAATATTCAGGCAGTCGTTACTTCTTCACCAACACGTTCACTCCTGCGAACGCTACGATCAAAGTGGAATTCATAGGATATCCGCTGGTTTCCAGCAATCCTGTCCGCGAGACGGTCCTGCTCAGGGCGGAATCGATGACAAGCAACGCCCTGGTGGTGGAGCAGAGCGGGCAGGTGATACCATATAACGTCACCGGGCAGCCGACCAGGATGAACGCGCGCCTGCGCGAACCAATCGCTGCGCAACCCGACATGTTCCTGAACATATTCGATGTCAATGGCACCGAAGCGGAAAGCGTCCCAGAGGGTAACATCAATGTCCAATCCGATGAATCTTTCGATCCGCATATAGACGTCGATCGCGGCGAGTACATAGTCCGTCTCATGGACGATTCAGGCAAGGTGTACGCCCAGACCTACATGGATGTCGTTTCACCCGATATCCAATACGCCGGAGAGGATCAGCAAAAACAGTCCCTCTATAATTTCAACATCGAGCTGGCTGGCCAGCCATACACCCTCAGTGACCTGTCGGTGTCCGTAGATGAGGGCCAGTACGGCACCTTCAAGTTCAATAATGTCAACAGCATCCAGGTGGATGTCACGAACACCGGCGGCCAGTCGCTTCCGTACGGGAACCACAGCTTCAGTTTCACGGCCGGAGATTACAAGACCGTCATCTACGTCCCCCATACCAGAGCCCAGACGCTCTTCGACAACCCCCTGTTCTGGCTGGTCGGCATCTTCACTGTCGGTATAGTAGGCATCGGCGTCTTCTTCGCCAGGCAGGAGGACGTGTTCTTCTCGATAGACATACCGGACTTCCCGCCCGTGGCTCGGACCCGGATACCATTATCGCCCGACGTCGTCATCAGCATCTTCACTAAGATTAACGACACCTACAGATGGCAGAACACCCCCCTCACAGCCAACGAGGTCAAGAACGGTTTCAAGGACATATTCTTCCAGGGCAAGCCCATCATAATCACGGATTACAACGTCGAATACCTCCTTGATGACCTGGAGAAGAAAGGCCGGGTGAAGGAAGCGCTCGGCTACTACGGGCTCAGCGAATGGGCCGATAAGACGAAACGAAGCATGGATTATATGGCTCTGATGAGGCGCTTGAGGGACATCTGCGTCAACAACGCCATCCCCTTCACCGGCCTTGGTGAGTCCGAGGAGGCCGATAGCGTGATAACCGTGGTCGGCCAGCAGATGTTCGTGCACTTCTTCGATAAGAGCTCGGACGTTTCCCAGATAATCGGGAGTTCGCTATCCACGATAAGCAAGGGCATAACGATAATCCTATTCAAGAACAACAGCGAGAAGGAGGCGTTCCAGAATATGCTGGTCTCCTCGCCTTCGGCCGCGCCTATGATAACCAAGATGGAAGCGGAAGGCGGATCGTTGCAGTTCCTGACGGCCGAAGAATTCGAGAAGATGCTCATGGAATTCAAATCGATGTGACATTCGTTTATGGGCAGCTGAATTGTGTAATATTATGGAAAAGAAAGGTTTATAAGTAGTTTTGGCTTATAGTCATCCATGCAAGCGTTAGCGGATAGGATTCCTACAAGGCCCAGCATTTACGGAAAACCACCCCAACCGCTGATAGATCGCTATCCGAAAGCGTACAAGATTCGAGCGCCTTACAATTTTAAGATGTACAGCGCCCAAACCACGGAATTCGCCGAATTTTTCAGGGAACTGGTGAAAGACGCGAAGCAGCCATTGGATCCTGCAGAGCTTCGCAGGCTCATGGCAATAGGCCTTATCAGCAAACCTCCGAACGACATCGCCATAGAAGCTGCAGGCAGGGAAATCGTGATACGCGGGCTCCACAAGTATCTGGCTGGCTGCATATTTCTCCGAAGCGTATATCTCCACTATAATGGTGATTCGGAAAAAGCGAACGACTTCAGTTTGAATGCGATAGGGAATATCGAAAAGTGGAAATATTGGCCATTCGAATTAGACCTCACCAACATGGAACGTTCGATATCCGCTTTTCATGCTTTGGCACATTTCATACCCGGGTCCAATCCAAGAGAAATCGGGGGGATGCTTGCTGCTTTTTATGCTGTGGAAGGGCAGCAGACCGAAATTCAAAGCGACGTGAATATCAATCCGGCCGTTTTAGACGCATTGGCAATATATATACGTCAAAGAAAGAAGGACGACCTTCTCTGGTCTATATTTCCCTATGCTTTTGACAACAGTTATGCCGTATTAGGGAATACGCTTTCAGATAGCCACATCGGAACTTGCGATATAGAGACAAAATTCACAAGCGATCATATTGCAGTATTGCTCCAGCATCCCTGCGAAGCGGACCATCTGGAGAAGGCCAAATTGATGCTGGACCGAGGCGTGCGGGTCGAACGGCCTTTGGGGCGATTGCTCATAGACGAAATGCAATTCTCTTTGTTCCAATGGGTTCCTGGCCAGAAGTTGGATCATATGTACGGCGCGGCAGATGTCTGGGAAGCGTACGGGAGATTCGTAAGATCGTGCCACAATAATGGTATCGCTCTCGATGACGCTGCAGGGAGGAACGCCATCTGGAATGGAAGAGAAATAACCGGAATCGATTTCGAGCACACCTGGTTTTCAGAAGAGGCAAAGCCTCTGGAATGGGCCGACCGCAGGAAAGGGATAGAGCGGATCAGAACGGAGCTTGGTTACGATTTTAAACCGGTATATGCGGCATTCAGAAAGGGATATGACGCTTCAGAGCATCTCTAATACTGGTTCCGCGTTCATGGTCAACTTCATGTATTTAGCCTCATGCGGCATCACCCATCTGAATTCTGTGTGCTCTCCGGAGAGCACCACATCATTGCCGCGGGATTCGCCTTTGTACACGATATAGACTGAATGCTTCTCGTCCAGCTCTTTCTCATAAGTAGCCGATGTTATCATGAAAAAGGACAGGTTCTGCGCGCTCAGGCCCGTTTCCTCGCGCGTCTCCCTGAGTGCGGTATCCTGGGGGTTCTCGCCCCATTCCACCCCGCCTCCGGGGAACTCCCATAGTTCGCTCTTGCGCTTCAGGAGGAGCACCCTGCCCTCGTTGAAAAGGACAAGATACGCGTTGAGTTCCTGGACCTTCAAAAACTCACTTCTTCTTCTCGAACAGTTCCGCGATGCCTTTCTCGTCTATGAATTCCATCATCTTGTTGCAGCGCTCGCAGCGGAATTCGCACCCTGCGGCCGATTCGAAATTGGTGATGCTCTCGGTGCCGCATGAGGGGCAGAAATAGAACTCCGAGCCTGCATCTGCTCCTAGGTGGCTCATCTTCGAATTATGGCTGGTCACCCACCTTTCCATCCTCTCGTGGTTGAGAGACCAGCTATACGAATACCATCCGGTTTCGCTATCCTTTTCACGGATGTAGTTCACAAGCCCTTCATTATGGAGCTTATTGAGGGTGGCGCGAACATCGCTTATCTTGATTTTGAGCCTTTTCGCCAGATCCTCGTCGCTCAGGTTGCCTGAGAAATTGCGTACGATGGCGAGCGCGTTCTCGCCGCCAATCCCTATGAGATCCTGCCTGATCCTGCAGTCGCTGAGTATCGTGATGACCCTCCTCATGAGGGCCTGCTCCTCTACTCCGCTCATGCGCACCGGTTTTGGCGCTTCCGGAGGGGAAATCGCCTTCTTGGCGATTTTCAGCTTCTTCGTCGGAGCCTTCTTAGGCGTCGCCTTAGCCTTCTTAGGCATTGCCTTCTTTAGTGCCGCCGTTTTCTTCGGAATAGGAGTTTTCTTAGATTTCTTGACTACCAAAGTATCACCAGTACACACCGTGCAACATATATTTACGCATTTTTCATATATAAAGCTATTGTTTTACGCTTTCTGGTGTGTTGTGGGCCCTTATTGTCTATCCGGGCACCTTCCTCCCCAAGATGCGGTTGTACGTCTTAATCATCATGTCTACACTGGCTTGTATGGTGTATTTCTTGGAGGTCCTGCAGCCCGCATCGCCCATCCGTTCCCGAAGCTTCTTATCAGAGAGGAGCTTGTCGATTGCCCCTGCCAACTCGCCGGGGTTGCTCGGTTCAACCAAAAACCCCGTCTTTCCGTCCTGGATGACCTCTTTCGGGCCCAGCTTCCGCACTCCGACAACCGGGCAGCCCATGTGCATGGCCTCCACGAATGTCATGCCGAACGTCTCCGTGTCTGAAGCGGATGCGAAGACATCGGCGCATGCGTACGCCGCCCCCAGTTGCTTATCAGCCACGAATCCCGTGAAGATGACATTCTCGAGCCCCATTGTGGCCGCAAGGCTCTTGAAATTCCGGATATACGGCCCGCCACCGGCAATCACCAGGATCGTATCATTCCGTTCCATCATTCCGAATGCTTCCAGGAGGACATCGAGCCGCTTCTCGAAGCTTATCCGTCCTAGATAAAGGACGATTTTCTTGCCTTTGGGGATGTTGTGGGCTTTTTTGAAAGCCGAGACGTCTTTCGGAGAGCATGCGAGCTTCCGCATATCTATCCCGTTGGGAACGTATTCGACATTGCGCAGGCCATATGACCGCAGCTCTTCCACCAACTCCATCGTGGGTGCGGTCACGGCATCAGCGTTCCGGAACATGTACTTCACGAACTTCTTGGCCGTGTATTCGCTCAACCTCCTCAGGGGCTTGGGGAGTTTCCCATTCAGTAAGTGGGGGACATAATCCGGGAAATGCGTATGGTAGGTGATGATAGTGGGTATATGCTTGCGTCCCGCAGAGATCACTCCCTGGAGCCCGAGGTTTATAGGTGCGTGTGCATGTACGATGTCCGGTTTTTCCTCTCTAAGGATGGCGCTGACGCGGCCATAATCCATGGATGCTATGCGATAGCCTTCGTAGAACGGGAATGGTACGGATGGCATCCAATGTATCTTGAAGTTGCCATTCACCTGTTCCGTCCGCATCGGTCCCTGCCCTGGGGCGAATAGCACGATCTCATGGTTTTCGGACAGGACGCCTATCGCATCATGGATGTAGGCGACCACGCCGTTGGTCTGCGGCAGGTAGGTATCCGTGAATATCGCTATCTTCATGGCAAATCAAGCGTGAAAGAAGAATAAAAAGATATGTTATCCCGTGCCGTTGCTGGGTGCAGTGCTGGTGGTCGTGTTGTCGATGTAGTTCATGAACGCGTTGGCCTGTGCTTCTGTCGCGTTGTCTACGTGCGTCGAATTGCCCGTCTGATTCTGAGGCATCGATGGCAGCGTAGTTGTCACATTGGTTTGTGTCTGATTGATCTGCGGTATCGGCATGGCAGCCTGTTCGCAGAGCTGGACTTTGCTGGAGTTCATAATCTCGGAGCAGTACGTATCGTTCTTATTCGCTCCCGCGAGTTCTATGAAGCAATCGTCCTTGTACGAAGCATCAGTCACATCATCGCATATGGAGCTGTTTTTCAGCAAAGGCACCAGTGACACCAAGCATTGGTCCTTTCTTGCCCCGGCTATCATGCAGATGTCCGAGCGTTCCTGCTCCATCGCCTCGGTGGCGATGCATTTGTCCCGTTCATCACCGGTTTTTTCCGTGACGCATGATACGAGGTATGACTGCTCATTCCTTTCATTCATCAGGACTGCCACTGCATCGCCGCTCATGTTCTGCGGAGGGGTTATCGTGACCTGTGCATTCGGGATCAGAGAGATGAGTTGGAACTCCGAGGTATAATTGATTCCATTGTAAGTGTAGTTGAATGACCTGTCATAGAGGTAGCCCGTCTGATTGTCTACGCACATGCTCCAGTAGAATATCTTCGGGGTCGTGGCTCCGACTCCGAATCTGGCCGCATCATCTAGGCTCATATTG
The DNA here is from genome assembly GCA_963804385.1 of uncultured Microcaldota archaeon. Taxonomy (GTDB): domain Archaea; phylum Micrarchaeota; class Micrarchaeia; order Anstonellales; family Bilamarchaeaceae; genus Bilamarchaeum. Next base: position 71,456 of record CAWDQD010000009.1, read on the forward strand.
GTCATGTTCAGGACGTACCGTATGGCGTCGCAACCATGGCCGTTGATGCTCTCTTTGGTGACGGTCGGATCGAGCATTATGTATCCCCTATCCAGCAAGTATGTCGTATCAACATCGTTGGCATCTATGATTGTGTCATTGAAATAGTTGATGCTTATCGAATCGAGATAATTCTCCACGTCCGCATTCCCAGAGATATAAGAGCACCCCTGCTCATCGCCGTATGTGATGCACAGTATCGTGCCGTTCTCCAAATAGTATATCTCCTTCGTGGATATGGGGTTCTGCACGATGGCTTCCCTTTCGGCGCCTTGATCCAAGAGCGTATAAGTGGTGTTATACCCGTTTGATATATCGCTGAACGAGTAGGAATACGTTTTCTGGCCTTTTCCGAAAAGCACCGCTTTATGGAGTATCGATTCGGCCGCGGTCATATTCGGAGGCTTTGCAGGGGCTGTCGGGGCCGCCGGCATCGTGGTGAACACGATATATAACGCGAAAACCACAAGCACTACTATAACTGCCAGGAGTATCTTCTGCTGGTATTCCATATTCTCATCCTCTAGTCCGGCATCTGTGCCAACAGAGTGCCAAAGAACTATCGTAACCCTTTGTAACCATCCTTCTTAAATCTTTTTCTGCATCTCAATATATTATCAACGGTGACTTCATGGGAATGCTAGATTCTATACTTGGAAAACAGGAAATGAAATCAGAGCCTTCGGTAGCATCAGGGAAATCAACCAATCCGTTCGCGGTTAGCCTCTCGTTCGCTCCGTTGCGCTTGGCTGCCAACAAGGCGAGTTCCATCAGTCTCGTCGTGAAAGTGAAGAACATCTCATCAGACCCGCAGATCGTCTCTGTCGACGCCCTGCTGCCAAAAGACGTCATGATCGGTTTCGATCCGGCATGCATAAACAAAGCCGTCGAGAAACGCGTGGGCGAGCTCAAGTCCGGAGAGACCAAAGACATCCAGATACTCGTGTGGTCCAACAACCAGACCAAAGAAGGCACATACCCCGTCGATGTCACTGTCTTCTCCCATTACATCGGGTACGACAAGGTCATGAGCTACATCAAGAAGAATACGACTCTGAGAGCGGCCTAATCATTGGAGCTTGTTCATCAGCTCGTATATTATGTTAGCGACCGCGAGCCCTTTCTCAGTGAGTTTCACTATCCTTTTCTTGCCTTTGCTCTCTATGGTCGCGAGCCCGCCTTTCTGCAGTTCAGAGACCAGATGCGTCACATAGACGTACGAAGTATCGCTGCTTTTCGCTAGCTTTGAGAGATGCCAGGCGCCTTCGGTATCTCGTAAAAGGGTCATTATGCGACAGGGTTTGGGTCTCGCGAACAGCTGGAACATGCGCGCTATTTACCGGCGCTACTTTTAAATGCCTTAAGTTTGGGAAATCCAATGGCTTTAGCCATAGGTGGTTCACATGCCTTTATCTACGTCGTTTTATCGGAGATAGATTTATAAAATATCTCTCGGAGATTGAATGCAGATCAAACACAAACGCTCCCGTTGGAGCTAAAATAGAAGGTGACGAAATGGGATCAAAAGTTGGATCTGAGAAAATCTCGAGAGAGGACGGATATCTATACTATGTCGGTAAGGACGGATTCGTCTGGGCCGCCCCGATGAAGCACAACACGAGAGGAAAGAAGAAAAAAGTCGGTTCCGAGAAGATCAGCAAGGAAAGCGGCTTCATGTACTACCTCGGCAAAGACGGCTTCGTGTACAAGGCGAAATTAAAAAACGCATAAAGTTTTCTTTCTTTTTTCCTAATTTTTATAGGGTACCCCGCATCTCAAGGCGCGGGGTTCTGTTTTATTTGAGATAATCGCGCTTCCCCCCATATTTAAAATAACTCCTGCTTATTAAAATTCAATTCTACTCATAGCGGCTTTCATGTCGCAGAGGTGTGAACATGAGAATAGTCATATCTGAATCCAATGGAAAGAGCCACCAGACCGAGCTCCCTAAGGACAAGGAATCTGTGTTGGCCGGGAAAAAGGTAGGAGACGAGTTGGACGGGAATCTCGTAGGCGCAGCGGGCTACACGCTCAAACTCACGGGAGGCAGCGACGGAAGCGGTTTCCCGATGAGGGAAGAGGTGCATGGCTCTGCCAAGAAGGTGATACTCACTAGCGACGGCGTAGGTTTCCATGCCACCCACAACGGGGAACGCAGGAGGAAATACGTACGCGGAAACACATACTCTTCAGAGATCGTTCAGGTGAACGCATCGGTGAAGACCGCCGGAGCGTCTCCGCTGGACCAGCTTTTCCCTAAGGCGGAGAAGAAGGAGAAGAAATAATGCAGGCCGAAATGAACATCGGGATGCTCGGTCACGTCGACCATGGCAAGACGACCCTGACAAAAGCGCTTACGGGCAAATGGACCGATACGCACAGCGAGGAGATCAAGAGGGGAATCTCGATACGTCTGGGTTATGCCGACTGCAACATATACCATTGCACGAAGGATGATATCTATGCCGCTGCTGCAAAGTGCCCCAAATGCGGAGCCAAACTCAAAGCGGCCAGGAAAATCTCCATAGTGGATGCCCCTGGCCATGAGACGCTGATGACCACGGTCATAGCCGCGACGAGCATACTGGATGGCGTCCTCTTCCTGATAGCCGCGAACGAGCCGTGCCCTCAACCACAGACTGCGGAACACCTGCTCGTGCTCAACTCCACGGGAATAAAAAACGTCATTATCGTGCAGACGAAGATCGATCTCGTCACGAAAGAGAAGGCCCTCGAGAACCACAAGCAGATAAAACAGTTCCTCAAAGGGACTGTCGCAGAGAAAGCGCCTATCATACCCGTCTCGGCCAATGCAGGCCTGAACATCGATGTCCTGCTCCGCACCATAATAGATACGATGAAACCCGCGGTCCATGACGAGAAAGCAAAGCTCCGCATGTACGTATCACGTTCATTCGACGTCAACAGGCCCGGCACCTCCCTTTCAGAGCTGAAAGGCGGCGTCCTCGGAGGATCAATAGTCCAGGGTGTGCTCAAACTCGGGGATGAGATAGAGATAAAACCTGGTATCACCCGCAAGGAAGGCGCCAAACCGGTCGCTGCGGTATGCAAGGTCCAGTTGCTCATGGAAGAGAGCGAGAAGCTAGACGAAGCCAGGCCCGGAGGCCTGGTGGCCGTAGGGACGACGCTCGACCCTGCGCTCACGAAGGCCGATTCGCTCGTTGGGTCTGTCATAGGCCATAAAGGCGAGGTCCCGGATCCTGCCGATGTCATCAATGTCAAATACCACTTGCTCGAGCGCGCCGACATCCAGAACATACCCCTTCGCGAGGCCGAGCCGGTCGTAGTGAACGTCCATACTTCTACTGGAGTAGGGATAATCGCCAAGCTGGGCAAAGGAGTGGCGACGATAAAGCTCAAGAACCCTGCCGTCGTATATCCGGACATGCATGTCGCGCTTTCCAGGAAGGTTGGCCAGAGATGGCGCCTGAGCGCTTGGGGCAAGATAGTTTAACGGGTGAGTGTTTCACTGCATCCTGAGATTTTCCATGCTGGGGTCGCCTAGCCCGGTAGGGCGAAAGGTTGCTAACCTTTTGCGCGCAAGCGTTCGGGAGTTCAAATCTCCCCCCTAGCGTTTTTTATCCAGTTGATTGAATGGATTTCACAGCCAAAGTCTTCTCCGCATGCAAACGCATTCCGAAAGGCAAAGTGGCCACCTACTCGTGGATTGCCCGAGCTATTGGCAAACCTAAATCCGCCCGCGCGGTCGGGAACGCGCTCAACAAGAACCGCTCGAAATCTGTCCCCTGCCACCGCGTCATAAGGAGCGACGGGACTGTCGGCGGGTTTGCAGACGGGACGGAAGCCAAAATAAAGATGCTGCGAGCCGAAGGGATATGGATAAAGAAAGGGAAAATAGGAAAAGAATTCCTTTTCAATCTCTAGGAATTGATGCGTATGGGCCCTCTCCTCGTTGTCGCGGCGATCATCAAGAAGGACGGAAAATACCTCCTAGCCCAGCGCAAAGACGACTGCAAGTCCGCTCCAGGCAAGTGGGAATTCCCAGGCGGCAAGGTCGAATTCGGCGAGGACCCGAAGGATGCTCTCAAAAGGGAGATAAGAGAGGAACTCGGTATCGACATAGAAAACCTGCGCGTTTTTGACGTCACTTCGAGCGTCAATCCAAAATCGCGTTATCCGCACATAGTCATGATCTCATATCTCGCGGACTGGAAGAGCGGAGAGATGAAACTGCTCGACTGCAAGGATGCGAAAATGGTCAAGCTAGAACAACTAGACAAGTTCGATTTGATTCAAGGCGATGCCGAGCTGGTCCTGTCGTTGCAGAAGAAATTCAGAAAGTGATGACGCCTGAGCAGATGATCGCGATGGCATCCTCTTTCTTGAAGCCTGCCTTCACCAGCTCGTCGTACTGCTTCTTTATCAGCTTCGCCCTGATGCCGGACACATCGGATTTAAGCGCGAGCGTGAGCCGTTTCTCCTTGGCCTCGACTTTTCCCTGAGCATACTTGTCGAATGTCTCTTCTAAGCTTTCATCCATAAGTATCAACCTGTGCAGTTATCAGTCCAAATCGATTTAAGCCTTCTTCTGCGGTTTCCAGCCCCTCATGAGGAGGCTGTTGGACACCACGCTGATAGAGCTGAAAGCCATCGCGGCCCCGGCTACGACCGGATTCAGGAGGAAGAACGGATACAAGATGCCCATCGCGATCGGGATCCCGATGATATTGTATGCGAAGGCCCAGAAGAGATTCTGCTTAATCTTATCTAGAGTATACTTACTTAGCTGGATACCCGCGACCAGGTCGCGAAGGTCGCTTTTCACGAGCACGATGCCGCCGCTCTCTATGGCGACGTCCGTCCCGGTTCCGATCGCTATCCCGATGTCTGCCTGCGCGAGCGCTGGTGCATCGTTTATCCCGTCCCCGACGAAAGCGACCATTTCCTTCTCGGATTGGAGCCGCTTGACCTCATTCGCCTTGTCCTCGGGCAGCACGTGGGCGAGCACCCGGTCTATCCCCGCTTGTTTCGCTATGGCCATGGCGGTCCGCTCGTTGTCCCCGGTTATCATCACCGTCTCATAGCCCATCTTCTTGAGCATCGTTATAGCTTCCCGGGAATAATCCTTTATCGTGTCTGCGATGGCGATGATGCCCACGACCTTGTCTCCAGAGCCCACTATGACGACCGTCTTCCCTTCGATCTCCAGCTTGTGCATCGCCCTGGTCATGGATTCCTTGACGGCGATGCCCTCATCCTCCATGAGCTTGGCATTTCCTACAAGAACCCGGGTATCACCGATCATCGCGCTGATGCCATGGCCTGGAATCGCGTTGAACGACTTCGCCTTGCTGATCTTGAGCTTCTTCTCCTTGGCTTTGCCCACTATGGCTTCGGCCAAGGGGTGCTCGGAGCCGCTTTCGGCCGAAGCCGCGGTTCTCAGAAGCTCGGACTCGCTCATGCCATAAGCGATCATGTCCGTGACCGCAGCCTCGCCCGCTGTTATGGTCCCCGTCTTGTCGAAGGCGATGATGGTCGCCTTGTGCAGCATCTCCAGGCTTTCCGCATCCTTGATAAGGACCCCGTTCTCGGCGCCTTTGCCTGTCCCGATCATCACAGCAGTCGGAGTGGCGAGGCCCATGGCGCAGGGGCATGCGATTATCAGGGTCGAGACGAGGATGGTCATCGCGAATAGGAATGTCTGCCCTGCGATGAAATACCAGTATCCGAAAGCCAGGAGAGCGAGCAGTATCACCCCCTGCACGAAATATCCAGCCACCATATCGGAGAGGTCCTGTATCGGGGCCTTGCTGCCCTGCGCATCCTCCACGAGCTTTATTATCTGCGCGAGCATGGTGTCGCTGCCGATTTTCGTGGCCTTGAACCTGAAGGAGCCGACCTTGTTTATCGTCGCTCCGATCACGATGTCGCCCTTGGTCTTATGCACAGCTATGCTCTCCCCGGTTATCATGCTCTCGTCCACGCTGCTCGAGCCTTCGGTGACGACACCGTCCACCGGCACCTTGCCTCCGGGTTTGACGACTATGATGTCCCCGACCGCCACATCCTTTATCGCTATCTCGACTTCCTTCCCGTCGCGCACGACCAGCGCGGTCTTTGGCTGGAGGCCGATGAGCCGTTTTATAGCCTCTGATGTCTTGCCCTTGGCGACCGCTTCTAAGTACTTGCCAATGACTATGAATGTGAGCAGCAGGGCCGCGGTCTCGTAATAGACGCTGCCGCTTATGAAACCGAAACCCACCAGCACGCTATAGACATAAGCTGTCCCCACCGCGAGAGCGACCAGGCTGTCCATGCCGGGCATCCGATTAATCAGGCCTCTAAAACCCCGGGTGAAGAACTCCCGGTTCAGGTATAGCACCGGCGTCGATAGGAGGAACTGCAGCGCAGCCATGTTCTTGATGAAAAATAGCGGGTATTCCAGCGCAATCATTCCTTTCAGCATCTCCGGAAGAGATAGCAGGAGCACCGGTATGGTTAGCAGGATTGAATAGATGACCCTGTCCTTGAGATTCTTTATCTCATTCTCGCGGGCCAGCTTCTCCTTGTCTATCCCCTGACCGAGGTCCATGAGCTCGGCGTCGTAGCCTGCATCGATTATGGCTTTCCTCACTTTCGAGAAATCTGTCGTTGCTTCATCGTACTCGATGTCCGCCTTCTCTAGGCTGAAATTGAGGCCGACTTTGCTCACGCCCGGTGTTCTCTTCAGGGCCTTCTCCACGTTCATCGCGCAGTGCATGGAGTCCATCCCGATCACATGGAGGCGCATGCGGCCCTTCCCCTTCCTGGCGTTCTCCTCGCCGTCGATATCGGCTCCGTAGCCCAGCCCTTCTATGGTCTCCTTGAAGTTGCCTGGGCCCACCTTCGTCTCATCATACTCCACGGTGGCCTTGTTGGTGGCGTAATTGACGTTCGCGTTTTCGATTCCCTTGAGCTTCTTCAGCCTGCGCTCTATGTTCATGGCACAGGATGCGCAATCCATCCCTGTTATCGGTATCGTGAGTTTTTTCATGCCATTCCCTCAGTCGCTATCATATGGAAATCTTATTATCTGAGCGTTATCGGCCCCTTGGGCCCGTACATCATGATCGCAAGCAGCATGACGCTGAGCAGAGCGCTCGCGGCGAAGAACCTTTTGAAGTCCCCGCTGTATTCAGGGTTCGGAGCGGATCCTGCCTCACGGTACATCATGTAGCTCAGGCCGCCGAATATGACCGCGCACACTCCAGTGAGTATATAGAGGAAAGCCATCAGGTTGTCGTTTATCATCATTACGGAGAGCATCGCTCCCATCGTCCCGGACATGAGGCCTGCCATGATGCCTTCCATGGAACCCATCACACCCGAGAACCTTCCCACGCCGAAGCCGAGCGCTATCCCGAAGAGCATCCCCACGACCGAGCCGATGAACATTCCGTTCGTCGCTCCTGTGAGCGCTCCAGCTAGGAATCCGCCCATCATGCCGATGGTCATGCCCATCATCATCCCGTGCATGCAGGACACGGACTTCCTGTAGCTGCTCATATGGAAATATGAGAATATCGTCATGACCGCTGTAGCTATCACCAGCAGCAGAAGCCCGATCGTGGCGGACGGGCTGCCGAACCCCCTGAAAAGGCCGCCGTAAGTGAAGATGCCGATGCCTAGCAATATGGCCGAGGAAGCGACCGCATAATTCGTGAGCTTGGACTCCACTTCGACATGCGATTCTCCGGCCAGGAGCGAAAGTATGTAATCCTTGACCCTGTCCGGATCCCCCCGCCCCGAATCGGCCGGTTCCCCTTCCCTGCGTTCCTTGAATCCTCGTTCAGCCAGCTTCTGCTTTATCGGCTCCAGGCTCTTCTCGTCGCATACGAGCTTGAGAGTGCCGTTCCTGGAATCCACGTCCTTCACGCTCGCTCCGCCCTGCGCCGCCACCCTGGAAATGACCTTCTCGCATGAGACGCACGTCATTCCGGTGAGGCTAAGGCTGTATTCTTTTCCAGCAGGGATCGTCGAATCATCCATCAAACCACCTTGTAGCCTTCCTTCTCTATCGCTTTCCCAGCCAAATCTATGGTCGCGGGCTTGTCATAGCTGACCGTCACCGTGCCCTTCCTGAAATCCGCGCTGACTTTCTTCACTCCGTCTATCTCGGAGATGACATCCGTGAGCAGCATCTCGCAGGACCTGCAATGCATCTTCTCCACCCTAAAAGTTTTCTCCATGCAATCAACCTCTACGATGTCACAACCAATTGCGCAGGGCCCCACATCCTCATGCCGCAGCTTATCTGATACGTCCCTTCCTGCTGCGGGACGAATTCCACGACGTCTTCTTCGCCGTTGTTGGATGTCGCACTGATACCCATGCCGTATATGACCATCTCCTTTCCGCATCCTGCGTTCGGATCTGCGGTGAAATGCAGCCTGACCGGCACGCCTTTCTTGACAGTCAGTACCTGATTGTCATACTTACCGTCGCTGAGCGCTTTGATGTAGACGTCTTGCGCGCTGGCATCGGCAGAACTTGCATTCACGAGCACTGCCTTGGACGGATCAGGCGCTGTTTGGCCTCCACCGCCGCATCCGCAACCACCTGATTTAGCTTGTGCTAAAGCAGCCGGTTGAGCCGATACCGGATTCGTAGTCTGAACCGTGTATTGAGCCTGCTGCGCATTTCCGTCGTTTGGCGTAACCACATATACTGCCGCGGCCAAGGCGATTAGAAGCCCCAAGGCCAATATTATCAGTCCTTTATTGATTTCGATGTCTGACATATTTTCACCATCGTGGCATCGCCACTGATGTTTCATTCCGCTGAAACAATATATATTAAAAGATGAAACAATCGTTATTACGACGTAAGAGATTGGTGAAATCCATGGATATCCGCAGACAGATAACCCTAGGCATAGTCATTGTTTCAGTTTTCATCTTCCTGGTGAGCGTGCTTGTTTTCGTATACGCCCTCTATTCGGAAGGCCAGGCCGTGCCCGGTTTCCTCCAGCCTTTCATCGAATATCATATCCAGTTCATGGTCCTCATGGGCGTCTTCGGGGTGAGCTCCGGCCTCGTCGTCTATAGCATACTGAACGCGACCATAGAGAAGCAGGAGAAGGCAGCCAAGACCAACATGGGCATAATAATGCGGTTTCTCGGCGAGGATGAGCGGAACATACTCGATCTACTTTCCAGCAAGGGAGGGATCACCACCCAGTCGGAGATATCGAGGCTCCCCGGAATGAGCAGGCTCAAGGCGCATCGGATGGTCAGGAAACTCGAGGATCGCGGGATCGTCCATGTGGAGAAGAACGGGAAGATAAACATGATCCGGCTCGTGGATGAGCTCAAATTGGACTGATTATTGCTCCAGAAGCCCCCCGTGTATCTTCTTCAATATCCCTGCTGCCGGATACCAGATGAAAAGGTAGCATACCGGTATCATGATCAGGCCTTGCAGCAAGCCATAGTTCATGGTGATCTTGGGGTATGTCATGGTTTCCGGAACGAACGTCAGGTTTCCTGTGAATCTCGGATCCTTGAGGGGTAAGACCATGTTCACGTACCATTTGTAATCATTGGACTTGTTGAAATCTATTGATGTGCAATTGGTGGAATCTGGTGCGACCAGGATAGTCATGTTGTTGAATTCAACAGTCCACGTGAATTCAGGGTCGTATTTGGTCCCATCCGAGAGCATGAGGTAGCTGTCATTATCCTGGAAGCATAGCTGGGGGCTGCTATGAGAGACCATCGGAGGGAAATCCAGATAGTCCGCGAGAGGGAATATAGCGTTAACTTTCTGCGGTATCAGCATATCGCTGGTCGGGTGGGTGAATGAGTATACTATCACATCCGCGTTGCTGCTTTCCTGTGGGCTACTCAGGGCTTGCCCATCCATATCTTGCGTGTGAGGGAATACTATGGTGCCTAAGATGAAGGGGATGAAGATGAGCAGTACCGCCCTTGCGCATAATTTCGCCAGCTCCTTGGTAGTCATAATTCTCAGTTCCCGAAAATGTTCTTCTTGAGGACAGTTATGACGTTCTCCGGGTCCGGGCCTATCTTGATGAGCGTGGTCTGCCCCCGTATGCCCCTGCCGCTCGGTGTCGTGATTATCAAGCCGAGAGTCTCGAGGTCATTCAGGTACTCTCGGTACCATCTCGCGCTCCTCGCGCGCTTGTGGGCCTTGTTGCACGCCCTCTCGTACTCCTCGTATACCTCGCCAGAGAATAGAAGGCCGGTATCTTCACCTTCCAGGCGGGAGTATTTGCTTCCGGATAGCGATAGGGTCGCGATCGCATAGAGCACGATCTGGTTCATCTCAGGCAGCGCGTTGATGGCTTCGACCGTCAGGTCCATCTCGACTTTCTTGCGCGCTGATTCGACCTCCTCGTCGCTTATCCTGCCCAGGCCTTTCTGCTGCGCTATCTCGCCTGCTTTGTGCAGTAAGGTGAGCGCATATCTTGCGTCCCCGCTCTCCTGGGACGTGATGGCGGCCGCGAGATTGATAGCGGACTGGTCCACGACGTCCTTCTCGAATCCCTCTTTAGCCCTCTGCTCGAGTATCCTCTGGAGCTGCTCTGATTGGTAGGAATGGAAGATTATCTCGCTCTCATAAAGGCTGCTCCTGGTCCTAGTCTCCAGCGAATCCTTGAAAGATATCCTATTCGAGATACCGACCAAGGAGACCCCGCCCCGTTTTATCTCATCGTTCGAACGCGTGAGGGTGTATACTAGGTCATCAAGGTCCTTCACCACATCTATCTCATCAAGGATTATGGTCATCTGCTCCCCATTCGAGACTATCTCTAGGAGCTTCTCATAAAGGAACGGCAGGCCGAACCCTGCTTTCTCCAACTCCGGGATGTATTCTTTCAGCACCTTCTGGAGTATCCGGTACCGTGAAGCGTATATCCTGCAATTGATGTAATACATCGTGGCCTTGTTCTCCTTCTTCTTCGCGGTCTCGATGAAATCCTCCATCACGCGCTTCATGGTGCATGTCTTTCCCGTGCCGCTCGGTCCGTATATTATCAGGTTCCTAGGCTTCTGGCCTTTCAGGGCAGGGGAAAGGACGGACATTATCTCATGCAGCTGGTGTTCCCGGAAAGGAAGCTCCTTCGGGACATAATGCGGAGAGAGCACAGACACATCACGGAAGATGGATTTCTGTGAGAGTATCTGATCAAAAGAAGCCATGCAATGCTTTCTCCGCAAAGGTTTATATTGAATAGTGGAAGTGCGCCTCTTCCGAGGTGTAATCGACGTAACCGATTTTGCGTAAGTTTTAATATTTTCCCATATACAGTGTTGTCCATATTTTATTTCGGAGGCGAATCTATGATTGTCGGTGAAAGGATACTAGAAGTCAGCGGAACCAAAGCCTTGAATGCCAATATCAGCGGCTTGAGCATCAATATCTCGCTCGAAGACGTGGCGAAGGCAGCGGATGGCAATCTCGAGATAACCTACGCCTACAACGTCAATTACGAAACCGGCGTCGGGACCATGAAGATCAAGGGCGTGCTTATCGCGAAAGAAGACGATGGCCTTTTGAAGAGCGTCCTGGACACATGGAAATCGAACAAGAAGCTGCCTGATGAATACGCGACGATGATACTCAGCGCGGTGAATTACAGCGGCAGCGCGAACGGCACACTGGTCGCCCGCGTTCTCGGCCTCACAGCCCCGCTCATACCGCCACGCATCCAGCTTCCTAAATCGGCTCCTGCCCCGGCTCCGTCCGGAAAGGGCAGGAAATAATTTTTTATCTTTTAATTATAGTCGCGCTTCCTTTGAGCACATAAAAAGCAGCCACGGCAAGGTTCAGCCTCTTCTCCTCGTCTTTCTTGAATGGTCCTGTCGCCTCACCACGCAATGGGAGCTCGGGTACATCCTCGAGGAACCTCACCTTTAGCTCCTGACTTGAGGGCATGAGCGCATCGCGCAACGGCTCGAATTTTTCCAGTTCGGCGCCATCGAAAACCTTCGCGATGAGGCCGGTATCCCCGTGGATGGAGTTCGGCACACGTATCAGCTTGCTCAGGTCCTGCGTCACTCCGGCGTCCGTATCCACGGAAGCGACCGGAAGCTCCTTCGCTATCGGCGCGAGCCTTTCTATGAGCTCCGCGTTCTTCTTGACCGGAGATGTGCTCCAGTTCCCTTCCATGATGCCTTTCACGAACACGTCCCGCGCCTTATCCTGCTTGAGGCTCCTATGTATGGAAGCCGGATCGCTTTCCAGCGCCTTGAGCGTCATGTTCGCGAACCTCCCCCGGTACCCTCCTTCATCCGGTTTCGGTCCGTGCAGCTTCGCGATCTTATCCCCGCTTTCTGAGAAGAAATCCCGGTAGTTTAGGCCGTTCCCCATGATGTAATCGACGAGCTCTCGTCTCTCCTCGCCCCCAAGGATCCTGAAATCGGCATCCCGCACGTGGACGTGATAGCCCCTGTTGCCCGAGAATGCGAGCGTCACGTCCTTGCATCCGAAATCTCCTTTGATGAAGTCCGTGACGAGGCGCGAGAGGTCTGATTTGACCTTGTCCAGCAGCATGTACGCGCCATATTTGCCTTCTGCGTGCAGGTCGAGGTCGAAGACCAGGTCCGCCCCCTTCCATATCTTCTTCTCCATGGGGGTAGCGGCCGGATGCTCGTAATACGATATGGAATGAGATACGAAGAAGGGGGTGTTGTTCATGAGATAATTGCGCAGCTCGGAGGGGTGCGCGAACGCGAGGTGCCTCGACTCGATCTTCCTGCTGAAACCGACTCCGAACTCGCGCTGCTCGATCCCCACGACCTCGAGATCAGCTTGGCTGTAGTAAGAGGAAAAGATCTTCGTCATGAGGGCGCGGTCGCTTTCGTTCATTGGGTCGCCTCCTTTTCCATAGAACCGATCATCTGCTGCTTGATGAATGATTTGCGCTCCTTGCCCAGCGTATGCCAGTTGAGAGGGCTCCCGATCCTGCAGACTGCGCAGCAAAGTCCATAAGTCAGCGTCGTGGCGCATGACGGCACGCTGTATGCCCTCTTCCTTATCTGAGTAACCTGGTATCTGGTGATCTTCTCCTTGAAATCCGGAGCGTCCGAGAAAAGCTGCACTATGTCCTCATCGTTCATGCCTATGGCCATGAGGTACGTTGCAAGGAAATACCTGGCCTGGTGCGGCAGGTTCTCGTGCTTCCTCATGCTTTCCATGAGCCTTTCCACGCATGGCGGGTGGTCCTCAACTTTCGCCCCGCTGGCGAGCTTGCCAGATCCAGCCTGCGTCTTGGGGAGGCTCTCCAGGAGCTTCTCGGCCGCCTGCTTTATCAATTCCGGCGGGTCTTTCACGAGCGGTATCTTCTCCACATGCTTGCGTACCGCCTCCTCGACGAGCCTCTTCTTCTCATGGTACGTTATCTCCACCATGCCGCTCATGAGCCGCCTGTTCGTTATGCGGTAATCCACGGAACGGGGGCTGTATCTGAGGTATGCCGGAAGCGTGATGAGCATGCGCCCTTCTTTACCGGGGTTCGTCAGGATGCCGAAGATCCTTGCGACCGCGTCGACTTCCTTCTCGTCAGCCCGGTCCAGCCAGTTATGGGCGATCTTCGCTTCGTTCACAGCGAATCTGCTGGTGAGGAATGTGTTGCGGAGGAAACCGAGCATCATGCGGGCCGCGGCGAATGAGGCGATGCTCTCTTCCTTGTCGGACCCGCGGAATGAGACCGATGCGCGCATGTCGCCTTCAAGCGCCCTTTTTATCCGCTCGACTCCGCGGTCTGCGATGCTTTCCGTGAGGCTGATGTTGGCAATCGCTTTCCTGGCTTCGTCAGTGAAAGGGTATTTGACGGCAAAGTCCAGCTCGTTATCATCCATGGATGTTCTTCGCAGCCATCATCTAAAAAACCTATGAGCGGGCCTTCTTTTTCGTGGTGAGCGGCTTTTTCTGCTTAGATGCCACGAATCTGAAAAGCGCATACCCCAAGTCGAACGCGATGACAGCCAGGAAATAACCGTACTGGCCAACGAGCGCGAAAGCGAGAGCCGCTAATTTGAGGAACGGCCTCCACTCCGTGAGCGGCCGGAGGTTCCCAACGTAATCTATCTCATCTAGGAACGCAGCTACCAGGAATATGATGAATACCGGGATGTCTATGGAGGGGATGCCCAAGGCGAGGACCGTGAGCATGGCCGCTGCCAAGCCTACGCGGTGCGCAGCCGTGTCGACCTTGGTCGCGAACACCTGGGCTGTGACTGCGGCTAGGAAAAGCACAGAGAATGGAGATACCGATATGAGGTATCCTATGAGAACCCCGTAGAGCACCGCAAGCGGAAACTTCGCCGGGTGCTTCCCGGGCTGGTCGTCATCCATCCAGTCCACTGCCTTCACGATGACGCCCGCGCAGAACGCGAGCAACAGGAGTTCTAGCATGGCAATAATCCTCCAGCGCGATTTTTAAATGGCGAGCCGGCACACCATAAAACCTATATTACTGCGTATCTATACCTAGACATGAAAACAACACCAAAGGTTCGGCTTGGTGTGCCCGGTCTTGATCCTCTTCTCGGTGGGGGCGTGCCCAAAGGCACGGTCCTGCTCCTCCCCGGCTGCGTCGGAAGCGGAAAGACCATCTTCTCATTGCAGTTCATCGCAGAGGGCGCGAGGAAGTACCATGAGCGCGGATTGTACGTGTCATTCGAAGAATCAGAGGGCAAGCTGATCGAGCAGGCCGGCCTTTTCGGATGGAACTTCAAAGCGCTCGAGAAAAAGAAGATGGCGCGTATCATGCTCTTGCCCGCCCTGACCATGGGCGAGATGCTTTCTGACCTGGACAAAGCCATACGCACCTTCAAACCCCAGAGGCTCGTTATCGATTCGTTCACGTTCATGAGCCTCGCCGCGCATACGCGCAACCGGGTCGTGGATATAGACAAGATCCCGGTCGACGAGCTTCTCTATGGGGACCCCAAAGGAGCGGTCGCCTCGGCTCCATCAGACTGGAACACCATGGTAGTGAAGAAGATGGTCACGGACCTCGTCCTCATGCTCCAGCAGAAGAACATAACGACCATTTTGACATCCGAGGTGTCGAAGAACAGCGATTGGTACAGCCGCGATACCGTGAGCGAGTTCGCGTGCGATGGTGTCATCCTCCTCCGTTCCACCCCGATAGGATCCGAGCTCCACCGCTCCATCGAGATCGTGAAGATGAGGAACGCGAAGATAAAGGGCGGCATATACAGCTTCGATTTCGCAAAGAACGGTATTGTGATACAGTAATCATCTGATGAGCCCTAAGAAGAACATCGCGAAGAGGCTCAGCCTCGCGATAATGTGCATCGAGAACGAGAGGTAGTAAAACCTTTGGTAATCGGAATTTTTCCACACCTCCAGGAATATGGCTGCGGTTCCGAAGAGCATCACTATCCCAAGGATGAGGATGTATGCCGGCAGCACTCCGGAGGATCCGAGCGCGATGAACGCGGAAAATACCGCTGCGTATCCGATCCAGTTGACCTCCAATGCCCTTTTAGTCCCGAGCAGGACTGGGAGAGTTATGGCATTGTGCAACTTGTCTCCTTCCACATCGAAATAATCCTTGGCATTGATGGCAATCACGTCATAAGCGAATAGGAGCGTGAGGAGCGGAAAGGGGGCCGCGGTGAGCGGCTTGAATATGACCCACCCTATCAGGAAATTGACGAAATTGTAGCATATCGCAATCGAGATATTACTCAGAAGGAACCTGTCCTTGAACCTGATCGGCCGAACGCTGTATCCCACTCCAATAATGAGATATATGGATATCAAGAAGAGGGTCGATACCGAGACGACTGCTGCCGCAAGCAACGATATGGCATATAGGCTGATTGTGATGATGATAGCTGTCCTCTTGCTAATCTTCCCGCTGGGAAGCGGGCGGTGCGGTTTGTTTATTCGGTCTATCTCTATGTCAGCTATTTGATTGAGCAGGTTCACTCCTAAGAGGGAGCAGAACACCGCTACGAACGCGGAAAGGATTGCGATGGAAAATGGAGGAATCGAGCCGAAGGCAAGCAACGCGCCCAAGAGGAAGCTGAGGGCATTCGCTACCTGGTCTTCGATTTTGAACATATCATGCGCTAACATGATCCTGTCTTCAATCCAACTGGACATGGAATCCATTTTCTGTCTCTGTCTTCGAGACATTAGTCAGATTGATGTCTTTTCCACAAACGCCGCTTAGCAAGCCAGAAGTGAATCCGGATACCATTGTGAATTTGCAATCCTTGGAGAACGCAGCCCAAGGGAAATGGAAGAACACGACTTTGTAAGCGTCTTTCACTGAAAGGATTTGCACGTCTCCAAATCCCATTCCGCTCAGTAATCTCTGCGCGAAAACTGCTTCCTTGCCAGCTCCTATCTCCTTACCGACCGAAAACGCGGTCTCGAAAAGAATTCTGCTGGTTTTCGCGTTATTGGAGAAACCCTCGTCTATCATGTAATGCATGCTGGACTCTATCCCTACCATCCGTTTGTCTCCGAGGAACATCTGCCCGCGCTGGTATCGGAATACACCGCTTTCGATTAGCGTTATCATTGAATCGTTTCCATTAGTGGTAGGATAGACCGCATTGAGTGCGCCGTACTTCTCCATATCTTCATCCAACCCGTTCATGTCTGATTCTGTCAGAGGCTTGAGCTTCATCTTCTTCAGCTGGGCTGGCGGTGCGCAGACCAGCCGACATCTCTTGTCGCCCCGACCCTGGCAGGCAATCTGGATTCCGTCAATGGGTTTGCCCACTATGAACGACCACCCCCCGGTCCAGGGGCCTATCAAGAGAAGATACCCCAAACCGTTCTTAGCGCAGCAGACATACGAGTCGGCTTCCACTTCGAGGAGCCTGCTCTTGTACTCTATCTTGTGCTTCAGCTGCTTCGCATAGATCACTTCGATGTACCTAGTGAACATGTACATGAAATCATTCAGCTTCTTCTCTCCTATATCATCCGCTTTGGGGTAGCGGGACAGTCCGGCGTATCTGAAGCCGAATCTCTTGCCGATGGAATAGATCAGCTTCTCTCCGTTGGGTCCAAGCTCCTTGACAGTCCTAGTCTCGAGTTCTGCGTAGAAGATCTCAGGGAAGAAGAACTCGCGGAGGGTTATCGTCTTCCCCTGATCAGTGAACTTGCTCAGGATATAACCTGGGTTGCGCATATCCTCTGCGTTCGGAAGGACGATGTTCTGTATGAACCAACTCGTCACACTGTCCTGTATAGCCATTTTTCCATCCCGATACTGATGTAACGCTATTGTAACGTTATCAACAGATATAATATTTATATAACTAACCACTCCAGACGCCGAATTCCATATCTCTGATGCAGCGACTGTGACGTCGATTCAGCGGAACATATTAATAGCTTGAGAGGAAAGGAATTGGCATGGCCAAGAAAAGCTCCCGTAAAGCTTCGGCGAAACCTGCCAAGAAACCTGCAGACGATCCGAGTTCGGAAAACCGCATCGTCCGGATTACCAGCGGCGTGCCTGGACTTGACCAGCTTATCGAAGGCGGCTATGTGAAGAACAGCTCCGTCCTGATAAGAGGCGACACCGGTGCGGCCAAGACCATCTTCTCCCTACAATATCTTTATCACGGAGCCAAATTCATGGACGAGCCGGGCGTTTACATAAGCTTCGCGGAATCCAAGGAAGCGACTTACAACCACGGCTGGAAATTCGGATGGGACTTCGAAGACCTCACCAAAAAGGGGATGTTCCAGGTCATCAGGTACGAGCCTCACGAGGTGGTCAAGATCATGGAGGAGGGGGGCGGCCTCATCCGGGACACGGTGGAATCGATCAGCGCGAAAAGGATAACGATAGATTCGCTGACCGCATACGAGATGTTCTTCGAGAACCGCTACACAGCCAACCAGTCCGTGCTCAATCTTTTCGAGATGCTCAAGAAATGGGAGGTCACCGCGCTGGTGACAGCCGAACTGCCGGTGAGCCTGAAACATGAATCGCGGGACCGCTTGGGTTTCCTCACTGAGGGGATAATAAACCTCTACCACGCCCGGCGCCGCGCGAGCCGTGTTAGAGCCCTAGAGGTAATCAAGATGAGGGATACTGATCACGACCAGGCGGTCAACCTATTCACCATAACCAAAAGCGGGCTCAAGGTTTTCCGGGGGTTGAAAGACCTTGACGAGTAAAGCCCAGGTGAGCCTGGAATTCCTCTCAGTCCTGGCCATGTCGCTGGTCATCATACTTGTGATAGCGCTGCTCGCGCAGCAGCAGATAAACACCCTACAGCAGCAGAAGAACGCGCAGGACACGCAGAACTCGCTGCTCGATCTGAGCTCCGCGGCAAAGGAAGTGTACTCGCAGGGGGAAGGATCCAAAGAGCTTGTGTACGTCAATCTGCCGAGCAGCTACCAACCAAACGGTTCTATGGTCGGAAACGACTCCATAATCCTGGAATCCGCAGGGACGGATTATGTGGCGCTCGAGAGTTTCGCTGTCCACGGATATCTGCCTACCGCTTCCGGCATAAATTGGGTGTGGGTCACTTCAGAGGGAAATTGGGTGCTCATCGGAAACACGATGATGCAATTCAACAAGGACAGCATCTTCGTCGTGATGAACAGCAATTCTACCGCATCATACTCGTTCTCAGTCACGAACATCTGGAATAGCAGCATCAACATAACCTCGAATACGACATGGACGAATCCGGATGTGGGCATGAGCGGCGTACCTGCTAAGATATCCTTGGACGTGAACGGAACCAGCAATATCAATCTCCAGTTCACTTCATCATCCAATTCGACCGGAATCTATTCCGGCCAGATCGGTTTCATGGCCATGGACATGAACAACGTCACCGACAACGTAGCCATACCGGTCACGGTAGAAGTCGTGCCTAACGGCCAGCAGCCATACCCCACAACTGACATCCAAGGCCCGATTATCACCGATGTCTATCAAGTGCCTACGCCTGCCACCAAGAACCAGCCGCTGGCAATCTACGTTAACGCCACCGACTCCTTGACGGGTAACAGCACGATCATTGGGTGCCAGATAGATGCCGACAACGCGAACAATTGGCAGAACATGCTTCCGGTTGACGGAGCTTACGATTCACCTACGGAGCTATCAGTTTTCAATTACACGAGCGGTTTCGTCTTGGGCCCGCACACCGTGAGGGCCAGGTGCACGGACTTCTACAACAATACCGGTCCGACAGCATACTATTATTTCAACGTGAGCGAAGCCGACACGCTCGGCCCGATCGTGATACAGATGACCCACCCAGATAACCCGACCACGCTCTCGAACATCACCTTGGGCGGTATAGCGACCGACTCATACACCGGCGGAAGCAATGTAGCCGGATGCAACGTGAAGGTCGGCAACGCTGGAAGCTGGCAGCCAGCGACCGCGGTCGGCGGTTCATGGAACACGACAGCGACCATGAATTTCACATACAATCCCGGCCCTCTGCCTGTGGGCTCTTACAATGTCTACTATCAATGCACTGATTCGGTCGGCAACGTGGGTGGCATCTACAACGACAGTTTCGGAATAGTGGATGTCGACTTTATGCTCGTCCTGGATATTTCCGGTTCCATGGCCGACAACGTGACCAATGCCCAGAACTCCAATGTGACCTCAGCCTCGGGCACCGGCTGGTCCACTATAGAGAACATCAGTGTTTGGTACTTGAACGGTAACACGGGCAATCTCACAACCCAGCTCGAGGCAACGAAAAGCAATTGCATTGCGTTCTACAACGCCACGATCAACAATGTGCAAATAGCTACCGGGAACACGACATCGACATCGTACGCTACCTTGATAGCACCCATAAACCTCTCCAGCTTCTCGGCGCCTTTCACTGTGGTGCTCAAGGTGAAGACCAACGGCACCTCGCAATGCAGCGCACAGGCCCAGTATTTCTCATTGCAGCAGGCTCCGGCCAAGATAAACGCGGCCGAGAGCGGGGGAGATAATTTCATAACCATCGCAGGCAACAACGTCCAGGCTGGTCTAGTCTCGTTCTCGACGACCGCGACAACGAACAAGCAACTGGCGTTCATGGGGGCAGCGAACCAGACCTCGCTTATCAGCGCGATAAACTCCCTGACTCCTACAAGCTCTACCTGCATCCAGTGTGGGCTCGTGAACGCCTGCACAGAGCTCAACTCGTCCCGCTCCAGGTCGACGGCCACAAAGGTCGTGGTCCTCCTGACCGACGGTCAGTCCAACTATTGCACGGGCTCGACCTCTTGCACGCAGGGCGGCAGCCAGTGCATAGGATGCGACGTGCAAGGCGCGACAACATGCAGGGACGGCAATGTGACGGTCTACACTATAGGCTTCGGCAGCGATGTGGACGACACAGAGCTTACGAACGTCGCGCTCATAACCGGTGGCAACTACTACTTCGCGCCGAACGTGGCGACGCTGACATCGATATTCCAGAACATAGGCAGGCACTGATGCACATGAGAGCCCAGGTATCCTCCGAATTCGTCGTGGTCTACACGGCACTGATGCTGATATTCGTGGTCGTCTTCGCGATATTGTTCGGCGGTAACTTCAACCTCTTCCAGGCGCAGGACCTCGCGGCGTCGCAACGCGATTCGCAATCCATCGCGACTGCCATGAACTTCGTCTATCTCGCCGGAGACGGGGCCAGCTACAATTTCACGCCCCAGAATCTGGAAGCCGGGGAGAACTTAACCATCACCGCTTTCGGGGTGGGCGCGCAGCGCACCTACGATTACGCGAGCGCGCCGCTGCTGGACGCGAATGTGAATACAAGCTCGTTGGGAAGCGGAAGCATCGTGATAAGCAACAACGCGGGTGAGCTCTATATCGGCAAATAAACGAGGGCAGATGTGGGCCATGGATTTCATGGCGGGCCTCATCGCGCTCACGTTCATGATCATGATATATATGCTGGTATGGAACTCGATCGTGCTGCGATGGGACGAGGCGTCTGCCCGGACGAGCATGGAGTCCAGCGCTTTCCTCGCATCAGAATCCCTGCTCGCCACTCCAGGAGAACCTTACAGCTGGGAGACGCTTCCGCACATAGACGGGAATGTGAGCGCTATCGGGCTGGTCAACGGCCGCAACGAGCTGGACCCAATGAAGCTCGCCAAGCTCGTGTCCGAGAACGCGACGGCGTATTCGACAATAAAGGCACGCCTCGGCATGCAGTTATATGATTTCGGCCTGAGCGTCACAGACATCACAAGGGGTACGGTATACTATTCGTTCGGGAAGTTTTCCAACCCTCTATCCGGCAACGCCGTGGCCTTCGACCGGCTCGGCATACTCAACAACACCCCCGTCATCGTGCATATGGAGGTCTGGTCCGGATGAAAGGCTTCGTCATAACGCTGGACGCGGTGATCGCGTTATCTTTCTTCCTGTTCGCCATAATCATAATCACAGGGCAGATATACCAGCCGCGGTCTGCGAACGACATCTATCTCAAGGAGCTCACGCTCGATGCCATGACCGTGATGGAGAAGACCGGCGGGATAGATCAGGCCATAGAAGGGAACATAAGCTCGGTGCAGGAGGTGCTCCAGGCAACCCCGGACCTAGCATGCATCGATATCGCCATATACAACAGTACCGGTGATGTGGTGGCCAGCACTGTGAAGAGCGGTTGCAACTACACCGAGGACCTCGACATGCAGGCAGCGGCGAGCTCCGAGCGCTTCGATCAGAGGAATTTCATAATAAAAACGGCATCGTGGTTCAAGAAGGGGAGCGATTGAGATGCGGGGATTCGTGATAACTCTTCTGTCGGTGAGTCTCATCATGATACTCGTGGTGCTGGCGCTGTCCCTTAGCGACACGCAGCTCAGCACGGACAGAGCGCTCAAGGATCCCCTGCCGCTCACATACGCCGCGTTCCTGATGGACGATGCCGGGCATGGCCTGAACTCGATAGTCGGCCCGAGAATGGGGTTTTCGGAGACGAACAGCAGCATGGTCCTATCCGTGGCGGACACCCTGAGCGGATATAATTACACCCCGGCCATTGTTGGATACGGAGCGTTCCTCTCGGACGAGGTCGCACCGCAGACCGCGAGCATCATAAGCGTCAATCTCACGAACATGACCAATGGCGTCACGACGCTCTCCATAGACAGCGATTACTCATACTCCAACGACCACAACCAGAACTCGTCGCTTTTCACCAGGGGCGGAGGCACTGGCGCATCGGCATATTTCATCAATGTGACGGTCACGGCAGTGCGGGCGAATCTCACGCCCATGGTGTTCACCAACGGGACGCTGAACGTGACGATACAATACACCGACGTCAACGGAACGAGCGTGGAGAATGGAAGCGTTTTCCCGAATCAGCAGAACACGCTGACGTTGTATTATCTTGGCGGCGGCAGGCTTACCATAACCGTTGGGCCCCAAAACGGCAACAGCGGTTCATTGATGATGCAAGCGACGGGTACGGGGGCGTCCACATCATGGGCTGCCGTCCTGCCGCCACTGAACGCGACTGATGAGGTTGGTTATCAGTACAATGCCACGATCGATTACGTGCAGGGCGGTGTGGAGAAGAAGTGCCGCATCGGGGAATGATATTAAAAGCGCAAGCGAGATGAGTGGAACATGGCCATGGAAACGAAAATAGAAGAGATGGTCCGGCTCGTCCAGAAAAAAGGGCGCGCTAATTTCCGTGAAATATCCAAGGCGCTCTCATGGGACGAGCAGAACGTGGAGAAGATCGCGCTCATCCTCGAGAAGGCCAATCTCGCGAAAACGCATTATCCAATCAATATCTTCGAATCGCCCTACCTGGTGATCGTTCCGGAGCAGAAGAAGAACGCCGCAGCCGGAGATTCCGGGAAGGTGCTGGAAGAATACGCGATATCCCCAAGGGAGGGGCATACGCTCGGCACGGCGAAGATATACCAATCCATGGCAGAACGGCGCCCGGCATACCAGCTCACGCTGCCTCAGATCAGCTCCTATACGCGCGCTTACCTGGAATACCTGAAGGAAGCTATCTCCAGGAAGCTTCCGGCAGCCAACGAGGAGAAAAGCGAGGAGCTCGTGGAAGAGAATTTCCTCACCCGCTACGCGGCCATATCCGGCATGATCAGCACAGACCTGAGCCCGGAACCATCCGTGCTCGAAACGCTGACAGACACCGCGCTCAACGAGATGTACGGGCTCGGAGAGCTGGAGGCGCTCATCGGAGACCAGAAACTCGAGGAGATCGTGATCAATTCCGCCGCAGTGCCTGTCTCGGTATACCACCGGCAATTCGGCTGGCTAAAGACCGACGTCATGATGCCGAGCGAAGCCGAGATCGAGAATTTCGCCCAGCAGATTGCGCGCAAAGTGGGCAGGCAGATAAGCACCCTGAGCCCCGTGCTGGATGCGCATCTCGGTACCGGAGACCGTGTAAACGCGACGTTGTTCCCGATATCTTCGCATGGCAACACCATCACGCTGCGGCTTTTCGCTAGGAATCCGTGGACTATAGTCACATTCATCAAGCCGCAGGTGAGGGCGATGTCGGTCGACATAGCCGCCCTGCTCTGGCAGGCGATGCAGTACGAGATGAACGTGCTCGTCGCGGGAGGGACGGCGAGCGGCAAGACCAGCGCGCTCAACGGCCTCGTCTCCATGGTGCAGCCTTTCCAGAGGATAATCACCATAGAGGATACCCGAGAGCTCATGCTTCCGACCTACCAGTGGAACTGGGTGCCCCTGGTCACGAGGATGCCGAATCCGGAAGGCCTGGGAGAGGTCACGATGCTGGACCTTCTCGTGAACTCGTTGAGGATGAGGCCAGACCGCATAGTCATGGGCGAGATCAGGCGCAAAAACGAAGCCGAGGTCCTCTTCGAAGCCATGCACACCGGCCACAGCGTCTATTCCACAATACACGCGGATACGGGCAGCCAGGTGCTAAAAAGGCTGATCGAACCGCCCATAGAAGTGCCTGGGGCCGAGGTGGAGGACCTGCACCTCATCCTCGTCCAGTACCGAGACCGCCGCAAGAACATCAGGCGCACTCTCGAGCTTTCCGAAGTGATAAGCGGGGCCGGGGGTCCGGAGCTCAACCGCATCTACACATGGAAGCCCAGGGACGACGAGTTCCAGTTCGTCAAGCCGCCCCACCGCTATATGCAGGAGCTCAATCTCCACACCGGTTTCAGCGAGCAGGAGTGCAATGACGATCTTAAGGACAAGGTATCCGTCCTGAAATGGATGGAGAAGAACGGTCTCGAGAACATAGAAGACGTCGGCAGGGTCATGAAGCTTTTCTATTCCGAGCCTGACACGATAATCGGGGCGGCCGCGAAAGGGACACTGCCCGACAAGGTGCTTTGACGGATGCCTGAACAAAGGATACCCCTCATGCTCATCTCGTCCGGCCAGATGTTCTGGCTCGGCCGCAGGTTCAGGGCGCTCGGTCGCGTCCTCATGATAGTGAATCCCCGCCTGGACTCGGTCTTCCAGAAACTGAGGATGGACGTAGAGCCGGAAGGTTACGCGGTAGGTTCGCTCGTATCCTCGTTCTTCTACGGCCTGCTGCTCTTCATCATCGCGTCCGCGGCGCTGTTCGTGCGCACCCAGAGCATGGGCCAGGTATGGATGACGTCCATCCTGGTCGGGGTCGCGTTCTGGTCGGTCTTCTTCGTATTCCATATGATATACCCCGGGATAATAATAACGAAGATCGCCGCTAAGGAGAGCAACGACCTCCTTTTCGCGCTCCGGGAGATGATGATCGACATAGAGGGCGGAGTCCCGCTTTTCGATGCCATGAAGAACGTGTCCCTGGGGGATTATGGATATGTCTCCCGGGATCTAGCCGGGGTGGTGAAGCAGATCGAACGCGGAGTGCCGGACCAGGTCGCCCTGAGGGAGCTCGCCATCAGGACCGAAAGCGAGTACATGAAGCGGTCGCTCTGGCAGATGGTCAACGCTCTGGAATCCGGTGCGAGCCTGAGCACGGCGCTTTCGGCGATAGTGCAATCGATACAGAACTACCTGTACCAGGACATAAAGAACTACTCGTCGAACCTCAACTTCCTCATGCTGATCTACATGATGGTCGCCACGGTGGTGCCTTCCTTGGGCATAACGTTCATGGTGCTGCTCTCGGCCTTCAGCGGCCTCGGCGTGACCTTCACGACGCTCCTGCTGCTGCTCGGGGCGTCGGTCCTGATGCAGGCGATAATGATCGGGTACATGAGCTCCACCCGTCCGGAGATATTCGGTGGATAGATGAAGAGCAAGACCCAGAAACCGAAAAAAGGCGTTGCGCCTCCCTCCCCAGCCAGGCAAATGGCCGGACCCGCACCCAAGGGGAGGCAGGGTATCCTTAATTCCATCTTCTCAAAACCACGGCCCGCGCCGCCTCCAGTGCATGCGCAGATCAAAAAGACCGACGCCAGGAAAACCACGCTGCAGATGCTGAGGTTCTACCGGAGGTTCAGCGCCGTGATGCCTCCGAAGCTGTCATCCTATTTCGAGCAGAAGATGAGGTACGCTGGCATAAGCGTGGACCAGAGCCCGGTCGTGCTCGGCAGGGCATTGCTCATCAGCCTGCTCGCAGGCATCATTCCATTGCTGCTATACCTGGTGATATTCAATCCGCTCACGAGCCCAACCACGATAACCATAGCCGCGGCCCTGTTCCTGGGCGGCATCCTGCTATCGACCATCCTCCATTACCTTAACCTGTACTTCAGCATAGCGGATCGCTCCGAGGCGATCGAGAAGATGCTACCGGACTTCCTTTCATTGGTGGTGTCCAATCTCAGGGCTGGAATGAGCCCCTACGCAGCATTCGTGCATGCATCCCGGCCAGAATTCGGTGCCTTCCATGAAGCTGTGATGCATTCCATGGCAAAGATGGGTGGCAAGGGTTCCATAGCAGAAGCCCTCGTGGATGTATCAGAGAACTTCGATTCCCCGATCCTGCGCAGGACCGTCACGCTCTTCGCCAAAGGCGTCGGTTCCGGTGGCCAGCTGGTGCGGCTTCTCAACTCGAGCGCCGAAGAGGTCCGTAGGATCCAGGATCTCCGCGCGGAACTCATATCCGCGACGCGTACATACACCATATTCCTCAGCTTTATCGTGATCCTGGTGATGCCGTTCCTCCTCGCGGTCTCCACGAACTTCGTCCTGGTGTTCGTGCGCCTCGAGGCGAACACCAACGGAGCGACATCCTCGATGCCTGGGGGAGCCAAGATGCCGAGCTTCAGCGGCAAGATACTGATAACCGCTGATGACATGACTAATATCTCCTTCATAACCCTCGTGATCATAGATCTGATGGTCTCCATACTGATAGGGGTCGTGGATCGCGGCAAGATAATGTACGGCATCAAGAGCTTCCCTGTGCTCGCCGTGCTTTCCGTCGTAGCGTTCATATTCGCCAAGGCGTTCATCGCCGGCTTCCTTTCGGGTTTCATGGTATAAGTGTGCGTATAAGTAACGAAGTAGCTCGTCAGAGACAGAGAAAATCTTTATAAACTTATACGAGATTTATAGCCAGGTGAAATGATGTTTAAGAAAGGACAAGTCTCGACAGAATATCTTGTAATTTTGGCCATTGTCCTCGTCGTTGCTCTGGTCGTCGTCTACCTGGTAGGCGGCTTCGCTGGCATGGGCGCAGGAACTATGCAGACCCAGAGCATGCAGGCATGGGGTACCGCGGCTCCGCTCGCCATAACGAGCTGGCAACAGCACGGCACGGCATTGCAGCTCCAGGTCCAGAACAATGACGTGAACCAGCTAACCCTCACGGGCATCTCGATGGATGGCGCTTCGGTCTACTCCACGAACACAACGTTCGCGAGCGGCCAATCGCAGGTCGTCACGGTAACCGCAGCAGCAGCCTGCACATCCGGCAGCCCGTTCACCCACCAGAATGTTATCATTACCTACAACAAGGGTGGCATAAGCGGAGAGACCGAGACCGGCATCAGGCCTATAATCGGCACCTGCTCGTAATCCCTCATTTTATTTTTTCTTAATTTTCTATTTCTACGCCATGCAATATCTTTATAAAATCAGATGAGAAGCTTCCTTTGTGATAAAATGTTCAACAAAGGACAAGTCTCGACAGAATATCTTGTAATTTTGGCAATTGTCCTCGTCGTTGCTCTGGTCGTCGTCTACCTGGTAGGCGGCTTCGCTGGCATGGGCGCAGGAACTATGCAGACCCAGAGCATGCAGGCATGGGGTACCGCGGCTCCGCTCGCCATAACGAGCTGGCAGCAGAGCGGCACGACATTGCAGCTCCAGATGCAGAACAATGACGTGAGCCAGCTAACTCTCACGGGCATCTCGATGGATGGCGCTTCGGTCTACTCCACGAACACAACGTTCGCGAGTGGCCAATCGCAGGTCGTCACGGTCACCGCGGCAGCCTGCACGACCGGAAGCCCGTTCACCCACCAGACCGTTATCCTTACCTACAGCAAGGGTAGCATAGCTGGAGAGACCGAGACCGGCATCAGGCCTATAATCGGCACCTGCTCTTAGGTCCGATCCCATCTTCTTATTTTTCTTATTTTCTTTTTCTGCGCGCGATATACTCTTTATAAAATCTGCCGAATCATCATTGTGATATGAAGGGGCAAGTCTCGACCGAATTCCTCGTGATAATGGCAATCGGCCTGGTCATCGCTCTCGTGCTGGTCTATCTCTTGGGCGGCTTCGCTGGCATGGGCGCAGGGACCGTTCAGACCCAGAGCATGCAGGCATGGGGATCCGCCGCTCCGCTTGCGATAACCGGCTGGGCGCAGAATGGCACATCATTGCAACTCCAGATGCAGAACAACGCCTTGAACCAGGTCATCCTGACTAAAATTTCGATGGATGGCGCTCCGGTCTTCTCCACTGGCACGGCATTCACGACCGGCCAGGTGCAAACCATCAACGTGACGGTGGCGACAACGTGCGGCGCGACCGGAACCCCATTCAGCCACAGTAATGTCACATTCATATACAGCGAGAACGCGATCACGAATCAGATTGAGCTCGGTCCCCAGCCGGTTGTTGGCGACTGTTCCTAGTCCGTCTGAATTCTCGGTACAATCCCGTATGTCATTGCCCTTATAAATCTCGAGCAAATATACCGTAACGGGGATCAACATGTTAAGAGGGCAAGTCTCGACGGAATATCTCGTCGTATTGGCTATAGTTCTCGTAGTAGCCTTGGTCGTCGTCTATCTGATGGGCGGCTTCGCCGGCATGG
The DNA here is from genome assembly GCA_963804385.1 of uncultured Microcaldota archaeon. Classification (GTDB taxonomy): domain Archaea; phylum Micrarchaeota; class Micrarchaeia; order Anstonellales; family Bilamarchaeaceae; genus Bilamarchaeum. The sequence continues at coordinate 99,727 of CAWDQD010000009.1, forward strand.
GCGCAGGGACCGTTCAGACCCAGAGCCTGGATGCCTGGGGCTCAGCATCGCCATTCTCGATAACCATCCTGAGGCAGTCTGGAACGAACCTCGAGATGGAGATGCGCAACAGCGATGTGAACGAGCTCACGCTAACTGGCATATCTATGGACAATGCATCTGTATTCTCAGGCAATCTCACATTCTCGAGCGGTCAGGGCCAAGTCGTGAACGCGACACTCCCGAGCCCCTGCACCACGGTGGGGAGCCAATTCATCCACCAGAACGTGATAATCCACTACGATGAAGGCGCCATCACGGACAAGATAGAAGTCGGTTTGAAGCCGCTGATAGGCAGCTGCTCCTAATTTCCGATTCACTTCAGGTATCGCGCCATTATCAGCGGGAACGCTATCGTGGCATCGGCATCCACGGTGACATGGTTCGCCTTCTCCTTTATCTTGCCCCACGAGATGCCCTCATTCGTCCTAGCGCCGCTAAGCGAGCCGTCCCATGGAGACGACGTAGTGACGTAGATAGCGTAATCGAAGCCGCCGCGCAGCAGGTTCACGCCTATCGCATGGTGCTTGGATATCCCGCCCCCTAGGATGATACCGCCTGTGCTATCAGCGTTCAGGGAGATGCCGGCCAGTTCGTTCATATCCTTGGTGACATCGATGCAGAAATCCTTCTTCTTCTGCTTGAAGAAATAGGTCTGGAGCCCGATCGCCGAATCCGTTATGCCCGGGCAAAAGACCGGTATCTTGTTCTTAGTGCACCAATGCAGGAACGAGTCCGGGCCCGTCTTTTTCCCGATCTCCCTCGCGATCTGAGAAGGCGAGACCAGGCAGTGGCCGCATGCAATCTTGGATTCATCGTACATTTTCGCGTACGTCTCCTGCATGAAGCCCTCGAGATATTCGTAGCATTTGTTAGGGACAAGGATGTTCCCGATGCGGTTGATCCCTTTTTTATGGAGCTCTTTGTCATCCATGAGGAAATCTCCCTGCAGGTAATCCATCTTGGATCTTATGAGGTCATGATCGAGGCTCCCCCCTGCGGTTATGATGCAATCGACGAACCTCCTCTTGCACATCTCCGTGACGAGCCCCCGCATGCCGGAAGCTATGAGGTTCGAAGTGAATGTCAGGAAAACCGTCGCCTTCTCCTTCTTCATCTTCCCCACTATCTCTATCGCTTTGCCTATGTTCGTGGCCTGGAAGCCGCATGACAGGTAGCCGTCAGCAGCGATGTCCGAGGGTCTGAGATCCTTGATCATATCATATCCTCCTCGCGCTTCCGGCCAATGAATCGGCCAGGTCGCTCGCGCAGTAGTTGTACCCGAATCTTTTCATCAGCGAATTGCCGGCACGGCCGTTTATCCTGGCCCCCTCGAGCGCCGCGGTGAAAGCGTCGTTCTTGCATGCGAGGGCGGCCACGAGGCCGGCGAGCACGTCCCCGGTCCCGCCTTTGGTCATGCCTTGGTTGTGCACGCGGTTGGTTTCGACCTTCGCTTTCTTGGGGTCTCTTCCATCCGCGATGATATCCACCTGCCCTTTCTTGAGTATGACGCAGCGGTGCTTCGAGGCCATCTCCTTGACATTTCGGGCAGTGCCTTCCATCCCGAAAAGCATGCGGAACTCCCCTTCATGCGGGGTGAGGATGCAATCTGGAGGGATCTCGTCCTTCATCCGTTGCAGCCCGTCTCCGTCTATCACGAGTTTCCAGCTCCCCGGTATGATATCTCCGGTCTCGAATGGCGCGTCCGAGAGCCCTATCCCGAAAAGGACCGCGTCCATCTGCGGAAGGAGCCCGAGGTCGGAAACCACCATGGTCTCGGGAATGCGTTTCACGGCGCTTATGAGCTGCGGGTCATTCTCGCCCGGATAGAAATACGTGAGGTCGACGAAACGCCGAGCTGCTAGGAGGGAAAAAACCGGAGCTCCGTGGTAAGCCCTGCTTCCGCCTATGATGAGCAGCTTGCCATTTTGCCCCTTGTGCGAACCTTTTGGCGCGGTATACAACTTCGGCATCGGTTTACCCTCTCAAGGCAAAGTTAAAAATCATGCACAGGAAACTTGAAGTGTGCCCTCCATTGATGAAACCGATCCCGAATCCATCTGCCTGGGTGTTTCAGGCGGATCGGTCGTACGCATCCCGCTGCATTATCTCACTCGCCATTGCATAATCGCAGGATCCACCGGGAGCGGGAAGAGCAGGGCCATGCAGCTCATGGCTGAGCAGCTGGCCGACCGCGGCATCAGCGTTTTCGTCTCCGATGTAAAAGGGGATGCCAGCGGCTTCTGCGTCCCTTGCGCAGAGACCGAAGTCCCGGACGAGCATCCGCAATGGCCGGATGAATTCGCTAACCGGAACGCGCTCGCCCCGTTCAAACCGCATGCATTGCGCGCATCGTACTGGAGCGTGGGCCCGCGGTTCTCTGCAATGCGGTTCTCGCTGCAGGATGCGGGGAGCATCCTGCTCTCTCGCCTGCTTTCGCTTAATCCGACCCAGGAGAGCCACCTCGTCCTAGCGTTTTCGTACGCCCGCAAGAGCGGACTCGCACTGGATGACATAACCCAGCTCCAGTTCGTGCTCGACGAGATGGTGCGCACCGGCCAGAGGGGCATCAGCCCACCTAGCGTATCTGTCATACAACGGAAGCTAGCGGCCATGGAGGACTCGGGCCTAGGCAGGATGTTCGGGAAGCCATCTCTCGATCTGTTCGATCTGTCAGGGCTCAATGTGCTCAATCTATCGGATGCGCGCAAAGATATGTCCGCATCTATCGCCCCCGCATTCATCTTGAACAAGCTCTTCAACGAGCTGCCAGAGGTCGGCGATTCCGGCCGACCGCGTTTCGCGATATTCTTCGACGAAGCCCATTACCTCTTCAAGGATTCGAACAAGTCCCTCAGAGACCTGATGGTGACGATACTGAAGCAAATCCGATCGAAAGGCGTCGCCGTCTTCTTCATCACGCAGGACGCGACCGATCTGCCAGAGGAGATACTCAGCCAGCTTTCCACCAAAATCATATTCTCACAGAAGACGCTCACCGAGAAGAGCAATGCCCGGCTGCGCGCCCTCGCGAAATCATTCCCGAACGCGGGGCAGGATTTCGCCGAGACCTTGAAGTCCCTCCCTCCTGGGACCGCTATCATCTCCTCGCTCGACCGTGGGGGGAACCAGACAGCGCCAAAGGAAGTGAAGGTCTTCGCGCCGGCTTCCACCATGGAAGTCGTTCCGGACGATGTGCTCAGGAAATTCACGGACCCGAAGCTGATCGCGAAATACAACCAGGCGAGGCCGGCACCCGCGTCGAAGACTCCGTTGAAAGCCACTATCAAACCGGAACCTTCGCCTCCCAGAGAACTCAAGCATCCGGAGCAGAAAGAAATGGCCAGGAAATCCATCTGGGACGGCGTATTCAGCTTCCTATTGAAACTTCTTGATTTCCTGCTCAAGGCGCTTGCAAAAATAGCAAGAGCGCTCATCATCAAGCCGTCACAGAATCTCATCAAATGGATGTTCAAGAAGCCGGTGCGGATATTCGGTTTCCTGCTTTTCATCGTCTTGGTCTATTTCATCTTCGTGAACTGGCCAATTATGGTCTCACTGCTGGAGAGATTGAAGCTGCACTAGATCCTTTTCATCCAGTATCGCCTTCATCAGCACGATCAGAGGTGGATGTCCATCAGGTTAAATCTGAACAGATCGAACAATCCATCGGCCTGAAACGTCTTTGCGTCCCTCAACAGGGCCGCTAATACCGCAGGCCTCATCCCGTGGCAGGAATCCGGAACCCTGCCTTCTCTGAGGGCTTGCATATCAGCATTCTCCAAGCCCTTGGTCATGACCCTGCCGCTATCGTCCAGGATGTCCCAGACGACATAAGTGACACCTAACGGCTCGAATACACCAAAGCATACGAAGCTCGTTTCTCGTAGCAATCCGCGGACCACCGGGCCTAAAACAGGAGATTCATTTTCGGAAACCCACATGTCCCGGCATTCTTCAAGCGTCACCCACTCCTTGCCCCAGGAGATTTTTTCCACCATGCCGGTATCCGGTTGCCTCCTGCCGGTGAAGGATTCCCAACCGCTTATCTCCATTCCTGGTATCCGTTCGTCGCCATGCTGGGCCGGAAGGATGGAACGTATAAAGATATCCTTGGATGGCATCACGTTTCCGCTATCCTCGCTCGAACCATGCGAGCGGTATTCCATGGCAAGGCCGGTCTGCGGCCTGGCGAGCGCCTCCGTCTTGAGCGAAAACCGCTCGATTTCAGACCACTTAAGGCGCAGGTTATTGTTCACGTCGTAGATATCAGTTCCTGGCTGGAACACGCGGTTTTTTCCGGCGTATGCATAAAGAGTGCTTGACCAGAACGGGCTCGCATCCTCCACTTCGAAAATCTGGCTTTTCGAGAGCGTGTCCCGGTATTTCCTGTTGCAGAGATGCAGGTCCAGCATCCGGTTGGGCGGAAGCCCACCCTTGCCAGTCATCGCGTCGCAGCCCTCAAGGAAAGGCAATTTCTTACCGGCAGGAACGATCCTCGGACGAAGCCAGACCTTATTGACTTTGCGCGGGCAAGGCATACCTTGGCAGCACGATTCCTTGACGGCCGGAACGATCCAGGGCTGAGGCCGGGCCTCCGTGAAGATGCGCATATCCAAAAACTATCCGGCAAAGAATTTATAAAATATCATAATACACTAGAAACTTACACTACTATTTTGACTTATTTGAGATATCTCCTTATCACGGCATTCAGCTTCTCCGCTTCCTTCAATGCCGCATCCACGTGGTTGCCGCCGCTCTTCTCATAAGCATAAGCGATCGAGGATGAGGCGTTTATCCTGTGGATAAGGGGGTTCGTGCCTATAGCTCTCATGACCATATCCAGGTCACCGCCTTGCGTCCCTACTCCGGGGATCAGGAACGGTACCTCGTTATCCGTGGCCTTGGCAATCCTCTTTATGGAGTCGCTAGTCGCTCCTACGACCAGGCCGCAGTTCCACTCCCTGGCTTTCGATGCGACGTGTTCGTATATGCATTTCTTGCCTGCCTTGAGCGCCTGGAAGTCCTCGGCCCCGGGGTTCGAGGTCCTGCCGAGCATATACGCCAGCTTGCCTTCTCTTACGAAAGGCTTCACCGAATCCCCGCCCATATACGGGCTTATCGTGACCGCGTCCGCTTCCCAGAAATCATACGCCTCGCGGGCATACGCCTCGCTGCTCTTCCCTATGTCCCCACGCTTGGCGTCCAGGATGATCGGTACCTTGTCCTTGTAATGCTGGATGATGTCCTGGAGGACATAAAGCCCGTCGAAACCGTACTGGGCGAAATACGCATAGTTCGGCTTTATTGCCGAGACCGCGTTCTCTGCGAGCAGCCTCTCTATGATGGAGTGGAAGAACGGGGCGATCGTCTCCTCGGCAGTTTTACCCGCAGACACGCCGGGCAACTTGTCCATGACCGGGTCGACTCCGAAACAGAGTATCGTTTTCCTTTCCTGCGCGCTTCTTTCGAGCCATTCAGGTGCTATCATGGCATTAACCACCCTTTTTGCCTTTTTATGCGTTTGCAGCACCTTTACGTAATCCATATAAACCAGTTCGAGCAAAGAAACCATGCTTTTGGGCCTTCAGTGGCCCAAATATAGCTGGGGTTATGGCGTAATGCCAGTCATGGCACGCATCCCGGTAGCGCGGCAGTCTCCAGATCCCTCTTCCGCGAAAGCGGGAGAACTTGTGGCCGCGAAAACTGCATGTCGGAGTTCAAATCTCCGTGACCCCAATATTCGGCGGCTGAAGCCGCCTTAAATAATAGTCAATGGGTTTCCCATTGGAGATGATGATGATGCGTTGGTATGTATTCGGTTTGTTATTGGTTGCAGTGCTGATATTCGGCTGCGTCAATCCAACTCCGGTTTCGAACAGCACGATCAACAATACTGTCAGCAACATGAGCAATCCGCTTGTAGCGCAGTATGGGGACAATGTTTCGGTGGACTATACGCTCACTGTCGATGGCAAGGTTTTCGATACGGACAATGCGACGCTTGCCAACGAATCAGGAATCTATGATCCAATGCGCGACTACGGCCCGCTTAGCTTCTCATTGGCATTGAATCACGGCGTACTGAACAGCTTCGTGACCGACATCGTTGGCATGAAGGTGGGAGATACGCGCAGCTTCAACATCACGCCGGACCAGGCCTACGGTCCGTACAACGAGAGCAAGCTCCTGGTCATCCCGCGCTTTTACAACAAGAGCCTTCTGGAAGACGTTCCGATGTCGTACTTCACCCAGCGCAACATGACGGTGGAGCAAGGCACGAGCTTCAACACGAGCATCGGAACCGTGTCCATACAGAACATCAGCGGGGACAACGTCACCATCTTCTATTTCGTCCAGCCAGGGCAGACGTTCACGCTGAACGGTTTCCCAACCACCGTCACGAGCATCAACATGACGGATTTCATGGCCACCATGGAGTTCAACCTGACTGTCAACACGACCTACAGCCCGACGGACCCGAATACCGGGCAGGCCACGGACTTCAAGGTCATCGACGAGACGGACTCCAACATAACCCTGGACTCCAACCCTCCGCTGGCTGGCAAGACCCTGGATTTCGTTGTGAAGCTGGTCGATCTCGAAAAGGGCTGATCCCCTTATTATTTTTTCTTTCTTATCCCAGCCATTGGGAGGGTTAAAAAACATAGCTTTACATCCTTTAATCAGTTCCTTACTTGGGCGCATATGAATGGTCGACCGAAAACCGAATCCCACTGACGCAAAGACCTACTACCAGATGGGCAACGACTACTACGAGAAAGGCGACTATGACAAGGCCATAGAGAACTACAACATGGCCATCCTGCTCAACCCCGTGTTCTCAGAGGCCTACTTCAACCGGGCACTCTCCTATTACCAGCTCAAGAACTTCGACAAATCCATCGCAGACTACACGAAATCCATGGAGCTGGACCCCCAGAACCCGATCATCTACAATAACCGCGGCGACGCCTTCTACCGGAAGCAGGATTTCCAGAGCGCGATCAAGGATTATGACAAGGCGATCATGCTCAATCCGAACTACCTCAAGGCGTTCTACAACCGGGGTCTGTCGTACGCTTCGGTCGAGGAGTACGAGAAGGCCGTGGAAGACTTCTCCAAGGTCATAAAGCTCAAGGCCGATTTCGCAGAAGCTTACCACCTGCGCGGCTTGGCATACGAGTACGCGGGAAGCATGGCGAACGCGATCGCTGATTACGAAAAGGCGCTCCAGCTGAATCCCGAGCTGACCGAAGCCAAGACGCACCTAGAGAGCGCGAAGGCCAAGAAGGACCAGGAAGGCAAGGAGGGCGGGAAAGAAGGAGGCACGGCAGACATAAAGATGCTCACCAAACCCACCATGACGTTCAACGACGTGGCGGGCATGACCAAGATGAAAGAGGAGATTCGCGAGGCCGTAGTATACCCGATGCGCAACCCTGAGCTCGCCCGCAAGTACGGCAAGCTCGGTGGTGGAGGCATATTGATGTACGGGCCGCCCGGATGCGGAAAAACCTTCATCGTGAAAGCCGCTGCGGGCGAATGCAGCTCAGGTTTCATAAACGCCAAGCTCTCGGACCTGCTCGATATGTATGTCGGCAATACCGAGAAAAACATCCACAAAGTGTTCGAGCTGGCCAGGAAGAACTCTCCGGTCATACTCTTCTTCGACGAAGTCGAGGCCATAGGCGGCCGCCGCGACCAGCAGGAGGGTCAGCAGTACATGAAGATGGCCGTCAACCAGATGCTCTACGAGATGGACGGCGTCGAGGCCAATAACCAGAACGTCCTCATCATCGCCGCCACCAACGCCCCATGGGACGTCGACCCGGCCTTGAGGAGGTCAGGCCGTTTCAGCAAGACCATCTACCTCCCGGCTCCTGATTACGCCTCGCGCGTCTCCATGCTCAAGATGTACGCCAAGAAGAGGCCCCTCGCCACATTGATCCCGTTCTCGCTGCTGGGTGTAGCCGTCACCGGTTACGCTTCGGCTGACATGAAATCGATAGTGGATGACGCGTCCACAATCCCCTGGAGGCAGGCCTTCATGGGCATAGAGAAACGCGTCGCAGAGCTCACAAAAGGCGGCATGGAGAAAGCCCAGGCCGAAGAGATAGCCAAGAAGCAGGTCTCGCAGAGGGCCGTCACGCTCGGGGATTTCGTCACTGCTGTGGGGAAGAAGCGCTCCTCGTTGCCCCCATGGTACGAGCAGGCCAAGAAGCAGATCGGAAAGCAGGAAGAGGTCACTATAATCGACGGGAAGGAGCACAAGAAGGTCACCGACAGCAAGATGGGTCCTGGCGAGAAGGAGGCGTTCAAGGACCTCCTGAGCACGATAAACAACCGCAACCAATGGTACTACAAATCGTACCTGATGGTGACTAAGACAATCACGCTCATGCTACTGCGCATAATCGTGTTCGTAACCGAAGGCGGAAGGATCGCATAAAGCTTCTGATTTTAATCTTTCCCCGTGACCATCTGATTCATGAGCATAGCTATCAGGAACGGCGCGGCCTTCATCCGGGGGAGATACCAGCACAAGGACATCCTGATAGAGGACGGGCTGATAGCCAAGATAGGCATGAACCTGAAGGGCGACGAGAACATCGACGCCTCGGGCATGGTGGTGCTCCCGGGCCTGATAGACCCTCATGTCCATCTGCGCGAGCCTGGCGACACGTACAAGGAGGATTTCAGGACCGGTTCCCGCGCTGCCATCGCAGGCGGCTTCACCACGGTCATCGACATGCCTAACAATTCCATACCCACGATCACCAAGGAGCGACTTCTCGAGAAGCAAAAACTCGCGAAAGAGAAAGCGGTCTGCGATGTCATGTTCCATTTCGGGGGCACGGACGACAATTTCGAAGAGGTGCGGAAGGCGGATCCCGGCTCGTTGAAGCTCTACCTAGGCATGACGACCGGCAATCTGGCCCTGAAGAACCCGGATTCCCTGGAGAAGCATTTCCGCTCGTTCCCATCCAAACGCCCGATCGTGCTCCATGCATGCGACCACTCGGAGGACGAGAAGGAGAACCTGGAGAAGACATACTCCACGGTCAAGAATGCCGTCTCTCTCGCGAAGAAGGTCAGGCGCAGGATACATCTCGCCCACGCCTCGACGAAGAAAGAGGTGACGCTCTCCAAGGCGTACCATGGCTGCACAGTCGAGGTCGCGCCCCACCATCTCTTCCTATCTACGGCCGACAATATCCATCTCCAGGAATTGTCCAAGGTCTACCCACCGCTCCGTACCGAGCAGAAACGCATCATGCTCTGGAGCGCGCTCGACCTGGTGGACTGCGTCGCGACCGACCATGCGCCGCACACCATCGAGGACAAGGAGAAAGGCGCCGCAGGATTCCCGGGCCTGGAGACCAGCCTAGCGCTGATGTTCGATGCCTGCAGCAAGGGCCTGCTGGACAAGATATGGGTGGCGCAGAGGATGAGCGAGAACCCAGCGAAGATCTTCAACCTGGAAGGCAAGGGGAAGCTGATGCCCGGTTATGCCGGGGATGTCACGATCGTGGATCCAAAGAGATCATGGCTGGTCGAAGCGGTGGAATTCGAGACGAAATGCAAATGGAGCCCCTTCGAGGATAAGGAATTGAAGGGGAAAGTGAAGGCCGTAGTGAAGGGCGGGAAATTGGTGTATGACGACTACCATTTCCTGCACTGAATGTTGAAAAGAAAAAAAATCATCCGCGGTCTATCGCTATCTCAGCGTTGCCGTTCGGGCCAGGATAGGAGCTTATCTTCACCTTGATGTACCCGCCGGGTATAATCTGCCCAGGTATCGATCCGTATGATTGCATCGGGTATTGGATTATATCGGTCGTCTCGGTGTTCCCCTGGGGCGTGCTGAGGGTCAGCACCAATTCGGAGCCAATCCCAGCTTTCTCGGTCACGAAAGAGACCTCGTTCGGCGGTATGTACACGTCCGTAGTGACCGACGTGTTCGTGCCCAGGCTTCCGACAGAATTCGCTAGGGACGCCAGCCTGGTTATCGTGAGTTCAGCCTGGTACGCGCCTATCTGCTGGTCCGCTTCGTTCGCTTTCATGTACACCATGACAAGCAGAGGTATGAATATCAGAAGCACCAGCGCTACGACCACAAGAAGTTCCGTGCTTACCTGCCCTTTCATGTCTTTCCCCTCCCTTTAACGTTAGTGACTCTCGGCTTCATCTTCCGTTGATCCTTCTTCTTACGGAGGACGTTCGCTATCTCTGACGCGATCTCATCGATGGTCTCGCGCAACTCCGCCCTCTCTTCCTTTAGGGACACATGTCCCTCGTCTGTGTCGAAGTAGACGCTGACTTGGTATGTGGATTTGCCCTCTTTGATATGGACGCTCGCGTTGCGGATGTTGAAACCTTTGAACTTCTCCAGCACATGCGTCATCTTGTCTTTTATGTGCGAGTATTGCTGGACATCGTCCGAGCCGAGGCCCGATATCTGTATCTGCATCCCTTCCTCGGCCATGTCGATTATGATCTTGAACACGTCCATGGCGGACAGGACGCCTGAGGGGACCTTGTCCGAGATGACTATGACCGCAGAGACCTCTTTTTCCACCATCTTCTGGACGGCTTCCTGGAGCGAAGCGCTCTCCGCCACCACTGTGATGTCAGGCCTGACGAACCCCGAGATCTTCATGGCAGCCACGTCTATGTTGTCTGCCATCCGGATGTCCTTGCGGCCGCCTACGAGATTCGGTTTCGAGTCCCATGCCCCCATGTCGAACACGGATACGATGCCGACCGGGTTGCCTCTCCTTGTGACGACCAGGCGCCTCGCCTTGTTCTCCTTGAGGATCCTTCTTGCCGAAGCCACGGTGTCGTTCTCGTCGATCATGAATACCGGCGTGCTCATTATCTCGGAAATCTTCATCGGAGGTATGAGCTTCTCCTTTATCATGTCGTTGAGCAGCTCCACCCTGGTGGTTATCCCCAAGGGCGCCAGGTTCTCGTCGACCACTGGGAGCGCCTTGAAATGGCCCACCATGAACGCGCTCACGCGCTGGAGTAGATCTGCCGATGATGTGAGTACCGGAGGCTTTATCGCGACGGTTTCGCAACTGATATTGGACGGGTCCCTGATGCCCGAATTCACGCACCTATGATCCACCAGACCGTAGTATTTTCCGTTCTTCGTGACGATCACAGCGGGCGTCATGTCGAGCTGCGTGAGCGCCTTCGAAAGAGAATCCGAACTGTCCAATATGGCTGTCTTTTTGATATCCATAGCCTCACTCCCTCAGATGCTATCTGAATCAGATATATAAACCACTTATGTATATAAACGATTATGGCGATCCAGTTGCAGCTCCAATCGTTCAGCTACTTGGAGAGCATGGTGTCCAAACCGACGTGGAAGGACATACTGCTGGACCTCATGTCATCGCACAGCATCGATCCCTGGAACATAGACCTGGTGGTGCTCGCCGACGCGTTCATAAAAAAAGTCCGCGAGATGGAGCGCATGGACTTCCTCGTCCAGGCCAACGTCATACTCGCGGCATCAATCCTGCTCAAATACAAGAGCGATTACCTGCGCATGCTCAGCTACCAGTCCGACATAACGGAATACGCGCCGGAGGGCGAGCTGCCCGGCATAGAAGAGGTCCCGGACCTGACATTCTCCTCCCGCATCCCCCCGAAGCGCCAGATAACCTTCGACGAGCTCGTCTCGGAGATGGAGCGCATAATCAAATACGAGGGGCCGGAGCGGGTGCATATCCCCCGCGGTTCCATCGTGGAGACTGTGGATCTGGAGCTCATCGAGCGGAACATCGAGAAAGACATGGAGAACCTTATCCAGCGCCTTCGCGAAGGGACCGACAGCGAGGGCTGGGCGCTGTTCTCCAGATTGACTACCGGTTGCGATCCCCGCGCTACCATTTACACGCTTCTTTGCCTGCTCTACCTCGTGCAGGAAGGCAGCGCTGAGCTGAAGCAGGACAAGATGTTCGGGGAGATATTCATACATCTCCAGGAGAAGAAAGAGAATTCTAATTAAAATAAGATATAAAATAAAAAAATCAGGAAATGACTGTTCCTGCTTTCGGCTTCGGTTTCGATTTGACTATCTTGACGTTGGCCGGAGTCAGGATGAGCATATCTTGGGAGAGCAGGGCGATGTCGCCGTTGATCTTTCCAGTGTGCACCTTCAGTTTCGAGAGTATGGTCTTGAGCCTGTTCGGCTGCTTCGCGAGTGGAGTCACGTTCACTATGATAATGTTCTTCGTGCTCAGCTCCTTGACAGCCAAGTCTCCGTCGCCTTCGTTGCGCAGGTCGATCCTCTTGACATAAAAGTCTGCCGGGGGGCTGACTACGTCTCCTTCTGCCGACATCAGGTCTTCGAGGTCCGGTACGTCCACTGTTTCTTTGCTGCCGAAAATCTTGTCAAAAAATCCCATTATACCACCTTGTGCATGGAGCGTATCCTATGCGATCTGTTATTCTGATAAAGCAATTATTTTTTAAATATGAGCCGATTCCACGCCGATTTTCAGACAGGCGTACGTAGGAACTGCTTCGCCTTCTCCATCGCGTTCTCCACGCATCTGTCCGAGTTATGGTACCTGAACTCCCCCCATCGTCCGAGCAGGACGATTCCTTCGCCTGCCGCGAACTCCTCTATCGTCTTGATGTTCTTCTGGTAATCGAGGTCATAGACGACGTAAGCGTGCTTGCAAGTCACCAATTTCGTGAAGACTATATCCTTGCTCTCCAGGACGCCGATGCGCTGCAAACCGTCGATGGTGCGCTCCGCGATATCGGAGAGCTTCGACTTGTCTCCATCCGGGCTGAAAGTCGTCTCAGCGAGCACGGAAGAGCATCCTTTCGGCACGGTGTTGGGGCTCATGTTAGATGGGAAGCTTATCCTGTTCGGCAATACGTCGTCGTCAGGTATGTAAGCCCAATGCAGGTCGTTCAGCTTCGCTTTTCCGAGGCCTATCATTACCAGATGCACGGAGTTCCATTTCAGGCCTTTGGCAGCCTCGCGCACCTCTTCAGGGGCATCATCGTAGGCGTCGATGAAGTCCTGGATATGCATGGTGTTCACGAGATGGTCGTATACGCGTTCCTCTTTCTTCCCCCCGACAATCCACTTCCCACCCTCTTTCTTTACTTTCGTGACCTCGAAACCGGTCAGTAGCCGTCTTTTCTCTATCGCAGAAGCTATGCCGTCGGTCACCGCCTGGATGCCGCCATGCGCAGGGTAATGGAAATGCAGCTGGTGGGTATATCCCTCACTCTCCAGGCCCATCGCCGCCTTCATAACGTCCTTGAGCGGAGGCTGCGGGACCCTGCCTTCCACCCAGAAAAGGTCCATCTTCTCAGGAGGATAATCCCACACCTTCCTGTTGTAAGGATAGAGGTATTTCTCGGTGATCGCCTTGCCGAAGCGGTAGTGCATCCACGCATGGAAATTCTTCGGCGATTCGAGATCGCCCTTCTCCCGTTTCGCGTACGTCTCCGCATAATCGCTCACGCATTCGAACGCCTCCTGCTTCGGGAGGCCGCCCAATCCGTTCTCGAACGGGTATTTCACCTTGATTCCCTTGTAGAAAATAGCGGTGTTCCTGCGGTTCATGATCTGGTTCTCGCCCAGGGCCCTGAGCATGAAAGCGACCGCATCCTTGTTCTTGGAGAAGATTATGTGCGAGCCCAAATCGAACGTGTAGCCGTCCTGCTTGATGGAACGCATAAGGCCGCCTGGGGTCGCCTCTTTCTCAAGGATTTCTGCATCCTTGACCAGGCTGGAGAATGTGAGTCCGGAGATGCCTCCGCCAAGCACGCCTATGTTCTTTTCCATGATGGCACTTCTTGTAGTTTTTTTGTCCTGCATTATATTAGTACGCGTTTCGTCATATTCAGCGTCCGTTCCCTTTTTTAACCTTTTAGGTAATTTATTCCCTGGCTTTACAACCAATACTCAGAATGAAAAAAAGGTGAAAAAATGATTGATGCAGTGATATTGGCGCTTGGCGCAGGCATATTCGCCCTGCTCTACGCAGCGTTCCTCGCATACCGCGTGGTGAGCGCTCCGGCAGGCAGCGAGAAGATGCGCGAGATCGCCAAAGCTATACAGGAGGGCGCGAACGCCTTCCTTCTCAGGCAGTACAAGACGCTCGCACCGATAGTCGTGGTGCTGGCGGTCCTCATAGCCCTAGGGCTCCAAGGCCAGCTCGGAATCCAGACATCGCTCGCATTCCTGGCAGGCGTCATTTCATCGGCCCTCGCAGGCTACATCGGCATGCAGGTCTCGATCCGCGCTAACGTGCGCGTGGCCGAGGCAGCCAAATCAGGCATGATGAAGGCGCTCGGCATGGCTTTCAACGGAGGAGCGGTCACGGGCATGGCTCTGGCCGGCCTCGGTCTGATAGGCCTATCATTGCTGTATATCTACTTCGGCAGCCTCGCACCGCTGATCGGTTTCGGTTTCGGGGCATCGCTGATATCGCTTTTCGCGCGTGTCGGCGGAGGCATATACACCAAGGCGGCCGATGTCGGAGCCGACCTTGTAGGTAAAGTGGAGAAAGGCATACCGGAGGACGACCCAAGGAACCCGGCTGTCATAGCAGACAACGTCGGCGACAACGTCGGCGACTGCGCAGGCATGGCAGCGGACGTATTCGAATCGCTCGTCGTGACAGTGATAGCGGCGATGCTCATCGGATTCACGTTCGCAGGGAACATGATGCTCCAGATACCGCTCGGTATAGCGGCTCTCGGTGTCGTGGCCAGCGTGCTCGGTTCGCTCTTCGTGAACATCGGCAGCGGAGACAAGATAATGCCCCGCTTCTACCAAGGGCTTCTCGCAGGGGCCCTGCTCATGCTCGTGTTCTCGTACTTCTATCTGACCAACCTGGGCGCGCTTCCGATAGCTCCGATAGCGCTGTTCGGCGCGATCATGATGGGTATCGTAGTGACGATGGCCATGTTCATGATAACCGAATACTACACCGCGACCGAATACGCGCCGGTGCAGAGCACGGCTAAAGCGGCATCCACGGGCGCAGGCACGAACATAATCACCGGCCTCGCGATAGGCATGGAGTCCACGGCGCTCCCTGTCATTGTCATATTGGCCGCGATAATAATATCATTCAAGCTGGCCGGCCTCTACGGGGTCGGTTTGGCCGCAGCCTCGATGCTCTCGCTCAGCGCGATAGTGATCGCGATCGATGCATACGGTCCGATAACGGATAACGCGGGCGGCATAGCCGAGATGGCCGGGCTTCCGGACAAGGTCAGGCAGGTCACGGACGCTCTGGATGCGGTCGGCAACACGACCAAGGCTACGACTAAAGGGTTCGCGGTGAGCGGTGCGGCGCTAGGCGCGCTCGCGCTTTTCGTGGCGTATGCCGGAGCAGCGAAACTGACCGACATAAACCTGCTCTCGACTCCGGTGGTGGTAGGCCTTTTCATAGGCGCGCTGCTGCCATTCGTCTTCTCCAGCCTATTGATGACGGCTGTGGGCAAGGCGGCGTTCCAGATCGTGGAGGAGGTCCGCAGGCAATTCCGCGAGATAAAAGGCCTCATGGAAGGCAAGGGCCGCGCCGACTATGCCAAATGCGTTGACATAGCCGCTGCGACCGCGCTCAGGGAGCTCGCGCTCCCAGGAGTGATCGCCGTCTTCACGCCGCTTGTGGTGGGGTATCTCTTCGGCGCAGCCGCGCTCGGAGGATTGCTCGCGGGCGTGATCGCAAGCGGGCTGATGCTAGCGCTCACCATGTGCACGGCAGGAGCCGCCTGGGACAATGCCAAGAAATACATAGAGCAGGGCAATCTCGGCGGCAAGGGAAGCGAAACGCATAAGGCGGCTGTCGTGGGAGACACGGTCGGCGATCCCCTCAAGGATACCGCAGGCCCGGCTCTCAATGCGTTGATAAAGGTCGTGAACACCGTCTCTCTCGTGTTCGCGGGCTTCATCATCGCGAAAAGCCTGAACCTAATCTAATTTTTTTCTTATTTATATTTTTCCGGTGAAAAAAATGACAGAATCCCCAGACGTGATATGGGCGAGGTCGGATGACAGCGAGGGAAAGCCCAGAGAGTTCACGCGCAAACCGTCCTCCGCTGCGATGTTCTTCTTCGAGTTCCTCAGCTCCAACGGCATCAAATCCGGTTCCCTGCTCGATATCGGATGCGGGAACGGCCGTGATTCCGTCTTCTTCTCTAAAAAAGGCTTCGACGTGCATGCGCTGGACATCAGCTCTGTGATCGGGTTGGAGCGGTACGGGGTGAAGGCGCATTGCGCGAGCGCGATGGAGTTCTGGCTTTTCGAGACGCATTCCTTCGAATACGTGATCGACGTCCTATGCTACTGCGAGGAGCCCGACCCGGACAAGCGGGCGTTCTACAGGAGCGAGCTGTCCCGGGTCCTGGATCCGGAGGGCTTCTTCCTCATCTCGGTCCCGAAATCATACAAGAAGGAACGGATCGCGGAAGAGTTCCGCGGCTTCGAGATCATCGCGTCATCAGAGAAGCTGGATACGCTGGACCTGATCCTTTCCAAGAAAAGATGATTCACTTCCTCTCTCCGTAAGCCTCCACGAACTTACGGTATTCATCGAGCAGATCCGGGGTTATGGATGGCCTCCTGGTCTTTATTATGTCCAGCAGGCTCTGTGTAGTTATCTTGGTCTCAGTACCGGCCAGCTTCGAGCGCAGAGCATCCATCTTGGCCGACTGGCATATGGATGCTATGTCCGCCCCGCTGAACCCTGCGGTGGCGCTCGCGAGCATGCTCGTATTCACTCCCTGCGCGAATTTGCCTAGGTAGAGCCCGAACATGTCTCCCCTGCCTTTGGCGTCCGGAGGAGGGACGTAGAATATCTTGTCGAAGCGGCCCGGCCTCATTATAGCCGGGTCCATCAGGAACGGTTTGTTCGTGGCCCCTATCACGACGACTCCGCCTTTGCTCTTTATGCCGTCCATCTCGGTCAGGAACTGACCGAGTATCTCAGATGATGTGCCCATGCCGCGGGCCGGCGCGAACGTCTCTATCTCGTCCACGAATATTATGCCCGGCGCGTTCTCCCGCGCCCTGTTGAACGTCTCCTTGATCATCCCGGTTGCCTGCGTATACCCCTTCTTCATCAGCTCCGCGCCGCTGATCGTCTGGAACGATGCATGCAGCTCGTTGGCCGCGGCCTTCACGATGAGCGTCTTGCCCGTACCCGGAGGGCCGAAGAGCAGGATACCTTTGCTGGGCTTCACCTTGAATTCGGCCATCTCAGCCTCGTGTTTGAGGGGGAGCTCTATCGCTTCTAGGAGCGATTGCTTGACCTGGTCCATGCCAACGACATCCGACCATCTTGTGACTTCCTTCGCCTTATCCTCCTCAGGCTTCTTGCCTCCGGTCCTGCGCTCGAAATCCATCCTGAACTGCTCGTACATATCCATCTGGGCGAGGCCCGTGCTGGGCTTCACGCCCGCGATGACCTTCATGAAATGCGACATGTCTGTGGGTATGATCTTGTTCTTAGCCAACGCTTCCCTGGCCGTAATATTCCTGGCTTCTTCGACGATATTCTTTATGTCCGCACCTGAGAAGCGGTCCGTCTTCCGGACTAGCTCATCCAAATTGACATCCGGAGCGATCTTCATCTTCCTCATGCTGACCTCGAATATCGCCTTCCTAGCTTCAGGCTCCGGCAGGTGCATGTAGATTATCTTGTCTAGCCTGCCTGGCCTCAGAATGGCGGGGTCTAGTTCGTTCGGGAGGTTGGTCGCTCCGATGACGATCACCGGTCTGTCTGATTTGGATGCCCCGTCCATCTCCTGGAGCATCGTGGTCAACACCCGCGGGCCGACCGAGTCCAGGCCTTCGCCCATGGTGGTCCTTTTCTTGGCCACGGAGTCTATCTCGTCGAAGAACAATACGGTCGGGGCGTTCTTGCGTGCGTTGTCGAACACCTCCTTCACGTTTTTTTCAGACTCGCCGTACCATTGGGAGAGTATCTGCGAACATCTCACTTCCACGAAGTTGTAGCCTAGCTCCTTGGCCAGCGCCCTCATCAGCATGGTTTTACCCGTGCCTGGCGGGCCGAAGAGCAGGATGCCTTTCGGGGCTGTCAGCCCGTACGCGAAAGCTATATCCTTCTTCTGAAGGGGCATCATTATCGCGTCGCGCAGCTCCTGCTTCACGTCATCGTAGCCTCCGACGTCGTCCATGCTTTTCTCCGAGCCTCCGGCAGACATATCAGTCATGCCGAACTTGCCGTAGGATTTCATCTTCTCCTTGCGGTTTATCTCGGATTCGCGGCTTATGTGGACGCCGAACTGCTCGAGGCACCCGAGCACCGCTATAGTGAGCACGACGCCCCCTATGAATTCGAACTTGAATCCTGTCCCATATATGCTGCCGATGAGGAAATAGGCCGGTATGAGCAGGAGCATGGCAAACGAGGCTGTGAGCTGCGGCCTTCTCTTGAAAAGCGTAGGAAGGAAACCGATGAGATAGAGCACGACGCCCCATGCCACCATCTGGAGTATCAGAGAGTCCTGAGTCGCCATGATCAACGCATTCCCGCCTATCCATTCGACCGAATTCCATATCTTAGCGAGATTGCTGAAATCGAAGAAGTTCCCTATCGCGGTGCCGAGCTGCGGGAAGATATCCGTGATATCCGCGGCGCTTTTCGTGAACTGGAGCTCGGGAATACCAGGTTGATACAGCGCCATCTTCAGTGGCATATACGCCGTGTTGTCGACGAGCCAGAGCGAAGAAAGCAGCAGGATCATGAATACCGAGACGAGCGAGATGGTGATGCTTTTCTTCGAGCCGAAATGCAGCGCTCCGATCCCCATCCCGACCATGCTCAGCCATCCAGCTAAAGGCAGCTTCCCGAAAGCGAACGGCGCGAGTATGAATATCTCGAGCGATGCGATGAGCAGCCAGTCGTCGAACACGGTGAGCTGGATTATGACGAGCAGGATCAGGTAGAACCATCCGAAGACCGCGGATTGGTATATGACTGCCGGGATGCCGAACACCGCCCCGATTATTATGCCTATGGACGGGTTCTTGAACGCTATCGCACCCGCGGCCGCGGCGAGCACGAAAACGATGTAAATCGGGTAGAACGGGATCGCGGAAAGCAGGAGCAATGTGGCTATGAAGACTATGATCGCGCTCCAGAGGCCCTCGCTTTTCTGCGCCATCGCCATGTAAGCGCCGACTTTCTGTGCAGCCATGGATTTCTCCATGCCTTGGAAGTTCTGCGATTCGGCCATGGGTGTGTCTCTCGTAATATGATTATTAATCTACTCTACCCAGTCATGCGCTATTGGCTTGAGCGGTCTGGATCTGTATTCGTCCAGAACCTTCCGCATCTTCGAGGCACTCGCCGCGACACCATCGTCGAACCTAGTCTCGGCTGCTCCCTCAACTTCGCGCAGGACGGCTTGCAGTGCGCCAACTAGGTTATCCCTATTGAACAAAGACTTTGCCACCATGGAGTCGAGAGACTCCACCGCGGCCACGACACTATCGGCCTTAACTTTCCGATTGCCGGTATATATGCGCAGGATCCTGCATGTTGGCGTCACAATAAGATGCTCTGCCATGATGTCTATGTTGTCTCTATGCTGAAGAATGTATAATTCGTCCACGACGCGAAGCCGGGATTTTGCTGGTCCCAACGGAGGCACTCTAGATCTACTGGCCTTCAGCGGTTCAGCCAACTTCCGGTCACCGGGAAAAATCACGCAGGGAGAATATATAAAGGCGTCATGCGTTCAGCGCCCGCATCATCGCGCCCGCCTTCTGCTCGGTCTCGGCGTACTCTGTCTCAGGCACCGAGTCGGCGACTATGCCGGCTCCGCTCTGGATGTAGAGCTTATTTCCGTTGGCGACGAGGGTGCGGATGCAGATTCCGAAATCAGCATTCCCGTTGAAGCCGAAATACCCTACCGCTCCGCCATAAGGGCCTCTCGCTACTGGTTCCAAGGAAGCCAGAATCTCTATGGCCCTCAGCTTCGGCGCCCCGCTCAGCGTGCCTGCGGGAAATATGGCTTTCAGCGCGTCGAAGGCGTCCAACCCGTCGCGTAAGTGCGCGCTCACCGGGGACATTATGTGCATGACATGCGAGAACCTCAATATCTGCATGAGCGGCCCAGCCTCGACAGTCCCGATCTCAGCAACGCGCCCCACATCGTTGCGTGTGAGGTCCACGAGCATCCGGTGCTCCGCCAGCTCCTTCGGATCCGCGAGCAGCTCGCGCTCGAGCGCGTTGTCCTCTTCTGACGTGCTGCCTCTTCGTCTCGTGCCTGCCAGAGTGGCGTAGCTGTCTATCTTCCCATTCTCGACACGAATGAGGTTCTCAGGGCTTCCGCCGATTATCTGCCTTTCCCCGGATTTCAGGAAATACATGTATGGCGAAGGGTTGATCCGCCTCAGCCTGGAATAAAAGCCGAGCAGGTCTCCCGTAAACTCGATTGAGTGCTGCTTCGAAAGCACTGCCTGCATTATGTCTCCTGCGCGTATGTGCTCTTTGATGATCCGCACAGCGTCCTCGAATTCCCTCTTCGTGAAGCTGCAGTCCTTTGCCCCTAGCTCAAGCGGTTTTGCAATGCCAGGATCCTGGCCGACTAACTCTTCAGCCAGTTTCGACCGGTCAGGGCCGAGCGAGATGTAATACGCCTCACCAGTTCTGTTGTTTATCCTTATGCCGTCCAGGTAAAGGCCGAATTCCAGGAGCGGAAAATCAGATGGTTGCGCCACAAATTGTATCCGGTTTTCCAGCTCCGCTATGAACTCATAGGAGACATGCCCCACAAGACCCCCCATGAATCCGGAGGGGGCACCGCTCACCCTCTCATTCTGCAGTATTGTGCGCATATGGGCCAGAGGGTATCCGGTTGCGACATCATGGCCGTCGAACGACGCTTTTCCCTTCCGGTAAGTGAATGTCCTTTCGGGGTCGAACCCTATGAACGAGTAGCGGGAAAGCTGGCCGTCCTTTTCCGCCGATTCGAGCAGGACCGAGCTGTTGAATTTCGGATGCGCGTTCGCATATATCTCATGCGGCATCAGTCTGGTGTTGAGTTTTTTTTGTATCATGATTTTCACCTTTGGTCGACGATGTCAAGGAACGCGCGTATCATGAGCGGACCTTTCTCGCTGAACACCGATTCTGGGTGGAACTGCAGCCCGAAAGTCTGGTGCTCCTTATGCCGTATCGCCATTATCGCCCCGTCGTCCCTGCTCGTCGCGATTACTTCGAAGCACGGTGGCAGAGTTTCATGTTCCGCGACAAGCGAATGGTAGCGCATGACCGTGAGTTCCCCATCTATGCCGGAAAGTATCCCGACCTTCTGGTAATCGAGTTCGCTAGTCTTCCCGTGCATGGGATTCTTCGCGCGCACGATCTTGCCTCCGGAGAAATGGACAATTCCCTGGTGGCCGAGGCAGACGCCGAGTATCGGGATCTTGCCGGAGAATTCCAGAATGGCCTCTCCGCTGACTCCGAAATCATCCCTAGATGCCGGATTGCCGGGGCCTGGAGATATCACCAACGCGTCAGGGGAGAACTCTTTTATCCCAGCAAGCGAGATCTCGTTATTCCTCTTGACCTCAGGCACCCCGCCAAGCTTTCCGAACAGCTGGTAGAGGTTGTACGTGAACGAATCGAAATTGTCTATCATAAGAACGCGCGGAGCTTCCGCGAGAGGGTTCCCGAATCTTGGCCTTCCTGGCGAAGCCGGTCTTGAGAGCGTTTGTTCTGCCTGTTGCATTTTTCCACCAGCAATAGCTGGCACCAATGATATATTTATATCTTTTATGTACAATATTGTACCTTATGTATCCTATCCTGGAAGATGCGTTTTTGAGGTATCCAATGCGCAGAAAAGTGGCCGAGCTGCTCCTCAGACAGGGCCTGAGCGTCGATAAAGATGAGAGGATATTTTCCGGCGCCATAGAGATAAGCCCGGTCAAGATTTCGCGGGCCCTCGGGGTGGATCGCCGCGTGGTCCTCGAGACCGCGCAGATGATCCGTGGGATCCCCGAGCTTTTCGGGATCTTCAGCGGTTTGGAACCGACATGCTCGATAAAAGGAGTCGCAAAAAACCTCGGATTTGAGGTGATAGAGATAGAAGCCGAGTCCCATGACAAAGGCATCGTGAGCGCTGTCACTTCGATAGTGGCGGAAGCGGGAATCAGCGTCAGGCAGCTCGTCTGCGACGACCCAGACATCTATCCTAATCCGAAGCTCACAATCGTGCTCGAGAAAAGACTTCCGCCGAACGCATTCCTGAAGCTCCGTGAACTGAAGAACATAGCAAAACTGTCGATAGGATGATTACCCTATTCTGATGTCCGGCTCTATCTTGCGCCAGTCCATGTTCATGAACTGCCAGAGCGTTTTCGTAGTGGAATCATAGACCAGGTCGTTCTTCGATGCGACCTCTTTGGGCCGGTCTATCTCTATGAGCGGGAATCTCCGCATGAACATGATTTCATCGCGGAAAGGGTTGCGCTCGATGACATATATGCGCTTGCGCTCGGCCTTGACCTTCTCGCACCAGTCCATGACCTTGTCTATCTCTTCCTTGGTTACCATCCGATTCGAATATCGATTGCCATCTTTATTATTGTTTCTTGCTATGGCATGAAGTTTCTCAAGTCATCCAGTTTGCCCATCGCAGCCCCGGAATCGATGGATCCGCATGCGCAATCGATCCCATCCGCGATGCTGTCGACGATGCCTGCAACATAGATAGCGGCCGCTGCGTTGAGCAGGGATATGTCGCGGGCAGGCCCTGGCTTCTTGCTGAGCACATCCAAGGTTATCTCTGCGCTCTCTTCCTTCGAGTTCACTTTCGGAGCGTCATTCCTGTCGAAGCCCAACTCCGCTGCATCCATGAACCTGGTCTCCACTTTCCCGTCCCGGACTTCGCTGATCTTCGTGTTTCCAAGCCCGATCTCATCCATGCCCTCGGAATGCACGACCATCGCCCTTTTCGTGCCGAGGACCAGGAGCACCTCGGCCATGGTCTCTGTCAAGCCCGGGCGGAAAACGCCGATTACCTGCGCGCTCGCTCCGGCCGGATTGGTGAGCGGTCCCAGGATGTTGAATACCGTACGGAAGCCAAGTTCCTCCCGCACCCCCTTCGCATTCCTCATGGCCGGATGGAAGTAAGGCGCGAACATGAATCCTATGCCTATCTCGTCGATGCATCTTTGGACCTCTTCCGGCTGGAGCAGCGGGACATCGAGCTTCTCAAGCACGTCGGCTGAGCCGCATCTGCTCGATACCGAGCGGTTGCCATGCTTTGCGATTATCACGCCAGCCCCTGCGGCTATGAGCGCCGCGGTGGTGGAGATGTTGAACGTGCCGCGCGAATCGCCGCCGGTCCCGCATGTGTCCACGAGCGGTTCCTTTGAAGGGCGAATCGCTTTGGCATGGCTTCTCATCTCCTGGGCCAATGCCGCGATCTCCCCTATAGTCTCGCCCTTCATCCTCAACGCAGTAAGGAACGCACTTGTCTGCGCCGGGGTGGATTCGCCGCTCATGATCTGCTTCATGGCCGCCCTAGCCTCATCATGCGTGAGGTCCTTCCTATCTGCAAGCTTGCCGAGCATCTGCCGCATCATCAGTCCCACCAAGCGGCATCTATGAACCGAATATGTTAAAAAATGAAAAATTATCTCTTGAGCCTCGCTTCCGCTTCCTTCCAGTCTATGTTCTTGAAGAACGCGGCGATGTAGTCTGCTTTCTTGAGCTGGTAATCCGTCATGTACGCATGCTCGAAGACGTCCATCACCAGTATCGGCACGCAGCCCGAGAGATGGCCGACATCATGCTCGTTCACCCAGCAGTTGAAGAGCCTTTTTCCGACCGCATCATAGTAGAGGACGACCCAGCCGATGCCGCGCATGGCGCCGGATGATCGGAAATCCTTCTCCCAGTTCTCGTAGGAACCGAAATCCTCAGCGAGCTTCTTCACGATCATATCGCTCTTCGCGCCGCCTTTTTTCATGTTGCCGAAATACAGCTCGTGCAGCCTCATGCCGTTGAACTCCCAGCCGAACCTCCGCTTCAGTTCGGCGTATTCCGGAGTCCCGATCCTCGCATCCTTGGCCATCGCCGATAGCGCGTCCGCGGACTTGTTCGTGTTCGTGACATACCCCTGATATAGAGTGAAATGGTTCTTCAGCAGCGTGTCGCTGAACCCATCCATCCCCAAAAGCCCCTCGAAATTCTTCGCTTCATATGCCATACTATCGCCTCATTTCCCTACTTTTATCGCCTGCGCACCTGGCTTCCAGCCTGCGGGGCAAACCTGCCCTTTGTTCTCTCTAACGAAACTCACCGCATGCAACTTTCTTAATATTTCCGCAGCGCTCCGGCCGATGCTGTTGTCATGCATCTCCATGGATTTCACGGTGCCGTCCGGATCGATGATGAACGTCGCCCGTGTCGAGAGCCCCTCATCCTCGATATATGTCCCGAACGCTTTGGACAGCTTCCCGCCCGGGTCCGCAGCCATCGCGAACCTGACCTCCTTGACCATCGGATTGCTTCCATGCCATGCCTTGTGAACGTAAGCCGTGTCCGTGCTAACGCTGATGATATCAGCATCGGCACTCTTGAACTCCTTATGCATCTTCGCCGCCTCGTTCAGCTCGGTCGGGCAGACGAACGTGAAATCCGCCGGATAGAACATCAGCACGAGCCATTTTCCCTTGTAATCCGAGAACCTTCCCTTCCTGATTTCCCCATCCTGGAAATAATCGAATTCCATGTCAGGGATCTTCTGGTTGACACTCAACATCTTATCACCCGGTTATCCATTCTCAAGTTCGTTTTATAAACTGTTTGGTACGAAAAACGTACCATGGACGAAAGGGACAGGATAATCGTGGAAGCACTCATCGAGGACTCGAGGACCCCGTACGTGGAGCTGGCGAAGATGCTGAGAATAACCGAGGCGGCCGTGCGCAAGCGGGTACGCAACCTCGAGGATTCCGGCATCATCAGCAAGTTCACGATACGCGTGGACCCGTCCGTTCTCGGATACAGCTCCGTCGCCATCATCGGGATAGACACGAAGCCGGACGCGCTCATCTGGGTGCAGGCCACAGTAAAGCGGATGAAAGGCGTGAGGTACACCTCGCTCTCTTCAGGTGACCACATGCTCATGTTCGGCGTCTGGTGCCATGATCAGAATGAGCTCCGCTCGGTCATATCCAGGGTGAAAAAAATGGACGGCGTGACCAAGGTCTGCCCCGCCGTTCTCCTCAAGAATGTCGAATACTGCGAGTGATCATGCAGGGTGAGCGACCCGCAGTTCCTCCAGCGCATGGATCGCGTTAAACCCCTTTATGAACGCCTGGATAGCCGCCTTGGTCGTGTCGGTGTGGACAAAGGAAGATTCGACCTCAAGCTCTCCTTTCCTGAGCGTCATGGTGATCCTTGCCGGAGCATCGCTTCCATCTCCCATCCCGTGGCTTTCAAAGGACGACATTTCCACTCCTGCACCATTACCGATGGCAGCACGAATCGCATTCACCCCGACGTCTACAGGGCCGTTTCCGGTGCTGTCCTCTCCTATGGCTTCCCTGCCGTTGATCTTGACTCTCACGCGGGCCGTCGACCCTGCATCATTGGTGGAGATATCATCGATTCGGACGTCATCGACCATGCAGCATGGTTTGCCCATCACGGCATGATAAGCCATGAGCAGGAAGTCCGCATCGCTCACCCCCCTGGTCGCAGCCATCCCTTTCACCGCTTCGAGGACGACCCCTACCTTGGCTTCGGGGATGCTGACCCCGAATTCGCCCAGCCTGTGGATGATGTTCTTGTTCCCCGAGAGTATGCCAATCCCGACCTCCTCTTTTCTCCCTATGATCTCGGGACCGTACGGTATGTACACGCTTCCGTTGTCTCTCCTGTCGGTCCCGACGTTCCGGGTGCTGCAGCCGCTGTCTTCGCTCTTGAGGACCCCGTCTCCGTGGACGCCAGCGGTATGCTTCAAAGCCTTTTCCCCCACATAGGAGGCGTTCTCTGCCGGTCCGACGCCGAAGCGTTCGGTCACGAATGCGGATACCTCTTTCAGCCGGCTCATGTCGGCGTACTCGATGCCATAGTTGAGCAGCATATGCATAGCCACCTGCTCCATCGCCGCATTTCCGGTCCTCTCGCCCACACCATGCATAGTGACCTGCGCTACGGAGACTCCCGCGAGCATGGCCGCTATCGTGTTCTGGAACGCCATGTTCATGTCGTTATGGCAATGCACCTGGAGCGGCAGCTGGGGCACCTTCGAGCGGATATATGATATGAGGCCGTACATGTATGCCGGATCGCACACGCCGATAGTGTCCGGGATGTTGTATTGGATGCCGTGGCCTCCGGCGGCTTCGTAGACCATCTCCCCGACCCTCACCAGATGGTCCGGATCCGCCCTCGCTGCATCCTCGAGCGATACTATGATCTTTTCGAAGCCCTTGCTTCTCGCGTATATCACGCATTCCCTGATATGGTCCATGAGCTGCTCCGGCATCTTGTCGAATTTCACCCATGCATGCGGGATGGAGCCAGAGGAATATATGTGCATGGTCTCCGCTTCCGCCTCGGCTGCGGCGTCGATGTCCCTGTGCACCATGCGGCCTAGGCTGACTATCTCGGTGTCCAGGCCGCGTTCCCTCACCATTCTCCTCACCGTCTTTATGGCTTCAATCTCGCCGGGATTGCTCACCGCGTTGCCGACCTCTATGATCGGTATCCCCCAATTGGCCAGCCGCATGCAGATGGCGACCTTGTTCTCGATGACCGACTTCCCGCTGTGCTCGGTGACGAATGCCGCGGTCTCCGGCGTCTGCATGCCGTCCCTGGCCGTGGTGTCGAATATCTTGATAGCGCCGAGCATCGCTACTGTCCCCTCATCCCTCGCGATCATGGCGCGGCCATATCCTTCTGCATAGGGCCCTATCATCTCGAGATACTTGTTCTTCCTCTCGCCCCACCATCTGAATTCCCTTACCGCATCGGGCATCGTTCTTGCTGCCGAGCGTATCATCTCTTTGGTTACCATGCATCACACCTCCTTGTTTTTTGACGAGAGAAAAAGTAAGACTGAGGATAATTTTTACAAGTCCAAAATTCTATTGTAGGTGTGGCCGGCTAGGCCAGGAGGAGCAAGCTGAGCACTATGGAATTAGACTGGATTTCGCTCCTTGCTTGCATAGTGTCCATTTGTGTAAGCAAGAATTTTTAAATTCTGGTAACAGAACTCGCCGGGCATCCAAGAACGCCAATCCAGAAAACCTATCCTTGCCTCTTTATCACTTGCACGACGTCCCCGTCGGCCAGCATATGATATAGCCCGACGCGCTGCGGCTGGTGCTTCACGCTTTTTCCCCACACGAGCGCATACCTGAATTCTTTCCGTAGATCGCGGTGCAGCCGCTCGCACATCTCCCCCACTGTGATGCCGCTGCGAACAACCATGGGGTCGTTCATGTCCGCGACCTCTCCCTTGCGCTTGGTGAAGATGTGGATCAGATCGAGCTTGTCGTATATCTGTTTTTTCAGCTCCTCTATGCCGCCGCCCCGCTCCGCCGCGATGGCAACATACTCGAACGGAAGCTTGGGCGGCGTCTTCACGAGGTCCGATTTGCTCAGCACGTAGACTGCGGGTATGTAAGCACGGTTTCCTTCAATGGCATCGATGAATTCGTCAACGGTTATGTCCTGATGCAGTATGATGTCGGCATTGAACATGCTGTATGCGTTGAGCGTCGCCTGGATGCTCCGCTCGCTTATCTTGGTGATGGGGACCGTATGGTTGATCGTTATCCCGCCTTTCATTGCCTTCCCTATGGATACGTGCGGTGGCGAGGCATTGACCCTGATGCCGAATCCGTATAGCTCGGTCTCGATTATGCGGCGCTGGTCCGGGTGGTTGGCCTCTATCATGATGAGTATGAGGTCCGCGTTCCTCGCGACCGCTATGACTTCCCGCCCCCGTCCTTTCCCGTCTTTCGCACCTTCGATGATTCCTGGCAAATCGAGGATTTGTATCTTCGTGTTCTTGTAATTCATCGTGCCTGGAATGCATTTCAGCGTCGTGAATGCGTATGCCGCTGTTTTGGATTCGGCGTTCGTGAGTTTATTTAGTAATGTGGACTTTCCGACGCTGGGAAGCCCTATCAGCGCGACGGTCGCGTCGCCGCTTTTCTTGACATCGAATCCTCCCCCGCTCGCCCCGTGTTTCCTCGGCGCGAGCAGCTCGCGGCGTATCTGCGCGATCTTGGACTTGATGATTCCGATATGGTACTCCGTGGCCTTGTTCTTCTGGGTACGAGCCATCTCGTCCTCTAGTTCCTTGAGTTTTTCCTGGAGTCCCATCTGATAATGAATCGACCGTTCAGCTTTTCAAACATAGGGCTTGGATGGATGGTTTGCAGCGCACCTATCCCGTGTTCCATTCTGATCAATGATGAAAGGCCAAAGTCAAGGTTTATATTCATTCTGAAACATTTAATATCACATGAGAGATTCCAGGATCCTAGTGCCTCCCCAGCATCAACCATCTGCAGTGCTGCAGCGGCTTACAGAACGATCCAGAGACAAACGGATGGCTGGAATCCCATCGCAGCCGATGCTGGACGCCTGGGGGCGCGGGCCAGAGGATAAAGTCCTGCCGCTCCAGCAAGAATTCGTGAAACATGGCTACACGATAATAAGCACTCTCGGCTACGGTGGCATGAGCGTGGTCTATGAGGCGCGTTGCAACACCAACAAACCCGTCGGCCTCAGGAAAGGTTCCCGTGTCGCGATCAAGGTGCTTTCAGAAATTCTGGCAGATGAGCCGAACAGCAGGACGCGATTCATCCGTGAAGCGGACTTCATACGCAACCTGAAGCATCCCAACATGGTCGAGTTATTCGAGAGCGGGGAGATCCAGAAAAGGCCGTATTTCGTCATGGAATATCTGGATGGCGTCGATCTCGCCACCTCGTTGCTGGATGAATCGGATCACCCCATACAGCTTCCCGTGCCAGCCGCGCTTTACATAGCACGGGAAGTCTGCGAAGCGCTGAAATTGGCGCATTCCAAGGGCATCATACACCGAGACGTGAAACCAGGGAACATATTCATCGTGGGTAAACCCCTGGAGGTCGGTCAGGTCAAATTGTTCGATCTTGGTATCGCCACGATTGTCAATGAGGCTGCCGATCCAAAAGTCCGGATCACCAGGCAAAACACCACTGTGGGTACTCCGGCATACATGGCGCCCGAGCTGATAGCAGGCTTGCCGAACCATGACCACCACGTAGATATCTACGCCTTGGGCGTCACCATCTACGAGATGATCAGCGGGAAACTGCCCTTCGAGTCCAATCTGGGGCTTGAACTGATGGTCATGCATAAACTCAAGGTGCCTCCGCGTTTGAGTTCGGTGGCTCCGGGCGTCCCGGAAGTTGTCGACTCGCTCGTCATGAAGTGCCTCGAGAAAGATCCCAAGAACCGCTTCAACAACATGGCGGAATTGATCGCAGCCCTAGAATCATGCGGGGTCGAGCCTCGGCAGCCAGGTTCGCTCGATGACACCCAGGTAACTCTCCCTACGCTCGTATTCCAGATCCCCAAACGAAGAATCTCAGGGAAGCTCGTAGTAGCCGCTCTGGCCAGCGCCATAGCTGTGGGGTCGACATTCGCCATACGTCTTGAAAACCGCAGCGCGAGAGATGCTGTGCAAGACGGGAGCGTGTATTCCGCGAAAATCGAGACGGATATCCCAGGAGTTTCAGTGATGGTCGAAGACACCTTGGATGACGGTACGCTCGTACAACGGATGCTCGGGATCACCCCTCTTGAAACCAATATCACAGGGGCTAAGACGATCTTCCTGGAAAAGGACGGGTACAAGCGCGTTTATTTCAGCATATCCTCGGACAATGGCAATGTATCCCATACGATGGAAAAGAGATAGCTCAAAGATACCTGCGTATGATCTCGTCCGCCGCGACTTTGTTGATTTGATAGAGGTCATTAAGATGCTCTGCGGCCTCCTTGCCGTCCTTGATGGCTAACGCGAGTAGGATGAACAGCCTCTCGAGATCCTCGCTCGTCTTCTTCTGCTCCATGAAATGCATGAGCTTGATGCCTTCCTGATACCTGCCGCTCATGTAGTACGCGCTGCCTGTCAGCACCGCGCATGCGAGCATGTCCTTGTCCGAGACCGCCTTATTTAACGCCCTGCTTCCCTCGTTCACGGCTTCAGCATACAACCCGAGCTCGAACGCGGACCTGGAAAGGAGGAAATGGGATACCATCTCGTCCGGGAACCGCGACACGAATTCACCTGCCAGGCCGTGCGCCTTGTCGTACTCCTTGTTCTTGAGGTAGAAATCGATCTGCGCCACGCACCCCGCTTTTCCCAGCTCCATAACTGAGCAAGGCGTAGTTGCATTTAAATTTCTAGTTGTTGAAAGCGGCTATATGGAACAGCAGCTTTTGCAAGAGAAGCGCACTGCCACCCAGGTACCGAACGTTCTGGAGCGGTTCATGGATGGCTTAAGCAGCGTGGTGAACACGGTGCTGGGCCGAGCTCCGAAGAGCGATCCGGCCACACGGCAGGTCGTGAGCAAAGAACTGCGCGTCAGCAATCCTGGCCTGGCGAACCAAGTGGAGAGATCCACGAGCGAGGTCCAGATATCCGGGTCAGGCCATTTCCAGCCCGCGAGGTCCACCACAGAGATCGTGGAGCCTACAGCAACCAAGAAGAAAAGTTAAAGCAACATCATTACGCTCTTTTAAACACTATTTAAAGATGTTTCCATCAACCATTTATGCATGACGCTCACTCGCATCCATGCGCCCCGGCTCAAGGCAATCGGCATGCTGGCAGCCTTGGCATTCTCATGCAAAACCCCTGAGCATGAGGGTCCGCATGTCCGTTGCTATGATTATGGCAAGAATTCGCTGCATCTCTATGCAGAGTCGAAAAGCCATCAGAAAGGCGCAGAGCTCGGCAAGGAATTCGCGCTTGAAATAGCAAAGCTGGGTGTGGAGGGCGAACCGCTCGCTTACTCCTGCACATATGACGGTCATGTCATCTGGGTGACAAAAGATCGAGTAAGCATAAGGAAGGTATCCACAGACGGTCTCAACATATCGATCTCCAATGTTCTCGATGCCAAGCACACAGAACCTGACGAGTATTCGGTGCCTGGGACATCAGTGGTGAGCGCCAGCATATGGAGCAATCCAAATGCGCCCCTTCAAAGCATCACTGTGGCGACCCTGACGAGCAGCGGACTTTTCCAGGCCGCGAGATATTCACCGCTGTCGAGCGCGAAAGGCAAATCCGATCGCGGCATCCTGGATCTCAAGGCGATTAAACCGGAAAGCAGGTGGCCGGAAAGCCACGTGTCCGGTGGCGTCGTGTTCGCCATGGGCGAGGAGGAATTCGCGGTCGTTCCGCTCGGAGAGCGCAGGCTCGGGAATGTAGAGACCCATTATCACGTTCGTTTCGAAGGCAACATCGGCCAGAACTTGGCCTTCAGGCGCATGCTCGTGGACACCTACTGGCCCCAGCAGAGCGGCCACGGCCTCAAGAACATCTTCGCTGTTTCCGAGCCCATCCATTATGACGCCAGCAAAGGCGGGTGGGTGGTCAATCTCCTCGGAGAAGATGTCACTGGCAAAGTGACGCCTATCTTCACCACTCTGGAAATAATCAATCCTGATGTGAAATAACTCAATCCAATTTCTTCAATCCTTTCCACCAGGAACCCGAATCCATCCTGCCCATCTGCGCGTGGAGTTTTTTTGCGCTCTTGGTTTTCAATCTCTCCCCTATGCTCTTGATCCAGGTCTTTGCGCCCGCGTATCCGGAATCGGCGTATTCCTTGGCCTGGAAGGCGCACTCCAGGTAATCCGCGTCCTTCAATATCGTGTGCTCTTCCTCGGAAAGCTCTAGCGTACCTAGCACGGAATCCCGAAGCGACGGAGGCAAATCAGCAGCCTGCTCCTTCTCTACCTTGCGCCCTAGCTCCTCGCTTACATGTATATACCTGGCCGCTATCTTGTGCAGATCCCCGATGCGGCATTCCTGCATATCATGGAAGACCGCCGCTGTGCAGAGCCGGTTTTCATCCGCTCCCTCCATCTTCGCAAGAATGAAAGCGAGTATCGCAGTCCGGAACGAATGGTCCCCAACGCTTTCAGGAGTCTCTACCTTCTCGGCCCACCATCCGCTCCTCTTCACGCGCTTGAGCATGCCAGCCTCGAATATATATCTAGCGATGGATTCCATGCGCTAACCTCCCGCGCATATTTTTTAACTCCTATCAGCGGAATATCATCCGAATGGTACACGAGTTGAAGGCAGCACTGAGGAAAGAGATGCTTCTCAAGCGCGATTCCCTCCAGGCGCACGAAGCGGATACGATGAGCAATGCAATCGCGGAGCGCATAGCTACGCACCCGCGTTTCAAGGAAGCGAAGGTCGTGGCATTCTACATCGCCAAGGGCAGCGAGGTCAGGACCCGCTCGATCATAGAAGCCGCGCTCAAGATGAAGAAAGAGGTCCTGGTGCCGGTGACCGGGGATCAGCACATAGACTTCTTCCGTTTCCATTCCTTCGAGGAGCTCGTCCCGGGCAAGTTCGGGATACCTGAGCCGAAGACCCATGATCCGGAGAACCGCTTAGAACCAGACATAATCATAATCCCGGGGATCTCGTTCGGGCTGTGCATGCACCGCCTTGGATATGGCAAGGGATATTACGATCGGTACCTTTCCAAATCTCCGGCGTACCGCATAGGCGTCTGCTTCGATTTCCAGATAGTGGATCGTCTCCCTACGCACGAGAACGACGAGAGGATGGACGAGATAATAACCGAGAAGCGGGTAATATCCTTATAAAATAAACCTGAGAGTCAGGTGCAGAGGTGTCCAGATGGAGTTTCATAGGACCGTTAAATGCTCAAATTGCGGCGGAGAAGCGAATTTCAACGTGACCAGCGACCTCGAGCTCAAGGAACTGGTATTGTCAGGAAAATGCAGGTGCGGAAGCACGATCCAGGCGACCTATAATATCGTGTCCTCCAGCTCGCCTCCGTACGAGCCCCCGAAGACCCCGGAGCCTCCTTCGCCCACGCCGGACATCAACCTAGACGAGAGCCTCTTCGGCGCAGAGATGCCGAGCGACACGCTCCGCGACATCATGGAAGATTGAGCTCTGCGACCGAGGATAGCACCAGCTCTGGCTTGAACGCCGCGCCTTCCAAGTCCTCTTTCTTCGCATTCCCGGTCAGGACCAGGCAAGATTTTATCCCGCACGCTTTGGCGAACGCCAGATCCGTGTCCAGCCCGTCCCCAACTAGCAGCACTTCATCCTTCGTGAGATGGCTCTCCTTCTTGATTATCTCGAATGCCAGCGTGTTCGGCTTCCCGACGACATACGGCCGACGGTCTGCCGCGAAGACTATAGCTTCCACGATCGAGCCTGCGCCCGGCAGGTCTCCGGTCTCGGTCGGGAATACATGATCGAGATTCGATGCGAGGAATACCGCCCCTTTTTTCAGGTTGAGGTAAGCTTTGGCTAGCTTGTCATAAGTGAAGTTCCGATCCAGCCCGACGGCCACGATATCGGCGTCTTCGGCGATCGGTATGCCTGCAGCTGCGAACTCTTCCGTGATGCCTCGCTCTCCGACGACATATACCTTCTTGCCTTTGTAATTGGTCGAGATGTATCTAGCGAGCAGGTACGCCCCTCCGATGACCTCCTCTTTCCTAGCAGCAAACCCCATCTTCTCCAGCTTCGCCGCGATGCCCGCCCTGCTCCGTGTGGCCGCGTTTGTCAGGAAAAAGATCCTCTTTCCGGATCTGCGCAGCCTTTCCAGCGCTTCCTTAGCTCCGGGAATGGGCGTTTTGCCAAGATATAACGTGCCGTCCAGGTCGAATACCACCGCCTTGAAAGTCCCCATGGATTGTCTATTATCCGCGCCCTCTTATAATCTTTCCAGCCCGTTTATCTATATATTAGCAGGAATCCGGTCCTGCCGCATAGAATATAAATAATCGCTTCGGAAATGGTTCCATGAAGGGAGACATCATATACGCAGCTACATTACTGTTAATCCTTCTTCTCCCTTCCATATCATTTGCGATAAGCGTGACTAGCTGCCAGAACATCACGTCGCCAGGATACTACCAGCTGACGAGCGATCTGGTCGGGCAGCCATTGAATTCTTCAGATGTATTAGATGGATCATACGCCTGCCTCAGGTTGAACTCATCAGACATCATTCTGGATTGCAACGGCCAAACGATAACCAGCGACGATAATTCCGTGACCTCGATAGGCATCCTCACTGACGATTCCTCAGGGACCATATTCAACAATATCACGGTGGAGAACTGCGCCGTATCGAACTACTCCTATGGAATCTACGTGGGGGGGATCGAGAACAGCACGGTCAGGAACAATACCGTAGCCTATCAATCGGGATTGGGTCTATGGGGTTTCTATTTCGATGGGAGCGTGACTGATGTCGACAATGTCACCGTGGCCAACAATACCGCCGACTCCTATGACTCTGGGTTCTATCTCTCAGGGAACTTCGCAAACGATACCATTTCCGGAAACCTCGCGGAATACACCAACACTGGTTTCGTATTCTCAACCTCATACACTCAGAGTCAGCCCACAGATAACAGCATAATCAACAATGTCGCCAACGAAGGTGAGAGCGGTTTTGATATCTATAATAGCATAAACGACACCGTAGCGAACAACGTCGTTTCCAATTCTAATTCGAATGGTTTCTCTGTAACTTCCCAGAACATGACGTTCACGAACAACACGGCAGTCAATGGTTCGAATCTTTACCCCATAATCTACGGCTTCTATTTCCAAGGCACTGGCCTGAATGTCACAAATAACAACGCCGCCAGCTACCCATACGGCTTCATCATCGAAGCGGCATCAAACAGCACATTCGATAACAATACCGCGTATGACGGCTACAATATCGGTTTCGATATATACGGCATCGGATACTCGAACATATCCGACAACACCGCTTACAACAATTCCGGCGTGGGGTTCTCGGTGGATGAATATTATGCGCCTCTCTATAACAACATCTATTCGGGCAACAACGCCACGCAGGACTCCACGGGTTTCGAGTTCTCTTACATAGGGCAGGACAATGTAACCGACAACACCGCTTACAACAATTCCGATATGGGATTCGAAATGAGCAATATGGACACCATCAATTTCACCAACAACACCGCCATGAACAATACGAACGCCGGATTCACGTTCTCCACTACAGCTTCGAGCCTGATCCTCAACAACACGGCGATAGGCAACTCCATCGGACTTTCGCTCAACGCGTCCGGCGGCAACTCCATCGACAACAACACCTTCCAGGAGAATGCACTCTATGACCTCTGGGTGAATTCGGATTCGTGCGGGAACGATGTCTCGAACAACACCGGTTCCGGAAACAGGCCGATCATGTTCTCCGGTCAGCAGAGCGTCTCATTGTCTTCCGTAGACGCTTCGGAGGTTATCCTCTGCCAGGCGGACGGCTCGACCCTGGACCATGTCACGGCTGACGGTTCGGCCTCATTGAACAACAACGGCATATTCATCGTGGATACGAACGGCGCTAATATCAGCTATCCTGTATCGAGCAACAACCGCTATGGTATATACCTGCTTTCGGACAGCGGCATCAACGTCACGAATGGGGTTTTCAACAACAACCAATTCCACGGCATCTCGCTACAGGGCACGGACAGCAGCCTAATACAAGACAACACTGCGCAGAACAACGGTCAGTACGATGTTTTCGTGAACGCGTCATCCCCGTTGCAATGCACCAACGATATCAGCGGCACCATCGCCTCGGGGGGCAAGCCCATAGCGTACTACAACCAATCCACGTCATTGAGCGGGGACAACAGCCACGCGGAGATAATACTGTGCGACGCCAGCTATTCATCCATAGACAATGTCGTGGTGCACGGTTCCAACAACGACGGCATGCTTGTCATCTCGACCGATTACTCGAACATAACGAATTCCGTGTCATCGAACAATTACCTGGGCATGTCGTTCCTGTATTCCAGCTACAACAACATCAGCGGAGACACCACGGACAACAACGTCGCCGACGGCATCCTGCTCGACCACAGCGATTACAACTCCCTCAGCGGGGATACCGAAACCGGCAATGGCGGCCTTCCTATCGACATCCTGGATTCATACGGCAATCTCATCGGCAGCCCGATCCCGATCTCGAGCTGTTCGAACCTCACTTCCACGGGCTGGTATATATTGAACGCGGATCTGTCCATAAACTCCACGAGCGACGCGTTAGAGTGCTTCAACATAAGCGCTTCGGATGTCGTGCTCGACTGCATGGGGCACCAGATCAACTATACAGGGAACTCAACCTCCGGAACTGCGGGCATCGTGCTCTCACCGGGTGTCATCGGAGCGAGCGTCCTCAACTGCAACGTCTTCAATTTCAGCACCGGCATCAGCGGGTCCGGCATATCCTACAGCTCGTTCGACCACAACACCATCAACACCACCACGAGCGGAGGGGAAGGCATATACGCCACCGGGACCGGGATCACGCTCACCAATAACGTCGCAGTCTACACTTCAGGCGGGGGGTTCTCCATAACCAGCGATGACGCGCTCATCGACAACAATACCGCCCTCTTCGACTACGACGGGTTCGAACTCACAGGAAGCGGAGATACGGTCACCGGCAACATCGCGAATTTCTCCACCAACGGCGGCTTCTCGCAATCCGGGGACTACGCCCTCTTCGAGAACAACACCGTGGTCAACAATTACGGGGGTTTCTATCTCTCGGGATATTCCTCGGAAATCACCAATAACACGGCCATCAACAACAGCCGCGAGAACTCGCAAGCGGCGTTCTATTGCGCGGAGGGTTCTAGCAACATCACCGACAACTACGGTTCAGGCAACATCATCGGCATCCTACTGCCAGGAAGCTTCTCCAGCAGCAACAATTACGTGCAAGGCAACGACATGTCGGGCAACAGCATATACGGCATCGATGTGGGGTCGTACTCGTTCTACAACAACATCACCGGAAACCTGCTGCAGAATAACGGGTGGTATGACATTTTCGTGGATTCAAATGCATGCACAAACGACATCACGGATAACGTCGGGTCTGGAGGTCGGCCTATCAACTTCACGAACACGCCCGTATCCTGGTCCGGGTTGAGCGATTTCTCGGAGATCATCCTATGCCAGGCGGACGGCTCGACCCTCGACCATGTCACGGTGCCATCTAGCGGCCATGACGGCATTCTGCTCCAGCAGACCAGCAACTCGACCATTAATTTCTCGGTCTCCTCCGGCAATTTCAACGGCATCTATCTGGATGGCGGCGTCAACGACACCATAGTCAACAGCGTCTTCAATTCCAACTACAACGGCATCTCGCTCACCCAATCGGATTCGAATGTCGTTTCGAATGACACCGCCGACAACAACCAAAACGGTATCATGCTAACAGAGAGCACGGACAACACGATTGCGGGCAATGCCCAGGAGAACAACCAGTACGACCTCTTCGTCCACCCTGGCGGAGATGCCTATGGCTCTTCGTGCGACAACAACATAACCGGAGTCACCGGATCCGGCGGGAAGCAGGTGCTGTTCACCAATGTGACGCAAAACCTGCAAAACAACAATGCCTATTCGGAGATCATACTCTGCGGGGCAAACAATTCAGTGCTGAACGGCGTGACTGTCAGCGGCTCGGCCTCGCTCAACAACAGCGGGATAGTGCTGATAAACACATTCTATTCCATAGTCAACCAGTCGACCTCGTCCAACAATTACAACGGCATATACCTCATCTATTCGGACGAGGACAACATAACGAACAACACGCTGACCGGCGATGTGGTGGGCGTCCGCTTCGATTCTTCGAACAACGACACCATAGCCGGCAACGTGATCAGCTCGAGCGTGGATACCGGCATCCTGTCCCCGGCCGGTTACCTGGACAACCCCACGCACAGCTACTACCCGTTCCCAAGCAGCAATCTCTACGGCTCCCTCTATTCCACTTCCGGATCGTCGTTCTACGACGACATCCGCAACAACAGCGTGACATCTAGCGGCATGGCAGGCATGTTCATAGCCGACACGGGAGCGAACCTCATCCGATGGAACATGGTCTCTGGCAGCGGGCAATACGGCCTTTTCGTGGACAATTTCAGGCCAGCGTACTTCTTCGATGATATCAACGTCCAATACAACTACACTTACGCATTCATCTCCAACAACACCATCACGAACAACGGATGGGACGGCATACGCTTCGATGGGCACGATTATGGCTATAACTGCAACGGCTTCGATTGCAGCTACGCCACCATAACCAACAACACCGTCGCAGGGAACAACTACGGCATCTGGCAGACCGATGCAGATTACAATAATTATTCGAACAACAACGCCACCCTGAACCGCTACGACGGCATAAGCATCGACCAATCGAGCCGTTTCAACACCCTGGTCAACAACAGCGTCGCGA
The DNA here is from genome assembly GCA_963804385.1 of uncultured Microcaldota archaeon. Classification (GTDB taxonomy): domain Archaea; phylum Micrarchaeota; class Micrarchaeia; order Anstonellales; family Bilamarchaeaceae; genus Bilamarchaeum. Next base: position 138,365 of record CAWDQD010000009.1, read on the forward strand.
GCAACGGCTGGAACGGGATCGAGGTATACGACAGCGACCAGAACTTCGAGGCCAACAATACGGCGAGGAACAATACTCAGGACGGCTTCAAGCTCTTCGTCTATGCCAACAACAACGTCCTGGTGAACAATACAGCCTACAACAACTCCGAGAACGGCTTCAGGGTGGACGGCAATTCGACCAGCAACCAGCTGAGCTATAACAACGCCACGAACAACAGCAACGACGGCTTCCTGATATTGAGTAATTCCGGCGACAACACCCTTGATCACGACCAGGGCATAAAGAACAACAACAACGGATTCGAGATGATTGGCGCCGCAGCCTTCAACACGGTCTCGTTCAGCAATGCGTCGAACAACACCAACAGCGGCATCTGGGTGTACCAGACCCCCCAGGCGTCTATCCTCAACAACAACGCATCCAACAACAAGAACGGCAACGGCATCGGGTTGGACGGCTCCAGCGCCAACCTGGTGAGCAACAACTACGTCTACAACACCACGAGCTCGGACGGCATACTCATAGGCTATGGCAGCAACTACAACGACATCTACAACAACACCGCGATCAAGGGCATATACGGCATCAGCATCTACGCCTTCAGCGACTACAACGACGCGGAGAACAACACCGTCTCCAACGCGACCTCCGACCGCGCGATGTCGGTCGGGGGCTTTTCCAACAGCAACACGGTCGTCAACAACGTCGTCTACAACAACTCGAACGGAGGCCTGGTCATCTGGGACGTCAGCACCAGCAACTGGCTCTACAACAACACGGCCTTCAGGGACGGGCCCTACGGCATCCGGGTGGATCAAAATTCGAACTCCAACCTGCTCCAGAACAACACGGTGTACAATACCTCCACGGCAGGCATCAACATCGACAACTCCACGGGCAACGTGCTGGTGGGCAACAACGTCTCGCGGAGCCCGCGCAACTATTACATAAGCAACAACAGCGCCTACACGAACATCACAGGCAATATCGCCTACAACAGCTCCAGCTACGATTTCAACATAGACAACTCCACCAACTGCGCGCTGTACAACAACACCGCCTCGTATGCGTTCCGCGGCTATTACATCTCGGGCGGCAGCAACTACACCAACATCACCTCGAACATCGCGTACAACAGCACGGGCCAGGGCTTCTTTGTGGAGTCGAACACGGCATTCGTCGTCCTGGACAGCAACTCCCAGAACATCGGTTTCGCGGGTTATGTGGTGGGTTCCAGCTACACGCTCATCAACAACAACACCGCCCGGAACGAGACGTACGGAGATGCGTTCGACGTCTCAGGCGGCTACGACAACCTGACCAACAACTACGAGCGCAACGACTCCGGCAACTACGTGTACGATCTCACGGGGAGCGACCTGCTGATCGTGAACAACACGGCCTCCGCGAGCGGGGTGACCTACGCCCTCTTCCTTTCCAACGGAGTGAACAACACCTTCATAGGGAACAACGCGACCGGAGGCGTCTCCGGCGGCGGCTATAACGGGTTCACCATGTACGGCAACTACACCACAGCTATCAACAACAGCGCGTACAACACCTCCAACGGCTTCCTCGTCTCCTCGGGCTACTACGCCAACTTCACGGGCAACAACGCGACCTTGGCAGGGAATGGATACGACATCTTCAACCCGAACAGCACATTCACCAACAACACTGCCACCTTGTGCTCAAACGGTTTCTATTCGGATTATGGCGCCACCTTCGAGCTGTTCAGCGGCGACAACGCGTCATCTGGAACCTACGCCTACGTAGTGGGGGGCAACAACACCTTCATCAGCGACACGGCATCCAACTCCACGATCGGCTTCGAGTTCGGCGCGGATTCCAACGTGAGCGGCAGCATGGCGTACAACTGCACCTACGGCCTGCACTCCAACGGCGGCTTCGGGAACATCGTGGCGAACAATACGTTCACCAACGACAGCTACGGCGGCTATCTGATGTACTCCGCCACAGACTCCGATTACATGAACAACAGCTTCATCGGAAACACCTACGGCTTCTCCCTGGGTTACCTAGCCGGTGACAACAATTTCAGCCAGAACACTTTCGCCAACAACTCGAAGTACGGCCTCCAGATAAACCAGTCCGACGAGGACGTGATGTCCGGCGACCACTTCTCCAACAACGGCCGCGACCTGATCGCGATGAACTACAGCGTCCTGAACATGTCCTACGTGGTCTTCGACAGCCCATCGGGGGACTACCAGAACTTCACCAACCTCTCCATCAACAACACCGCCAACGACACTGGCTTCACCATCAACTGGACGACCAACGAATCCGTGCTTCCGAACGGCGCGTTCTCCTTCGCCCAGAAATTCGTGAACATCAGCCCGATATCCGCTCCGGTAAACCTGGATTCCGTATCCTTCAGCTGGCTCGCTTCCGAGCTCCCGGGATACGACGAAGCGATATTCCAGCTCGTGGAGTACAATTCCACCGGATGGTACGTGATCAACGACACCCCGGATACGATGGGCCACACGCTCTCGTACACGGACCTGAGCCCGGAGAGCGATTACGGCATCCTGCAGAACGGCCAGGTCTGCCCGGTCATCAACTCGAGCGGCACATACCTGCAGCCCAACAATTACGCCGGAGCATCGAACGACGCGTCAGAGATTACCTCGGGTGCCATGGCGTGCGTGAAGATACTCGCCTCCGACGTGGTCTATGACTGCAACGGCTTCACCATCACCGGCGACAGCCCGGTCTCCATAGGGGTCCTGGTGGAGAACGCCTCGAATGTCACGGTCCAGAACTGCAACGTCACCAGCTACACCTACGGCAACATCTATGCGAGCTATTCGAACGATTCCCTCTTCGTCAACGACACGATACTGGACAATCCGGATTTCGGCATCGCCCTCGACCACTCGGACGGCAACACCATCGTCAACGACTCCATCGGGTCCACCTACGACACCGGCTTCTACCTCCTCAACAGCTCGAACAACACGGTCATAAACAACTCCATCGACTTCAACGACAATTTCGGGTATTTCCTGGATGCAGATTCCGACAACAACACGGTGATAGGGAACACGATACGCGACTCGCACAGCGTCGGCTTCCCGACATACGGGAGCAGCGGCAACGTCATCGAGTACAACACGATCGTGTCCCAGGACAATGTCGGCTTCGCGTCCTGGTTCGGCTCGACCAACGACAGCTTCATCGGCAACACGGTCGGCAACGCCACGGACGTGGGATTCTACGTCACGGGCTCGGACGAGCTCCTCGACAACAACTCGGTTCTCGCGAGCAACAACATCGGTTTCGAGATCGCGGGGAACGACACGCTCACCAACGACTTCGGCCAGGACTGCGCCGATGCCGCATTCTACATCTATGGCGATAACAACACCCTGGTGAACGATACCGCCAACGCCAGCATCCCCACTGTGGACGGCTTCATGGTCGGTTCTTCGGGCAACCTGCTCATAAACAACACCATAAGCAACATCAGCGGCTACGGCTTCGACATCGTAGGGGATTCCAATGTGATGATCAACAACACCGCCCTCAACGAGCAGCCCAATGCCGACTTCGCCATCCCGGGCTACGGATTCTACATCAATGGAAACAATATGACCTCTTCCGGCAACTCGGTCTACAACAGCAGCGATTACGGCTTCTTCATAGGGACAGCGAACTCCTCCTTCAGCGGAGACATCGCCCAGGGCGCGCCGTCCGGCTTCTTCATCTCGACCTATTATGACAGCGGCGTGAGCGGCTACGTGCTGCCGCAATCCGACAACCTCTCGAACGAGACCGCATACGGCAACGGCGTCGGAATCGACATGAACGGCTCCAACGGCACCTTTGTGGATGGCGGCCACCTATACGGGAACGGCTTCGACATGCTGATCAACGATTCCACCGGTTCGCCGCTCTCAGTCGGCACCTCGGGCATGATTTTCGACAACCCGAGCGGCTCCATGGAGAACTTCACCAACCTGTCCATAAACGACACGGTGAACGACGGCGAATCGTACTCCGTCACATGGACCGCCAACGAGACCGTGCCCCCGCACCAGTCTTTCGCCCAGAAATTCGTGAACATGACCACGCTCTCGGGTGCGCCGTCCATAGACTCTGCCGTGTGGAGCTGGCTGGCTTCCGAGCTCCCCGGATACTCCGAGCACGACTTCCGGCTCTGGGGGTACAACTCCACCGGCTGGTTCATGCTCAACGACACGCCCGACACCATCGGGCACACCCTCTCGTATAATCTCAGCCCCGATGGCGATTACGGCATACTCACCAGCGTCGCAGCGCCCCTCATAGCGTTCGTCCCGCCTACTCCGGACAACGGAACGATCACCTACGACCAGAGCATCCTGGTGAACATAAGCGTGAACGAGACCTCCTTCCCGCTAGGGGACCTCGTCTTCGACTGGAACGGCAGCAGCGCCCAGGCGGCGAGCACGAACCTTTCCCAGATAGGCGGCGAAGAGGATACGATCACCCTGTCCTGCCCAGCCGGGACCACGATCTCATCATACACCTCGAGGTGGGGCATCACATGCGCGTCGTGCGGCGGAGGGAATGGCGTGGATTGCGGAACCTGCGCGCCAGGAAATACATCCTGCACGGTGACATACGGCTCCGGCCAGTGCGGCGGTGACTGCAACTTCGGCTGCTACAAGCCGAGCGAATTGAACCTGACATGCACTTCGACTCCGAACGATACGATGTACAACCCGGACCTAGTCCTCATGTACAATTTCGATAATGTCTCCTCGCTAGGGGAAGACAACAGCCACGTCACGGACATGAGCATGTACGGCAACAACGCCACGTGCACGGACCCGGACTGCCCCGTATGGACGCCGGACGGGGAATACGGCGGCGCATACGCGTTCGATGGAGTGCAGGATTATTTCACGGCCGGCAACCTGGACCAGAACCTGCTGACGGTTTCCGCTTGGATAAACAAGGGATCGGACTCGGGAGAAAACATGTACATCCTCCATTCCCAAAATGACGGCGGCTTCGGCTTCGGCGTGACCACGGACAATCATCTCTATCTCGAATGGCGCGGCCACTTCACGACCAGCTCGACAGCTACGGTCACCGATGGCGTATGGCACCTCGTCTCTGTATCTTACGATGGCGCCCACGCGATATTCTACATAGATGGCGTCCAGGCGGGGATATCGGACTTCTCGGTAAGCTATGGCGGAGGCGGAAACTACTTCATCGGAACCTCCGGTGACGGAGACTCCTATTTCAACGGCACGATGGACGAGCTGCGCGTCTACAACCGCTCGCTCTTACCAACCGAGATCCAGCAGCTCTACACATCCAACCTGAACAAGTACGATTCCGGCAAATGGGACTTCATCTCCAACCGGTCGTTCGGAGTGTTCCCTGTCGGCGACTACAATTTCACCTATTTCGGCTGCGCGTCCGACACGGAAGGCAACGAGAATTGCACAGAGAACCGGGAGATAACCTACCGCGTCATACCCCCGCTGATAGCCTTCGCCCCACCGACCCCTGATGATGGCATCACGATCTTGAGCAACGAAACGTCATCAATACCGATAAACGTCAGCGTCAACATGACGACCTACCAGATCGGGAACGGGGTATTGGACTTCAACGGCACCAACTACACCATGCCCGGAGGCAACCCCGCCCTCGCGGGCGATTCAGTGCTCATATACGATTTCGACGACAACACCACTAACGTCACGGACGCGAGCCCATCCGGCGACAACGCCTCATGCTCAGGCTCCTGCCCCGTCTGGACCCCCGACGGCAAGTACGGCGGCTCGTTCCAGTTCGACGGCTACAGCCAGTATCTCACGACCAATGACAACCTGGACATGAACCAGTTCACATTGTCCGCCTGGGTCAAGAGGGACGGCACCGGCAACACCCCGATGATCTTGGGCGCGCCCAACGGCTGGGGCGTATACTTCGAATCAGACAATACCCTGCACCTCACGCATGTAGGCTTCAATAACGTGGGCTCCGCAGGCACCGTCGCGGACACCACCAGCTGGCACCACGTCGCAGTCACCTATGACGGCTCGGAGGTCATGTTCTACATAGACGGGGTCTTCGCGGGCGAGCAACCCTATACGGACACATTCGTCTCAGGCGGCCCATACACCGTAGGAGCCCTGGACTACTACGGCCTCCAGGATTATTTCAACGGTAAGATAGACGACCTGCGCGTCTACGACCGCGCCCTATCTGACGCGGAGATATCCAACCTCTACTCCACCAGCGCGTATTCGCCTGACTTCTATTACTCGGCCAACATCACGCCGCGCAGCCCGTACGGGATCTCCAACCTCACGTACTACGCATGCGCCTATGATATCGAAGGAAACCAGAACTGCACCGAGACGAGGAGCATCCTGTTCGATAACTTCAACTGCCCGATAATCAACGAAAGCGGGACATTCGTGCAGGACATAGACTATCACGGAGCGCCGAACGACGCCTCGGAGATGCCGGAACCCGGCATGGCATGCGTGAAGATCACCTCATCGAACGTGGTATACGATTGCAACGGCCACACCATCACAAACGACGGCACCGGAGGCACGACCTACGGCGTGCTGCTCAACGGCTCCCTCACCAACGTGACCCTGCAGAACTGCCCCGGGATAAACTCCTACGATTACGGCGTGTATTCCTACCAGTCCAGCGGGAACGTCTTCACCAACATCACAGCTTCGGATAACACCGCCATCAAGCTCGTTAGCGATTCATCGGACAACGTCACAAGCAATACCATCATCGGAGGGACCGGAGACGGCATCGACCTCTTCAGCAGCCCCGGGTGCATGGTTTCGGGCAATGACATATCGAATGATTCCGGGACCGGCATATCCTTCTATTCTGATTCGGACAACGGCACTATCCAGGGCAACACCCTCGCGTACCTGGGAGGAAACGGGATCACCATCGATACTACATTCAACATCTCCGTCCTGGGCAATGACATCCACAATGGTTCAAACGTCGGCATCGCCCTGCAGAACGGGGCATCGAACAACTACATCTCCGGCAATAACATGACGATGGCGGGCTGGTCGGACCTCTATATGTATCCCGGGTCGACTCCGTCCGAGAACAACACCATAACCAACAACTCGATGATCGATGTCTACTCCGAGAACATCGAAATGGCGTATAATGAAATCAACAACACCATCTCCGATAACGTGATCACGAATCCCGATTATGGCGTTTCAGTATACCCGTGGAACAATATCTATATGTCCTATTCATCTGACAACACCATCTCGAACAATACCATGAGCGATGGCGGATCCGAGTCCGGTAATTACGAAGCCGGAGAGTATAACATCTACATCAATTCTGGGTCCGGCAACAATACTTTCTCTGGCAACACGCTCTCGCAAGCAAGTTACACGGGGATCTATCTCGAATACGATTGGCTAAATCCGAAAAACAACACGTTCTCCGATAATGTCTTGAGCCAGAACCAATACGGATTCTTTGTCCATTGGAACGCCAATGACCTCTTCATCAACAACACGGTTTCCAACAGCTCGATCGATGGCATGTTCATCTACGATTCCAACGGCACCACAAAGCAATACGTAATCTGTCCAACATAAAC
>CAWDQD010000010.1:0-6377 GCA_963804385.1 uncultured Microcaldota archaeon
TCGTGGATGAGATGTTGTCCACCGCAGTGAAGTTGAATATGGCCGAAGAAGAATTGGATACCATGAGGTTTGCAGGCAGATTGAGCATTATCGAAGGCGCAGCCGTATCCACGGTGAAGTTTCTCACCGTGCTAGCCACTGCGTTGCCTGCATCATCTATGCATTGAACATACCACGAGTGGTTCCCATCCGGGATGTTGCTGATCGGGAAGATCGTCGCAGTGTTGTTGATAGTCGACGCGTTAGTCACGTTCAATACCCCGTCCAGGAAAAGCGAGCAGTTCATCGTGGCAGATAGATTATCCACACCAGTGAAGTTGAATAGGATCGCGGATGAGTTCAAGAGAGACGAATTGGCTGGGGAGTTGATGGTTATGGCCGGGGGCGCCGTGTCTATCACGAAGCTCCTCGCCACGCTCGCGCCCACATTGTTCGTGCTATCGTTGCATTGTACATACCACGAGTGGTTCCCATCAGGGATATTATTTATCTGGAATGTCGTCGCCGTGCTGTTCGTTGTGGTGGCGTTGGTCTGGTTCAGAACGCCATCCAGGAAAAGCGAGCAGTTCATAGTCGCGTAGACATTGTCCACCGCAGTGAAATTGAACGTTTTCGAGGAGAAATTGGAAATCGAGTTATCGTTCGGGGCGTTCAAGGTTATGCTCAAGGTGCCATTGAGTTCCATTATGCCATATGCGGCGTTTGATGAAAGATTAGCCATAGACAGCGCATGGGCGCTCGGAGAGTTGTTCAGGAGCTGCCATGAACCGTTATAGCCGAATAGCCTGAGTAGGCTTTCGTTGTAGGAGCCCAGCTCGCCAGTGCTCCAGCTCCATGCTGCCTGGTCTATCGTCGGGGTGCCGCTGATCGTAGTGATGTTCACGAATTTCTGCGCGAAGCTGATATAGCCTGAAGGCAGCGCAATCGTGTTCTTTGCCCAGGAGATCGAATACGCCTCACCTGGATTCACGCTGTCGTTGATGCTCAGATTGGTGTAGTTTTGATAGTTGCCTAAGGGGTTATCGAAGATGATGCTAGAGATGTTCAATGAGAATAGGGACCCCGAGTTATCCTGCACCAGTGCATCTGCAGAGTTATTGAAGAAATGCATTCCCTGCACGTAGGTCTGGCTCGAGTTGTAAACCAGCAAGCCTGCATTGGAATTGCCGTACGCAGTGTCGTTCGTCAGGTTGTTTTTCGGGGACGAGATGATTGCGAATCCGTTTGAGGAACCATATGCTGTGTTATTCAGGATCAGGTCATTGGCGGAGAAGTTGTCCATCTGGAAGCAGGTGCCCCCTGCGCTCGACATGACGTTGCCATTGACCGAGCTGGAATTGACGTCCGTGTAATATATGCAGTTGGTATTGTTCAGGATGGAATTGTAGCTGCTGGTATCGTTGACTGAATTCTGGATGATGATGCCGCTGCCGCCAACCACGCCGCTGCCGCCCTGGATGCTGTTGTTCTGCACGATGCTGTCGTCCGAGTGTTCATCCAGCTCTATCCCTCCTGCGTTGGGTGCGTTCGAGACGATGTTATTGCTGATCAGATTGTAGTCGGATTGGGTCCTGAAAAAGATGCCGTTCCAGCTGCCGTTGCTGACGGTATTGCCGGTGATCTGATTGCCGCTGCAGTTCACCTCGAAAGAGAACCCCCTGAGTTCGCTCCCATTAGCGCTATTGCCGATGACTATGTTGTCGTATGCCCCGTTCTGGAACTCGAAGCCGTCTTCGGCATTGTTATACGCTGTATTGTTGGAAATCCGGTTGGAGCTGCTGTTGTATATATAGAAGCCATAGCTGTCCCCGGATGCGGTGTTGCCCGTAAGATTATTGCCGCTGCTCTGGGAAAGAGCGATGCCATGGCGGAAGTTGTTTGATACGGTGTTATTGACGATCGTGTTGCTGCCGGAACCGAAACTGATGTAGATCCCGTTATCCGCGTTGTTGTATGCGCTGTTATTGGATACCGTGTTGCCATTCGAGCCGGAATCCAGCCAGAAGCCCTCATCGCTGTTGTTGTAAGCGCTGTTATTGCTGAAGGTCCCGCCTGAGCTGGAAGATATGTAGAAACCGACGACGTTGTTGTATGCGCTGTTGTTGGTGAACGTGGCACTGGAGCTGCTGATGACGAAGCCATCCGAGTCGTTGTAAGCGATATCATTCAAGAAGATGCCGCCGGAGTTAAACGCATAGAATCCGTATGTGTACCCTGACACCCCAGGGCAGTTCCTCACCGTGACATTCGTGATCGAGCCGTTGAGGAAGATGCCGTACGCGGTGCCTGCACCGTTGCTAGTTATGTTGAACCCTTCGCAATCGAAGATGACGTTGGATGCGGCTATCTTAACGCAAGCAACGCCTGCCGCCGGGGCTGCGCTATTAGGAGCGCCGATGAAATTAATGCTCATGGCATAAGTGCCGCTCGAGCTCACGATCGGGCAATCGTTCTGCACGCTGAAGTTCATCGCCACGCTCGAAGCATTGTTGCCCGCATTGTCTGTGCATTGGACATACCACGAATGGTTCCCATCCGTTATGCCGCTGATCAGGAAGATCGTCGCGGTGTTGTTGATGGTCGATGCGTTGGTCTGGTTCAGCGCACCATCTAGGAAGATGGAGCAGTTCATTGTTGAGGATTGATTGTCCACCGCGGTGAAGTTGAAATTGATTGTGGATGAATTCATGAGTGATGAATTGATCGGGGAGTTGAGCGTGACGGCTGGGGCTGCCGTGTCGACTATGAATGTCACGTTGGCATAATGGAGCACCCCGCCGGTATCATTCTCATAGACGAAGATGGAGTGGATTCCATCGGGATAGCCGAGCGTTATATTGTTGCATCCATGGAGAGATTGGTTCGAACCGCCGTCAAGCGAATACCAGCACGCGCTTTGATTGGCGACCGTATAGCTCAATGGGATGGAACTGGTGTTGTACCATGAACTGGAAGGGCTCTGTATGGAGACGAAAAAGCCCAGCGTCTGCGTCTGCGTGGAATTGATTATGCCGAGGTTGGTTTCCCAGCACCTTATGCTCCAATTATTCTGCACGCCCAGAGGCATCTGGTAACGCATCACGGTGGGGACGCCTTTATTCGCTAAGGTGGTATTGACTATCACGCCGTTGACTATCAAATCGCATGTGGATGTGGAAGAGTTCCTGTTATTCACTGTGAAATTGAAGGGTACCGGACCACTCGTGCCGATTATGCTCTGAGTAGGCGAGTTCACCACTATGCTCGGCTTGAAATTCGGCGGCGTGACATTGTCAGCGCTATTGAAATATTCGACTTCACTTCCTACGGCGAAGCAGCCGAAAGCCGCCCTGAGGTAGCCGTTCTCGCCCCAATGCGGTCCCCAGCTGTTTTTTATTATCCAGTAGCCTCCGGTGTTATTGTATCCGACCAGGACCACCGCATGGTCAGTAGAATACGAAGGCACGCTGCACCCCAATACCCCGCCGCCATAGGACCATGCGCTCGCATCTACCAGGATGGTGAGCGGACCATTGTCGATGAGCATCTGCTCCAGTTGAGAAGTGGTTGCGCTCAAAGCCCATTGGTAACCCGTTATGCTCCAATTTCTGGTCGCGTTATTGGAGCATTTAGCTGAACATGCCTTAGAGCTGCCATAATTCTCGCCATAGTTGGCATCTGCATAAGGAAAACAAGCTTCGTCTACAATGCCGTTAGTCTCGATATTGGTCAATGCCCTGTCTGGCCATCCGCCCGCGCAACCTTCTTGAGTAGTATCGCAGGATATCTCGTTCTGCTCCGACAGGTCTGGTTGGAGTCGGGATTCGTTCATTTCTATATTATACTTAGCTTCCATGGCACCCACGGTTCCGAATGCCCAGCAACTGCCGCAGCTTGCCTGGTCCTTCACAGAAGTCATCCAACCCATGGAAGTGTTGAAATACGGGTAATTCAAAGCACCGTAAATAGTGCTATTCGGCGGATTCCTCCAATCCCAAGCGGAGAAATTCGTCGCGCTATACAAAGATGGTGGCGATTCGGATACCTCGCCGCTGACCATACTACTTAATTGAGATCTCACGGCCCCTGGGATTATGTCGCTGCCGAGCTTACTGGTCAGATTCATCATATCCACTACAGATATCTCCTGTGGGGAACTGGCATTGCTTGAATTGCCGGTCACGATGCATGCTGCATATTCAGAGCTGCCGTTAGTCACTGTCGTGACATTATAACCGTTCTGCGCACAATAAGAAAGATTCTGCCCGCACTCGCCATTAAGGAACGCCCAAGCCTCGCATTGGGTGCCGTCAGGCAGTATGCAGACCCCGTATTCGTTTGAATTGGCATCCGTCTGCATGACATACTGGTAGCCGCCGTATATCCTGCCCATCTCAGTGCAATAAACCGTAGATGGGTTGGCCAGAGCGAAGACCGTACTGGAAAGCAGCAGTAGGATTAGAACAACGGAAGACTTTCCAATCATGTATCGTACACCAACCGCCACCATCTCTCCATCTATGTATTCCCCTTGGATGCTTTTAAATAACTCTTATGCCGCCTCGGCAGCTTGGGTCCAACCTTCAGATATATCAAGATCACTATGCCTGCCACTATGATGATAGCAGCCGGCTCTGCAAAGCAATTGCCAAGCCAGCAGGATTGCACTGGTACTGGCGGAATGGCCGGAGTGGTCACGTTCTTGGTCAGATTGATGGAAGTATTGAGTTTAGGCTCAAGCTTCACGCAGGAGTTGTTCTCGCATTCGTATCCTGGGGAGCAGTCCGAATCCGCGCAGCATTGGTAGTATTCCCAGGTGTGGTTAATCGCATGGCCGCAGACTCCATTGAGTGCTACGCATTGCCCTCCAAGGCATGCGGATGCCGAGGGGCAGTCGCTATCAGAGACGCATGATACCTGAGTGATGTTGGTGTGCGGGATAGTGATATTCTTTTGCCCGCTTGCGCTTCCGCTGCCTCCTCCGCCACCGCCTCCGCCGCCCCCTTCTCCACCACCACCGCCGCCTCCGCCGCCCCCACCACTGCCACCGCCACTGCTGGCCTGCTGGATGGTGAATCCGCTGAATTCGGTCGTATTATAGGTGAATGTATGAGCGGTCATATTCTGGTTCGCATTCGAAGTGATGTCAGTCCAGGTGCCATCGCATATCCCAAGAGCGAAGTTCCAGGCTACGCATTCGTACAGCTTCAGATTGGATTCAGAGGTGTACGGTGCATCGCCATAATACAGCGTCAATGTTGCGTTAGTGAACGAATAATTGTTCGATACCCCGAATGCCTTGATGTATCCGGAAGGCGGGCTGACTATTTCGATGCCGAACGTCTCATTATTCTGGGCAGACACGTTAATGCCCTGAAGAAGGATCGCTATCCCGCCATTATAGCCCGAGATGTTCAGGTCAACGATCGTATCGAAGATGCCTGCATTCAAGTCTCCTGTCAGCGAATTGGCGTTTACCATAGTGTTATTCGCTATTATCCATACGCTAGAATTCACTCCAGCGCCATTGGAGCCTATCACGTGCATTATGAACGGTATCGGAAGGGTGACGTTGAAATATCCTGATGCGTTGGCCATGTTGCCAGTCCTGTTTGCATGGAATGTGACATTGTATGTGCCATTGAGCGTGGTATTCGAGAACACAGTGCTATTGCTGTTATTGAGGATGATTGATGATACGTTGCCGTCTGGCGCTCGTATCTCAGCCCAGACGCTCTCAGCGTCAGAGGCGTTGATGAAGAGCGAGACGTTGCTTCCGTTGAACACTGATAAAGGCGATATGGATGTTGACAGAATGGTAGGCAGATACGTGACATTCACCCAGATTACGGCGCTGGCGGTATTGTTTGAAAAGCTCGAAGCCGATTGCCGGCTTCTTCGCGCTCGCCGGATAGCCCTCCCAGGGCAGCTGCGCCAAGTCTTTGGGCGGAGGCTGCAGGAAGGTGGAGTGCGTCATGCCGAGCGGTCCGAATATGTGCGCGGCCACATAGTCCTCGAAGCGCTCGCCGCTCACGCGCTGCACCATGTAACTGCCCAGTCCCGCACGGCGTAGTTCGAGTATCCCGGGATGGTGCCGGGTGGGAACAGGCGATGGGGCTGATTCTGGATGAGATAGTGGCGTAGATCCCGGCGTACATCTTGGGATTGGTCGTAATGATGTTGCTGACCGTTTCTTCGTAGCCGCTGGTGTGCGTCATCAAATTGCGCAGCGTCAGGCGATCGCCGGCGCTGACGGGGAAATCGACGAAACGCTGAACCCCGGCATCGAGATCCAATTTGCCCTGCTCCGCCAACTGCATGGCCGCCGTCCAGGTAAACAGCTTCGATATGGACGCGAGACGGAAGATCGTGGCCGTCGGATCGACGGGCTGTTTCTT
>CAWDQD010000011.1:0-122454 GCA_963804385.1 uncultured Microcaldota archaeon
AAACTGTCCAAAACACATGTACTTGAAAACTGTCCAAAACACATGTACTTGAAAACTGTCCAAAACACATGTACTTGAAAACTGTCCAAAACACATGTACTTGAAAACTGTCCAAAACACATGTACTTGAAAACTGTCCAAAACACATGTACTTGAAAACTGTCCAAAACACATGTACTTGAAAACTGTCCAAAACACATGTACTTGAAAACTTCAAGTGCATGTGTTTTGTACAGTTTTCAAGTACATGTGTTTTGCGCTGTTTTCAAGTACATGTGTTTGGACAGTTTTCAAGTACCGTAACGCTCAAATTGTTTTTACTGCCCTCGATTTTACTACGTTCGATTTTACTGCTTTTTCGAGCTTTTTTGGCCTTTCGTCGGGTATGCGGCTGGGCGGGGGCACACATGGGCTGTCTCAGAGTGTCAGATGTCTCAGACAAAACCAAACTCTGTTCAGCAGATGAGGACGAGTTTGTTGAAGAAAAACGGCATGATCTGTGAGTTACACAAGGCACAGCGCGAAGCGCGGTTTATTCCTTCCCGTCTTCTCCCACTGCAGGCCTCTGCAGATGGTCTGCAATGTTCTCTTGCTCTTTTCCGACTTCTGTGGCACAACCACTGTGACGGCGCGATCGACAAGGTTCGCTTCGACAAAGAAATCTTTGCCACGTTGGCCTGCTCATGAAGGGTTTGTGCAGAGCTTTTTGTTGAAGAAAGAGACTGCGTTCTTGGGGGAAGGCGAAAACCCCTAGCTCGGTTTTTCTGCCCAGAACCTTCTTCGCAGCTGAGCGGCACAGTCTCGCATTCATCTGCTCCTTGCAGTTGCACAAATCCAGGACAGTTTTCTCCACCTCCTTCAAGAAAGCGGGCGAAAGCACACGCGGCTGTCCTCCTCCTTTAGTTCGCCTCTTGCTCGCGTCGGGTCTCCTTCCAGCCTTCAACTCTCGAAGCCAAAACCTGACGGTGTTCACGTTCAACTTCTTGTGGATGGAAGGGTGGTGGTAGAGGAAGAACATCATTGCCTTCGTTGCATTCATTTTTGGCTGAGTCTTTTGAGCGTCCAGCCAATCCATCACGAGTTTGTACTCCGTCGCGTCAAGAGAGCTGGTGGCGTAGGTGCCCTTCGCTGCGGGCTTACGCTGCGCCTTGTCTTTGGCAGACATCATCAGCCGATGCAGCAACACCGAGGCAACAACGACGGCGAGGAGGAGGAGGCACGGCACCAGAAGCCCTTCGATCACCCCGCTCTCCACTGCCATGGTGAAGATCGTGTGTGCTGCTCGGTGTGAAGGAAGCAAAAAAGGGCGGAAAGACAGAGAGACCATGACATCACCATGTGTTGTTCGCGGTGGGGACGCTTGATTGCACCGTGCTCGCGATCGGCGTGACGGAGGTGGTCGGATCGGAAAGCGTATTCGTCGCGACCGGAGAGGTGATACTCGGCATGAACCCACCGATACCGGATGACAGGTTCGACAGTACGCCGCCCCCGTCTCGAACGCACCGACAACGGATGCGATACCTTGCAACGTGGCGCCGATGGTGCGACTTGCCGTCAGGTCGTTGTTCTGTGCCACACCAGCAGCTGCGGTGGCGTCTGCCGCGCTGGTTTGAGCGATCGATCCTGCATAGGAACCAAATGCGGATGCCAGGCTGTTGAGTGCCTGGATGGTCTGTCCCTGACTGGCCGCGACGGCGTAATTCGCCACCTGCGTTTGCGCTGTCGTGTTGGCGATATACGCCGACGACGCTGCGGCTGCGTTAGCCTGATCGGTCTGCGCATTAGCTTGGATCGTGCCGAGTTGCACCTGAGCGGCGGCGGTGATCTGTGCCGCGTCTAGCTGTGCCTGAGTGGACGCATCGGCCGATTGCGCTTGCAGCGCGGCGGCGTAATCATCTGTTGTGCTCGATGTTGGTGTGGTCGCGGTTGTAGCAGCTGTCGCGGACGAATTACCGCCCAGCGTGTAGAGGATGCCCACCAGCACGACGCCGCCCACCGCGAGGTATGGCCAGTTTTTCTTCGCGAAATCAGCGACGCCGTGCCAATCCGTTTTGATCGTGTCGGACATGGATCACCCGAAAAGGCATGAGAGGAAACCGGAACATCCCTTGGCGGACTTGTTCACCGCCGTCTGCAACGTGTTCGCATTCTCGGTGCCGATATTGCCGAGGATCGATCCCCAGTTTGACAGGATCGTCGCGAGGCCTTGAAACTCCCATGCGCCCTGATTAGAGACGGTCGCGAGGGAATTGTTGATCGTGTATTGCAGGTTCGCCTGCGACGCGGACAGAAGACCGGGCGTGATGCCGAGGCCGGTGGTCGTCGTGCCGTTGCCGTAATTGTTGCCGGAGGAAATCCGAGACCCACCCCTCGACCTGCTTCTCCGTGACCTTGGACGGCTCGTCCACCAGGGATGCGAGGATGCGCGCCTCGTGTATTCCAGATGCCCACAGCCCGGTCGCAAGCTGGTGGTCCTTTCCGAGCGATTTGGCCATTGTTCGCAGCTTCGGCATAGGCACTCCGAGCGTGCCTTCGGGATTTATGCCGAAGCGCGCCATCCCTGCGATGTTCCGCTCGTTCTTCATGGCCTTGAGCTCTGAAACCACCCTGGATGCGTCCATACCCAGGTGTACGAACGGAATGATTATAACGTCTCAGGCCAAGTACAATCTCATGGCTGGTTTTCTCGAGGCGTTCGTGCTGCTCTTAGGCATCATGGACCCACTGCTAAGTCTGGCGGCTTTCCTTACGCTCACGAAGAACATGGATCGCGAGGAGCGGGACAAGATAGCGATCAAGGCGGTCATTGTCGCCGCAGTGGTGTTTTTCATTTTCGCTATCGGAGGCGGTCCCATCCTCGGGATACTCGGCGTCCAGATGGACAGCTTCAAGGCCGCGGGCGGCATAGTGCTCATCCTGCTAGGCATACAGATGAGCCTGGGCATCACGTTCCCCAAGGAGAAGGATGACATGAGCGAAGTCGCCGTCGTCATAGGCACTCCGATGATAACGGGCCCCGCGACAATCTCCGCCGCGATAATACTGGGCGCCAGCGATGGGGTGATTACCACGGTCGTGGCAGGCTCCGCAGCGCTCCTTGTGACGCTTCTTGCCCTGGTATTCGCCCGTCACCTGGATAAGATATTCGGCACGAGCGGGATAAGGATAATGTCCACTATGATGGGCATCATCACGATGGCGTGGGGATTGCAGTTCCTGCTGATAGGGATCAGCAGTTTCAAGCCTTGAATGACTCGGGATGATCATTTGGAAAGGGCTCTCAAAAGACCTGAAGGTGCTGTGAGGCCAAAGGCAAGGGTGGCGTTCAGAGGAAGAGATCCGCTAATGGACAGTCTGGAAACGGGGGCACGATATAGCACAAGACAGATTGCGATCAATGCGGCGGTCTACAAGGCGCTTGCGGGTGCGGATCCCCTATTAAGAGCGAGAGTCCAGGGAGCGTATGTGGAACTGGTAAGGGACAAACCTTTGAAGAAAATCAGGAAGAGGAAACTTGAAGGCGCGATAGAGCATGCGATATTAGAGCATGTATCAAGGGATCATCCAGCACCTTCGGCTATTCCGGATTCCTCGCGCTTAAGAGTGGGTATCAATGATGCGTACGAAAGACTCTGGAGAGAAAGCAAAAAGGGCTGAACGCAATCCGAGGTTCACACTTTAGGTATCTCGCGGTGCGTCTGGTACATGAACGCGGCCGGCTCGCTTATGCGCGCGAGCTTCTGGAGCACGAAGCCGAATATCTCGCTGGTGTTTATGCCTTTCTTGTCCTTCACGTAGGTCTTGACTTCCGATGATATCTCCTGGGATATCGCTTCGGATCGGTTCTCTCCGAGCGCGCAATCCATGCATGCCGCGTAAATAGATGCATAGACCTTCTTCTCATCGAACGGCTCCATCTTCCCCCTGCGTTTCACGACCATGGTTAATTGAATAGAGCTTGAGGTTAAATAATCTTGCGGGTCAACGTATCCCATGGATGAAATCGCCGCCATCCTCCGGAACTCGAAGGTCATCGCGGTTGTAGGGTTATCGGACAAGCCGGACCGGCCGAGCTACGACGTGGCGAGCTACCTTATGGCGCATGGCTACAAGATCATACCCGTCAACCCGAACATCACGGAGTGGAAAGGCCTCAAGGCGTATGCGTCTCTTTCCGATGTCAAGGAGAAGATAGATGTCGTCGACATCTTCAGGAAAAGCGAGGACGTCTCCCCGGTCGTGGTCGAGGCCATCAATATTGGAGCTAAGGCAGTTTGGATGCAGCTGGGCATCGTCAACGAGGAAGCGGCGCGCAAGGCCAGGGCCGCGGGATTGAGAGTCGTGATGGACCGGTGCATGAAGATAGAGCATAACCGGATTCTGGGGAAATAAAATCATCGGTCCATGAACATCCAGAATATCTTGTCGAAGAAAAATCTCTTGACCCCTTTGCTCGGATCGGTGAACGCCCACTCCGCGATGTAGCGGAAGGGGAACATGTGGAACAGGTCGAACAGCAAAACCTGCCCCATGTGAGTACGCTCCATCCTCGCCATCATGCGCGCTCCTTGCGGGTCTCCGAGTATGTGCCGGGCGACGCCTTCCCCACTCGTGACAGCGTAATAGATGCCTTCGGTAGTCACGGGATTGAGCAATCCCGCCGCATCGCCTGCCAGGAAAATCTTCTTGCCATCCTTTTCGAATCTCCAGCCCCGGTAATCGGCATTGCCACGGAACCCTTCGCTTTTGAGTTTGGATGTATCTAGCTTGAATTCGTTTTCCACCCAGCCCTTCACCCTAGGAGCCAGATCCTTCATCCCGATTTTCCCGGTCATCGCGCCTCCGACCATCGTCGCGTTCTTGTTCTTCGACATCACGTAGCCGTAGCCGTTCGGGAATATCTTCGGGAGCCAGCACACGCGGAATTCATGCGCCGGATTCTCCACGACATAATGGTATGCCCAGCCCGCCACATGCTCCATAGGAAGCCCGAGGTATCCGCGCACGCGGGAGAACGAGCCGTCCGCTCCGACTAGGTACTTGTACTTGTATCTACCCTTGTCGGTCTCGACATAGTCCGGGGTTATGGAAACGACGCTCTCCAGGAACCTTATCTCTGCATCCACGCTCTTCTTGAGATAGCTCTCGAACTCGTACCTGCCGACAGTCCAGAGGAAAGGTTTTTCATAAGTTATCGCGGTCGCGCCTTTTGATGTGCCTACCGTTACGGTCTTCCATTCCTGCGCGCCCTTGAATACCTTGGATGGATCGGGGAGCACCTTGCGCGTTATCTCGCCGGAACAGATCTTCTTCCCGACATCCGAGCTCTTCTCCAGCATCAGCACGGATAAGCCAGAACCTGAGAGATGCTTCGCGCAGGAGAGGCCGGCTGGGCCTGCCCCTACGATTATGACATCGAATTCATCCTGCCTGGCCATATATAGTGAATGCCCATAGAGGTTAATATATTTGCGCAGCCACCGAACCTCTTTTATATTGGTTCTGACAGATGATGGATAGACCAGGAGATGGATATGCCAGAGCATTCCTTCAGCGGAGACGACACCGGAGGCGGCGTGGAAGAGCCGAAGAAAAAACCGAGCCTCGACCGATTCGGCCTCAAGCCCGATGTCAACATACGGGACCTCTTCTGGAAGATAATCGCCTCGTATACGGCCACGAAGAAGCCGGGCGAGGACCTGAAAGCTTTAGAGAACGAGAGATTCGCGCTGATGAGGCTCGCTTTATCCACGCTCTCGACGCCTGGAAGCGCCCATTACGGGCCTGCGCCGAAATTCGTCGCGCTCTACAGCGTGATGATGCTGCTGGATGGAGGCTGGAAGGACGCGTTCATGGAGCTCCTCGAAGAGGCGCATGATTCCAGCGATGAGGTGCGGAAGGAGATCGGCGCGGCAGTAGGGAAGCTGGCGCAGCAGGAGAATTACCTTGCGCTCATCTCGGACTGCCTCATGTCGATGCTGCGCGGCAGGGAGACGAGCGCGGTCGCGCTCTCCTATGTCGCGGGGATGGAGAATCGGGGGCTCGCAGAGCTTCTCAAGAAGGAGCTCGTGATATTCGCGCGCGGGGATGTCGGAGAGAGCCAGCTGAACGCAATTAAAGCCATAGCGCTCATAAAAGAGGATGAAGAGGTTAAAAAATCGCTCATAGTGCTCCTGTCCCATTGGGACAAGGAGGCGAGGCTCGCCGCTGCATCGGTCCTTGAGACCATGAGGGATGACCCGGATGTCGTCTCGGCCGCGACGCGCAGGAAAGGGAGCGAAACAGACCCCCAAGTGAAAAAGGTACTAGAGAGGATATTATGATGGATAGCGAAGTTCTCAAAATCCCGGCCGAACGCGTGCCGGTGCTCATCGGAGAAGGCGGAGTCACGAAGAAAAGCATCGAGGCCAAATGCAAGGTCCAGCTCCAGATAGACCGGGACGGGGATGTGGAGATAGCGGGCGACCCTGCGGACATATTCTTCGCCAAGGACGTGGTCAAGGCCATAGGCCGGGGGTTCCCGCCGAACCAGGCCATGAAGCTGATGGACCACGATTTCGGCCTCTATATCATACCGCTCAAGGACCTCACCAGCTCGGACAAGGCCATAGTCAGGCTCAAGGGCCGGGTGATAGGAGAGAACGGCAAGATAAAGGGGAGGATCGAGGATGCCACGGATTCCTTCCTGAGCATCTACGGCAACACGATCGCCATAATATCCCGCACGGACACCATGGAGTACGCCAAGGAGGCGATAATGATGATCCTCGAGGGGTCCATGCACGCCGTGGTTCTCGGATTCCTTGCCAAAGCCCAGCGCGAGATAATGGAAGCGAGGCTAAGGAGCTGAACTTATTCCGGAAAAACCAGCATGCTAAGAGTAGCCATGCAGCTCGCTTCAGGAGCGGTAACGGACAATTCTGGCAGGTTTATGGGAATTTCTTTGGTGAGGTCTTTCGAGATCCCACCGAGGCTCGCCGTCAATTTCGCGATGCGCAAGATCCCCTTGCAGCTCACGGCCAGATCGACCGTCACCAGTATGGGTTTGACGCCATCGCATTCGAACGCACCTTTGATTTTGTCCGAATTGCTTAGTATCGCCCGGTTGATTTCCATGGCTGACGGATGGAGATGCCTGCTGCCTGGAGAGGACAGAACCCCCTTGCTGCATATCGGCTCTTGTTTGCTGAACGCATTCGTGCTGCTCAGTGTTGCAGCAATGGCTATGGCTCCAAGTAAGTGTTTCATGGGGGATGACCTATGCTGATAATGTGTGTCTACGTTTATATAAAGGTGATGCATGACGGCGTTAGCGCCGATTCGCTCAGGGAAAAAGATTAATATCCTTCCGGCATTATTCCATGCGACCAGTTTCAAAGAGGAATAATTATGGCAGAGGATGCATTCAAGCAGTTCAGGGAACACTCGGTAGCGGAATTCTTCAAGAAGAATCGGCAGATGCTCGGGTTCTCGGGCAAGGTGCGCTCGCTCACGATGATCGTCCACGAGTTCGCGACGAACAGCCTCGACGCGTGCGAGGAGGCCGGCATACTTCCGGACATCTTCGTGAAAGTGGAGGAGCTTGGAGACGATTATTACAGGCTCACGATAGGGGACAACGGCCCGGGCATACCGAAGACCCACTTGGGCAAGGCGCTGGGGCAGATGTTAGCTGGAACAAAATTCCACAGATACATCCAGCAGAGGGGCCAGCAGGGCATCGGTGCGTCGGCGTGCGTGATGTTCTCTTACCTGACGACTGGCCAGCCGACCAAGGCGATATCCATATGCAAAGGCAAGAAGCTGACCGCCAATATCAGCATGGATTTCAAGACCAACAAGCCGATAATGGATGAACTAAGCGAAGAGGATGTCGCCGAAGGAAGCGGCCTGACAGTGATCGCGGAGTTCAAGGACGTCCGCTACGAGAAGAGCAATTACGGGGTCTACGAGTATCTTAGGAGGACCGCGCTCGCGAACCCGCATTGCGCCATCACGCTAATCGAACCGACAGGAGAGCAGTTCGTCTTCCCCCGCTCGGTCTCGATCAACCCGCCGAGGCCGTTCGAGATAAAACCGCATCCGCTCGGCATCGCGACCCATGACCTGCTCGAGTTCTCCAAAGTGAACAAGGAGAACAGGAAGATTTCTGCCTTCTTGCAGAATGAGTTCTCCAGGGTGAGCGCGGCCAAGGTCGAGGAGCTGCGCTCTCTAGTGCCAGAGGTCAATTTCGACAAGGACCCGAAGAATCTCGAATGGAATGAGGCGGAGAAGATAGTGAAGGCGTTCGGCCAGGTCAAATGGATAGCGCCTGCGACCGATTCACTGGTCCCGATAGGGCGGGAGCAGATAGAGGTCTCCTTCAGGAACATATTCAACCCGGACGTGCTCATAGTGACCGAGCGCAGCCCGAAGGTGTATCGGGGCGGCATACCGTTCATGATAGAGGTCGGGATCGCATATGGCGGCGGCCTGGTTTCCGCAGGCAAGAAAGGGGAGGTCATGAGGTTCTCGAACAGGGTCCCCCTCCTTTTCGATACCGGCGGATGCGCGATAACCGAGACCATAAAGGCCATGGACTGGGGCAGGTACGACCTGAAGAATTTCGACGAGGAGCCGGTCGCGGTGCTCGTCAACCTGGTGAGCGTCCACGTCCCCTACACGAGCGCCGGCAAGCAGGCGATCTCGAACGAGGAGGACGTGATGGAGGAGATAAAGCTCGCGATCATGGAGGCCTCGCGCGGAGTGCAGAAATTCATATCGGGCAAACGGAGGGCGCACGACATCGCAACGAAGAAGAAGCTCATCGGAAGGTATGTGCAGCAGCTGTCCAAGGACCTCGCGAGCCTCAGCGGCGACAAGAGCGACAAGATAGAAGCGGACCTTGTCAAGATCATCGAGGAGAAATACAGCGGCCCCGAGGGCCTCGTAGGAGAAGATACCGCCGTCCCGGAGAAGGAGACCGGCGGCAGCGAAGATGAAGGAGGTGCCGAGGAATGAGCAGCAACGACGCGAGCAAGAAGCTCGCTGGCATGGGAACCGACATGGTCGGGCAGATAAAGGCAGGGGACGGGCCGACTTTCGAGACCGTGCTCCGCACGAAAAGCAACACCCTCTTCGACGAGAGCGTCGGGTGCCTGCGCACGGGCGACAAGAAGGAGACCAGGAAATTCCTCAGCATGGCCCAGGCCAGGACGTTCATGCAGACCGTCGCAGTCGCATCCAGGACCAGGCAGTTCCTAAAGGAGAATCTCCACACATCTATCAGGGGCCTTTTCTACCAGCTCAAGTTCAGCCTCGGCGAGGACATAGACGAGGACCTTTTCACGGAGCAATCCGAATCCAACGGGCTCATCGAAGACCTGGAGGTCGCGCTCAAGATAAAGCGCGAGGACCTCAACCTTACTACGGACAGGAAGGGGTTCGTCGCGGGTCCCATGACGATATTGGACAAGTTCGGAGGCGACGAGACGATCATCGACCTGGAGAAGCAGGGCAGGAGCGGATGGTCCATCCCGAGCGATGTCGACAACGGCATGGAAATCAAGAGCCTGGATGCCAAATACGTGCTGGTCGTGGAAAAAGACGCGCTCTGGCAGAGGCTCAACGAGGACAAGTTCTGGAAGAAGGAGAACTGCCTCCTCGTGACTCCGAAAGGGCAGAGCACCAGAGGGACCAGGCGCTTGTTGAGGAAACTGGCTGATAAGAAACTCCCCGTATACTGCCTCATGGACTGCGATGCGTGGGGATGGTACATCTACTGGACGATAAAGACCGGCAGCATGAACCTCGCATACCTGGGAAGGGATTTCGCGGTGCCCGAGGCCAGATTCTTGGGTGTGACCATGAAGGACATCGACGAGTTCGAGTTCCTGCAGAAGCTCACGATAAAAGCCAAGGACGTGGACGTGAAACGGGCCGAGGAGATGCTCGGCTATCCTTGGATAAATCGGCACAAGGAATGGGTCGGAGAGCTGAAGGCAGTGCTCAAAACGAGGAAAAAGATTGAGCAGGATGCGCTGCAGGGGCAGAGGCTCACGTTCGTGGGCGAATACATCAACAAGAAGATAAAGGAGAAGGATTGGCTGCCCTGATCACGGGCTAGTCACTGGAGTTGTGAGCGAATCCGGGATGTACGGGTTCCCGCTCGCGGGCATCTGCTGGTTCGGTATCTGCTTTAGCAACGCTTTTCCGTAGGGGCAGAAGGAGTTCCCGCAGTTGTTGTTGAACCAGTAGTAGGTGCTCATGTATTTGTTCCCCGGATCAGCGCTGTAGCTGATCGGATCGAAGCAGGATTGGACGAAAGATACGAAATCAGTTGCCCCATAGCAATAATATGGCGGGTTCCAGTTCGGTTTGCCGCCCTTGCATTGGTAGCTGTCCGGCTGGCCGTTGCAGGTCGCATCGGTGACCGCGCGGCTCGCGGTGAACGCCTGGGTCCAGCAGTCGCCGTTCGACTGGCCGCTCACGCAGCTGGGGAAATCTGCGGCAGCCTGGAAGTCGTTGCGCGTATCCGCGCCCCACCATCCTCGGTACATCTCAGATGCCACGTAGTACGCGAATACCTTCGCTTTCTCGGTGTCGGCTCCGGTGTAGGTGAAACCCAGGCCGGGGTGGTTTTCTATCCACGCATAGCCCTGGCGCACCATCCTCTCGAGCTTGAGCGTGCCCATGCACAGCGAATCGCCGGGATCGAACGGATTGAATTTAGAATCGCACGACAGGGCGCTGACGAGCAGCGGGTAATACGGATCGGTTCCTGAAGAATACCCTCCGAAACCGGATCTGGTGAATATGTCCTTGTAGGGGTTGTCCGTGCCAGGGGTCAAGCCTGTGGCAAGATAGCTGTCCGGCCAGAACGTGTACGGAGGCTCCACGCTCTGCATGAGGCCTAAGCCGCACCATCTCCAAGCCGGAGCTTGGCCCGAGGGCACGATGTCGTTGCTGAAATCAGGGCAGGAACCCTGCGACCCTGCTGCTGCGGGGTCGTACATCGCATCGTATCCTTTGGAATAGCATTCGCTGTTCCCGCTGGCATCCGCGGCAGGGAAGCAACCGGATGTGCATGAGGAGCCCAGGCACGAAGCGGAGCATACTTTTGCCGCAGCGCACGGATCCAAGCCGCTTTCACTGTACGCTATCGCGCGCACGAACATCGGATCGAGATTGCGCATGCTCGCCCAGGTGTCTATCTGCGGGATGGCTGTGCAGTTCGAAGCCGGAGGCGCTCCGGATTTCACGGTGAAAGCGAACGGCGGGGAGCCGGATGCGTTCTGGCTTATGCAATCGCTGCATGAGTATAGCTGAGGTACCTTCGGATCTTGGAGCGTCGGAGTTATCGGGTTCATGATATCCGGGGTACCCTGCGTAGAGTCGTATTTAGTCTGGAACTTGTACGCGATATTGAAGTTCTGGAAATTGTCCAGGCATGCGCCTCCGGGCTGGTCGGCGTATGTGATGCTGAGCCCGGGATTTTTCTCCGGATTGCCGCTGGCGTCCGGTTTCGAGGCGTAGTTCTGGCAGTTCGCATACCATGAGTTCATCCTAGAACTTGTCATCGCGACGCCGCAGTTCTGGCAGCCGAGCGGGTTGCTGATATCCGATGATGATGTATTGAACGAGTATGGCGCTATGCCGATGACTCCGCGGTTGCGCAGCGGCGTTATTATCGAGAAAAGGCTGCTATAGGCGCTGTCCACGCTCTGCTCGTTCCAGGTGCAGGAGTTGTCTACGTCCGTGCCGGAGGGCTCGAACATCATGT
Organism: uncultured Microcaldota archaeon; assembly: GCA_963804385.1. Classification (GTDB taxonomy): domain Archaea; phylum Micrarchaeota; class Micrarchaeia; order Anstonellales; family Bilamarchaeaceae; genus Bilamarchaeum. Next base: position 11,765 of record CAWDQD010000011.1, read on the forward strand.
ACGGGATTATGGAGGGCTTGCTGTCGTTGTACAATGCGTATCCTGCGTAATTGAGCACCTGCATGCTTATCGCGCCGGGATCGCATGTATGGACGTAGTGGCCGTTCACGCCGAACGCGACCAGGTCCACGTTGTCCGGACCCGCGAGCTTCAGGACCGCGTCCAGCGCGGCCGTGTCGTTGAGCTTCGGCGCCACCGCGACGAGGCAGTTCAGCACGCTTTTCGAGCTGTCGGAGCTGCGGACGTTCCCGCAGCCTGCGTTGACCTCTTTGACCTCGTCCGCGACCTGGCTGGCCTCGCTGATGTTGAAATCCATCTCAGTGACCACGACCACAGGACCGACCGGCCCGCTCGTCAGCTTGCCCTGGAAGACGTTCTTCCCGTTCTCCCCGAGCTCCTGGCCGATATCGTAGGCGCGGCTGGCGTTCAGGTTCGTCCCGTTGCTGTACATCACGTACACGGGCATGACATCGACCCCGAGGAGGCACATCGAACGCTCTGCGCTGGGCATCGTGTAGGGGGTGTCCTTGGTCCCTACGAGCCATTGCACGGCCATGGTCAGGCCTTGGGCGCAATAGGGCTGCGCCGCGGCGAAATCCGCTATCGTGGGCCCCTGCCCGAGCATGAACGGGCGCATGCTGACGCTCGGGGATGCAGTCTTGTCGCTCAGTGCCGTGGAGACCTGCTGGTTGCAGTTGCTCTGGAAATAGCAGCTCCCTCCGATAAGGCTCGTCATCGGCAGGAACAGGTTGGTGCCGTTCTTGCATGCCATGCACCAGCAGACGCCGACCTTGCAGTCCTCGTACATGCTGGGGCTGGATATGGCAATCCTCTTCATATCGCTCCTGTACTGGTCGGTATATAGGCTGGCTCCGGAACCCACATTCTGGGTGCAGCCGGAGATGAAGACCAGGACGAGAAGAAGCGCAAGGATCGCATAGTTCATCCTGCGGGATCCCATGGCACCACTGGTCGGAAATGACACTTCGATAATAGGATAGGAAACGAATAAAAAAAGGAGTGAAATGGAAAAATTGAAATAAAAAAATTAGTAGAGCACTTGCTTGCAGCTCGGGTTCTTGCACCTGCTGCCGCGGTAGTTGGACATGCCGCATTTCGGGCAGTACACCACCATCGCGGTCTTGTGCGGCTGCACGAGCCTCGATGTGCCCTGCTTCAGGTTGGTGCCCAGGTCCCTGATGCCCTTCATCCAGCCGCCCCCCTCGCCGGTCTTGGAGCGCGAAACCATCTTGGAGATGGAATCCCTAGGGGATATGCCCGGTACCGCCGGGTTGTGCCAGAGGAAACTGATCGGGCTTGCCCAGCCGAACAGCGAGTTCTGCAGTATGCCGAAACTCGACATTTCCTGGTTCCTGCGGATCATCAATGCCTCTGCCGAGACCGTGCGCCTCATGGTGTTATTCAGGGCGTCCTGCTGGACCCCTTTGTCGTACAGGAATGATGCCTCTTTCGTCCTGTAGAGGTACTCTGCCATGGGCTGCGCGGCGTGCATCGTCATGCGGTAGTCGTAATCCGTCTCACCAGGGTTGACATCGCCGGTCCTCGCATGGGCGTACGTACCCTTCCTCTTCTGGAAGATGTGCGACGGGCCCTGCTTGAGCCCTGTCAGGTAGTCGTCTCCCGCGAGCTGGTGCTGCTCCAGGCTGCCACCGAACATGTTGAGCTTTGCTATGCGGTCGCCCGTCTTGCCCGGCATCCACTTGGATGCGAACGGATTGAGCGACTGCATGGCTTCGAGCAATCTGGGCTCGGTGTAGTTGTACTGGCGCAGCGCATCGCCCTGCTGGTCCCACGATGAGGCGTATCCCTGCATCGACTGCTGCATACCCCTCATCATGCTGATATAGGGCTTCATGATCTTGCCGGCAAGATCCATCGGGAAACCGTAGAGCGACATGAAGCTGGCGTATTCGCCCTTGCCCATGTACGCGCGCAGGTTTTCCTTGACCTTGAACGGGACACCCGGGCCCATGTTGAACGAAGACTCCCACGCCTGGTGGGCGCCGAACGACTTGGACATCACCCACGGGTTCCTGTCTATGCAGTATTGCCATACCTGGACGAATCCGTTGTGCTGCACCGCAACTGCGCGGTAGGCCGCTTTCTCTTCCGCAGTGAGGCCGTTCAGTATCTCTCCGGAGTTTATCTTGTTCGCGAGCTGGAACGAGTGCATCCTCAGCTGCGAGGAGATCGGAGTTATATCGAACGATGTCCGGAGCAGCGGCCCGCCTGAAGCGAGCGCCACCTTGGAGATGTAGTCCCCTCCGTGCATCGCGATGTCCCTGAAGGGCTTCATGACCTCTCCGGCCTTCGTGCCTTCGTAACCGAAGTTGCGCAGGACGGATGGTGCGAGAGGCGTGACCTGGCGCTTGGCCTCGACAGTGACACCGCTCTGCTTCCAGAACTGGTCGTAGCTGCCCGTCGTGGTCGAGAACTGCCAGCAGACGGCCGCGTAGACCTTCTTCTTGTCGTAGTCGTACGCGCCGGCGTCAGCCCACTTGCCTGCGGATTCCATGAAGCTCTGCCATTCGACCGGATCCTTGGACGAGCGGACCTTGAGGTACTGGTTGTAGAGGTCGTCCCTGCCCGCGAATGCTATCGTTATGTCTTCTGGTATGAATTTGCGGAGCTGACCCTTGTTGTCGCGCATGGCCGCGTCTCCGGCCATTATGCGGTCTCCGTCTGAGAGCATCATGCCCTTGTTGTAGTACGCATAGCCGCCGCCGTAGAGCTCCACGACCGCCTTCTTGGCGCCCGCGATCCCGTCGTAGGTCATCGGCTTCGAGATGACCTCGTGGTACTCGTTAGCGTAGGTCTTCTGGAGATCCGCGAGCCTCATGAGGTGCTTCGGGTTGGTGAAATCCATGTTCTGGAGGAACATGCGGTCCGGCTCGTTGGCCGTCAGCCCCTTGTCCTGGAGCGCCTTGTCCATGAAGCCGGCCATTATGCCGCCGTAGAATCTCATGGTCTCGCGCGTGGTGCCGTAGGTGTTCTGACCGAACTGCGAGTTGAACCTCTGCTCCATATCCGAGAGGAGCTGGTCTTTCAGCCAAAGCTTCTTCATGACTTGAGTACGCTCTGCCTCTGACCAAGTGGATGATCCTAGCATCCTGTCGGCCTCTGCCTCGAGCGATGCTTTGAATGGAGGTATGTAGCTCTTGGTGAACCTGCCTTCGACGAAGCCACCGAGAGTGATCGCCACATCCTTGTGGCTGTATTTGTCGTCGGGATTGAGGCCTATCCATTGCCTCTTCATATCGACTAGAGTGGCTTCTTTGGAGAGCGAAAGCTCTAGATCTGATGCGTACCATGTCATGCGACCAGTCTTCTTGTCCACATTTGTCGTGCGGGCCATGTTGCCGCCATACATGAAAGTGGCTATCTCTACTATGGAAGCGTCCGCCATGCTCTTGCCCTTGTGGCCGTCAGCGAACTGCTTCTTGCCTTCCTCGGTGAACAACTGGATCATGTCCAATCTGTTCCTCTCGGTCACTTTCTTCAGCTCTGCCATATTCACTGCATAGCTCGGAATGCCACCGACCTTGGCCGCTTGTTCTGGGTTAAGCGTGGCTTCCCTGTTGGCCACGTTGAGCCTAGCTGAAAGGAGCTCCTCCTTTATGCCTCCGTTGAGGTAACCATTCTCACCATCCCATGTCATGGTACGGAGAACCATGGTCTCCCATATCTGGCTGCCTCTGAGCGATTCGCCGCCGACATGGCAGACGAATGAGTCATCGTTGACCATGCCTCCGCGGGATCCTGCCATGCGGACGCTGTTCGCTTCCTCGAGGAGCTGGTTGAGCATTATGCCCTTTATGTGCTCCGGCTGGCCAGACTGCGCTATCGCATCGACCCTCTCCGTGAAGTGGGTCATCTGCGGGTCTATGAAAGCGCCGTGCTTCTGGGCGACTTCCGTGAGCGCTGCGAGCTTCTCTGCTGCGGTTAACGCGGTGTTGGACAGGGTCCTCCTGACTTCGGCATCCACGGATTCGACCGCTGCCGTGTATCCTGACCTCTTGAGGATGTCCATGTCCACGAAGCCCATCTTGGCGAGCTCTTCCTCCCCGATGTTGAAGTTCATGCCCGCCTTCTTGTAGAGCTGCTTGAGCACATAGCGCATCTCATCGTTTATCGCCTCGTTGTGGAGCGCCTTGTAGAGGTGACCCATCTTGTCGTTGATCGGGAACATCGTGCCGATGCTGCCTGCCGATGGCTCGGTCGACTTCTGCGAGAGCTGGCCGTATATCCATGCCGATGTCTCGGATGTCTTGGCCTTGGCTGCGAGTTCCTGCATCGCACGTGGTCCGCTGATGCCTTCCATAGCGCTCTTGGACATCGCGCGTGCCGCTGACGGGACTTCCGTGACTATAGCTTTACCCATCCTTCCGACGACCCTCGCGGTCCTGACCGAAGAGTGGGAACCTGCCATCACCACGCCCGAGAGCACGTTGTAGCGGTTGGCACCGTACATCCTGGCCATCGTGCTGCTGAACTTCGAGTATGCGACGCTCTTCTGTCCGAGATCCGGGTGGGAAGAGAGCACTTCGAGGCTCTGCGAGGTCCTGAGGCTGAGCATATAATCCTTTATGGACATCGCCATGAGCTTGCCCCGGCCTCCTTGGGACTCGAGGGCTTCGAGTATCTGCGCGACCTTCTTCTGCTCGGCGTCGCCGTAGTGGTACGGGAGCTTCGCGAGGGGTTTGAGTTCCTCGCCGGTCATGCCGACGCTGCGGCCTGCCGTGACTATGGCGTTCGCGACCTTCTTGTTCTGCTCGATCTCAGCCGCGGTCATGGCTTTATCGCTCTGGGAAGCGGTCGCGTTTTTTAGCTGCGCGAGCTCTGCGTCTCCAGATCTGCCTTTGGCTATCTGAGCTGCGGAAAGGTCAAGCGCCTTGGATGCCTTATCAAGCTTTTGGTTGACTGTCTTGGCCATTTCAGTGTAACCGAATGGCGCGAGTATCTGACCGCCTGCCGTCACGCCTTTTGGCGCCGGGAGCTTGGGGGTCGTTATGTCGAGCATTGATATCGGGGATTTGCCCGAGAAGTAAAGCGATGCGAGGAGGAGTCCCATTATCAGGAAGACTCCGACGCACGGAAGCGAGCCGGCGCCGAGGGTGCCTTGGCCCCCTGCTCCGGATATGCTCGCGATCATGGTGTTTATGCTGTTAGCGAAAGCTGTGGATGCGGTGACGCTCGCATTCTCATATGGCCATGTCGTGCTGTTTCCGGCTATCGTAGAGGTGCTAGCGAAAGTCGCCATGAGCGTGGTGCTGGTCCTGCCCTGCACTGCGCTGGATATGTCGCACTGGGCATAATACGTATATTGAGTGGGAGAGCCTGCGACTTGCGGAAGCGCTGCGCCTTGCGTGTCTGTGAGGATGTTGGTGCACGTGGGTATTACGATCCATTTGCCCTGGGCGAAGTATGACACGGTTATGGGCGCGTCCTGTAGAGAGGAGAGCACCAATGGAGAAGTCTTGATAGTGGCGTAGTATGCCTGCGCTTTCTGGTTCACGCAAGATTGGTCATTATTGCAATCCTTGTACCATTGCGCGACCGGAGATGCTGCGGAAGCCGTGGAAGGCACGAACGTGAGGACGCTGATATTGTAGAGCGTGGTCTGGCCGTTCGTGGCAGGGGTGGATATCACCTGGCTTACTGTGCCCACCGCTTGGGCGAACGCCGTACCGGCGAGCATTATCATCAACAGAGCGCAGAGCGCATACTTCAGTGCTTTCATATCAGTCACTGACTATATCGCGTCTCCGGCGCTTTATAAATGTTTACGTCCAAAGGGTATACGGAAACTACAAAAACTACAAAGATTGTAGTTTATTGTTATAATAAGGTGGAACAAATGAAAGGTCCGAACCCGTTCGCCGCGCCCGAAGGTGGAGGCGAAATCCTCCCCGGTAGGAAAGACGAATCCAGGATATTTAATGGTTTGCTCGAAGGCACGGGCGCAGGCCAGAGCGCGATGATCCTGGTGAAGGGGGGGCCTGGAAGCGGGAAGAGCGCGCTGCTCTCGGCCTTCAAGGAGGAGGCGGAGAAAAACGGGATGCTCGCCCCGTATGTGAAAGCTGAGAGGAACGAGGACATCAAGGCGATTGCAGGCAAATTATCCCAGGACGGGGCTCTGCTGACAGGGAACGCGGCCAAGGAAGCGCCGGACGGCGTGGCGGGTCTCGTGCGCTCCCTGGAGAGGATGGCCTCGAAAAGGCATTTCGGCGTCATCGTGTTCATAGATGATATGGACCTCATGAGGAAAACCGAGACCCAGCTTCCTGAGGTATGGAAGACGCTCGGCAGATCCAAGGTCTCTTTTGTTGTCAGCATCACCAGGGGACTGAGAATCTCGCTCCCGGAGAACGCCAATATGATGGAGCTGCGGCCGCTGAGCGAGCATGATGCGAACGAGATAGTGGAAAAAGCGCTGAAGAAAGGCCCGCCGAAGATGGGCGAGGAGTGCATGAATTCGATCATGGCGGACACGCAGGGCAACCCCCGCCTCTTCAAGACGGTGTGCAGGCTGATTTATGAGAAACTCAGGGATAACGAGAGGGTGATAAGCAAGGGGCATTACCTGGCGTATCTCCCGTACATGATGAGCATGCTCGGGCGTGAGTGGTTCGGACGGTTGTATCAGGAGATACCGGCATCCGAGAAAGCGATTTTGGGTGTTCTGGCTTCAAGCGAGGACGGGATGCATGTGTCGGATGTCGCCAAGAAACTGAAAAAACCGCTCGGACCGACGACCGCGCTCATGAAGAGGCTGCTCGATAGCGGGCAGGTAGTGAGGCTGGATCGGGGGAAATATCGGGTTTTCGCCAGGCTGTACGCGAGGTATGCGGCACAACGAGGATGATTACGAGCTGTCTGAACCCACAATAGGATACTTTTTAATACAGTGAATGCGAATATAGAGTGGGGGGATGGCAACGGATGACGTCTGATTCCGATCGATTTGGAGGCAAGAAGCCAGGCGGACCTACGCAGGTTAAACCAGACCAGACTTCAGTTACAACGGGAAAACGTACCCATTTCGCACATCTACCAATAACGCCCCTCCTAGAAGTGCCGAGAGTTAGCGGCGGAAAGAAAACTACGGCTAATGCAACAGATATCGAATGAAACACCAGGAAATGCATCGGATTCGATTATGAACGCGGGAAATCCACGCGCCGTGCGGTTAGAGTCAAATAAACGCAGATATTATGAAGGGTTATGTGACTATTATTCGAAGAAATTCGACTTTTATGCAGAGCTACTTGGTAAGTACTCTGTGGAATACCTTCGCAATCTTGAATCGGCTGCTCCGGCAATCGTTTACCTCGAGTTGTATCCGTTCTTGCATGACGCAAAGGATATGACGACCCTGAAGGAGCGGGTCAGGCTGGCCAAGGGACTTATAGAGATTTTCCAACCAATTTACTACACGGAAAGTCATCGTATCGTATATGAATGCTTGATAAATCGAAACGACATCAAGCAAGCCGAGACGGACGTGGCTCGCATAAATCGGACCGATATGGGCTCAGGAAGCATGAACCTGACTGAAGCACTAAAGCGCTACCGTAATATGGTGGGTGTATTGGAGTCCATCCATCTGCTACCAAAATATAAATTCGAATTTAGGGTACGCAAGGAGAGGGTTTTCGATCACTCGGAGACTGGAACCGCTACGAATCGGGTCTGGCAGAAATGGGATGGCGTTCCTGGAAATTCTGACCGACCAGGCGGGTTTTTCACGACAGAATCAATGCCTGCTTCATATGACGTCTATCGTACTGAAAAGAAACCGGATAGCATATACCTGAAGAGGAATTGGAGAAGAGCGAAGCATGTCATCGCGGTGATTGCATTGGCGGCTGCCACAGCTTTAGGTGCTTTATGGAATACCGCATATGAGGGAGGTTACCCACCCCCTCAACGCCTGATAATACCCTCGCAGAGTGCTGAATTGAACCGATATGAACTTGAATGCAAGAGGAACGCGGGGTGGACGACTCATGACGATGGGTACATAAGGTGCGCAGAAGCCAAATTCCGTAAGAATCACCCGTAAACGGGCGAGAAATCGCGTCAGAACTCAAGATCTACTTCATTGCCCTTGCGGGCTCAGAGGTATTGCATTTTCTTCATCCGCGGGAACTACTTGGATGGGCATGAATAAAAATCAGGCGAAAGTCAGTTTCCCTGTATTGGTTTGAATTCAAACCAGTCGGTTTGTTTATCAACCATTATAAATGATTCGAAACATAATGGAATCGTGTTAGACCCGGAATTCAAACTCCTGACAGCATTCTTGCATAATCCATATAAGGAATTGTATGGCCGACAGATTGAAAGGATGACTAAAACGACCCATGAAAGATCTATAGCATACCTGAAGTCGCTGGTTAACGCTAAGGTATTTTTAAGAGAGAAAAAGGGCAACCAGGTGTTTTATCGCCTTAACAGGCATAATGAACTTGTTCAGAAGGCGTTGGCTTTCGCAGAGTTGGAAAATAAAAGGGAATTCATCAAAAAGAACGATCAGGGTTCCATAGTCTACAGCCTCGTCTCCGAAGTAGCCGACAACTTACGTACGTCAGTGTATTTTGTCCTGCTTTTCGGTTCTGTGGCACGCAGCCAACAAAGAGAATCCAGTGATATAGACCTTCTTTTTGTGCTGGTTGGAGATGGGAAAACCAGAAACGAGATAGAAAAGATTGTGAAAAAGCATGAGATGCTGACGGGAAAGAGAATCTCGTTCCATCCGATAAACCTCAACGAATTGGAAAAAGAATGGAGAAAAAAAGCTATATACAAGAGTATATGGGATGAAAGAATCGTTTTCTTTGGAGAGGAGAATTTTTGGAATTTCGTGCTGAAAATGGGTGAACCGCGTGATGGACAGGCTGGATAGATGTTTTGTCGGGACTTCGGAATCGCCTCCCAGGCTGATAAAGAAAACACCTGATTTGAATACTGTGGATGAGCACATCGCAAAAGCCGAGACGAACATAGCCGCAATGGAGCTTATGTTCAATAATAAGTTCTTCGACTGGGCTATAGTCACTGCGTATTATTCTATGTACCATGCCACATTGGCAGCGTTGTGGCTCATAGGCCTCGAAGCAAGATCCCATGAATGCGCAGTCTTGGCATTCGAAAGATTCTATGCGAAGAAAGGCAAGGTGGATAACAAATATCTGGAATATCTTCAACGTGCCAAGGAACTTAGCGAAAGATATTCGGAAACTTTGGACAAAGTAAGGACTTGGAGAGTCCAGGCGTCTTATGGAATCGGTGAGATAAACTCAGCTGATGCAAGTTTTGCAAGGACACAGGCCAAGGAATTTGTCTCAGTTATTAAGCGCATCGTATTGGAAGCCAAAACCCTTTGAACCTCACGAAAAATAGCGGTGAAAATTCCTCTGGAAATGTTCCATCAACTACGCGAAACAGAAGTATGTGGTCAGAGTGATGTTTCCTTCATGAGGCTTGCGCCTTCAGCCTGTCAAACTCTCATCATCCCACAGAGAAAAGATAGAAAATAGTTAAGAAGAAGATAGTAAGGAAAAAAATCAGAGGTTTGCCAACTTGTTGGCAAATTTTGACGTGTAAAACACGTCAAAGGTTGACTTTCAGGCCCAGCTCTTTCTTGAGTTCGCGGTAGCGGTTCCTGATCGTGACCTCGGTCACGCCGGCTACATCCGCCACCTCTTTCTGGGTCTTCTTCTCGCCGTGCATCGCGCTGGCGATATAGAGGGCCGCTGCTGCGACTCCGGTCGGACCGCGCCCGGATATCAATCCTTTGCGGAGCGCCTTGCGGATGAGCTTCACTGCCTCCTCCTGGACTTCCCCGCCCAATTTGAGCGCCGTCGCGAACTTCGGGACGTATTGCGCCGGGTCGGTGAGCGGGACGTCGATGTCCAGCTCGGTCTTGAGGAATCTGTATGCCCTGCCGATCTCCTTCTTCTCTATGCCCGAAGCCCTGGATATCTCGTCCAGCGTCCTCGGGATGCCTTGGAGCCTGCAGATGGCATATATGACCGCGGCCACCACGGATTCGATCAGCCTTCCGCGGATGAGCTCTTCCTTGACGGCCTTCCTGTAGAGGAGCGCTGCGCTCTCCTTGATATTTTCCGGAAGGCCGAGGGACGATGCCACACGGTCTAGCTCGGCTAAAGCAATGACCAGGTTCCTTTCCATGGACGTCGCGATGGACACGCGCTTGTGCCATTTCCTCATGCGGTAGAGCTGCGCCTGCTTCTTCGGGCTTATCTTGCCGCCGCGGATGTCGCGGTTGTACTGGTCTATCTCGGTGACGAGGCCCTTGTTCGGCCTCATGTATTTTATCGGAGCGCCTCCGCGGGCTTTCTTCTCCTTCTGCTCGGCGTCGAACGCCCTCCATTCGGGACCCATGTCCTGGATGTTCTCGGAGATGATCAAGCCGCAGCTCGAGCACAATACTTCACCGCGTTCATAATCGCGCACAATTCGTTTGCTCTTGCATTCTGGACATTTCGTTGCCATTGTAGCCATAAAACGCGCCTCAGACATAGTAAAGCTTATAATATTATGCGAAACATTTGGATAGAAATATTTATATAGTTTTCCATGAAGCCACGAGAAGGCATCCGTTCAGGCAAGGATAAAAATCTCTCGTGGGTTTAGAAAACCGGTGAATGGAATGGTTGTCGGACTCGTGCCGCCTGATGAAGAGGAGAGGATCTGCAGGAAACTCATAGCTTATTACGAGCAGCTCTACCCCGGGGTGGGATTCACCAAGAAGAAGGCGATGCTTGGCAGGAAGGAGCTCGGCGAACTGCTCTACACGTTCCCGGGCGAGGAGAGCGAGGCCATGGCAGCGGAGAAGATGAAGATGATAAATTCGGCCATAAGCGGGGGGTATTCCACCCCGATAATCGTGCTCCAGAAGAAGGATAAGGGCATCCTGCTCGATGGTCACCGGAGGGCGAGGGTAGCGTACAAGCAGGGCATACCGTGGAAGGCGCTCATCATAGTGCCGGGGAAAGACGTGAAATTCGGCATAGAGGACATGATACTCGGGAAGATCAAGGACCTCTACTGATAGATGGTTGATTCCACAACGGAGATGTGTTTGGAGCGCGGGGAACCAGCCATGACCTACTTTTTTAAACAGATTCAGACACACTGATACCGTTCAACATGCGGAAACTGAGGGCAAACCGCCACGCTGAGGCCACTTACGCGGCGGGCAGGTTCAGTGGCTACTTACCGGAGAGCGAGCGAGAGACCAGGACATCGCAGGTCCAGCAGAACGGAAATCTCGTCGCGATGAGGACCGCTTTCGAGAGATTATCGCTCGAGAACCCGGCTAATTCGGAGGAATGGCTCGCTCATGCGTACCGCGACGCGCTCGGTCTGGCCAAGGCGATCAGATGCCCTGCCGTAGATGTCGATGGATTCAACCTCGCGCTGATCGACGACCCCCGCCCTGCTAAGAGCTGGAGCGGCAAGCGCTTCGATGTGAGGGCGGGCATTTTCTTGAGCGCGCTGATTAACAGCAGCGATGAACCGGAGTTCATATTGCATACCGGCCACCGCGGCAAGGGAGTGAGTTCCCTCGCGTACAGATGCAGCAAGAAACTGACCGTGATAGGAGACCCTGGCACCCATTGCGGAAGGGAATTGGATGGGGGCACGCTCGTAATCGAAGGTGACTGCGATTCCAGCATCGGGAATAATATGCGGAGCGGGACGATAATCGTCAAAGGGCACGGTGGAAGCCATTTTGGCGCTGACATGTCCGGCGGAGAGATGGTGGTGGAAGAGCATGCCGGGAGAAGAATCGGGTCTAATATGAAAGGCGGCATGATAACCGTGGAGGGGGATGCCGAGGACGACATCGGGAGTTCCATGTGGAAGGGCAGGATCATGATCAAGGGCAGTGCCGGATCAGACATAGGTTATGAGATGAGGGACGGCTGCCATATTGAAATATTGAAGAATGCCGGCGACAGGGTGGGCTATTACATGCTGGGTGGCTTCGTCAAGGTGGGCGGTAACACCGGCCGAAGCGCAGGATTGTACATGGATGGCGGCACGGTGGAGATCTACGGGGACACCGGCAGGGATCTCGGCACATGTATGAAAAACGGCACGATAACCGTTCACGGGAATGCTGGCAAAAGGGCCGGGCATGGGATGAATGGCGGCATCATAAGGATATTCGGAGGCAGCGGCAAGGAGACCGGAAAGGAGATGAGGGGCGGGGAACTCCACATCGAAGGAGATATAGAAAGCCTCTCGGAAAAGATTCATGGCGGCAAAATCTTCCACAAGGGAGAGCTGATTTTCTCGAAAGACGGTGAGAGCGGATGAATGCCTCCAGAAGGGCCCGGGCATCGCATACGGAAGCTGCGCGCATGTTCAGGACGGGTTACGCTCCTGAGCTAGAGGTGCCAGTCCGCACTCCGCCGCAAGCTGCACGGGATGAGAAGCTCGAGGCGCTGATCCAGGCTTGGAATGATTTCAAGCTAAGACACGGAGTCGGACCAGCGCGAGCAATAAAAACCGAGAATTATTCATTGGCCTTAGAATCAGCGAGAGCGTTGGCGTATTCATCGGAAACAATAGAAAGATTCAGTATCGCGCTTGCTGAATTCCAGGATCAGAAGGAATTCTGCGCCAGAGCAGGGATTTTCATCAGCGCTTTGATCAACAATAGCCCAGAAGGCAGTTTCAGAGTGCACACGAGCCACCTTTCCGAACCCGTCAGCAGTCTCGGGTTCTACAACATCAAGGAAATCACCGTTGAAGGAGATGTCGGGGATCTCGCAGGACTTAGAATGAAAGGCGGTCGCATCACAGTGAATGGGAACGCGCGTTACCAGGTCGGCTGGTCGATGGAAAAGGGCACCATAACCGTGAATGGAAGCGCGGAGACGTTTGTCGGAAACGGCATGAAAGGCGGCATCATAAGCGTGAGGGATGCTGGGGATCTGGTCGGTTCGATGATGAAGGGCGGGCGGATCATAATCGAACGCGATGCCGGAGCCAATGTAGGAGGGAATATGAGCAATGGCGAAATCCGCCTGAACGGAGATTTCGGAAGCTTGGCCATGAGCTTGGTCGAGCGCGTCAGCGGCGGCAGGATATTCCATAAGGGCGTGCTTATCTGGCCCGAGGGTGAGAGGGCATGATCGCCGCCCAAGCCCGGAGAACGGATGATGCGTCGCTCGCAGCTTCCAGGGCATTCCGCGGGTTGAGACCGGAGGTCGAGCGGGCGGTAAGAACATCCGAACCGGTAAAAGACGAGAGGGTCGAAGCGCTGGTCGATGCATGGTGCGGGTTCGAGTGCAAGATAAAGTTGGATGAGGGTTATTCCGCGGCTTCTAGCATCTTCAGGGGGCTGACGTATTCCGCTAGGGATGTGGAGTCGTTCAGCGTCGCGCTCTCCCGCTTCATTCGAGGCCATCCTTTCAAGGCGGGCGTATTCATGAGCGCCCTCATCAACAACTGCCCTGGCAACGATTTCATATTGCATACCAGGCACTATGAAGAGCAGTTTATGATCCTGGGGTACAAGAACACCAAGGACATCATGGTGGAAGGGGATGCGGGCAATAATGCCGGGTTTTTGATGGAAGGCGGCTCCGTCACAGTGGATGGGGATGCGGGAGAAAGAGCCGGAGAGATGATGACGGGCGGACGCCTATTGATCAGGGGGGATTGCGGAGACGATCTCGGACGCGCGATGAGAGGGGGTCGCATAATCGTCGAGGGGAATCCGATGGGTAGCGTCGGGGACCACATGATGAGCGGGGAGATCCGCCTGGAAGGGGGTTTGGGGAAACTCAGTGGAAAAATGCTTGCAGGCATGATATATCATAAGGGCGTGCTGATCTGGCCTAAGGGAGGGGATGGGATATGATCGTGAGGCCCAGAACCCGGATCGATTCTTGCCAGGCATCAAAGGGCTTCGGCCTTTTCAAGCCGGAAACCGAGCAGATGGTCAGGAGAGCGGAGGTGGAAACGAACGAGGCCATCGAAGGGATGAAAAGAGCGTGGGCCGCATACGGAGATGAAAATATCGCTATTAGCGGATTTCAAAGACGCGCTTATGACAAGATGCTCGCCAGCATAAAGAACCTGAGATATACTGCAATGGATGTCGAAACGTTCTCCATCGCTCTTGCTGAATTCCAAGACGAGGATTTCGCATTGAAACCTGGCATTTTCCTCAGCGCGCTGATCAACAACTGCCAAGAAGAAAAATTCGTAATCTATACAAGACATCTTAGCAAAGAGATCAACCGGATCGGGTATCTAACCACGAAGGATATCACCGTGGAGGGGGATGCCGGCAATGCCGTAGGCATGGAGATGGTGGGTGGCACCATCATAGTGAACGGGAAGGCAGGGTATCACATCGGCAGAAATATGAAAGACGGGACCATAACGGTATATGGGGATGTAGAAGCTGATCTCGGCAGCGATATGGAAGGAGGCACCATCATCGTGAAAGGCAATTCTGGCTTGGATACCGGTGTTGGTATGAAGGGCGGCTCTATAACCGTGGAGGGGGATGCCGAACGCGATGTCGGTTCTGGCATGAAAGGCGGCAAGATTTTCCTCGGCGGGAGATATCATCTCGCCTCCGGTATATATGGCGGCAGCATATACCACAAAGGGAAGTTGATCGTGGATACAGGATTGAAACTATAATTCATACTTTCAAGAATTTTTTCTCGTTCTCATTGAGGGCGGCTATGCCTGGCAATTCCTTCCCGCACAGATACTCTATCAGGGCCTTACCGGACAAACTCACGTACCCGAAATTCTTCTTGTCCAGCCCGAACCGCTCCAGCGCGGTTATCGTGTGCCCCCCGCCCAGAAGCGAGAACGCATCGGATTTGGATATCGCATCGAGTATCAACCGCGTGCCCGATGAGAATTTCTCGACCTCGTACACCCCGAGCGGGCCGTTCATCACGATGCAGTGCGAATTGTCTATCGCCTCGACATAGCGCGCCACGGTCTTTGGGCCGATGTCCCATATCTGGCCGCTCGTGATTTTCCCGACATCCGCATCCGTGCGTTCGGCGTTATGAGACAATCCGACATCGATTGGCAACGATATCTTGCCATCGAAGGAATCGAGCAGCTCTTTGGCCTTGGGTATCTGCGCTTCCAGGCCGGAATCCTTCAGGTAAGCGGACGAGTCCCCGATCCCGTGTCCGGCGGCGCGGAGGAAAAGGACGGACAACGCTCCGCCCACCATCACGTGCCTGGCCCTCCCGTCAGCGAGCCATTTCTTCATCACCGAGAACGAATCCTCGACCTTCGAGCCTCCGAATATGAACGAGACGTCCCTGCATGATTTCACTTTCTCCACGGCCTCGATCTCGGCAGCGAGGACGTCTCCCGCGAAAGATGGTATCGTCTTGGTGAATCCGACCACGCTGGAATGCTTCCGATGCGCCACCGAGAGCGCATCGAGCACGAAATAATCGACTTTCGGCGAAAGGTGGTGCACGATCTCGCCCAGGCCGTCCTTGTGGCCGGTCTCGCATGGCAGGAACCTGACATTGTCCAGCACCATCACTTCGCCGGGCTTGAGCCGATCTATGACGCGCTCGGCGTCCGCGCCGACCACGTTCGCCACGAATATGACATCCTTGCCGAGCTTCTGGCGCAGCAGCTTCGCGTGCTGCTCGAGGCCGATGAAATCGTCGTGGCCTTCCCTGCCCTGGTGGGATAGCACGATGACAGCCGCGCCGCGGTCGCTGAGCTCCTTGATCGTCTTGGCGTGGGCGTTTATCCGCGCGCTCCCGGTTATCTTTCCATCCTCAACCGGCGAGTTAAGGTCTGCGCGCACGATGACTTTCTTCCCTTTGACCTCATGATCGGCGATCTTCCTCATCCGCACCACTATTCTTCGGCCGTCTCAACGGCTTTCTCTTCTTTGGCCTTGGGCTCGAACTTCTTTTTCTTCCAGTCGGCTTTCGACGGGCAATTCGGGTCTATGCACATGGTGTATCTCATGCGGCCTTTTTTAACGTTGATAGTGGGTTTGCCGCAGGTCGGGCATGGCTTGCCGCCGGGCGTGACCATCGAGCCGGGTGGCAACGGGTACGTGTTCCTGCACTCCGGGTATCCTGTGCATCCCACGAACTGCCTGCCATCGCGCATGCGTATGATGCGCAGTTGCTTTCCGCACTTGTCGCATGGGCCGAGCATGTTCTGCTGAGCCTGCGTGCTCTCCAGGGCCGCGAGCAGCTCGTTCCCTATCTTCGCCTCGCTGCTCTTCCAGCGATCGAGCATCTGGACGAGTATCTCCTTCGCCTCGTCTATGACCTTCTCCTTCTCGAGCTTGCCGTCCTGGATGGATTCCATCTCCTCCTCCATCTTCCTGGTGAGGTTCTCGTCCATTATCTCAGGGGCGTATTTCATGAGCACTTCCGATACCTTGATGCCGAAATCGCTGACGTCTATGGATTTGGTCCCGGCAGCGTATCCGCGCTTGAACAGGGTATCGACAACGACCGAACGGGTGGATTTCGTCCCCAGGTGGCGCTTCTCCAGCTCTGACACAATGGACGCCTGGGTGTATCTTTTCGGCGGTTTTGTCTCCTTCTTGGTCTTCTTCTTATCATCCACGGATACCTTGTCGTCCACCTTGAATTTCGGGAGCTCGACGTCCTCCGGGGTGTAGTAATCGCCGTAGAACTCGGTCCAGCCTTTTTCCGTGAGCCTGCTTCCGGCGACGGAATAGACTTCCCCTCCGGCATCGGCTTCCACGCGCACGCGCTCCCTTTTCGCCGCAGGGGCGAACGATGCGAGGAAACGGCGCACGATCAGGTTGTACAGCTTCTTCTCCTGCTCGCCCACCTTGGCGCTCTGGCCCGTAGGATGGATGGCAGGATGCGCCGGGTCCTCCTTCTTGCCCTGCACGCATTTGAACCATTTGTTGTCGATTATTTTTTTAGTCAATTCCTTGTATTCGGGATTCGAAGCGAGGGCCGAGACTATAGGCGTCGTCTTTATCGTGGCCGGGATCTGCTGCGAAGAGGTTCTCGGGTAGGTTATGATCGATGCCTCGTAGAGCGTCTGCGCTATTTCCAGCGTCCGCGACGGGCTGAACCCGAAGAGGCGGTAGGCCTCGACCTGGAGGCTGGTGAGGTCGAAGTTCGGCTGGGCGGGCACTTCCTGCACCTTGACGTCCACGCTCGATATGACCCCTTTATCCGAGGTTTTGCCCAATGACGCTTCGGCGTCGGGCTCGTTGTCGAACCTCCCGTTCGTGTGGGTGAATTCCACGTCCTTTATCATGGCTGTGAGCTCCCAATAAGGGACAGGGACGAAAGCGCGGATATCCTTCTCGAGGCTCGATAGCATCGATAGCGCCGGGCCTTGCACACGGCCGATAGATAGGACGCGGTAGCGATGCGCGGCATGGAGCGCGCCCATCAGGGCACGGCTCAGGTTGATGCCGTAATACCAGTCGAGTATGTGCCTTGCCTCTCCGGCATTGGCGTTGCTGTAATCGAAATCCGTCCGGTTCGCGTACGCTTCGGCCAGATCCTCCTTGGTGAGCGCGGAGAACTTCATCCTCCTGCCTTCGCGGATGGTCGTGGAGAAGCGGAAGACGTTGTACGCGATCGTGGATCCTTCTATATCATAGTCGCACGCAGAGACGAATACGTCGGCCTTGCGGCCGAGCTTCTGCAGCAGTTCCACGTATGGCTTGGTGTATGCCGCCTCCTTGGATGCGACGTAGGAAGGGACCCACTCTATATCGAAGACCGGGTAATCCCGGCTCTTCTCCTTCTCTATGAGGGTGTAGATATGGCCGACAGCCGGAGCTACCACGAACTCGTTGCCTCCGGTGGTGCCTTCGTAATAGGATATGCCGTTGTGGACCTTTTTCTGGACGTCCTCTCCGATCGCCATCGCGATCTTCTCTGCCACTCTGGGCTTCTCGGCTACGATTAGTTCCATAGGAATCTCACCTTGAAGGGCAAGGAATAAATAACTGATGGGGATCGGTTTTGGGCTTTCAGGTGAAGGAATCCTACGTGGACCGCATTTTAGCGGATAGAGAAATGGACGGGGGATCAATCCTCTGATATTGTGTCAATAGATATATATTTAAGTATATTGATGCAATATACGCTTACCAAGAAACGAGAGATTTCCATGGATACTGTAGTGCGCGCTAGGGAAAAACCTGCGATACTGGCAGCTTCCAGAAAATTCGATGGATTCAGGCGCGAGCTGCTACATGACGTTAGAACAGCAGCTGTGAAATCGAGTCCGGTTCTTGATGAGATGACGAGGATATGGAAGCAGTGCACCCAAGAATATCTTATAGCATATGACACGATGCTTGGCAGGATAAGAGGGCTCGAATATTCCGCAAAAGACGTCGAACTGTTTTCTTTGGAACTCGCCAGATTCCAAAACGATATCGATTTCACAAACAACATAGGTCATTTCCTGAGCGCATTGATTAACAACTGCCAGGATAAAGATTTTGTAATTCACACAACCCATCTTTCCAGACCGATCCCATACCTTGGGCACCATAACACAAAGAATATCACTGTGGAGGGGGGTGTCGGCTCCTGTACTGGCCACAGGATGGAGGGTGGTTCGATAACCGTGAGGGGAGACGCTGGCGATGATGTTGGCAACTTCATGAAAGCCGGAATCATAACCGTGGAAGGGGATGCTGGCGAGAGAATTGGCGGTTGTATGCAAGGCGGCGAACTACGGGTCAATAATCACAGGGGGATATCTAAATTCGCAAGAGGCAATATTCTAATCAGAGGAGTGCAGTTGTCGTGATTCCCATGGATGCTGCACCTCAAATGATAAGAAAATCAAATCCCACAGTACTGTCAGCTTCCAGCAGGTTCGGGCCGTTCAAACCGGAGAGCGAACAAAATGTCAGGGTAGCGAAGGTGGAAACTAATCCAGCCCTGGCGAGGATGAAGGAGGTATGGAAAGAGTCGGCATCTGCAATCGAATTATTGTCCGATATGTACTCAAAGCCGCTTGGAATGATGAAAAACCAAGAATTCTCTTCAAAAGACATCGAATCAGTCTCAATCGCGCTAGCAGAATTCCAAGGTGGAACGAATTTCCCGGCAAAAGCCGGTTTTTTCCTGAGCGCTTTGATGGAAGCATGCAAGGACGACGAATTCGTCATCCATACTGCTCATTTTGCTGAACCGATCGTTTACCTGGGATATCTCAACAAGAAGAAAATCACTATCACGGGGGCTGCCGGTCATAGTGTCGGCTCTGAAATGGAGAATGGCTCTATTATAGTTGAGGGCGATGCCGGCAGCAGCGTTGGCTTTGGATTGGCGGGGGGAATCATAACAATCCATGGAAATGCTTCGCACGGCCTCGGGCAATACATGAAAGGCGGGGTTATACTCGTGGACGGGAATGCTGGCGCCGGGATTGGAGGAATAATGAAAGGCGGCACCATAACGGTGGAAGGGAATGCCGGCAATGATATAGGGGAAGCGATGGATGGTGGGGTGATACGTATCAACGGCACCATGGGATGGGTGTCTCAAGCTGGAAGATATCAAGGTTTATCGTACGACCCTCATGGCCGATCAATACCGAAAAGATCCAAGGGGGTCATCCACGGGAAAATCTACAATAAAGAGAAATTGATAGTCGATAAGTGATTCGGAAAAACAAGCTCCGGCATTTAACATTTTTTAATTGATATGGACTATAGGTACTCATGTCAACCGATTATGAGGTCAGAGATATCAAGCTCGCAGGGCAGGGGAAGCTCAACATAGAGCTCGCGGAAAGGAACATGCCAATCATGCTCACCCTTAAGGAACGGCTGTCCAAGGAGACCCCGTTCAAAGGCATGACGATAGGCCTTGCGCTCCACGTCACGAAGGAAACAGCCGTGCTCGTGCGCACGCTCATCGCCGCCGGCGCGAAGGTCGCGATAACCGGCTGCAACCCGTTATCCACGCAGGACGATGTCGCTGCTGCGCTCGCTGCCGAAGGGGTTCATGTCTATGCCAAAAAAGGCGAGAGCACGGAAGAATACTACGGATACATAGAGAAGATAATCGCTCACAAGCCGGACATAACGATAGATGATGGATGCGACCTCGTCTCGGCCATACATACCAAGCACAAGGACGATGCAAAAAAGATAATAGGTGGCTGCGAAGAGACCACGACCGGAGTGATAAGGCTCCGCGCGATGGAGAAGGACGGCGCTTTGAAATATCCGGTGGTCGCGGTCAATGATAACAAAACGAAACATCTGCTCGATAACTACTACGGCACCGGCCAGTCCACGATCGACGGCATCTTGAGGGCCACGAACACGCTCATAGCGGGAAAGACGTTCGTGGTCGCAGGATACGGAGACTGCGGGAAAGGGGTGTCGCTGCGCGCGAAGGGGCTCGGAGCGAACGTCATAGTCACCGAAGTGGACGCGTTCCGCGCCATGCAGGCGGTGCTCGATGGGTACCGCGTGATGCCGATGAGCGAGGCGGCCCCGATAGGCGATATCTTCCTGACGGTCACCGGAGACAAGCACGTGATAAGCACCGAGCACATAAGGAAGATGAAGAGCGGCGCCATTGTCGCCAATTCGGGCCATTTCGACGTCGAGATAGACATCGCGGGCATGAACAAGCAGTGGAAGAAGAGGGCGATACGCCCGTTCCTAGACGAATATGACGTTTCCGGAAAACGCATCTATGTCTGCGCAGAGGGCAGGCTCGTGAATCTGGGCGCGGCTGAAGGCCACCCGTCAGAGGTCATGGCCACATCCTTCGCAGGCCAGACGCTCGCCTGCGAATACCTCGTGAAGAACAAGGGGAAGCTCAAGGCGCAGGTGATAACGCTGCCCCCGGAGATAGACGAGAGGATTGCGGAGCTCCAGCTCGCTGCGATGGGCGTGAAGAAGGACGTGCTCACGGAGGAGCAGAAGAAGTATCTCGCTAGCTGGCAGGAAGGGACGTGAATGGGAAATACCCCGGACCATACCGCACTTCGGCTATTCCTGAAGAGTGTCAGGGGGAAGCGAATCTCTATCGGGGGTAACCGGAACATCGGCCCCAAGACGGCTAAGAGAATACGTTCTATCGTCAAGTCAATACCGAAATCGTATCAATTGGTCACTGGAGGCGCGGATGGGGCGGACCACGCGGTCATGCAGGCCGCATCCGACCGGGCGCTGATTGTTTACCTGCCGCTTGATATAGAGAGTCAATACAGATGCTATGTGAAACTAGAGGGCGTAAGGAAAGCCAGACGACTTCGGGCGACCTTGGAAAGGATAAAATCGCACGGATCTGTCATCGAAGGTCAGGGATTCCGTAATTATCGGAAAGCGGCTAACGCAAGGAACTCTCGCATCATACGCGCGTCATCCGGATTCATAATGTTCGAACCCCGCGGGAGCCCAGGGAGCCAGGACGCCCTGAAAAAGATATTCCTATCCGGAAAGCCCTGCCTAGTTTTCGAATGACTAGTTTCAGCCTAGATATTTTGGTCTCCTCGAGGCATCGATCGTGTCCGCGAGCCCGTTGAGCTCCGAAGCGCAATAGATATCACGCTGGGAGTATTTCTCTTCGGCTATCTCCCTGAGCTTGCGGGAGATCCGCTTTGAATGGACCGGGCGCGTGTCGATAGGCATGCCTTCTTGGTTCCCGCGAGTCGCGATGAAATATACGGTTTCCAGCACTGCCAATCTGAGAGAACGCGCGTACGTTGTTGAGATCTCATCATTTGGCGTGATGCCATCTATATGCGATGCGACGATACGAAAGACCCTCCTAGGGAGAGTGTTCTCCATGGTACTGATGACAAAGCCATCCTTTAGATCTGGTGGAAGCGGCCCCCTCCTGAGGACTTGCCTCAGCGTGCGTTCCGCATCCCGCGTATGCTCCCTTCGGAATCTTCGCAGTGTGAGTGTGCCTTGCATGGTGTTAGATGGTGGTTCATAATATTTTTAATGGCGCGTAACTCTGCCTGAACTTTCAGGATGTCCGCCCCCGTCGTCCATCTCCTATGGATTTTTAATCATTGCAAGGCTAATCCCTGATATGACTTCTGACGATTATGAACACTTACTAGACAACATCTACGCCAAGCTGCCGGAAAAAACAGCCTCCACCGAGCGCTTCGAGATCCCGCGCTTCGACTTCTTCAGCGAAGGGAACAAGACGATAATCAAGAACTTCAAGGCGGTGGCCGACAAGATCCGGAGGGATCCTGCGATATTGTCCAAATACCTCTCCAAAGAGCTCGCGGTCCCGGTCGAGATCGCAGGCGAGAGGCTCATACTCCAGAGAAAGCTCATAGGAGACATGGTGAATACCAAGCTCTCGGATTTCGTCAGCAGGTATGTCATCTGCAAGGAGTGCAACCGCCCGGACACCCATATAGAGGAAGCGGGCCACGGGATACGCCAGCTCGTCTGCGAGAGCTGCGGCGCGAGGAAAGCGATAAGGTGAGCGCAGCACCGGATGTGAGTTGTTGGTTTTCAGGAAAGATTACAGCCAGAACAAGAAGAAACCGGGGACAGGAGCCCCGCCGCTGAGCAGGGACGAGGAGCGCAGGCGCCTGAGATTTCCCCGCGAAGGCGAAGTGCTCGGCGTCGTGCTCGGTCTCATGGGCGGCTCCAGGATGAAGGTCGCGTGCAAGGACGGCAAGGAAAGGATGTGCCGCATCCCCGGGAAATTGAAGAACAAGATCTGGGTGAAGGAAGGCGATGTCGTCATAGTGAAACCGTTCGAGATACAAGGAGACTCGAAAGGCGATGTGATTTGGAGATACTTCCCGCTCCAGGCAAGGATCCTCAAGGAAGAGGGCCACATCTGATTTTTTTTATATTTTATTTCTCATTCTTCCGGACAGATTTCGATTTAAACCCCTTCTGCGTTCTTATCCTATGACTAAAAGGCGCTTAAAAGAAAACTACCAGCTCAAGGAGCGGTTCAAGACCGAGAGCGAGGTCTTCGACAAGGGCGCTTTGCTGGATTTATCCAAGCTAATCAAGAAAGGGATCCTCCAGAGTATTGATTATCCGGTATCCACAGGGAAAGAGGCCAATGTCTTCAGGGCGACCACGCCATCCGGGACGTACGTGGCCGTTAAGATATACAAGAACGAGACCGCGCCTTTCTTCCGCAAAGAGGAATACCTCCAGGGCGACCCGAGATTCGGCAGGATAAAGCACAACGACCGGGAGATTGTGAAGGCGTTCGTGCACAAGGAGTTCAAGAACTTGGAGATATGCGAAAGGGCAAATGTGCACGCGCCAAAACCGTACTATATGCTCAACAGGATCCTTGTGATGAGCTTCCTGGGGGAAGGGGAATTACCATACCCTACTATGAGCGTGCTCGGCCCCATCCGCGGGGAGAAGGACCTGGATTCCATACTGGATGATATCAGGAAGATGTACAAGGCAGGGCTGGTCCACGCCGATCTCAGCGAATACAATATCCTCATGGGGGACGTGCCTTATCTGATAGATTTCGGGCAGGGCGTCGTGAAGGAGCATCCGCATTCCATGAAATTCCTGGAGAGGGACGTGGCGATAGTGCTCAGATATTTCGAAAGGCGCGGCATAGTCCGCGATTTGAAAAAAACACTGGATTGGATCAAGGGTTGATATGGCATTTTTCTATGACAGGATCGAGACGGCGGGAAAAATCACGATCAGGATGAAGAACAGCTTGGTCTATTATCTCATCTACTACTCCCTGGCCGTATTGTGCGTGATATCATTGGCTCTCGGAAGCGTATATCCTGCATTGATATTGGAGGTTTCCCCGATATTGCTTTTGGCGCTCGTGGCGTTCTGGCTCTTATCCGGGGTGTATGGAGCGAACTCTGAGATAAATCGCGCCAAACGGAATGGGAGAATCTCGGTCACAGGGGAGATATTATCGGACTCGAACCCCATCGTATACGAGATACCCAAGAGGCTGCTTGAAGAGAAGAATGGATGACCGCCCGGGCTTCGTTCCACTTCTTTAGCTGCTTCTACACTATTTAAAATTATTGATGCAGTAGTAGATTGGGTATTAACATGAAGCAAACTCTTCCTTTCACAAAAGAGCAAGTACAGAACCTTGCGAAGAAGCATCCGACCCCGTTCTACATCTACGATGAAAAAGGCATGAAAGAAACGGCGCGGGGGTTGAATGACGCTTTTTCCTGGGTCCCGGGGGGTTTCAGGAACTACTTCGCAGTAAAGGCCTGCCCCAACCCCCATATACTAGAGATCCTGAAAAAAGAAGGTTTCGGGGCGGACTGCAGTTCCCTGCCGGAGCTTAGGTTAGCGGGTATGGTCGGAATGACAGGGCACGACATAATGTTCACTTCAAATGATACCCCGGCAGAGGAATTTGTCCACGCAAAGGCGCTTGGAGCTATGATAAACCTCGACGATATAACCCACCTTGATTTTCTTGAAACCCATGCCGGCCTGCCAGACATGATATGCTTCAGGTATAATCCGGGCGCTTTAAGGGAAGGAAACGCGATCATAGGAAGGCCGGAAGAAGCGAAATACGGCGTGCCAGGCGACCGGATATACGATGCGTACCGCAAGGCGTTTTCGAAAGGGATACGCGAATTCGGATTGCATACCATGATCGCATCTAACGAACTGAATCCGCAATATTTCGTTGAAACCGCAAAAATGCTTCTAGATATTTCGGCCACGCTTTCGGAGCAGGGAGTACATATCGGATTTATCAACACCGGCGGGGGGATAGGAATCCCCTACAGGCCTGATCAGAACGCGGTCGACCTTCAGCTTGTTTCAAAAGGCATACGGGAAGAATATGCGAAGCGGTCGGGTGTCCTCGCCTCTCTGCCGCGGCTTTTCATGGAATGTGGAAGGCTCATTACAGGGCCGCACGGCTACCTTGTTTCAACCGTAAGGCACGTGACCAAAAAACACAAGCATTACGTTGGCATGGACGCATGCATGGCAAACCTCATGAGGCCTGCGCTATACGGCGCATACCACCATATCACGGTGCTGGGGAAGGAGGAACAATCCAGGGATTGCCGATATGATGTTACTGGTTCGCTTTGTGAAAATAACGACAAATTCGCAATAGACCGTGACCTGCCTGAAATAGGGCAGGGGGATGTCCTCGCTTTCCATGATGCTGGTGCCCATGGATATGCGATGGGGTTCCAGTACAATGGAAAACTAAGATGCGCAGAATTCCTTTTGACAGAAAACGGAGAATTCAGGATGATACGGAGGGCTGAACGGATTTCCGATTATCTCTCGACATTCGATTTTGAAGGTTCTGGGTTTGCCCCAAGATAAATCAGCTGGAAAGGCTGAAGGCTTCAGAGGTTATCCAGGCGCATTGACATGGTGAAGGCCGCGCAGCGATAGAATCCGACTTTGCAGTGATAAGGGCTGGCAGGGAGTCGTGAAAGAGCATCCGCATTCCATGAAATTCCTGGAAAGGGACGTGGCGATTGTCTTGAGATATTTCTAGAGGCGCGGGATTGTACGCGATTTGGATAAGACGCTCGAATGGATAAGGAGATAAGGTCATTTCTTTGCGAGCACGGCATATTGTTCCAGCAGTTGTTTAGCGAGGAAAACCGCGAATGGTTTGTGGTCTCCTTTATCGGCTTTTTCGATCATCATGTAATATTCCTCCTTGTTCCGCACATCGATGATAATCGGGGGAAAATGGTTCCTGAGAAGGACCCAGTTCATCACCAGCCGCGCCGTCCTGCCATTGCCATCCGTGAACGGATGTATCTGCGCGATCCGGTTATGCATCCACGCTGCAAGTTCCAATGGATGCGATTTCCGCTTCAATGTTTTATACTCGAGGATGGCCTCTTTTGCCAACCGAGGCACCTCTTTTGCCAGAGGGGGTTCCCATTCCGAGCCGGATATGCGCACCTCGCTGTCGCGATACTCGCCCTGCAACCGGCAGCCAGTGTTCTTGGTGACCTCGTATTGGACCCTGCGAAGGAACTTTTCGGTGATGGTGCCACAGCTGCCTCTGATCAGTTCCCATGCGTCCTTCCCGTTCATCACCTCTATCACGGATTCGGTTTTTGCGCCCTGGGGGGATATCTTGTCCGAAAGTATAAGCGCGGTCTGCCTGAGCGTCAGCGGATTGCCTTCGATCGCATTGGTGTTGTAGGTGAAGCGGACAAGGAAATCCTCTGGCAGGATTTCGTCTGGGAACTCGTGATAGGCGGCGATGGACGCGCTTATATCTTCCACCTGCCCCAGCAGGTCTTCTGGCAGCCACTTCGCAGAGTATGGCTTTGGTGATCGCTTCTCCAATTCGTGGAAAAACGCTTGTAATTCTTCGTGGGGTGGAAGCTTCGGTCCGATGAAGATGCGTACCTTTTTCACTGATGATAGCGAAACGCGCACGCTCTTGACGAGGTAGTAGTAGATTTTGTTGCCGTGGCGCTGCTTTTCTATATAAGCCATGCATATGTCTACAAATATAAAATATATAAAGATTGTGGTCATTATGTCCACAAATCAATTAAAATTAGAAAATGTGCCCATATATTACATTTTTTCCGGGCACTCTATCCCCAGCAGCCAGAGCGCGTTCTTCAACACGATGCCTGTAGCATGCGTAATCGCGAGCCGGTTCTTCCTCACGTTCTCGTCTTCGGCAGTCAAGACAGGTGAATTCGTGTAGAACCCGCTGAAATCCGTCGCCAGCTCTAGCGCGTACTGCGCGATGTGGTGCGGCGCGCGCTCGCGGGATCCTTTCTCCGCAGCATCCCTGAAGAGCGCCATCTTCCTTATCAGCGCCTTTTCGGACGGATTGAGTTTCACTTCCTGCGCGGACGGCTTCTCCTTGGTCTTGGCGAGTATGCCGTTAGTCCGCACGTAAGCGTACTGTAGGTATGGGCCCGAATCGCCCTCCATGCTGAGCGCGGATTCCCACCTGAATGTGATGCGCTTATCCGAGCCTGCGCGCAGGATGGAGAATTTTATCGCTCCGACAGCGACTATGAGTGCGATCTTCCTCTTCTCCTCCTCGCCCATCTCGAGCTTCATCTTCTCTAGGACCTGTTTCTTGGCCTCGTCCATGAATTCATCCGCGCTGAAGCCCATCCACGTGCCCTTGCGTCCGGAGAAACCGCCTTCGGGCAACCCCACGCGCTCGTATGACAGGTGGAACAGGTTATCCGCTTCGGCGTCGTATTTCAGGCGTCTTAATATCTCGACGATGACCCGCTGGGGGTATTTCTGCTCCACGCCTATCACGTTCACCACGGATGCGGCCTTGCCGAAATCCATGGGCTTGCCTGAGGAGGACGTCTTGTACGCTACCTTGCCGTTAGGCTGCTTGATGAAAGGCTCGTACTTGAAGCCGTTCGAGAGCTTTCCGAATTTCCAGAGATGGAATATGATGTCCTTGCCGGTATAGACCGCGGTGCCGTCGCTCCTCACGAGAACCTTGTCCGGATTCTCCATCTTCCCGAACTCGGCCTCGAACTCCTCGCTGAGCTTCACGACCATGCAACCCTTGTTCTTGCCTTCTTCCTCTCGGACGACGGCGTCGTTCTTGGTTATGCGCTCGAGGCCCTCGTCGAATATGGTGCGCATGATGTCGCTCTCGAAGACGAGGACGTCGTGGTAGATGCCCAGGTCGAAGGCCGTCTGGTATTGGGCGCTCACGCATTTCTCGGCCAGCTCCCTGCCTGCCTTCGCTATCTCGTTGTCGCCTTCCTCCATCTTCTTGAGGGTATCGCGGACGCCTTCTATCACATCCTTGTCTTCTTCGAATCTTTTGGCTATGCCGACATACTGCTGGCCGAGCCACATGTCGAATTTACCTTTCGGGTTGGAATCGTAGTTCAGGAACCCCCACAGGCTCTGCGCGACCTGGAGGCCCAAATCATCGATGTAGTCCATCCGCTCCACTTCATGGCCTTCGAACTCCAGCATGCGGGCGACGGAATCGCCGAGGAGCGCGTTGCGCAGATGGCCGATGTGCCATGGCTTGTTGGGATTGACCGAGGGGAACTCTATCACTATCTTCCCCTTCTTCTTTTTGCCTGAGCCGTATTTCTCTTTCTTGGTTGCTATATCCCTGAGTATGGACAGGTATGCCTTGTCGCTGAGGTAGAAATTGATGTACGGACCCGTAGCCTCGCACTTCTCGAAATCATCCGTGAGCTTGATCTTATTTGCTATATCGGCCGCTATCTTGGCCGGGTTCTCCTTCTTCTCCTTTGAGAGTACAAATGCTATTTTGCATGATATGTCGCCCATCCGACCGCTCTCTATCGTGGGAAGTATGTCGTCCTCTTTGAGGCCTGACGCCTCGCCCACTATGCCGGCGATTCCTTTCCTGAATTCTTCCAAATCAGACACCTTTGTTGTAAGCCTTCCAGAAATCCTCTATCGCTTCATTCATTACCATCGCGTCTTTCTTCCTGATTATGAAACGCCTATCCCCTCGTACGCGCCCGGCTTTCCTGCACACCGTCCCGGCCATTATCTGCTCGAAGCGCGCCGAGTTCTCAGGTGTCACGCTCACAACGAAGCGTCCGGGGCTCTCCCCGAAGAGGAGCGCCTCGTATTTCTCGGTCGTGGCGCTTATCTGCGAGAGGTCCAGGTCCGCCCCCAGGCTGAAGCCGAGGGCTGATTCCGCGAACGCGACCGCGAGGCCGCCTTCGGACACATCGTGCGCGGACGCGACGACGCCTTCGGATATGGCTTGAGAAAGCGCCTTGTAGATCGGGATGTGCTCGTCCGGCCGCAGCTGCGGGGGGTCGTTGCCGATCGCGCCGAAAAGCTTGTAGAACTCGCTGCCGCCCAGCTCGTCATGCGTCGTCCCGAGGACATATATCATGTCTCCGGGCTTCTTCATCTCGCTGCTCATCGCCCGGTGGATGCTGCTCATCTTCCCAACGACCGTCACGAGAAGGGTCGGCAGGATGGAGTATTTCGCATGCCCCGAATAATAGTCGTTCTTCATGCTGTCCTTGCCTGAGATTATCGGGATGTTGTATCCTGTCGCGCACTCGTAGAACGCGATGCACGAGCGGACGAGAGTCCCCAGCTTGTGCTCCCCGTCCGGGGTCTTGGCGGACTTTATCGGGTCAGGCCAGCAGAAATTGTCCAGGCATGCCAGGTAGCCGAACATCGCCCCCGCCGCGATCGCGTTGCGGACCGCTTCGTCGAACGCGAGCTGCGCCATGACATAGCCGTCCTGCGCGTACCTCGGGCAGATGCCATGCGATATCACGAGCCCCTCGTCGGAATTGTACGCCGGCCTTATCACGGCGGCATCCGAAGGCCCGCCCATGATGGGCTTCACCACGCTCATGCCCTTGACCTCGTGGTCGTAGCGGCGGATGACATTCTCCTTCGAAGTGATGTTCGGCGAGGAAAGCAACCTCTGGAGTATGAGCGCGGGATCGGATGCCGGGATGCTAGGCTCCGGGAAAATAAGCTTCTTCCATGTGGCCTTGAGCTTGAGCTGCGGGACGCCGTCATGCAGGAATTTCATGTCCAGGTAAGCGACGGTCTGGTCCTTGTAGAGGGCATGGAACTTGCCGGATTTGGTGAATTTGCCCACCACAGTGGCTTCCACGCCATGCATTTTCGCGAGGGCCATCAGCTCTTCGATCTTCTCCGGTTTCACGGCGAGGGTCATCCTCTCCTGCGATTCCGAGATGAGTATCTCCCATGGGTCCAGCCCAGGGTACTTCAGCGGGCATCTGTCCAGGTTTATCTCGCATCCATGCGATATCTGGGCTAGCTCGCCTATGCTCGATGACAGGCCGCCGGCGCCATTGTCCGTCACCGCCTCGTAGAGCAGCTTGTCCCGTGCTTCTATAGTGAAATCCAGGGTTTTTTTCTGCGTTATCGGGTCGCCTATCTGGACGACGCTCTGCGGCACGCTCGCGTCTATCTGCATGGACGAGAACGTCGCTCCATGGATCCCGTCCTTGCCTACGCGGCCACCTACCATGACCGCTAGATATCCGGGCTCTATGACTTTCTCGGATGTCCTGCGGTTGCCGATCATGGATGGCATGATGCCGATGGTGCCGCAATACACGAGGGGCCTCGTGATGTATTCCTTCTCGTATATGATGGAGCCGTTGACCGTAGGTATGCCCATCTTGTTGCCGCCATGCTCGATGCCCTTGACGACGCCTTCGGATATGACCGTAGGATGGAGGACGCCTTTGGGAATCTCGGGCTGCTTGGCGTCCTGGGGGCCGAAGCAGAGCACGTCTATGTTCGCGATCGGGTTCGCTCCCATGCCGGTTCCCATGACGTCCCGCTGGACGCCGAGGACCCCGGTGAGCGCGCCGCCGTACGGATCCAGCGCCGATGGGGCGTTGTGCGTCTCGACCTTGACCGCGATGTCGTACTCGTGGTTGAACTTTATGATGCCGCCGTTGTCCTTGAAGACGCTGACCACATATGGCTTCTTGATGCGCTCCGTGGCGCCGCGTATGAATGTCTTGAACAGCGAATTGATGGCATGGCCTTCGCCATCCTCCTTGTAGCTGATCTCCGCGTTGAAGATCTTGTGCTTGCAATGCTCGCTCCAGGTCTGCGCCAGCGCTTCGAGCTCGACATCCGTGATGTGATGCTCGAGACCGACCTTCTTCCGTTGCTCTATGACCTTCTCCGTCTTGAAGTACTGCTTTATGGCCAGGAACTCCTCGTATGAGAGGGATAGAAGCTTCTCCTTCGCGAACGCCTCGAACCGCTCCTTGCCCATGTGCAGGCTGAACGTCTGGACCGAAGGCGCGTGGGGTATGTTGACTTTCGGAAGGTATGGCTTGGGGTCCGCACCCGGAGGGTAGATGTGGTATTTCTCCACCAGGGGATTGTGCAGCATGACCGCTATCCTGTCGCACATCATCTCGTCCACAGGCCCTTTGATCGCGTAGACCGTTGAATGGTATATCTCCAGTTCCTTGCCGAGCCGGTCCTTCACGGCTTCCGAAGCGGTATGGCCGATATTGTCGGTCACGCCTGGGAGGAAACCGACCTCTATCCTCCAGCAATCCGGATGGATCGGCTCCCGGAAAGAATAATCCTGGACCACGCTATCTGAGAACACGTCCGACGCGAGGATGCCCATATCCTCTGCGGGGACTGGCTGTCCGAAGTTGAACGCATCTATGAGCCGGCAAGAGGCCTCGATGCCGAGCGCCTTCTTCACTTTCTCCTGAAGCTGCTCTCCTGCGACATCGCGAATATGCCCCTTCAAAGTAAGCTCTAGTCTCTGCTCCATTCTGATCACGGTTGGGATGGATATCCGATATAAGGATTTTATATGATTGCCTTGGCACCGGATTGCGAGTT
Source organism: uncultured Microcaldota archaeon (assembly GCA_963804385.1). GTDB lineage: Archaea > Micrarchaeota > Micrarchaeia > Anstonellales > Bilamarchaeaceae > Bilamarchaeum. The sequence continues at coordinate 43,134 of CAWDQD010000011.1, forward strand.
ATATGGATGATAGTGGAGGTGATGAAAATAAAATTTGAAAAGGAGAAGATTAACCGAGGTCCATCCAGAAGGAGTAGGTCTCGGTCGTGCCTATGGTCTTGTTGGTCGGCACTATCAGTTCGTAGTTTCCGGACTGGTTATTGAAAAGGGTGCCCGCAGGTGCGATATTCACGCAGAAAGCGAGGTTTCCTTTTGTCGCTGGGGAAGCGCTGTCGGCCACTGCGCATGTGGTGAAGCCGCCCAACCCGGTCAGGTTACCAGCAGAACCAGATACATTGATCCCGCCCAGTGAAATCGCGCAGGTGCTCGTCAATGTATTGACACTGTTATCCGAAGAGGTTCCGAACCCCCAAACCGTGTCTACGGAAGTCGCAGAAGTGCTCTGGACAGTTGGCCAGTTGAATCCGTACGGAGCGGCCACTGCGCAGACCTCGCCGCCGTTTGCTGTGCTCCAGGCCCAGCTGTAAAGATTATTCTGCCCAGCGCCAGGAGAAAGTAGCAACGCGCCCGATACATTGCCCCAGTAACCGGCCCATTTGCTCGTGGACATATTCGTACTGAGGTTCATGCTCGTGACATTGCCGCCAGAGGTCGTGACATTGGCTGTAGCATTGGGTACGTATTGAGTGGATGGACCGAGCGTCCAGTTTCCAACTGGCTGTATGGCAAATGCCAATCCGATCGCGAACAAGATTACAAGGATTCCGATACTTGGTTTCATGGTTGCACCAATAAATACTTATTTTCCCATATTAATAAATGTTCCTATCAACATCTTTCCATATACGATTTACGATATTCATACACAATCCAGCTTCCACTGGGGGATTTCATAAACAGAGAAATAGAAAAGGAAAATAAAAAATTAACCGAGGTCCATCCAGAAGGAGTAGGTCTCGGTGGCTCCGTAGGTCTTGTTGGTCGGCACCATGAGCTCGTAGTTCCCCTTCTGGCCATTGAACAGGCTGCCAGCGGATGAGATGTTCACGCAGAAAGCGAAGTCACCTTTCGTTGTGGTCGCACCGTCATCTACTGCGCAGGTCGTGAAACCGCCTGCTCCAGTTTTGTTGCCGGCAGTGCCAGTGATTGCTATCCCACCTACGGTCATCGCGCAGGAGCTGGTCGTCAATGTGTTCGTAGCGTTATCCGAAGCGGCTCCGAAAGACCATGCGGTATCTACGGCACTCGCAGCGACAGAGGCGACGCTCGCCCAGTTGAATCCGTACGGAGCGGCCACTGCGCATACCACACCGCCATTAGACGAATTCCAGGTCCAGCTATAGAAGTTGTTCTGCCCTGAACCGGGAGAAAGCAACAACTGGCCTGAGATGTTACCCCAGTAACCGGCCCATTTGGTGGTCGATATGTTAGAGGAGATGTTCATGCTCGTGACATTGCCGCCAGAGGTCGTGATGTTAGATCCAGGGGCAGTAGGGCTGTAGCGCGTGGATGGACCGAGCGTCCAGTTTCCAACAGGCTGTATGGCAAATGCCACTCCAATCGCGAACAAGATCAAAATTATTCCGATACTTAGTTTCATGGTTGCACCAGTTTGGTCTTTGTTTTTTATTATTAATAAATGTTTCGGTTGATTCCAGACCGCTTCTGTTTTCTTTTTCATCCGCGTTCATATTTATAATTGTTTATCCGGTTTTTCTTTTTCTCGGGGGGAAATACCTCAGATCCACTTTCCAAAGTCATCGGCCGCTCCAGAAAACATACAAAAAAAGAGCGATGATATTTATAAACCTATTTGACCATTTTCAATAAAATTGGCTTAGAAGTGCATTTCGGAGACGTGCTGCGGATATTACCGTACCAAGCGGCACGGGTTATTCATCCGCCCGGATTTTAGCGATTTCAGATGAGCCACCCGGTTTGTTTGTTGACAATATGATAATTTCATTTGAATCCATATAATAATTATCGATTTACCTTCTTTTGCTTATAAATTAGATTAATAAATGTATCTTGACCAGTCTAAGGATATGAAGCTATTTGTTTTAGCAGTAGTCTTGCTTGTGTGTACTAGCAGTTTCGCCATGACGGTGGTGAACTCGCTTGACGGCAGGGATCTCGTGTCGGGCATTTATTATTCTGCGGTTACAAATGATACGATAGTGTTCGCCACGCCGGCATCCACGGCGCAAGACCTCTACGGAGAGATAGGCATAGGGCAGAAGATCACGCTCATCCAATCCACGACCAATCCGGTCATCGTAGGCCTTGCGGCCGGCTTGACGGACGCGGGAAACACGGTGCAGGCCATCCAATCAGATGACCCGATGGCGACCAACCTTGAGCTCGCGAATATGAGCGGGACGCATAAATTCGTAGTCGTCGACCCGGTCTACGGATACAACACGGTCTCGGTCCTCCCGTACGCTAAGCTGAACGGAATGTACCTCATATTCATGAACACGGACAATGCCAAAACAGCCGCCACGCTCATGAAAGCGCAGGGTGCCACGGACATACTCATCTACGGATATGTGGACCAAACGGTGAAAGACGCCATCACCACGGCAGGCCTGACTTACCGCGAGATAAACAACGGGGATAAATTCGATGACAATATACAGATAGACAAGCTGTATTTCGCCCAGGAACCTTCGAAGCACCAGGTCATATTATCCGACGGGAACGCATTCGATTCCACGATGGCCGCGGGAGACGACCCGGTACTGCTCATAAGCCAGATCGTCCCGGACACCGTATACCAGTATATCAAAGGGGAAGTGGCGAACGGGCAGGTAATCGCCGCCATGCTCGTGGATCAGTCATATGCCCAGACCGCATATAACCTGAAGACATCCATTAACAACGATCTGGGGAAGAAGGTGCTCAGCATTTTCGTGAAGTTCGGGGAAAGCATCACATCCGCCGGGGGCCAGATGAACCAGGTCGAGCTGTTCCCGCTGCCAGGACCGTCATTCGGCCTGAACATAACAGCGATCGACTACAACACGGCCAAACAAGAACTCGAGGTCACATATTCCAATACCGGGAACGCTCTGGAGTATGTGCAGCCCAGCATGCAGGTATTCGATGACGGCGCTATGATCGGCACTGTCGGAGACGAGCAGCCGTTCTCGATCCCTGAAGGCCAGGAATTAGGCAGGAACTACCCCATCAAGATACAAGAGGGTAATTTGTCTGTCAACATCACCGCATATTTCGGCTCATCCAAGAAGACATTCGATAACGGGATACAGGTCGTGATGGATGCGGGCAGGGTGGAGTTCATAGACTCTTCGGCATTGAACATCACTCAGTTCAACAGGGACAGCCAGACGAATGACCTTTTCGTCACTTATGCGAATACCGGGAATGTCTCGCTGTTCTTCAAGGCGGCCGCTGCCATACAGGCTAACGGCACCACGACGACCGTCAATGACGACAATAGCTACCAGCTCGCCCCCGGAGAGGGCCACATGGTCGAATTCCCCGGGGTCGCGGCTATCGGCTCCAATATCACCGCCAGCGCAGACTACGGCGCGAGGCAGGCGTTCATGGAGAAGAGCGTGCAGGAGGAGTACACGCCTCAGGAGACTGGGGACAGCACCCTGCTAATCGCCGGCATAGTCATCGTCGTACTGGCCGCGATCGCAGCCGCATTCTTTTTCCTGGGGAAGAAGAAGGAAGAGCCCAAGAAAGAGAAGAAGAAGTAATTTTTTTATTTTCCGCATAGTCTCAGGGCAACACACCTTCAGATCACTTTTTGAAGAATGTAAATGCCCGGGTCAGCAGCTCGATCACGAGCTGGACGATGCTGACATCCAATGCAGCTCCCAGGCCATAAGCGGTCCCAGGGGTCATGGCTATCATGAGCGGACCGAAGTAATAGACGAGTTGCAATACCGGGCCGACATTTAATCTGCGCCTGAAGATGAAGAAATTGAGCAGTGCCAACGATATGGAGACCGTTCCGAGTGTCGCATTGTCGAACGAAAGCTCCGGATAGCTGCCAGGGGGCCTCACGTTCACCGTGAGCTCTGAGCGGGATATCGAATAGCCGTCCTTCACGGCGCTTATGTTTATCTTGCCGGGTGAATCGAAAGTGCGACGGAATACGCCGTTGGAATCGGTCGTGAAGATCTGACCATCGACAGATACCGTGGCACCGGTCACCGGCAACCCGTGGCTATCTGATATCTTGATGGCGGCTTCAGTGCCGACGAATATATTCTGCGGCACCACGAAGGTAGCGACCTTCATGATCGTGAACATGACCCCCGCATTCGGATAGCAGTCCGCCGAGGCATATATGATCCCGTCGTAAGGGGCATCTATGGTGGCATATCCGTTGGGATCGGCATGCGTATCGGATCCGTTCGTGAAGACGTGTGCGTTCGGGACGCCATGGCCGTCGTTGCCGAGCACCTGCACCTGGACCGGCTGTCCCTCGACCAGCGCGCCTTGGAGCCCGACCAGCATTATGTCGAATCTTTTGCCCTCGCATGAGTTGCCCGAGCATATCTGGCATTTACCGCAGTCGGAATCCGAGCAGCACGCGTACGCAGCGCATGAATGGTCACTTACCTTGCCGCAGTCGCATTTGACATTCACGCAGGTGCCCGCGCTGCACATCTGGCTATCCGGGCAGTCCGAATCCTCGATGCAGTCGACACAGGTTCCTCCCGGGCAGAACCCGCTCAGGCACTGGTCTCCTCCTCCGCACTGCTCAGTGAGATTCTTCTTGTCCAAGCATAGTCCGCTCTGGCAGAATTTCAATGGCTGGCAATCGCGATCGAGCGAGCATTGGGCGCTCACGAAGAGCAGGAATTCCCTGCATACCGAAGTGCCGGCATCCGCAGCGCATACGGTTAGGACGTACTCTCCGGGGTTATTCGCAGTGATTGGGATCGACGAGTTCGCCTTACCTCCGACCTGCAAGGATGATATGGATCCCGAGCCGCACGAGAACCCGGCCGGGCATTGCATGGTTAGGTTGATGGCGGATTCGGGGAAATTGCCGATGTCCTGGACGCTGAAGACGAGATCGGATGGCGTCCCGGCGATTATTTGGATGGGTTGCTGTGGTGGTGGCGCGATGTAGAGCCGATGGAATTTGTGGGTTGGGCCGGGCGGATTGTTGTTTGACACGCATGAATAGATGGCATCCGCGAAGATGGAGTAACCTGTCCCGTTCTTGGGGAGCATCAGCTGGTAGTCGCTGATCGAACCGTTCCAGTCGGGCTGGTCGCTGACGACATCGGCCACGAACACGAGATTGCCTTCAGCGTCGTTGAAATAACCTTCCGGGAAAGCGGGCGAGTTGTTCGCCGCGAAAGTGAAGAGCGCAGGGACGAGAGTGAAATTGCCGTAGGTCAGGTCGAACGAGCTGGTGTTTATGAAAGAATCGCTCCCGTTGTCATGGCCAGGGATGGCCGCGTCCAGGACCGGGATGTTTCCGGGTTGCAGGGGCGGCACCACCGAACTCGCATTGACAGCGACGATGTGCATTAGCACCTCGGGGGTTCCGTTGCACTGAGGAGGCTCCTGCGCGATGAGATCCAACCGGCTTATGTTCCCTCCGGTGACGTTGTAGGAGACGTTCGCTCCGACCCCGAGCACCACCTGCCCGTACAAGCCGTCCCAGTCCGAAATCATGACGCTCTGGTGGAGGTCCACCTCCTTCTGGATCCCCCCGCTTATCGCGACCTGGGCGTGGCATAACGAGAAGACCATGATCAGCATGAAAATCCTGTTAATCATTGCATCTCCACCCAGAACTGGACCGTGCCGGCCGAAGTCTTGTAGGTGCTGAGGTTGCTAGGCACCCGGATATAGTATTGGTTTGCTGCCGTGGAGTTTATCTGGGTTACGAAAACCACGTTCTCGTTGTCCGCGGCATCGTAATGCCCGTTAGTGTCGGTCGAGTTGTCCCACATGATGCCGGTCTTCGCTGTGACATTCATCGATGCCGAGGTCGAATTCGCTACCGGCACGTATGGCACCGACCGTCCGTATATCGTCATGTTAGTGGTCGCGTTCGGCGTGCTGCCATCCACGCTGTAGAGGTGCGTTATGCTATCGGAGCTCCCGGTGGTGTTGAGCAGGGCATCCAGAGTCGTGAAATCGCTGGTCGAATTGGCTCCGCTGTTGTTCCTGCCCAAGGCTATGATATCGGCCCAGTTTATCGTGACGCCGCCATTGTAGGCATAGACGCTCCCGTTCTGTCCGTTCCATATCCATGAATAGAACACCTGCGAATTGTCCTTTGCCAGGAGCAGGTTCCCGCTGATGTTGCCGAAGAAGAGCTGCCACACTTGGGAGCAGGTGTATGTGCAGCCGTTATGGCCGCTTTCGCTCCACGAGAGGAATGAATCGCAGCGGTCTCCTGCGCCGATATTGGAAGAACCGCTGTTGTTGACATCGCTCATGTTGTTGAAGCAGAAGGTACCTGCGGAAATTGTGTTGCTGGCACTGCCGGCATCTATCGCCAGCCCGATGTCGGTATTGTTGGATGCGGTGTCTCCGGTGATATTGTTCAGATTGCTGCTGATCAGATCGAATCCATAAACGCTGCCTGACGCATTGTCGCTCGTCAGGTTGTTGCTGTTGCTTCCACTGAGGAAGATACCTGCATTTGAACCCGAGAATCCCGTGGAGTTGGTTATGGTGTTGTTGGAACTGGAGGCGAGGTATACCCCATAGCCCGAGAGGGTGTAACCGGTGGAGTTGGTTATCGTGTTGTTGGCGCTTGAGGAGATTTCGATGCCGTAGCCCAAGCTGGCGGAACCTGTGGCGTTGAGGATACTATCGTTGTAGCCCGAATCGATTTCCAATGCCGCGACGGAGCTATTGGATGCGGTGCTGTTGACGACGTTGCTGCTGTTGGTATGGTAAACATCAATCCCGAGACTGTAATTATATATCGAGGGGCAGTTCTTGACCGTGATGTTGGTGGAGCCGTTGAGGACGATGCCGAATGTGATTCCGCCGGTCGCGTTGTTGTTGATGCTGTATCCGGCGCAGTTGAAGATCACATTGGAAGCGAGTATCTTCACGCAAACGGTGCCCACAAGCGGGCTGGCGTCGTTCGGCGCTCCCGTATAGTTCATGCTTTGGGTATATGTGCCGCCAGAGCTGATGATGGGGCAATTACCCGAAGCCTGGAGGATGCCGTACAGGTTCTGGGGTGACAAGCCGGTCAGGCTCAATGTGTTTCCGGTCGTGTCGGGGGTGGAGTTCATGGATGTCCATCCGCTTGCGTTGTAGTTATCGAGCTGGAACAGGTTGCTGTTGTAACCGGTGAGCTGGCCGCTGATCCAGCTCCAGGCGATATGGTCTATGGAGGGCGTGCCCGAGATGGTGCTTATGTTCACGTAGGTCTGGGCGAAGGACGTGTAAGGAGGCGCGGTCTGATTGGCCATCCATTTGATGGAATAGTTGTCTCCTGAGGCCACGCTGTCGTTGATGGAGAGATTGGTGTAGTTCTGATAATTGCCCAGATGGGCTGTCGAAGATGATACGGGTGAGGTTGATTATGTAGGAGGTGGCAAGGTCGCTCTGTACCCGGAGATCGAGGGTGTTTTGTAGAAGTGCGCGCTCTGCACCGCTGTCAGATTGGAATCATATATGATAAGTCCGATACTGGAGTCGTTGTATGCGCTGCCGTTGACAATGGTGTTGTTGGAGCTCGAACTGAGGAAGAAACCGTCTAGCTCATTGGATGCGGTGCTGTTGAGGATCTGATTGAAGTTGCTGTTGAACAGGTAGAAACCGATGAAATCGTTGGACGCGTTGCCTCCAGTGAAGTTGTTGCTGTTGCTCTGGTTGAGGGAGAAACCGTAGCTGGAGTTGGAGATTCCAATCGGGTTGGAGAACATGCTGTTGTTGCTCTGGTAGATGTAGAAGCCGGAGCTGGAGTTGGATGCCCCGGTGACGTTGGTGAATGTACAATTGTTGGCCCCGTAGATGTAGAAACCGTAGCTGGAGTTGGAGATTCCGGTGACGTTGGTGAATGTTTCGTTGTTGCCTTGGATTTCGATGCCGTGGGCTGAGTTGGAGGTCCAATTGGAGTTGGTGAATGTGTCTTTGTTGCCGGTCACTATGAGGCCGGAGCTTGAATTCGCGATACCGACTATGTTGGTGAATGTGTTGTTGTCGCTCGATGACACGTAGGTGCTGTACCACGAAGAGTTGGAGCCTGAGGTGACGTTTGTGATGGTGTTGTTATTTGAAATGGAGATGTAGAGGCCGGCCCCGGTCAGGGCGTATCCGCTGGAGTTGGAGATGTTGTTGTAGTTGGATGAGGTGTATAGGCTGATGCCGTTGCCTGAGAAGGCGGAAGAGGAGGACCCGGTGCAGTTGGTGATGCTGTTGTAGCTGCATTGCTGGTTGAGCGCGATGCCATCGCCTACGGTTGCAGACCCGGTGGCGTTGGCGATGGTGTTGTTGGAGCTCACGTAGAGCAGTATCCCGCCGCTGGTGCCGTTGGCGGTGGTGTTGATGATGATGCTCTTGTTAGACTTGTAGACGTAGATACCGTAGTTATAACCGGATACCTGGGGGCAGTTCTCCACTGTGACGTTGGTGAGGGAGCCGTTCAGCAGGATGCCGTAGGTTGTACCCGAAGTGCCGTTGTTCGTGATGTTGTATCCGTTGCAGTTGAAGGTGACGTTGGATGCCGCTATCTTGACGCAAGCCACACCCCCAGCCGTGATTTCCGAGGCGGTGTTCGGAGCTCCGGTATAGTTCGCGCTCTGTGTGTAGGTGCCGCTCGCGTTGATGAGGGGGCAGTTGATCTGGATCTGGAGTATAGCGTACATGTTCTGCGGAGACAGGCTGGTCAGGCTCAACGTGTTGCCGGTCGCATCCGGGGTGATGTTCAGGGAGGCCCAGCCGGTGGCGTTGTAGTTCCAGAGCGAGAACTGGCTGCTGTTGTAGCCTGAGAGCTGGCCGCTGATCCAGCTCCAGACTATATGGTCTATGGAGGGCGTGCCCGAGATGGTGCTTATGTTCACATAGGTCTGGGCGAAGGACGTGTAAGGAGGCGCGGTCTGATTGGCCATCCATTTGATGGAATAGTTGTCTCCTGAGGCCACGCTGTCGTTGATGGAGAGATTGGTGTAGTTCTGATAATTGCCCAGGGGGTTGTCGAAGGCCATGCTGGTGAGATTGATTATGTAGGAGGTGGCAAGGTCGCTCTGCACCACCAAATCAAAATAGCTGCTGTTGAAGAAGTGCATGCCTTTGATATTCGTGAGGTTGGAATCGTATATCTGCAGGCCGAGATAGTTGCCGTATGCGCTGTTGTTCGTCAGGTTGTTTTTCGGGGCGTTGTAGACCACGTATCCATAAAATGAGCTATACTCGGTGTTGTTGACGACCAGATCGTTCGAGGAATTGGCATCCAGCTGGAGACAAGTGTAGGCTGCGTTGAATATCACATTGCCGCTGATGGTGCTAGAATTGACATCGGAGTAATATATGCAGTTGCTGCTGTTGCTGATGGAGTTGTTGCTCACGGTCTCGTTGACGGAGTCGTGGATAGTGACACCCCAGCCAGTAAGCCCGTTGGTATTGTTGTTTATGGTGTTGTTCTGAATGATGTTGTTGTCTGCGTGGTCCTCCAGTTTTATCGCCTCTGAGGTTGGGTTGTTGTTGACGTTGTTGCTGGAGATCACGTTGAAGTACGATCCGGTCCTGAAGTAGATGCCGTTCCAGCTATCTCCAGTGACCGTGTTATTGCTCAACGTATTGCTGCTGGCGTTGGCCTCTAATGAGAAGCCGCGGTTCTCGTTGATACAAGTGTTGTTGAGGAACGTGCCCTTGGACGAGCCGTCGGCGATCTCGAAACCGAAATTCCCATTCCCATTCGCCGTGTTGTTGAAGGCGTAGGTGGAATTGCTGCCATCGACATAGAATCCCATATTGCCGTTATTCGATGCGTTGTTGCTGCTGAAGTTGTTGCTGTTGGAGCTCGAAGTGGCATAGAAACCGTCATTGGTGTTGTTGAAGACGCTGCTCAGGGAGACGGTGTTGTTGTTGGAGCCGGAATCGAACCAGATGCCGTTATCGGTGTTGTTGTAGGCGCTGCTATTGGTGATGGTGTTGTTGAAGCTGGATGTGAAGTAGAAGCCTTCGCTGTCCAGGTAAGCGCTGCTGTTGGTGAAGAGGCTTTTGTTGCCGCTGAGGACGTAGAAGCCATAGGCATACCCGGTCACCACGGGGCAATTCTTGACCGTCACGTTGGTGATGGAACCGTTCAGCAGGATGCCGTAGGTCGTGCCTACCGCCCCGAAGTTCGTTATATTGTACCCCGAGCAGTTGTAGGTGACGTTGGATGCGGTGATCACCACGCACGCAGTGCCGCCTAAGGGCGAGGCGCTGTTCGGCGCTCCGACATAGCTCGTGTTCTGGCTGTAGGTGCCGCTCGCATTGATGAGGGGGCATTTCGGTGACTGGAGTATTGCGTACATGTTCTGCGGGGACAGGTTGGTCAGGCTCAACGTGTTGCCGGTGGTATCAGGAGTGATGTTCAAAGCGATCCATCCGGTGGAGTTGAAGTTCCAGAGAGAGAACAGGCTGCTGTTGTAACCGGTGAGCTGGCCGCTGATCCAGCTCCAGACTATATGGTCTATGGAGGGCGTGCCCGAGATGGTGCTTATGTTCACATAGGTCTGGGCGAAGGACGTGTAAGGAGGCGCGGTCTGATTGGCCATCCATTTGATGGAATAGTTGTCTCCTGAGGCCACGCTGTCGTTGATGGAGAGATTGGTGTAGTTCTGATAATTGCCCAGGGGGTTGTCGAAGACCATGCGGGTGAGATTGATTATGAACGCGGTGGCGAGGTCATTCTGCACGACTATGCCGGGGCTGCTGTTGAAGAGGTGCATGCCCTGCACGGTTGTGAGGTTGGAATCGTATATCTGCATGCCGATATTGGCGTTGCTGTATGCGCTGCAGTTCGTGATGCTGTTGTTGGAGCTGGAGGCGAAACCGTAACCAGCATAGGAGTCAAGGTATGCCGTATCATTGGCTATGATGTTGTTATTGGAGCTGGTGTTGAAGTAGAAGCCGTAATTGGTGTTGTTGAATGCAGTGTCGTTGGTGATGGTGCTGTTGATCCCTGTGGAGAAGCCGAAGCCGCCATCGGCGTTACCATAGGCGGTGTCGTTGGTGAGGAGGGTGCTGTTTGAGCTAGTATTGAGGGAGAAGCCATCATCGCCGTTGCCGAATGCGAGGTCGTTGGAGAGATTTGATCTGGAGGCAGTTGTGAGGGAGAAGCCGCCATCCGTGTTGTTGTAGGCGGTGTCGTTGGTGAGGAGGTCGAATGAGGTGGTGATCAGGTAGAACCCTTCCGTGTTGTTGTAGGCGGTGTCGTTGGTGAGGGTGGCGTTGGAGTTGTTGAGCGTTAAGCCGTAGGTGTTGTTGAAGGCCGTGCTATTGGAGATGGCGCTGTTGTTGGAGCTAAGGATATAGAAGCCGCTGGTATAGCCGGATATGAGGGGGCAGTTCTTTATCGTGACATTGGTCACCGAGCCGTTGACAAGTATGCCGTAGGTGGTGCCGGCGGTACCGTTGTTCGTGATGTTGAATCCGGCGCAGTTGTATGTGACGTTGGATGCCGTAATTTTCACGCATGTGGAATTAGTAAAGGGGGATGCGTTGTTGGGGGCGCCCAGGTAGTTAGCGCTCTGGGTGTAGGTGCCGCTCGCGTTGATGATCGGGCATTTCGAGGATTGAAGTATGGCATATGAGTTCTGGGGGGACAGACCGACGAGCTTCAACGTATTCCCGGTCGTATCAGGTGTGACGTTCAAGGCAGTCCAGCCTGTGGAGTTGTAGTTCCAGAGCTGGAACTGGCTGCTGTTGTATCCGGTGAGCTGGCCGCTGATCCAGCTCCAGACGATGCTGTCTATCGATGGCGTTCCTGAGATAGTGCTTATGTTCACGTAGGTCTGGGCGAAGGATGTGTATGGCGGCGTAGATGGGCTTGCCATCCATTTGATGGAATAGTTGTCTCCTGAGGCCACGCTGTCGTTGATGGATAGGTTGGTGTAGTTCTGGTAGTTTCCCAGGGGGTTGTCGAAGGCCATGCTGGTGAGATTGACTATGAATGAGGTGGCAAGATCGCTCTGCATCTTGAGGTCAGGGCTGTTGTTGAAGAAGTGCATGCCCCGTATCAACGTCAGGTTGGAGTCGTATATCAGCAGGCCTATATTTGAGTTGCTGGATGCGGTGTTGTTGATCAGGGTATTGTTGGAACTCGAGTTGAATATGAAACCGTTGGTATCGTTGGATGCGATAACGTTGGAGAACTGATTTGAGCTGCTGTTGAGCAGGTAGAAACCGTAGAAATCGTTGGATGCGTTGTCACTGGTAAGATTGTTGCTGTTGCTCTGGTTGAGGAAGAAACCGTAGCTCGTGTTGGAGTTCCCTAGAGAATTGGTTATCGTGCCGTTGGAGTTCGTTAACAGGAAGATGCCGTAGCTGGAGTTGGAGTTCCCGGTTGTGTTCGTGATCGTTTCGTTGGAGCTGGATGCAAGGACTATTCCTACCTGGGAGTTGGATGATCCGGTGGAATTGATGATCGTGAAGTTGGAGCTGGACTGGATGTATACGCCGTAGCCTGATGTTGATGAACCTGTGGCGTTGACGAAGAGGCTGTTTTGGGCCGCATTGAGGTAGAATCCGTAACCCGAAGTGGAGAATCCAGTGGAGTTGGTGATCGTGTCGTTGGAGCTCGAGTTGAAATCCATACCTACTAAGGTGTCGTTGAATGCCGTGCTGTTCACGATGGCGCTGGCGTTGGACTGGTAGATGTAGATGCCGTAGCTGTAATTGGTCACCAGGGGGCAGTTCTGGATGGTGATGTTGTTGAGGGAACCATTCACGAGTATGCCGTAGGTCGTATTTGTCACGTTGTTCGTGATGTTGAATCCGTTGCAGTTGAATGTGACGTTGGATGCGGCTATCTTCACGCAGGTGAAATTGGAGAGCGGAGAGGCGTTGTTCGGAGCTCCGATATAGTTCGCGCTCTGGGTATAGGTGCCGCTTGCGCTGATGATCGGGCAGTTACCGCCCAATGTGAGGGTGTTGGAGGAGTTCGTCACACCCGCGCTCGCGGAGGAGAAAGGCGTGACGAAGCACTGCCACACGTCCCCGTTGGAGAGGTCCTGCGACACCACCAAATTCGTTTGGTTCTGATACAGCGCTTGTACTTCGGCTGCAGACAGGGAATAATTGTATACCCGCATATCCTCCGTGCTTCCATTCCAACGCCTTCCCGTATTTTGTTCGTTTTCACCTATAAGAACGTCGTAAGTAACTTGTGAGAGAGTCCCGGTAGCAGTGGTGCTGTTCGAAGTCCCGTCTACGTATAGGATTTTGTTCGTTCCATTAAATACCGCCGCAAAAAAATGCCAATTGCCATCTGAGATGTTGACTGAGGCGGGTGACGCAAGGTCCCCGCCATCGCCTTCAGTAAATCCGGAGGTCCCAAAATCAAGCTGACTCGCAGTGTTGTATCTTTGAATCCTCCAGGAACCGTCTCCTTTTGTTACCAAGGCCTGCCAGGCTACATTGGGATTGTTGAACGTGAAATGCCCGGTAATCGTGAAAGTCCCAGGTAAATTGAAGTCGGAATTATTGGAGAGGTTCAGGTAGGAGCTTCCATTGAACTGGAATGATCCGTTTCCATCATATCCTCCGGTGCTGTTCCAGACCGTCCCGTTGAAGTTCGTGGCGTTGTGACCGCGGCCTGAATAATCCAGAAGCGCATTGGACGAGTTGCCTTGCATGGGTAGGTAAAGTATCATGGCCGGGGTCCCGTTACGGTACCAAGCGACCGCTGCGGTCGAAGCCGTGGAAGAGTTGAGATTGTAGTTGCACGTGAGGTTGTCCCAGGTGTAATTGCTTCCGCTGGTGGAATTGAGATTGATGCTCGTGAGCACCGGGGTCACCGCCACCGTAAAGGCCCTTGACGCCGTGGAAATAGAGTTGTTGTTCGGATCTATGCAGGTGACGCTCCAGGTGTGGCTGCCCAATGTGAATCCGGTCACGGTCTGGGTGGTCGCGGTGTTGTTCGTGGATGCTATCGCGCTCACGTTGACCGCGCCGTCTATGGTGAGGTTGGCGGTGAATGAGCTGGAGCTTCCGGTGCAGGTCCAGTTGAAGGTGACCGAGGTGGTATTGATGACGGCATTGGCCGCCGGGCTGTTGAGCGTCGCGCTAACGATGGGCCTGGACATCGCGGCCCCGAACTTGACCCAGTTGGCATTGTTGTTCTCCATCTGGTAGCTCTGGTTGATCCACTGCGCGTTAAAAGACGCATTGGATATCTCCACCTCGTCTATGGTGCCGTTCCAGCCTTGGGTAAGGGTGTACGGCCAGCCCCCTATGAGCAAGGCGGCGGTGGAGAGGTTGATGGAACCGCCTACGGTTGTCGTGTTCTGCAGCGCACCGTTGACATATATCAGCATGGCCGTCCCGTTGTAGACTCCGGCCACATAGTCCCACCCGTTCGCGGTGTAATTGGATGTGCTGTACAAATCCACCAAAGTCGTGTTAAATCCCATTTCGAACATGTATTGCTTCGGCACGGTGGTGGCTGCTGAGAGGGACAAACCGTATTCATTCCATGGGGCGACAAATGCGGAAGCTGCTTTGCTAACTATTTTTGCATCTGCGGTCTGGTTGTTGCGGGAGTTCACCCATGCCGATACGGTCAGGTTTCCGCTGGTATGCAGGGAAGAGCTGTTGCTGCAGTTGATATAGCTGTTGTTGCCGTTGCCAGCCACGAAATTATCAGCGCTATCTATCTTTCCCGTGTAGTTGATGCTGACGTTCGAACTTTTCGCCACCCCGTTGTTGGCGTGCGAAGTGGAATCGGAAGGGCTGGTGCTGTTCATATGCCAGACGGCCATAAAGTTGGAATTCCATACCCCGGTGACATTCTGCATGGAGCTCACAGGGGTGTTGTTCTTGTAATAGACCGAAATGGTGGTGTTGGCGGCGTTGAGCGTAGGGATGCCCACCCAGATGATGGCGTTCGCTGCAGTGTAGTTCTCTATCTCGAACGGCAGTATCGTGCCGCCTTGGGTGCACGCGGCGCTGTAGAATATCAGGTCCTGGTAATTTGCCAGCATGCTCGAATTGTACGTCAGGTTGATGAACACCGGGAAGTTCGTCTGGGCTGTGCGGGAGGCGTTGATTATAGTTATGTTTATGCAGGAATCGTACGAGTTGTTGGACCACGGAGGATCCACGATGTAGTCGAAATACACGGGATTACCGCTCACTTGCAAATCGAACGTGTCGTTCATGCCGCTCAGATTAGAGAGGAGGACGTCGTACATGCCATCGCTGGTGATGTTGCCGAAGTCCGCCAGAGTCGCGTTCCCGTTCTCATTATAGACCTGGACGGACGCGTTGCTGTAGTTGCTAGTGGCGAATATCTTTATGTCGTTGGTAGCCGTAAGATTGGTCTGGAACACGACGCGGACGTAATCCCCGGCTGGCACCATCTGGTATACGTAATCCCTCATGGAGACCTCGGGATATATATCCGCTATGAAGTTCCGGTTCTGGTCGAGCTCCTCTGCGGAAAGAATGGCTATCTCAGCGAAACCCGGATCCCCAGGATAGATGCTGACCGAATACGGCTGCCCTGCGGCAGACCCGTTCTTGAACAGAGTCCAGTTCCCGTCGATACATGTCTGCGAAGTGAAATCCCAATTCTGGCACTTGTAGATGGGGTTCCCGGTCGAATTCGCTATCGTGATGGTGGCGTTCGTGAAGTTCATGCCGGACGCGTCCACCGAGTACATCCTCGAGTTACCGCGGAAACCCATGCCAGCCGTCTGCGCGGAAGATGATTGTGTCAGCTTGAGATCGTACTGGCCCGCGAGGTAGTTGTAGCCGTAGATGGTCATGTTGCTTATCAGGGCGTTCGAAGTGGCTATGCTCAGGTTGACTAGGCCCGAGCTGTTGGAGAGGATCGTCTGGTTGGAGTACACCAGATTGCCGCCCGGGTCCGTGAGGACGATGGACTGGTTATCTTCGCCGTAGGCGAAAACCCCGGTAGAGGATACCGTGAGGTTGTATGGCTGGCCTGCGGGTATGTCCTGGACTTTCTGCCACGTACCCGTGCAGTTCTCGTTCACGAAATCCCATGAAGTGCACGTGAAGACCGCATTGCCTTGGGATGGATTCATGCTCACTATCGCGTTTTCCGGGTAATTCAGCCTGAGGGCGTATTGCCTCCCGAAACCGCTCTTGGCTGCGGGCTGGTCGATATCGACGAGGCTGGGGAGGTCCGATGTGACGTTGACCGGGATGACCACCTGGCTTATCGCAGCGAGGTTGGGCTTGATCTTGACGTAGTAAGACCCGGGCTGGAGGCTCACGTGCTGAGACGCATTCGTCTGATTGTAGACGACGGTGTTATTCAGGCTGTCGATCTCCAGGTTGAGATTGATTTCGCTTCCAGAGGCGTTTATGGGATCCTCGGACAAGGTGACGTTAGGCGCGAAGACAGTGAAATTTCCGGTCGCCGGGGTCAGGTTTCCCGAGGTATCGTTGGCGTACACGGTGAGATTGTAGGTTCCGCTGGCGAGCGTCTGATAGGGATAAACCCAATAGTTCAATGATGCCGACGGGGATGAACCCATGATGCGCACCTCGTCCACCCTGCAAGATTCGCTGAGGGACGCTGCAGAGGTGCAGCTGAATCTCAGATCGAACACCGTCAGGTTGGATGCGTTCGCAGGCAGGGCGAAGTTCTCGTAGGTATACGATGTATCATTCTCTGTGACGCCTCCTTTGCTATCGAGCGTGGTCCATGCGGTGCCGTTGTAGTATTGGACGCTGAACGAGTCCGTCGCGCCGAGATTGACCAGCTGCCGATAATAGCTGACGACGATATTCTGGTATCCGCTCGTGCTCAGATCGATCTCCATGAAGCTGGGCTTCCCTGCCCCGCCCTGCATCTCGGCTTCGTATGTGCCGTTTTCCGGTGCATCATTAGTCGCCAACCAATACCTCGTGCCATTGAGCACCCAACCCATCGAAGCGACGCTTCCGGATTCAAAACCGTCATAGAACAAAGTCGCTACGGAGTTTGCAGTGGGCGATACCTGCATCATACTGTAGTTCGTTCCGTTGATCTGCACCGATGCGTAGGTCACGTTGAGGCGATCGGTTATGTTCGCGACCAGGTTCACCGTGTCACCTAGCGGGACCAAGTTGGGCATCGCCATCAAAGCGATTCTCGGAGGGGATGCGGTGACATTGCAATCGACCGTGATGTTGCTGCCAGCCGTGAAGTTGGATGAATTTACCGTGAAGACCTCAGCGTAATAGCCGAGCGCCTGGCTCGGGTTCGGGGAGCAGTTGAACACGACCTGAGTCGTGTTGGCGTTGGTGACATTGCCCAGGCTCGTGGGCGTCGCAGTGATGAACGTGCCGTTGCCTGAGATATTCGTGATCATCACTGAGGTGTGATTGCCATACGCCATGACAGCGGCATTGCCCGCTAATGAAGCGCCTTGGCTGGCATTGCCCAGTGAGAGCGTGCTCTGGTTCCATGAAAGGTTGTATGCCACCGTGAAGTTCATCGCCACGCTGATGCCCGTGTTCGCATTGTCCGTGCACTGGACGTACCAGCTGTGGTTCCCGTTCGGGATGCCGCTGATCGTGAATATGGTGGCGGTGTTGTTCGCCGTGGTGGCATTGGTCTGGTTGAGTACGCTGTCCAGGAAGATGGAGCAGTTCATGGTGGCGAAGAAATTGTCGGTCGCATTGAAAGCCAGGTTCACGGCAGAGGTGTTGAGAACAGCCCCCGATGCCGGAGCGGTCAGGTTGACCACCGGAGGGGTCGTGTTATCCTGGAGGATGCCATAATACCCAATCGGGGCGAGGTTCATGGCGCTCAATGTGCTGTTCGGGGTGTTGTTCAGCAGGACCCAGGCGGTGGAATTGTAGTCCCAGAGCTGGAGCCTGCTGACGTTGTATCCTGTGAGTTCGCTGCCGAGCCATGACCAGATGATGGAACTAATCGATACCGTTCCGCTCAGCGCGGATATGCTCACGAATTTCTGGGCGAAGGAGAGCTTCCCGGGTGGGAGGGATGACGAATTCCGGGTCCAGTTTATGGAGTATGATTCGCCGTTTGACGCGCTGTCGTTGATGGAGAGGTTGGTGTAGTTCTGGAAGTTGCCCAGCGGGTTGTCGAAGACCATGCTGGTGAGGTTGATTATGCATGGCGTGGCAAGGTCGTTCTGCACCTTGAGGTCAGGACTGTTATTGTAGAAGTGCATCCCCTGCACCGCCGTCAGGTTGGAATCGTATATCAGCAGGCCGATAGTGTTGCTGTAAGCGCTGTTGTTGATCATGGTGTTGTTGGAGCTCGAATTGATGATGAAACCGTTGGTGTCGTTGGATGCGATGCTGTTGGAGAACTGATTTGAGCTGCTATTGACCAGACCGAACCCCAAAGCAGCATTCGATGCGTTGTCCCCCGTGAAGTTGCTGCTGTTGCTCTGGAGGATGTAGAATCCCGAGCTGGAGCTGGAAATAGCTGTGGAGTTGATGATCGTGTTGTTGGAGCTCTGGTAGATGTAGAAGCCGTAGCTGGAGTTTGAGATTGCGGTGACGTTGATGATGATGTTGTTGCCGCAGAGCTGGCTCAGCCCGATGCCATCTCCCAAGGTGGCGGACCCGGTGGAGTTGGCGATGGTGTTGCTGGAGCTGCCGGAGAGGTATATCCCTCCAAGCGAGTCGTTGGATGCGGTGCTGTTGATGAAGCTGCTCGAGCTGGATTGGTAGACATAGATGCCGTAGGTATAACTGGATATCGAGGGGCAGTTCTGCACAGTGACGTTGGTGAGCGAACCTGCCAGCAAGATGCCGTAGGTCGTGCCGGCGGTCCCGTTATTGGTGATATTGTATCCTGCGCAGTTGAAAGTCACATTCGATGATGCTATCTTGACGCATGATGCGCCGCCCATCGGTACCCCGCCCGCGTTGTTCGGAGCTCCCACGTAATTGGCAGACTGGTTATATGTTCCGGCCGAGGATATAGCTATGCAGTTGCCCTGCACCGTGAAGTTCCTGGTTAGCGAGATGCCCGTGTTGTTGATGCTGTCCTTGCACTGGACGTACCAGGCATGGTTTCCGTTTGATATGCCGCTGATATTGAATATGGTGGCGGTATTGTTCGCCGTAGACGCATTGGTCAGGTTGAGGGCGCTATCCAGGTAGATGGAGCAGTTCATGGTGCCGGACTGATTCGTCACTGCCGTGAAGTTGAATGAGACCGTGGATGCGGTTGCTGAAAGGTTGGCGGGGGAGTTGAGGGCCACCGCTGGCGGAGCCGTGATCGTGAAGTTCCTCGATGCGGAAGAGATGCCGTTGCTGCTCGGATCCACGCAGGTGACGCTCCAGTTGTGGTTGCCCTGGATGAATCCGGTTATTGTCTGGTTGGTCGCGGTGTTGTTCGAGGATGCGATGGCACTCGCGTTCACCGCGCCGTCGATCGTTAGATTGGCCGTATACGAGCTGGAGCTTCCGACGCATGTCCAGTTGAAGTTGATTGATGTGGAATTGGTGGAGAGATTGTTCGCTGGGGTATTCAGCGTCGCGCTTAGGGATGGCCTGGACTGCGCCGCCCCGAACTTGACCCAGTTGGCGTTGCTGCTCTCCATCTGGTAGCTTTGGTTTATCCACTGCGCGCTAAGAGCCGCGTTGGAGACCTCGACCTCGTCTATGGTGCCGTTCCATGACTGGGTGTTCTGCATCTGGTTGGAGCCGAGAATGACGCTCTGGTTATAGTTGGGAATCGTCCCGTTGACGAGCGAGGCGTTCTGGAAGGTGCCGTTGACGTATATCGCCATGTACGTGCCGTTGTAGACCCCCACGACCTGCTCCCAGCTGTTGTTGTCCGAGGACGTGGTGCTATAGTCGATGTACTGGGTTGCGTTGCCCGAGGAGTTCAGCGTCGTCAGCTCGAATGCATACTTGTTGGGCGTTCCATCGAGACTGATGCCGTATTCTGTATAAGGGGAAGCGGCGCTACTGTACGGCTTGTATAATATCTTCGCCCATGCGACTTTGGTCGGCCTTGAATTCACCCATGCCACCAATGTCAGGTTTCCGCTGGAATGCAGGGTCGTGCTGTTGCTGCAGTTGACGAAGCTGGAGGTCCCGCCGACGAAATTGAGGGCGCCGTCTATCTTCCCGGTCGAGTTCAACGTCGCTCCGGTCCCGACCCCGTTGTTGGCATGCGATGTGGAATCCGGAGGGCTGGTGGATTGCATGTGCCAGACGCCCATGAAATTGGAGTTCCATACGCCGGTGGCATTCTGGCCCGAACTCACGGCGGTGTTGTTCCCGAAATAGAGCGAGATCGTGGTGTTCGCTCCATTGAGCGTCGGGATGCCCACCCAGATGATGGCGTTCGAGGAGGTATAATTCTCTATCTCGTAAGGCAATAACGACCCTCCGTTGTTGCATGAAGCGCCGTAGAACCTCAGGTCCGCGTAATTGGCCAGCATGCTCGCGTTGTAGGTCAGGTTGATGAAAACCGGGAAATTCGTCATGCTCGAGGTGCTTGCGTTGACTATGGTTATGTTCTCGCAGTAGTTGAAAGAGGAGTTGGACCAGGAAGCGGCGCTGACCTCGTTGATCGGACCGCCCCCGGATTCGTTGACGGGAGGGTATTCCGGATAGCCGGTGATGTTGCCCAGCACGGCGTTGAGAACGTCGATGCGCGGATACACCAGGTCCCCGTCCGGGATGAAGACGCCGGTATCCCTGAATCTCTGGGTTATCGCGCCTGGAGTCAATGCCGGGTCGCTTTCCAGCAGGAGGGCGGCCGCACCGGATACATCCGCGGCGCTGATAGATGTCCCTGATCGGGTCTCGGCCCCATCCAGCCCTTCCGCGGTGACGTTCTCTCCTGGCGCCAGGAGGTCCACCATGCCGTTTATGCTGGAGAAATCCGAAATCGAATCGGAATCCGATGAGGAAGCGACAGCGGTCGCGTTCATGGCGCAGGCGGGCAACGCGATCCCGTCGCCTCCGGAGTTGCCTGACGATGCCACTGGAAGGATACCGGCCTCGTATGCGCTCTCCACTTCCATCGCAAGAGGGTCGGAATCGCAGTAGCCGCTGAAGTTCCCGCCCCCGAAGCTCATTGAGATTATCTGGGCGCTCTGCCCGGCAACGGCCTGCTTGCAGTATTCGATGCCGGCTATTATGTCCGAGGAATACCCATGCCCGTTGGAATCCAGCACCTTGATTGGGATGATGGTCGCGTTCGGTGCGATCGAGTGTATCACAGAGGCCATGAACGTGCCGTGGCCGTTGTCGTCCATGGCGCCGTAGTTGTTGTTCACGAAATCATAGCCTTGGAGCACCTTCCCGCCGAACTGCGGATCGTTGTAGTCGACGCCGGTGTCGAGCAGGCAGATCGTGACCCCGCTGCCGGTCAGATTGTACTGCTCTGAGGCCGCATCGGCGCGCATGAGCGGTATGCTGCTATAATCCAATGCCTCCACCGGCGTGTCCACGTAGATCCTGCTGGCTCCGGAACTGATCAGCTGGGCTAGGGAGCGCTTGTCCACGTTGAGCACGTTGAGGCCGCGGGACGGCATGGACCGCACCACGCTGATGTTCGGGAATACGCTCCCCCCTTCCACTATCAGCCTTAGCGTGGAGTTGTCCGCGAGCATATCGTAGGCGTCCGCGCTTATCTCCGCAGCGGATCCGTTGAATGAGACCGGGATTAGCCCGCTCGACCCGCGTATGTGGCTCCCTACCATGATGGCCGCGAACGAGCTTTGCTGGACTGAAGTGGTATTGAGGAACGTGTCGATATCCACATAGCTGTTATTAGCCTGGTTCCCATGATAGGTCGGATTCGCGTACTGAATCCCAGTGGTTGAGTTGGATTGCGAAGCATTCGACTGGTTCATGAAATCATCGATGTCCTCGAAGCCGGACGGGATGCTTACGTTCTTCTCGGATGTCGCGTTGATGAACGTATCGATCCCGATGGAGGAGACGTTGGACCCGGACCGGTTCTGGATGTTCCCTCCAGCAGTGATAGACGCCAGGACCTTGAGGGTATCGCCGCCAGGAGGTACCTGGTCCAGGCCGATTATGATCCATGCGCCGTCGCTCTCGGATATGACCGAGTATGCTGCGCCTTGGGACGATCCGTCCGGGGATTGCAATTGGACGACCAGGTTGGAGAAATCAGGCGTGAGGCCGTCGAAGAAATCTACGGTGAATATCTGCGGATTGGCGTCCGGGATTATGGAGTCGTCCGGACCGTAGACAAGAGCTTCGACAGGGGATGCTGAAGACGCGTTCAGGACCGCTCCGGCATCGTTCTGCTCGACCACCGCGTATGGCACCGAGCCGTTCGCTGATTGGAGGATGAGGTTGGAGAAATCGTCCTTTATGCCGTCCATATGGGTTATGTTAACAAGTTGTGTAAGTGAGAGGATGCTGAGAAGGAATGGCAGAAATACCATGAATTGGGGTCTCGACGCCATTGACAATCCTCCACACCTATCAACTACTACCAAGTATGCACTGCACTAATATATATAATAATAAAATATGTGGCAAGAACTGGCATAGATGTGAGTGAAAACCTGGCGGCATGGCTAAAGCTAGGCTCTTACAAATTCAGATCACTGCAATTCAAGATAGACTGAGACCAGGTTGTTCGGCCCGGTCTGGCTGGACAGGGTGTAGGGCAGCTGGGCCAGGAAATCGTATGTGCCGTACACATCCGGCGTGGATGCATTGACCCTCACCATCCAGACAGTGCTCTGGTTGAAATCGTTGCTGTATTCAACGCCCCCGTCGCTCATGTCCCAGAGGATGCCGGTCACGAATGATGAGTTCAGAGCCGAGCCGGCCACTGGGATGTCGTCTATCTCCCTCCCGAACACGGTGTAATTCCTGGTATCCTTGGGGTTTGAGCCATCCGTCGAATACAGCGAAGTGATGTTATCGCGATAGGATGAGAGGTTGAAGGCGTTGTCCAGCTCCAGGAAATCGTTGGATGACGTTCCATTCGTGGTGTTGCGCCCTATGGCCTGGAGGCCCTGCCATGTGATGTTGGCATCGGAATCTGCGAAGAAGACGTTGACCGCTGACGAGTTCCAGATGTACATGTATGCGGTGTCGTTGCCCAGGACGAAGATGCCTGATGCATTGCCGAAGAACCTGTGCCAGATGTCGGTGCAGCTGTATTCGCAGCCGTAGTGGCCGGCTTCGCTCCATGAGAGGAAGGAATCGCAGCGGTCCAATGATCCGCTGCCTGCGCCTGAGTTGGAGATGTCCAGCCCGTTATAGCATACCCCGTTGGAGAGCAGGCTGGAGTCAGTGCTCGCAGGGTCGATGCTCATACCGGTGTCGTTATTTCCTGTGATGTTGTTGCCAGTGAAGGCGTTGGACAGATCATTCTCCATGTATATGCCGAATGTGTTGTTCGCGAAGGTGGATGTGTCAACGGATGTGCTGTTGGACGAGTTCATGAGCAGCCCTGCATCCCCATTGCCGTAGGCCGTGCTGTTGGTGATATTGGTGCCGTTGGATTGGTAGACGTATATGCCTTCTGTGTAGTTCGATATGCCGCCGCAGTTCTCTATGGTGACGTTGTTCAATGAGCCGTTGAGCAGGATGCCGTAGGTGATGTTTGTGGGATTCAAGCTGGTGATGTTGTACCCTGAGCAGTCGAAGACGACGTCTGGAGCAGTTATCTTCACGCAGGCTTGCGCTCCGGGCACGATCTCGGAAGCGTTGTTCCATTGGCCCACGTAGTTGTTCAGCTGCTGGTAATAGCCGCTCTGATTGATGAGCGGGCAGCTGGTGCTGTTGTATTGCAGTGTCCTGGTCTCGGTGCAGTTCTCCGCCTGGTTGGTGTCGTTCGCGCATGCGAAATATGTGTAGTTGTAAAGGCCCAATGGCAGGTCCGGAGATATATCTGCTTCATCTGGCCGCTCAAAAGCCGGCCCCATGAAGTAGAGCTGGCTCACTTCCTGAGGCGAGAGGGTATAGTTGTAGACGCGCACCTCGTCTATATCCCCTAGGAAGTACTCGTTGTTGGGGATCCATGCCACGCCGATTTGGTATTGCCCCCCGCCGGAATTGAAGACGGGCGAGAATGACTGGTTTCCTGCCGAAGCGCCATCGATGTAGAAAGTCGCGGTGGCGCCGTCGTACGTCACAACGACGTGATGCCACGCCATGTCCGTGATCGTTCCTGTCGATTCGACGTTGCCGGTGCAAAGCTGCGATAAGACTATGGAATTGTCCGTGCCCACATCCATGGCCCAGCCGTTGCAGCTCGAGCTGGATAAGATGCCTTCGTAGTGACCGGAGCTTATGTCGCCCCTCTTGACCCAGGCCGAGACCGTAAAGTCGTTCATATCCAGGTCGGGGGTAGTGAAATATTGGCTGGAACCGTCGAACTGGAATGCTCCGTTGTACTTGCCGTCCGGAGTCCATACGGGGCAGTTCGGGTCCGTGCACGTGGCGTTGTTGCCGTACAGGCTCGAGTCCGTGATGTTCGTGGAATTGTCATCGAAATTGTAGTATAGGAAAAGAGCGGGACTGGTGTTAGTGGAGATCGTGATGTTCGTCCCGTTCCAGTTCAGGAACGCGGCATCGAGGGGGAATGACGTCGCGTTTATGCTCATGTTGATTATCACGGTCTCGTTGGAGTAGTCGGCCCCGTCATCAGGGGTCGGAGGCACGAACGCTACGACCGGTCCGGTGAGGTTGTAGGTCACGAACCTCGCATCTGTGCAGTTCTCGTTGCCGGCCAGATCGTCCGCGCAGGCGGAATAGGTGAAATTGTATAAGCCCGTCAGGGCAGGGAAAGAGCCGAATGACTGGTTGATCACGAAGTCCCATTTGCCGGTGTCGTACTTGTTGAAGTTCGAGAGATAAAGCTTCTGGATCTCGGATTGGGAGAGCGTGCGGTTGTAGAGCTGGACCTCGTCTATCTTCCCATTGAAGTAATCGGTAAAGCCGGGATTCTTCCCCAGGGTGAACTTGTTCGCGGTGCTCTGCCCGCTGGTCGGGTATGGGCCATATGCCACCCCGTTCTTGTAGAACGTCACGCTGTCAGGGGTGTATACCGCCGCGACCTGCTGCCACTGATACAGGTCTACCGGAGCGGTCTGCTGCGAGTTCGGATAGGTATCCCCGGTGAACACCGCCCAATTGGGGGTATTCCATTCGATCAGGAGATCGCGGTCGTTGCCTCCGTCATCGTCGCTGAACACGGTCTGCCTCCCTCCGGTGTTATCCTGGATCGGATAGACCCATGCGACGAATGTCATGTTCGGCATGGCCGAGGGTTGGATGTCGACGTTGGTCGCTAAGGAGTTGTCTTCGTCGAACAAGAACCCGCCGCCATACTTCCCGCCAGGGGTCCATCCGGGGCAAGAGATGCCGTTGCACGTGGCGGCGTTCCCATTCACGTTGTCCTGCGTGCTGAAAGTCCCTCCATCCAGAGCGGATGAGTTGTCGAAATCGTAATAGAGGACGAGCCCATCGGTGTTGGGATAGTTAGAATTGTAGAGGTCGCTCACATTGCTCGGGGAGAGCGAATAGTTGTAGATGCGGAAGTCGTCGATTGCCCCACTCCAGCCGCTCCAGGGGGAATAGTAGAAATCCTGGCCTATATGGGCGACCGCGGGTTGGAGGTCCCAGTCCACTGGTGTGGGGCCTGCCACAAGCGTGCCGTTGCCGTAAATCTTGGCATCGGTCCCGTTATAGACGACGCACAGGTGCATCCATGAGTTGTCCGTGAAGAAGCCAGGGACGGCCATGCTGTCCCCGCCCCATGATTCCACATCCAGGTCCGCCCCGTTCCTCAGTATACGGAACGAATTGTGCCCATAGTCCATGGGGCCCATGCTGAGCGCGACCACGGAACCGGTGGTGTCCGACGAATTGAGCCACATGCAGACGCTCCTTGGCTGATAACCGCTGGGGATCAATGGAAGCGTCGCGTCGAAGTTCAGCACGCCGCCGTTGAAATCGTACGCTCCGCCTTCGAAGCCATCTGGGGTCCATGTGGGGCATCCCCATACGCACGAAGCACCGATATCGGAGGCGCTCTGATCCTCCACGTGGGGGACGGTATCGGAATCGAAGTCGTACATAGAAACCAGGCCGCTCAGGTTGAGGGATTGGTTGGTGCCGTTCCAGTCGAAGATGACATTGCCGAGCGGATAGGTCGTCTCGTTGATTGTGATGTTGAGCAGGACGCTCGGGTCGGATATGATAGCGCCGTCATCTGGCGTCGGGGGGACGAAATCTATCAGCGGGAGGAGGGGATGGAACGTTATCTCCCGGGTCTCGGTGCAGTTCTCGTTGCCGGTTATATCGTCAGCGCAGGCGGAATAGGTGAGATTGCTATCGCCTGGAGGCAGGATGCCGAAAGACTGGTTGAAGGCGAACTGCCATTTCCCCACATCGTATTTGTTGATGCTTGACGTGTATAGGCCCTGGATATCGCTGTCTGACAAAGAGCGGTTGAATGCAGTGACTTCGTCCACGGTACCGTTGAAATACCATTCAGGGTTGAACCCGGAATCAAGGATCCCCCCTATGGTGAAAGTGCTGCTCGGGGGGTTCGGCGTGGCCGTGGTGGTCGGGACTGCAGGCGCCCCGTTGATGGAGAAATACGTGGTCCCGCTCCTTCTTGTCATGACGACGTAGTACCAGGCGTTTGACGATGGAATGGCGTAGCCGCTGTCTATCCAGGTCACAGCACCGAAGAGCCCTTCGATATGGGTTCCCATGATCCCGAAACCGTAGCCGTTGCCATCATGCCCGTTGTACACCGCGAAGACCTGCCCTTGCGGAAGGGTCGCCGGATTCATCCATGCTGCGAGGGCCCAGTTGTCAGTAGCGCTCACGGCCCCGTCCGGGAAGCCGATGTAGCCGTCAACGCCATCGAATGTGTATGCGCCCCCGTGCACTCCGGATGATGTGGGAGCCGCGCCGCCATAGACCGTGCCTACATTCCCGTATTGGCTCGCATCGACTACGGTTGTGGAATTCTCGCCAAGCGCTGAGAGGTTGTCCAGGTTGCACATGAGCGTGAGGCCGCTCAGGTTGAGAGATTGGTTTGTGCCGTTCCAGTCGAAGACGATGTTGCCGAGCGGATAGGTCGTCTCGTTGATGGTGATGTTGAGCAGGACGCTGGGATCGGATGTGATAGCGCCATCGTCTGGCGTCGGTGGAACGAAATCTATCTGCGGCGCTATTACGCGGTAGGTTATCTCCCTCGTTTCTGTGCAGTTCTCCGCTCCGCCGATGTCGTCCGCGCAACCGAAGTAGGTTATATTATTATCACCCGCAGGCCATATGCCGAAGGACTGGTTGGTGAAGAACTGCCATTTGTTCGTATCGTATTTGTTGACGTTGGAATGATAGAGGTCCTGGACCTCCGAATCGTTCATGGAACGGTTGTAGACGCTGACTTCATCGATGGAACCGTTGAAGTATAGGAACGGATTGAGGTTCCTATCAAACATACAACCGACGCTGAAGCCGTCTCGGGTGGGATCCGGGTCCGAGGTCGTCGTTCCTGGCGTCTGGACTCCATCCACATAGATATATGTCGTCCCGTCCCTTCTTGTCATGACGACTTGGTGCCACACATTCGCGACTGGGATGATGTAGCCGCTGTCTATCCATAGTACGCCACCGAAAAGCCCGAAGACGTGGTTTCCATCATTTATACCGAAGCCGTAGCCATCGTAATCGCGCCCGTTATAGACTGCCATCGCGGTCTGGGGCAGGATGGCGGGGTCGATCCATGCGGCTATCGTCCAGTTGTCGTTCTGGTCTGTGGCGGTCGTCGGAGCGGAGAGATAATCATCAACTCCGTCGAATTGGAACGCTCCGTTGTATTTACCATCCGCGATCCATGTCGGGCATGTGCCGCTGCATGAGGCGCCGTGGCCGTTCATGCTGACGTCGGTGATACGATTCCCCGCCAATCCGGAATCGTCGTCCATATTGTAGAGCAGCACCGTGTCGGATGGGCTATAGCTATCGGAGGTGTAAAGATCGTTCATCTCGGATTCAGACAGCGAGCGATTGAACATTATGATTTCGTCCATCCTGCCCTGGAAACAATTCATCGTTTGATCGTCGCATCCTATCACGTATGGCTTGCCGCCCGAATCTAAGTCAGGCGAGGTGGCCACATCTCCCGCCGGCGCTCCATCTATGTAGAATACCACGTCGGTGCCATTATACGTGAAGCCGACCTGATGCCAGCCGCTTGTCGGGACCGTGGAATTGGATGCTATAGTGAAATGGCCGTGCCATTGGAACAATGGGGTGTTGTCCCCGGCCAGAACCAGGTTCCAGCCGCCACCTTGCGTGGCGTGGAGTAGGACTTGGGTCCTTGGGGCCGTGTCCTCGTTTATCCAGACAGAGACCGTCATGTTGTTGCTATCAAGATTGCCCAGGCCGAGGCGCTCGTCCGCTCCGTCGAAATGGAACGCACCGCCGTATTTCCCGTCAGGGGTGAAAGTCGGGCAGGACGCGCCGCATGTGGCGTTATTGCCATATGCGCTCTCGTCAGGGACATGGCTGAGAGCGTCTCCCACTGCCGAGACGTTGTCGAAATTGTACATCAGCGCCAGACCGCTGAACATGCTGTGGTTCGTGCCGTTCCAGTCGTATACCAGCCCCCCGAACGGTTCATTCGTCTCGTTTATGCTGATGTTGATGGGCATGGTAGGATCGGATGTTATTGCCGCATCATCAGGCGTCGGAGGGATGAAGGCTATCTGCGGCGGGACGACCTGGTAGGTGATGCCCCTCGTCTCGGTGCAGTTCTGTATCCCGGTCACATCCTGCACGCAGCCATAGTAGGTGAGGTTATAGTCACCGTTTGGCCATGCCGGGAATGCCTGGTCGGCGTAGAACTGCCATGTGCTGGAGTTATAGCCCACTGCATTGCTTAGGTAGAGTTGCTCGATCTCTGAGCTTGATAGGGAGCGGTTGAAGACGCTGACCTCGTCGATCGAACCGTTGAAGAAATCGGATGGATTTTCCCATGGATCCAGCAGGCAACCTACGCTGAAGCCATCCCTCACAGGATTGGGCGATGCAGCAGTAGACCCAGTCAGGGCTCCGTCCACATAGATATATGTCGTCCCGGATCTCCTTGTCATGACGACCTGGTACCATTGGTTCGCAGACGGGATGGTATATCCGCTGTCGAACCAGGTGATCCCGCCCAAAAGCCCGTAGACATGGTCTCCGCCATTTATGCCGAAGCCGTAGCCCGCGGCATCACGCCCGTTATAGACGGCTATCGCTGACCCCTGCGGAAGGATGGCCGGATTGATCCATGCCGCGATCGTCCAGTTGTCTGTCGCGTTTGTGGCGCGGGTCGGGGATATGAAATAATCTTCCACGCCATCGAACTGGAATGCTCCGCCGTACTTGCCGTTCGGAGTCCATGCGGGGCAGTACGGGATGATGCATTTGGCGTCATGAGCTCCGCTTACATCCGTGACGTGCTGGTCATCCTCTCCCAACCCGGAGATATTATCGAAGTGATAGAGGAGGTTGAGATTATCGTCTATGTAAAGGGTCCGGTCCGTGCCGTTAAAATCGAATATGATGTTGCCCAGAGGGTAGGTCGATTCGCCTGTGCTGATGTTGATCGGGAATGAGGGATTGGATGTGAACGCGCCATCATCCGGGGTCGGAGGGGCGAACGCTATCTGCGGCGCTATTACGCGGTAGGTTATCTGCCTCGTTTCTGTGCAGTTCTCCGCTCCGTTGATATCATCTGCGCAGCCGGAATATGTGAAGTTGTAGTCCCCTGCAGGGAATATGCCGAAGGACTGGTTCGTGATGAACTGCCATTTGTTCGTATCGTATTTGTTGAGGTTGGAGAGGTAGAGCTGCTGAATCTCGGATGGCGAGAGCGTGCGGTTGTAGAGGCGCAGCTCGTCCATATCCCCCATGTAATTCCAGATGCCCCCGAACATGTTCGCTCCGATCCTGTAGGGGGTGTAACCGAATGTTGAGGAGTTGAAGGGGTTGCCATTGTTCGCGATATATGGCTGGGTGCCGGCTGGGTTGCCGTCGATATAGTAGTTCACATTGGAATAGTCGTATGTTATGGCTATGAAATGCCAGTCGGTATCTGAGATGGACGTGTTGGAGAGCCCGGCGCTATCCACGCAGGAAGTTCCGAAATAGAGGGCGTTGCTGCCATCGAAACCGAGCTCCCATCCGTTGCACCAGCTGGCACCTAATAGTGTTTCCCTGGCAGCATTCCTGTCTCGCTTGACCCAGGCAGCGTACGTGAATGGGACGGTGCCGTCGAAGTTGGTTTGGAGGTACAAGATATCCTGCACACCATCGAAATGATATGCGCCTATATATCTGCCGTCCGGAGTCCACGTGGGGCAGTCAGGGTCGCTGCACGTGGCGTTGTTGCCGTAGGGGCTCAGATCCGTCATGTGATAGTTGTCCTCGCCGAGAACGGATACATTGTCGAAATTGTACATCAGCACGAGGCCGCTTAGATCGAGCGTGCTGTTCGTGCCGTTCCAATCGAATATGGCTTTACCTAGGGGATCTACGGTCTCGTTTATGCTGATGTTCACAAGGAAGCTCGGATAGGTTGTGATCACGCCGTCGTCGGGTGTCGGAGGGGCGAACGCTATCTGCGGCGGGAGCGACGGGAGGACCCGATCCGTGATCAGCCGCTCGTCCGTGCAACTCATGTTGTCCGCGCCATCCACTGCGCAGCCGAAGTACGTGAAATTATAATCTCCTATCGGGAACGAACCGAAGGACTGGTTCGTTATGAAGTCCCATTTTCCGGTGTCGTACTTGTTCAGGTTGGAGACGTAGAGATCATAGACCTCTGATGCTGAGAGCGAGCGGTTGTAGATGCGTACCTCGTCCAGGGACCCGGTGTAGAACTCACCTGGGGAGATCGCGTTGTGATCGCCGATCGCCAAGGCGTATGGGGATGACGTGATGCTGCCTGTTTCAGGCAAAACGCTGTCCAGGTTCCCGTCGATGTAGATAGTCTCGTTCGCGCCGTCATAGGTGCATGTCACGAGCTGCCAGACCCCGGGTGTCAGCGTTCCGGTGGATGTCAGCTGCCTGGAGAAGTCGTTTGTCCAGAACTGGATCTGGTTGTTAGAGAGCCGGACGTTGTATGTCGCGTACGAGCCACCCCATCCAGGAGTGGATGCCTTCGAGATTATCGATGGCGTCCCGCTCAATGAATTCGAGTTCATCCAGAAAGATATCGTAAGGGCGTCTGTCGGATCCAACGAGGGGCTGTCCGGGATTGATAGATAATCGCTGCCATCGAAGGTGAACGCTCCGTCGTATTTCCCGTACGGAGTCCATGTCGGGCATGTGCCGCTGCAGGTGGCGTTGTTGCCGTACAAGCTAAGGTCGGTCACATGGCTGTTGTCCTCCCCGAGCGAAGAGATATTATCGAAATTGTACATCAGCATGAGGCTGGGGTCGTATGGGGCATAGTCTGTTCCGTTCCAGTCATATGTGAAGTTGCCCAGCGGATAGGTCGCCTCGTTTATGCTGATGTTCACCAGGATGCTAGGATCGGATGTGATCGAGCCGTTATCTGGGGTCGGGGGGACGAACTCGGCCTGAAGAACCACGGGTCCAGCTCCCAGTATGGAGTAAACGCTTTGGGGGTTCAACCCGGTTATGGATAGCGTGTCGCCTACGGTATCCGGAGTGCTGTTGAGCAGGTCCCAACTCCCGCTATACTTCCACAACTCGAAGGTGCTCGGGTTGTATCCGATGGCCTCCGTATCGGTCCAGCTCCAGACTACGGAATCCATGGATGGGCTGCCGGACGCGGTCTGGATTTTCACGAACTTCTGGGCGAATGGCGGTTCAGGCGTCGGGGACGGGTTGGAGGTCCATGAGATGTAGTATGATTCGCCATTGTTCAGGGTGTCGTTCAGGCTCAATGTGGTGTAGCTATTCATGTCCCCCGAAGGATTGTCGAATATCATCCCAGTGAGATTGATTGTGATCGGAGAGCCGGAATCGTCCACGACATAGATGTCGTTGGTATCATTGAAGGAGTGCTGGCCTTGTATCAGGTTCTGATCGGAGCTGTGTATCAACAAGCCATCGTTTGAGTTGTTGTGTATTGTGTTGTTGATGTACGAATTGTTATTGCTGTTCGAATCCAGGAAGATTCCATTGCCATTGCCGTACGCTGTGTTGTCTAAGTAGATGTTGCCGTTCACTGAGTTGCTATAGAAGCCGTCGAATGAGTTGGAGTAGGCGGTGTTGTTGATGATATTATTGTTGTCGCTGCTGCTCTGCAGCAAGAATCCAGTATTGCCATCATCGTGCACGATGTTGCCCGTGAAGTTGTTGCTGGAGCTGGATGATAGGTGATACCCGTTACTGTTGCCGTATGCGGTGTTGTTGGCGACGACCTCGTCGCTGCTGGTGTCAAAATAGAATCCTTCGCCATCGTAGTTAGCGGTGTTGTTGGCGATTATGTCGCCGCTGCTCCCCTGACTCTGGAAACCGGTGTTGCCGTTGTCATGGGCGGTGTTGCCGGTGACAGTGTTGTTGCTGGCAGATAGCAGCCAGATTCCGATGTTGCCGGTGTTGTGCACCGTGTTGTTCGCGATCAGGTTGCCATCGCTCGCGGACATGACGATGATCCCCGCCCAGCCGTTGCTGTAGGCGAGGTTGTCGGAGATTATATTGTCGTCGCTGCCCGAATCGAAACGGAACCCGTCACGACTATTGCTGTAGGCGGTGTTTCCTGTGAAGGTGCTGTTGCTGTTCGATGCCAGGTAGACGCCATAACCGCCGTTGCTGTAGATCGTGTTGTTGGCGAAGGTCTCATTGCTGTTGGTATCGAAATGGAATCCGTCGCCGTCGTTGTTAGCGGTGTTGTTGGCGATTATGTCGCCGCTGCTCCCCTGGATGAAGAAGCCGGTGTTGCCGTTGTCGTACGCGGTGTTTCCTACGACCGTGTTGTTGGCGGCGGAAAGCAGCCAGATGCCCATGTTGCCGGTGTCGTGCACGGTGTTGTTGGCGATAATGTTGCCTGTGCTCATGATCATGACGATGAACCCCGCCCAACCGTTGCTGTAGGCGGTGTTGTTGGCGAGGATATTGTTGTCGCTGCCCGAATCCACGTGGAACCCGTCGTGGCTATTGCTGTAGGCGGTGTTGTTGATGAAGGTGTTGTTGGCGCTGGATGTCAGGTAGAAACCATGGTTAGAGTTGCCGTATGCGGTGTTGTCGGAGAGGGTATTGTTGGCGCTGGTGTCCAGATGGAATCCGTCGATGGGATTGTTGCCTGCGATATTGCCCTCCAGCATGCTGTCGTTGCCGGATTGGAGATAGAAGCCGTAGTTCCCGTTGCCAGTGGCGTTGTCGTAGCTGAACGTGTTGTACGGCGCGTCGGACTCGGCCATGAATGCGGCGTACATATTGGGATTGCCGGAGATGGCATTGTCCGTGAAGTTATTGAACTCCGAGAGGCTGTAGGTGATGCTATCATCGAAACCCGAAACAGAGAAGGCCGAGTAATTTATGTCGGATGCGTTGTCATCAGCGAACAGGTTAGAGCTGCCGAAATCCACACTGTAGGCGGTGAACGCCGAATCGTTGATATCGTCATCCGAGATGACATTGCCCGTCGAGCCGCCTTCCACATAGAAGCCGAAACCGCTCGCACCGTAGCTCACGTCGTCGCTCAGGTTGCTGCTGTTGGTATCATACAGATAATATGGGGTCCCGGTCCTCGTGCCCGGCGGAGAGTAGACAGAATCGCCCGTGACCATCAGGCCGGAAGAGTCGCCCAGGTCGAAACCTTTCTTTATCCCCACCCCGGAGAAATCGAGGGTGTTGGCGATGACGTTATCGTTCGTGAAATTGACGTACTGATCGTTGTAGGCCGCGAACGCGTCGTAACGCATGCCGCTGACATTGGTGTTCAGCACGCTGCCCTGGCCGACCCCGCTCAGGTAGACGTTGTAGTCGTAATAGACGAGGTTGCAGTTCTGGATCGTGACGTTGGAATACGTACCGGGCGAGGTGACGTTCGTGATAATTCCCATCACGTTGGCGGCATTGAGGGTGTTGTTGAGGGTGTGGCCATTGCAATCCAATACCACATCAGAGGATGCGATCACGATGCAAGCGGTGTCTCCTGGCATGACGCCGGATGCGTCATACGGCGCATTGCTCAGGTCGGACGTCAGCACGTATGTGCCAGGTGCATTCAAGACAGAGCACGAGCTCAGGGAATACGCCTGCTGGGCGAGGACCATGACTGCCAGGAACAGAACTATCGTCCGGTTATGCATCTGAGAGCGACCTCGCTTTTCCGGCGTCTGCCACAGAGAGACGGACATCTGGCAACGAATGCGTATCGGGCATCATGGAATCTTGACCGGAATGCACCGACAAGCTAAATAAAACTTTGCTTAGGTTGCCGGGAGCGGGCATACCAGACACTAAAGTGTATATGATTGATAATTATCTACATAGGAACCGCGTTATTGCAATTCAAGATAGACTGAGACCAGGTTGTTCGGCCCGGTCTGGCTGGACAGGGTGTAGGGCAGCTGGGCCAGGAAATCGTATGTGCCATACACATCCGGCGTGGATGAGTTGACCCTCACCATCCAGACAGTGCTCTGGTTGTAGTCGTTGCTGTATTCAACGCCCCCGTCGCTCATGTCCCAGAGGATGCCGGTCACGAATGAGGAGTTGATGGGCGCTGAGCCGGCCACTGGGATGTCGTCTATCTCCCTCCCGAACACTGTGTAATTCCTGGTATCCTTGGGGTTTGTGCCATCGGTGGAATACAAGGATGTGATGTTATCGCGATAGGATGAGAGGTTGAAGGCGTTGTCCAGCTCCAGGAAATCGTCGGATGACGTCCCATTCGTGGTGTTGCGCCCTATGGCCTGGAGGCCCTGCCATGTGATGTTGGCATCGGAATCGGCGAAGAAGACGTTGACCGCTGACGAGTTCCAGATGTACATGTATGCGGTGTCGTTGCCCAGGACGAAGATGCCTGATGCATTGCCGAAGAACCTGTGCCAGATGTCGGTGCAGCTGTATTCGCAGCCGTAGTGGCCGGCTTCGCTCCATGATAGGAAGGAATCGCAGCGGTCCAATGATCCGCTGCTTGAGCCTGAGTTGGAGATGTCCAGCCCGTTATAGCATACCCCGTTGGAGAGCAGGTTGGAGTCAGTGCTCGCAGGGTCGATGCTCATGCCGGTGTCGTTGTTTCCTGTGATGCTGTTGCCAGTGAAGGCGTTGGACAGATCATTCTCCATGTATATGCCGAATGTGTTGTTCGCGAAGGTGGATGTGTCAACGGATGTGCTGTTGGACGAGTTCATGAGCAGCCCTGCATCCCCATTGCCGTAGGCTGTGCTGTTGGTGATGTTGGTGTTATTCGACTGGTAGACGTATATGCCTTCTGTGTAGTTCGATATGCCGCCGCAGTTCTCTATGGTGACGTTGTTCAATGAGCCGTTGAGAAGGATGCCAAACGTGGAGTTCATATTGGGGCGTGCCACTGCTGTGATGTTGTATCCTGCGCAATCGAAGACCACATCAGAAGCGATTATCTTCACGCAGGCCCAATCGCCTGGGGATATCTCTGATGCGTCGTTCCACTGGCCGAAGTAATCGTTCAGCTGCTGGTAATAGCCGCTCTGGTTGATGAGCGGGCAGCTGGGGCTATTGTAATGAAGCGTCCTGGTCTCGGTGCAGTTCTCCGCCTGGTTGGTGTCGTTCGCGCAAGCGAAATACGTGAAATCATACGGACCCAATGGCAGATCAGGGGTGACGCCCACGGAGTAGTAGGAACTGTTGTCGTACGAAGCGTAATTCCGGCTATAGAGCCGGGACACATCCAGCGAGGAAAGCGAATAGTTGTAGATGCGCACGTTGTCCATAGTTCCGACTAAGAATTCTCCCGGGTTTCCGGAGCTGCGCGAACCGAATACCAGATCGTCTGGCGAACTCGGGATCGCTCCGGATACCGGACGGGAGCTGTCCAAGACGCCGTCGATATAGATGCTCTCGATGCTGCCGTCGTAGGTGCATGTCACCAGGTGCCATTCCCCGGTGTTTATCGTGCCTACGGAATCCAGCACATTATCGGTGCTTATCACCCAGCATTCGGCATTCCCGGAGGAGGTCAGCCTCAGCTCGTATGTGGCATATGGCGGCCCCCAGTCCGGGGTTCCCTTAGATATGAGATGCGCGTAGGACGGGTAGGAATCCACATCGACCCATGTGGACATTGTGATGGCATCGGTCGGATCCAATGACGGATTGTCAGGCACGGTCAGGTAGTCGGTACCGTCGAAATGATATCCTCCGTTGAAGATGCCGCTGGTGAATGTCGGGCAGGTCGGATCCGTGCACGTGGCGTTGTTGCCGTATGGGCTAGAGTCGATGGTGTCGCTCGGGCTGTTGGCATCTAAAGTATAGAACAGTATCAAGTCGTTCGTGTCGCCTGGGATAGTGATGTTCGTCCCGTTCCAATTCAGGAACGCGTAATCTATGGGGAATGACGTCGCGTTTATGCTCGTGTTGATTATCACGGTGTCATTGGAGTAGGTGGCCCCGTCATCCGGGGTCGGAGGCACGAACGCTACTACTGGTCCGGTGAGGTTGTAGGTCACATTCCTCGTATCCGTGCAGTTCTCGTTGCCGGCGATATCATCCGCGCATGCGGAATAGGAGAAATTGTATAAACCCGTCAGGGCAGGGAAAGAGCCGAAGGACTGGTTGATGACGAAGTCCCATTTGCCGGCATCGTACTTGTTGAGATTCGAGAGATAAAGCTGCTGTATCTCTGATGGGGCGAGGGTGCGGTTGTAGAGCTGGGCCTCGTCTATCTTCCCATTGAAGTAATCGGTAAACCCGGGATCCTTCCCCAAAGTGAATTCGTTCCCGGTGCTCTGCCCGCTGACCGGGTATGGGCCATATGCCACCCCGTTCTTGTAGAACGTCACGCTGTCCTGGGTGTATACCGCCGCGACCTGCTGCCACTGGTTCAAGTCTACCGGAGCGGTCTGCTGCGAGTTCGGATAGGTATCCCCGGTGAACACCGCCCAATTGGGGGTATTCCATTCGATCAGGAGATCGCGGTCGTTGCCTCCGTCATCATCGCTGAAGACAGTCTGCCTCCCTCCGATGTTATCTTGGGTCGGATAGACCCATGCGACGAATGTCATGTTCGGCATGGCAGAGGGTTGGATGTCCAGATTCGTAGCGAAATAGCTGGAAGAACCGTCGAACTGGTATGCGCCTCCGTATTTTCCGTCCGAGGTCCATATGGGGCAGCTCGAGCCGCTGCATCTTGCGTTATCGCCATTCATGCTGGCGTCTTCGGTTGTGGTCGGGTCTCCGGACAGAGCGGAAGAGTCGTTGAAATCGTAATACAGGACGAGCCCTCCGGTATCGGGATAGTTGAAATTGTAGAGGTCGTTCACCTGGCTTGGCGATAGAGAGTAGTTGTAGATGCGGAATTCGTCTATCAGCCCATCCCAGTGCCAGGCTTGATCCCCGGATGCGCCTACGAATGAAGGGCCCGGCACCACATCCCAGCTCTTGGGAGTCGGAGGCGTGATGTTCTGGCCGTCGGAATATAATTCAGCGTTGGTGCCGTCGTATGTCAGGCAAAGGTGCGTCCATACGTTCGTGCCA
The DNA here is from genome assembly GCA_963804385.1 of uncultured Microcaldota archaeon. Taxonomy (GTDB): domain Archaea; phylum Micrarchaeota; class Micrarchaeia; order Anstonellales; family Bilamarchaeaceae; genus Bilamarchaeum. The sequence continues at coordinate 80,865 of CAWDQD010000011.1, forward strand.
AGGTTGCACCAGTAATTGGTGACGGCGAGCTCATCATTGCCGGCGCCGCCTATGAGGTCGCAGCTGTTGAAACCGATTCCCATATGTATGCCATTGTCACTCCATGTTCCGTAGGACCCGATTATGTTCGTGAAGTAACCTGCGTATGAATTGGCCCAGGCGCACATGGTGAACGGGCTGTTCCCACTCGGAAGGGATGGAGAATTTCCATCGAAGGCGAGGTATTTGCCTCCGCTGAAATTGAGCGCGCCGCCTTCAGCGCCATCCGGTGTCCATACCGGGCAGACTCCGTTGGTGCATGACGCATCGTTGTTGGAAGAGCTCTCATCCTTCACATGGGGTGCGTCATCGAAATTGTACATGAGCATGAGGCCGCTCAGGTTGAGCGTCTGATTGGTGCCGTTCCAGTCGAAGATGATGTCGTTCAGAGGATAGGTCGTCTCGTTAATGGTGATGTTGACCAGGATGCTCGTATTGGATGTTATCGCGCCGTCGTCTGGCGTCGGGGGGACGAAGTCTATCAAAGGGGGAGTAGGATGGAACGTTATCTCCCTGGCCTCGGTGCAGTTCTCGTTGCCGGCTATGTCGTCCGCGCAGCCGGAATAGGTGAGATTGCTATCGCCTGGAGGCAAGATGCCGAAGGACTGGTTGATGACGAAGTCCCATTCCCCCACATCATATTTGTTGAGGTTGGAAACGTAGTCCTCCTCGACCTCTGATGGCGAGAGCGTGCGGTTGTAAACGCGGAGCTCGTCTATCTTCCCCTCGAAGTACTCGCCGAAATCCTTCCACCCCATGCCTATGCGGTATGACGATCCGGCGGAATCGAATGACGTGGAGAACGGCTGGCTGCCTGCCGGCTTGCCGTCTATGTAAAGATTCACAGCAGACGGATCGTAGGTCATGGTCACGTAGTGCCAGCTGGTGTCCGAGATTTTCCCTGTGAAAAACGTGTTCGCGACGCAGCGGTGGTCGATATAGAGGTTATTGCTGGTGGATACCATAAGAGCCCAGCCGCCGCAGTCCCCAGTGTCGACGATACCTTCAGCACCCGGGGCGTTGATGCTGTCCCTCTTTACCCATACGGAGACCGTCTTTGCCTGGTCCAGGTTGCCAGTGCTGAAGTAGTCCTGCACTCCGTCGAACTGGTATGCTCCGCCGTACTTGCCATCAGGCGTCCATGCGGGGCAGTCCGGCTCCGTGCATGTGGCGTTGTTGGAATACGGACTGACGTCTTCGGTACTATTGGGAGACAACGCTGAGGAATCGTCGAAATCGTAATACAGGTCTAGGCCGGATTGATTGTTGAAATTGGAATTGTAGAGGTCGTTCACCTGCTCTGGCGAAAGCGAGTAGTTGTAGATGCGCACTTCGTCAATGGAACCGTTCCAGTACCAGACTTGGTCCCCGGACACACCCAAGTATGCGTTGTAATTCGTCACGTTCCAGATCTCCGGGATCGGAGGCGTGATGTTCTGACCGTTCGAATATATTTCTGCGTTCGTGCCATCGTAAGTGAGGCAGAGATGCACCCAATTGTTCGAACCGACATCGCACCAGTAGTTCGGGATGATGATATCGCTTCCGGTCGCCCCGGCACCGAGCTCGCAGGATCCGTATATCTGACCCCTATTGCCCAGGTATATGGAAGGACCAGCACTGGGGACCCCCCAAGCGCCGTAATCTGCGATGACCTCGATCCCGGGCGGGTTCACGTTGGCCTCTTTCGCCCAGGCGCACATGGTGAACGGGCTGCTGCCAGATGGAAGAGCGCCCGGATCGCTGATGTTCAGGAGTTCGGATCCATTGAATATGTATGCCCCGCCGTACTCGCCCGATTGCGTCCATGCCGGGCAGTTGGTGCCGAGGGTGCATGTGGCGTTGTTCCCGTTCCCGCTCATATCTGCCACGGTGTCGCTGCCGGGTATTATGGAGAAGTTGTCGAAATTATACATCAGCATGAGGCTGGGGTCGTATGGGGTATAGTCTGTTCCGTTCCAGTCGTAGGTGAAGTTGCCCAGCGGATAGGTGGTCTCGTTTATGCTGATGTTGATCGGGATGCTAAGGTTGGATGTGACTGTGCCGTTGTCAGGCGTAGGAGGGACGAAGGTTATCTGCGGCGGATCCACATGGAATGTTATGCCCCTCGTCTCGGTGCAGTTCTCCGCTCCGCCGAGGTCGTCCGCACAGGCGGAATAGGAGAAATTGTAATCGCCTGCAGGGAATACACCGAAGGACTGGTTCGTGACGAAATCCCATTTGCCGGAATCGTATTTGTTGAGATTGGAGAGATAAAGCTGCTGGACCTCGGATGGCAAGAGCGTGCGGTTGTAGAGGCGGACCTCGTCCATCTTCCCCATGAAATTCCAGATGCCCCCGAACATGTTCGTTCCTATGACGTAGTCGGTGCCAGCGGTAAAGGGATTGCCTCCGTTATTATATGGCTGGCTGTCCACGAGCGCTCCGTCTTTGTAGAAGTCCACTTCTGAGCCATCGTATGAGTAAGCGACGAAATGCCAGTCGCTGTCCGAGATCGTGCCGCTGGATTCTACGCCACTATTGCAGGAGCTGCCGAAATAGAGCACATTGCTGTCACGAACGCCTAGCTCCCATCCGTTGCACCATCTGGGGCCCATGAAGGTTTCCATATGCCCCGCACGATCTCTCTTGACCCAGGCAGTGAATGTCAACGGGACGTTGTTGTCGAAATTGGTGTTGGTGGTTAACCAGTCATTCACCCCGTCAAAATTGTATGCGCCGCCGTACCTGCCGTCCGGGGTCCATATGGGGCAGGTCGGGTCGCTGCACGTGGCGTTGTGGCCATACGGGCTCATGTCCCTGATGAACATGTCGTTCTCTCCCAATGCCGAGACATTATCGAAATTGTACATGAGCACAAGATCGGGATTGTATATCGTATCGTTCGGAACGAAACCGACGCATGTCAGGTTCAATTGGCTCGGCTTGTAGTTGCCATAGGAGCAGTCCCCATAGGATATATTGTAGACCGGATCTAGGTACGGGTAGCAGAAGCCATCTGAGCTATATGCAATCGTGCAGGATCTGCTCCCTATCGTGCAGTTCCCGCAATCGACGCCATCGCCTCCGCCGCACGTGGGTGCTCCGACACCCCATTTCGACGAGTATGCGGTGATCACCGTTCCGGACGGGCACGAAAGCGATATGTCCCCGTCCTGAGGCCCGGACGCGGATACCACGGTGTTCAGGGGTATCGTCGAGCTCCCGTTCCAGTCTAAAATGAAGTACCCTAGCGGGTGGTTGGTCTCGTTAATGGTGATGTTGATCGGGATGCTCGTGTTGGATGTTATCGCGCCGTCGTCTGGGGTCTGGGGGACGAAGTCGATCAGCGGGGGGAGGGGGTGGTACGTTATCTCCCTGGCCTCGGTGCAGTTCTCGTTTCCGTTTATATCATCCGCGCAACCGGAATAGGTGAAATTGAAATATCCGGAAGGCAAGAAACCGAAGGACTGGTTGATGGCGAAGTCCCATTTCCCAGGCTCGTACTTGTTCAGGCTGGAGATGTAGAGCTGCTGGATCTCGCTGTCATTGAGCGAGCGGTTGTATGCCGATACTTCATCCACAGTCCCGTTGAAATACCATTCAGGATTCAGACCGGGGTCAAGGATGCCGCCTATGGTGAAATGGCTGCCCGGCGGATTCGGCGTCGCTGTGGTTGTCGGGAATGCAGGCGCCCCGTTGATGGAGAAATACGTTGTCCCGCTTCTTCTTGTCATCACGATGTAGTACCAAGTGTTCGGCGAAGGGAGGGTGTAGCCGCTGTCTATCCAGGTCACATAACCGAAAAGACCGTAGATGCGGTTTCCGGAATTGATGCCGAAACCGTAGCCGTTGCCGTCATTTCCGTTGTACACCACGAAAACCTGCCCTTCTGGAAGGGTCGCCGGATTCATCCATGCGGCGATGGCCCAGTTGTCAGTCGCGCTCATGGCCCCGCTGGGGAAGTCTATGTAGCCATCCACGCCGTCGAATGTGTATGCGCCCCCGCGTACCCCGGATGACGTGGGGGCCGCGCCGCCATAGACCGTGCCTATATTCCCGTATTGGCTCGCATCGACTACGGTTGTGGAATTCTCGCCAAGCGCGGAGACATTGTCCAGGTTGCACATGAGCATGAGGCCGCTCAGGTTGAGCGATTCGTTGGTGCCGTTCCAGTCGAAGATGACATTGCCGAGCGGATTGGTCGTCTCGTTGATGGTGATATTGATCGGGATGCTCGTGTTGGATGTGATAGCGCCGTCGTCTGGGGTCTGGGGGACGAAGTCGATCAGCGGGGAGGTTTGATGGTAGGTTATATTCCTGGTTTCGGTGCAGTTCTCTAAGCCGGACGAATCATTCACGCATGATGAGTATGTGAAGGTGATATCTCCTGGCGTGTTCACGTTGAATGTCTTGTTGACCATGACCGAGAAATTGCCGTAATGTTTCACAGTGTTGGTGTAGAGCTGCATGATATCGTCCGATGAGAGGGAGCGGTTGTAGATTCGGAACTCGTCCATGAGGGAGTTCCAGGGCCAGCCATAAGTATAGCCGACGATGGCCTGACCGGCCGGATCTATATACCATGACTTCGCGATCGGGTCTGTCACCGGCACGCCGTCGGCGTACAGCCTCGCGTAAGTGCCGTCGTAGGTGAGGCAGACGAATTTCCACTGGTCATACGGGACCGAGCACCAGTATCCAGGATCGGAGATCTCCCCGCCGGCGTGACTGCCCCCCACCAGATCGCAGGAGTAGAATTTCCCCAGGTACCAATCGTTGCCCCCCCAGCTGCCCAACATCCCGATGACGCCGTCAGCGTCCGGCCTCTGAACCCACGCGCACATGGTGCGGGGGTCGTATCCGAGGGGCATGGATGGGGCCGTCAGGTTGAAAGTGAAGAATGCGCTATTCGAGAAATTGAACGCCCCGCCGTACCTGCCGTCAGGCGTCCAGACCGGGCAGGAGCCCCACCAGCCCGTCGAGCATGTTGCGGTGTTGTTGTCAGGGCCTGAATCGACGGCATAGCCGGTCGAGTCCGTTGTGTTATCGTCGAATTGGTATCTCAGGGCCAGCCCTTCATCCACCAGGAGGTCGGTGATCGTCCCGTTCCAGTCCAAGACTAGCCTGGTGATCGGGTTCATGGTCTGGTTCACGCTGATGTTCACCAGTATGGATTTGTCTGATGTGATCGTGCCGTCATCGGGTGTAGGAGGCACGAACGCGATCCACGGCGGTGCGACGCGGTAGGTTATCTCCCTTTCCGTGCAGTTCTCGGCCCCGTTCATATCGTCCGCGCATCCGGAATACGTGAAATTGTAATCTCCCACCGGGAACGAGCCGAAGGACTGATTGGTGATGAAGTCCCATTTTCCGGTGTCGTACTTGTTCAGGTTGGAGACGTAGAGATCATGGACCTCTGCATCTGAGAGGGAGCGGTTGTACACGCGGATCTCGTCTATGGAGCCGTTGAAGGGGGCCGAGAAGTAGCCGCCATACGCGCTGGCTCCGATCGTATATATGCTGCCGCTGGAATTGAAAGGAGAATCGCCATAATACCAATCGGCGTCAAGAGCCCCGTCGATGTAATACTTTTCATCAGAGCCGTTGTACGAGATAGTTACGAAGCTCCAGTCGGTGCCAGAGAGCAAGCCGTTGGAATCCGATGCCTCGTAACCGGTATGCCCTAGGAAGAGGCGGTTATCGTAACCGAGGGATACCCCCCAGCCATCAAATCCGGTGCTCTGCACGAGGATCTGGTTGCTGCCGGAGATTGTACGGTTCTTCTTCACCCAGGCGCTGAAAGTGAATGTGGGCGAATCCAATGTATTCTCTGTCGCAAGGTAGGCGCCTGAGCCGTTGAACTGGAACGCGCCGCCGTATTTCCCGTCCGGCGTCCATGTTGGGCAGTCGGAGCAGGTGACGTTGTTCTTGTACATGCTCAGATCAGCGACGTTGTTCCCTTCCAACCCGGAATCGTTGTCCATGCTGTACTGCAGCACCAATCCATCCGATACGTCGTTGTTGAGGTAGAGTTCGTTCACTTCGGAATCCGACAGGGCGCGGTCGTATACGCGGACCTCGTCCATCGAGCCGTTGAAGTGTTCACCGAAAAGGTTGCCCCCTACCGTATAGACGCTGCCGCTGGAATTGAACGGATAATCGCCATAATACCAATCGGCGTCAAGCGCCCCATCTATGTAATATTTCTCATCAGTGCCGTTGTAGGAGACGGTTACGAAGCTCCAGTCGGTGCCAGAGAGCAAGCCGTTGGAATCCGATTGTTCATTGCCAGTATGCCCGAGGAAGATGCGGTTATCGTAACCGAGGGATACCGACCAGCCAGTCCCGCCGGTGCTCTGCATGAGGATCTGGTTGCTGCCTGAGGCTGTTTGGTTCCTCTTCACCCAGGCGCTGAAAGTGAATGTGGGCGAATCCAATGTATTCTCTGTCGTGAGGAAGTCTTTCGAGCCGTCGAACAGGTATGCGCCGCCGTATTTACCGTCAGGGGTGAAAGTCGGGCAGGAGCCGCTGCCGCACGAGGCGTTGTTGCCGGATGGGCTGGCGTCGTCGATCTGGCTGCTGATGTCCCCCAAGGCGGAGATGTTGTCGAAATTGTACATCGCTATGAGGCTTCCATCATAAGGCGTGTAGTCGGTGCCGTTCCAGTCATAGGTGAAGTTGCCGAGAGGCAGCAGGGTCTCGTTTATGGTGATGTTGATGAGGATGGACGGATCGTACGTGATCGTGGCGTTGTCGGGGGTAGGAGGGACGAAATTAATCAGCGGCGCGAAGGATATCGGTATCGACCCTTGGAGGATACCGTAATCGCTTTCCGGATTCAGGTTCGCGAGGGATAACGTGTGCGTATATGTATTCAGATTGCTGCTGAGCTGATACCAGCCGGTCGAGTTGTACTCCCAGATCTCGAAGCCTCTTTCATCGTATCCCGGCAGCTCGGAACCCAGCCAGCTCCAGACGATGGAGTCGATGGATGGCGTGCCGGCCGAAGTGGAGATGTTCACGAACTTCTGGGAGAATGACTGGTTTGGAGGCTCGGACTCGTTGGCTGTCCATGCTATCGTGTAATTTTCTCCGTTGTCAACAATGTCGTCCAGGCTCAGATTCGTGTAGTTCTGGTAGTTCCCGAGCGGGTTGTCGAATATGACGTCGGAGAAGCTCAGGTTGATCGGGGCGACGGAGGGGTAGCCGGAGGGATCATCCGCTATGGAGAAATCGGGGGAGTTATTGTAGAAATGCATGTCCTGTATGGTTGTCTCGTTGGTGAATCCAACGATGAATCCTAATGACTCACTATCCAAATCGTCGGCTATCACCATCCCGGATCCGATGCTGCCGGATATCGTGTTATTGACGATGCTGTTGTTTTGGCCGTCGACGACGAACCCAACGCCGTTGTTTTCCATGGTGTTTCCAAAGAAGCTGTTGTCGAGACTGCCACTACCCTCGAAACCATAACCTCCGTTTCCGGAAAGGTTGCAGCCGATGTATGTGTCGTTTATTGGAAAGACGCTCGCATCGAAGTACCCTATGCCCTCGCTGTCGATCCCGTCACCTCCGTTGTCCGAGGCTGTGACATTCGAGATTAAGCTGTATTGCATGCCTTGCGCGAGTACCCCATCGAGGTTATTATTCGAGGCGTTGCTGTTCATGAGTGTGAAGCTGTTTGCGGAAATAGATGTGAGAACATATAACCAAATTCCGTAGTCGTTGTTGTATGCGGTCACATTCGTGAAATTCGTCAAGCTGCCGCCGACATTATTTATAATCCCGTAATGGCAGTTCGTGGCGACGATGTTCGAGAATGAGTCGTTGAAACTACCGAGGGCGTTGATTCCTGACCAACCGCTCACCGGGTCGGCGCAAGACACATTGATGTCGGATATTAAACTATTAACAGCTTCAACGATGGCCAGCTGGTCTTGACCGCTGTTGTTGAATACATAGGCATCCGTCAATGTGAAGCTGCCATAAAGAGCAAGTCCGTTGTCGCCGTTGCCTGAAGCGGTCACATTCGTGATTAAATGACCGGAACCGTAAGGGTAAAGATAAATTCCGGTGTTGGAGTTGTTGACGGAATTGATGTTGATCAGAGAGTTGTTTGTACCGTTGTATATGTAGATACCGTAATAGTATTGCGACACTTCGCAGTTCTTCGCTGTGGAGTTCACTGCCGAGTCGTTGAACAGGATGCCGTAGGTCGCGCCAGCACCTCCATTGGATATACTGTGGCCGTTGCAGTCGAAGATCACGTTCGATGCGGCGATTTTCACGCATGCATGGCCGCCGCCATATACATCCGAGGCGTCGTTCGGCGCTCCTGTCAGGTCGGTCGTCAAAGTATAGTAGCCGCTCCCGTCGATGACCATGCAGTTGCTCACTGGGATACCATTCCCGAGTATCGCATAATCGCTGTCCGGAATCAGGTTGGCGAATGACAGCGTATCCCCGACGGTGTCCGGAGTATCGTTGAGGAGGTTCCACCCGCCGATGTCGTAGCTCCACAACTCGAAAGTGCTCGGATCGTATTCGACGGCTTCGGCGTCTGTCCAGCTCCAGACCACCGAATCTATGGATGGGGTTCCCGACACAGGGCTTATGTTCACGAATTTCTGGGCGAATGATTGGTTAGGAGGGACACTCTCGTTGGACGTCCAGTTTATGGTGTATTCTTCGCCAACGTTCAGGGTATCATTGATGGAAAGCGTGGTGTAGTTCTGCATGTTTCCCAAAGGATTGTCGAAGATGAGGTCGGATAATGACACGCTGATCTGAGAGCCGGAGTAATCCATGACATCCATGTCGGGGTTGTTGTCGAAGAGGTGGGTCGCGCCCAGGATAGTCCCGTCCGTGCTGTCCAGGGTGAATCCGCCGGCGCCGTTGTCGCAGATCGTGTTGTTGGCGAAGGAATCGTTGGCAGAGGCGTAGAGATATATGCCGTCATAGACGTTGCCGCAGGCCGTGTTGTTGGTGATGATATCGTAGCCGTTCGGGAGCACCTGGAAGCCGCTCGGAGCGACATCGATCCCGTCGCCGTAGTTGTCCGAGACGTTATTGCCGATGATGAGGCTTCCGTTGTCGGAGATGCCCATGCCTTCGCCGTTATTGTACGCGCTATTGCCGCTTATGGTATTGTACATGCTGTTGGCGGTCATGAGGCCGCCCCGGGCGTCGTGGAGGATGTTTCCCGAGACGTTGTTGCTGTCAGAGTAATAGAGATATATGCCGAATTGGTTGGATGGGCCGGCCGTCGATATGTTGAACGCGGTGTTGTTCTCGATGCTGTTGTAGCTGGAGTTCTTGATGTAGAAGCCGTAGTTCGGATTATTGTAAGAGAGGTCGGCTTCGATCGTTGTGTAGTTGGATTTCTCCACGAGGAATCCTTCGACGTCGTTGTTGTACGACGTATCGTTCGAGATGTTGACGTTGTCCGAAGAGAGGACGTAGACCCCGGCCAGGTACCCGCTGCCGTAGGCGGTGCTGTTGGTCAGGGAGCTGTTGTCGGACAGCTCGAATATCATGCCGTAATATGAATTGTTCAGGGTAGAGCTGCCGGTGATGGATGTGTTCGGGGAATCGTTTATCTCGAAACCCATGTAGTCGTTTCCATACATGACGGAGTTTGTGATTACGTTGTTGCTCGATGACCCCATGTATAAGCCGTCTGAGACGCTGCCCTGGACGCCTATGTTGGAGAAGACGCTGTCGTTTGTCTGGCTGACATAGACGCCGACGCCGTAGTCCGAGATGGAGGGGCAGTCGTTCACCGTCACGTTCGTTATGGAGCCATCGAGAACGAGCCCCAAACTGAGGACGTCGCCGCTGCCGGTCATGCTATGGCCGTCGCAGTCGAATATGACGTCCGACGAAGTGATCTTCATGCATGCCGTCGAGCCGGCGAATATCTCGTCCGCGCTGTTCGGCGCTCCTGTCAGGTCGGTCGTCAGCACGTATGTGCCGGGGCTGCTCAGGACCGAGCACGTGGTGACATCCGTGGAATGGACCAGCTGCATGATCACGAGGAGGCATAGCAGCGCGCCTATTGATTTGTTATCCATCTTAGAGCGACCTCGCTTTTACGGCATGGAGCGCCACAGAGAGACGGACATCTGGCAACGAATGCGTATCGGGCATCATGGAATCTTGACCGGAATGCACCAGCAAGCCAAATAAAAGTTTGCTTATGAAACCGGGAGCAGCCATATCCGACACCATCATTGATATGATTGATAACTATATATAGGTTAACGAACGGTCCCGGTAAAAAAAGCGAACACCAAACGTTTATATTTATTGAAGATGTGGTGTTTACATGCGCGCTGACCGAGCAGTCCTTTTTATGCTATTGATGGCTGGGGCCATCATGGCCCAGGCCGGCATCCAAGGCGGCAACATAAGCCAGACCAACATGAGCGCGAATCAGAACACCCAGTTCTGGTCCGCCATCGTCGGGAATTTCAATTCGACCCCGACCAGGATTGACCAATTCATATCGATCCAGGACACGCCGAACATGACGGTCTACGATAACCAGCCGAACGGAAGCTACGTGAGTTTCTTCAACAAGACCATGCTGCTGACCAGGCTCGACCAGAAACCAGAGCTAGAGAACATATATTCGCCATCGCCATCCGACTTCAACGCATCCGGGATGTTCAGCGCGTTCGGGGTGTTCGGGATCTCGAACCTTTCGGATAATCCGCAGAACCCGTACGACACCTTCGCCGGCGCCACGAACCTCATGACATGCTATGTATATGACGTGCCGTATGTCTGCCCGTACGTCACGCTCGCTCCGGACATAAGGATGGGCGTCCTGCTATACAACAACGGCACGCGCATAGAACCGCTATTCATAGAGAGCATAATCAACCAGGCAGGCTACAACGGATCCATGTTCGATTTCGAATACATGGTGCCTGCGCTCGAGAGGTATTATTTCTACATCATGGAACCGATACCGTGCGACATGACCGTATATATAGACGGCGTCCAGACGACCACGTTCCCGAAGACAGGGGTGCCGTATGATGTCGAGGCGGTCGTGGTGGACAACGCAACGCGGGCTCCGATCAGCGGCCTGAGAGTGGATGCGGATGAGCAGAACGGCTTGAACCTCCTGTACCCGGTGATACAGCTCGGCATGCAGGCGATAGGGAACGGGAACACGCTCACGGATTCCAACGGGAGGGCGGTGTTCGCGCTGTCCCCGACGAGATACAACATACCTGACGCTTACGGCTATGCGGGATACATCCTGGTCAACCACGGCGGCTACACCTGCAGGCAGAACCTCTCCATCGCGAGCTACGGCTCCCTTTCACCCACCTACCGCACCACCCTCGTGAACGGCACGTATTCCAGCGAGGTGAAATCATCCACCCAGAACACGAACGCGCTCGCAACGACCGCGAGCAAATGGGTCGCCCAGGGCAAGATGCGGGTGATAGACGTGACGGCGTACACGGACGGCACTTACGATAGTCTGCCCACGCTCAAAGCAGGCGCTCCGAACCTGATAAACATAACGGTGTTCAACACCACGGACATGAGCGTCGTCAACGTCTCGGCCAGCGTGCTCGAAGCGGACGGCCAGATAATATTCGTGATGCAGCAGCCGCCCCAGAACAAGAGCTACGCGGACACCCAGACGTTCTACACTAACCAGACGGTCGTCCTGATACCGACCAATTACAACAACCAGGCCAACCTCACGATAGCGCTCGGCAGCCCCGGCACGCCGCCGTTCGGCTACCTGGCGTTCCCGATAGACCAGAGCCTCGAGGGCCCGTCCCCGTCAGACGCGGACATGCCCCCGTCGCTGCAATCCGGGATGTCGGCGGCCCTGCAGAACATCAATTCCATACTCGCTAATATCGTGAAATCATTATCCACGGTGTAACTATGACGAAAAAAATCATCTTTTTGGTGCTGATCGCATGCGGGATACTTTTCTCGCAGAGCGCATATATAGTCGACCAGACGGGCGCGACCAACAACGTCACCGCCTCCTCCGCGTACAAGGTGTACGTGGATTCGCTCGGATCCAATCCGGATTTCGCCCTGGACCTCTGCGGCGAAGGGCAGAAGGACGTGGCCGCCGTCTATTCGGTGGCGCTCCCGGGGAGCGTCTATGATTACACCGCCATAAGCTGGAACCTCACGACAGGCTCCTCCAACACGCTGGTATACACCCCGAATTCGGAGGGCGCCGGCTGCTACGAGACCCCCGTGGATTCATACGCGTTCTCGCAGTTCAAGGACACCACTAGGACCCCGCAGGTTTTCGTGTCGGCATTCCCAGGAAGGATACATGTCCTCTATTCCAATAGCGTAGACGGCTCGTCGCCGTCGTTCCTCGATGTGCCGTATTCCAACGGCTGGCTGGAAGGCTCGTACTCGGTGAGCTCGAGCTACGACCAGGCGTCGAACAAGGTGAGCGCGACCGTCAACAGCATAACGTTCGATACGGACAGCGGCAACGTGAACCAGGCCGCATCCGACCCGAGCTGGGGGCTCAACGCGAGCACAGGGAGGAGCATGGTGATGGCGCTCTGCACAGACGACATAGGAGACACGTGCAGCGACGGAGCGGTTGTTAATTCCGTTTCGCAGTTCCCGATAGCCTTCAACCTGAGCCAGCCGGTCAGCGACCAGGTGGTATACAACCGGAACGTCGTGGTCGATGGCCTGGGATACCCGATATGCATAGGCGCGGACGTATCTGCAGGGATAGGCGCGAACCCGAGCGCAGGCTACGCAGGGCAGACGAGCAACATCACGATCACCCTCACCAACAACGGGAATGTGATGATCACGACGCCGTTCATGCTCTACCTGAACATCACGGGCCCCTCAGGGTATACTAACAACACCGCATGGAACATCACTACCGCCATGGCCCCGGGCGCGACGATCACGAGGAGCCTGAGCTGGGTCGTTAACAACGTCTCCGGCACGTACACGGCCACGGCCAGGGCGGATGCCACGGACCTGCTCGCGGAGTGCAACAAGAACAACAACAATGCATCCACGCCCATCAGTTCGACCCCGACATACACATTGCATGTCATCATAGACGGGAACACCACGAACGCGTTCCCGGTTTGGGGAAGGCCGTACAACGTCACGATGTGGATCACGGACACGAGCGGCAACAACGTCCCGAGCCCGCGCTTCTCGATCACCGAGACCAACGGGCTGAACCCGTTCACGCCGACGCAGGTGTGGACGAGCGGCGCGAATTCGTTCGGCCTCACAAGCTACAGCACGGGCCAGATGACCGGAAACTCCAGCGGTTACATCCAGCTGACCATGGTGCCCACATGCAACCTGCTCTACACGCTCTATTCGTACGAGAACGCGCAGCAATACATCGGCAATTACTCCATCACGGTGAGCGCGACCGCGCCCGACCCGCTGATATTCGTGTACAACGGCAACCTCACGTACAGCGTCCCGCTCCAGGTCACTGATTACACCTGCGCGGACCCAGGATGGATGAACAGCAAGAGCCTGATCAACCAGAACACGTACGTGGAATCGGTGTACGACTGGATATACCAGGTATACTCGAATACCAAGAAACTGGTGATGCCTCAATGAGTCTGAGACGCATACTGCCGTTCCTGCTCGCGCTCGCGATAATCGCGCACGCCCAGTTCTACGACGTATCGATCGTCAGGGCCAACGACAGCAACGTCTCATCCCTGGTATACGATGTCAATTCGACCTCATACAAGGACAGCAGCATACAGAACCCGGCCATGATGATCCGCATCTGCACGGCATCTTCATCGGACCTGCTGAACAAATACGTGGCGCTGGCATACGCGGACGGATTCGACGGCGGATACATCGCATTGGAGGACGCTCCGATCCAGGTGCAGAACGTCACGCCATCAGGCTGCGCCCTGGTCCCTGCGGAGATAAGCAGCTTCAAGGCATGGTACCCGTCCATACCCTACGTCTTCATCGCCAACAACCCGAGCCTGAGCGGCGCCGCGAGATGGAAACTATCCCGCATACGCGGCTGGATGGAAGGGGATTACGGGGTCAACGCGAGCAACTTCGGGAACTCCGTGAGCGTCACGGTCGTGAACGCTACTGATCAAAACGGGACGGACATAGTCCCGAGCGTAGATTACCTGGTCGTAGGGCTGGTCAGGCCGAACTTCACGACCATGGACACCGCCATCAGCGCCCCGAACCAGACGGATGCCCTGAGCTCCGACGGAGGGGAATACCACGTGTTCATCAACGGCATAGGGCCGTACCTCCCGCCGTATGTCAAGATACTCACTCCGCAGCCGACGACGTACCACTCTGAATCATTGCCTTTCACCTATCTCATGCTGAGCGACAGCGACATCTACAACTGCTGGTACACCCTGGACGGCAACAAGGTCAGCATGCCGGACTGCACGATCGCGTACATATTGAACGTCCAGAACGGGACCCACGTGCTCGACCTGTTCGGCAACGACACGAACGGATCCATCGCATCGGACCAGGTCATATTCACAGTGAACTTCAACCCGCCGCCGCTGCCCGGCACCCCGGACGCTCCGACAACCGAACAGATAACGCCGATTATCCCGCCCGGGCCCCCATCCCCGTATTTCAGCATCCTGCCCCCGGACATCACGGTCGTGATGGACTACCCGAATAAGGGCGTATCCAATTTCAGCCTGATATCCAATGTGCAGGTCAGCGACGTGCAATGCTTCGTCCGCGGGGACTTCGGGAACTACACCAGCGTGCAGCTGGAATCGGATACCGTGCCGGCAAACGGCAGCATATCCGGGAATATAACGGTCTCCATGAGCCCGCAGGAGACGCTGGATTACAATGGAGGGCTGTCCGGTTCCCTGCAATGCATAGGCAACACGGACCCGTCGCTCACGTCTTCCACGATGGCCAATGTCTACCTCACGATAAACAAGCCGGCGCTGCAGACGCAGAACTCCACGATAAACGCGCAGCCGGGCGACATCCTGAACATCTCCTCGTTCCTGACGAACGTCGGCGACGGCAATTCCACGTTCGTCAACATCAGCGCGGTGGTGTTGAACTACCCCGGCCTGGTGAACGTCGAGTACCTCCCCCTGACCTTGCCGAACGGGCAGACAGGGACGGGCAGGTTCGTATTGAGCGTGCCTTCCGGCATGCAAGCCGGGGATTACAACATCGAGATAGAATTCTACGAGAACGGCAGGGCGATGGGCATCGGATACATCGCGCTCACGGTCCTGGCAGGCACCAGCAAGCCCACGGAAGTGATTTCCTGCACGGTTTCAGACCCGGCATGGACGATCCTGATACTGCTGCTAGGCATAATCGTCAGCATCATAGTATTCACAAAGGTGCACGACCAGCAAGATGCGGAGAAACCCCGCAAGTATAAGAGAGGGGATAAGAATGGCTAAAACAGATGACACGATGGAGCCGTCCAAGGAATCGATGGTGCAGTCCTTCGGACGCGAATACGGCAAGGCGAGCGCTTATGCCTTAGGCACGGCGGCGGTCTTCTTCGTCATATGGCTCGTATTGGTGCTGCTCCTCATGAAATGCAGCTGATAAAGCCAATGCAGCGGTTCCTGGCATACCCCCAACACCTGTAATTGTCTTATAGCGACTGATCACGCCAGTCGCGGTGTCAACCTTTAAAATACGGGTTACATTATATGCAATCGGATGGTAGCATATGCCTACTCTTATGTATCGAACGGCAACGACCGGAAAAGATGGTTCATGCAAAATGTCCGCCGCGCCTACGAGCGAGCGGAGCCCCAGGGATATCGCGAAGATGCTGGAAAACGGCAGCCGGGCGCAGCGCATGGCTGGGGTCCAAAAATTATCCGGGAACGAGGCGCTGAAGTACGTGGTCGTACATTCCAAGCGCAAGGATGCGAGGCTCGCGGCCGCCAAAAGACTGACGGACCCAAGGGTCTTGGAGGAGATTGCATCTTTTTCCGGGCGCAAGGAAGCCAGGATGACTGCCGTGGATGCGCTTGCCGATTGCGAAGTAAGCCTGGCACGGACGTATGAGCGCACGGACCACTGGGATGTTAAATTTGCCATTGCCGGGAAGCTCGCCGTGATGGTCGACACCCTCAAATCCTCTTACGCATTGGCATGCGTGGTGGATCGCACCAAAAACGAGGATACGATGAAAACGGCAGTCAGGAAGCTCACTTCCATGGTAAATGAAATCTCCGAACAGGACGGATTGAGGTGCGTGGCCTCGTATTCCGATGATACTGACGCAAGGCGCACTGCGGTCGAAAAACTGACGGATGCCGGAGCTTTGAGGACAGTGGCCGCGTACGCTGAAAACCCAGATGCGCGGCTGGCGGCGCTCAAGAAACTGACGGATTCTGACGATGTGAACTATGTGGCTGATCGTACGCCATTCGCTGACAGCGGGGAAGCCGCGGCCGGGATGCTGACTGATGACGAGGCTTTGCAAAACATCGCGCTGAAAGCCAAGAGCAGGGCCACGAGGGTCGCCGCTGCCGGAAAATTGAGCAGCCCCGCTTGCCTGACGCACGTCATCTACCATGCATTCATGGACAAAGCAGTTCCAAAGGCAGCCATGGCGGCATTGACAGACGTGGAAGCGCTGGTGGAAATCGCAACCAAGATGTTTTCACGCATAAGAATGGATGCCTTGAAGAAACTGGCCGGAAACAAACAAGCGCTGATAAGAGTGGCGAATGAATCCAATTGCGTTGATACGAGTCTCGCCGCGATAAAGGGATTGAACGAAGAGGATGCGCTGGAAGACGTGGCAGAGCATAGCAGGCATTTGGAAGCGAAAGACGCCGCAGAGGATAAGCTAAGGCGCATGCGAGGGGAAGACACGGAATTCGTGAGGGGGCTGTCTTCCATCATGATGAGGAATCAGGCCTGATTCTCATCCGGGCGCCCATTCCCTCCGGGTTTTCGTGCAGCTAGTGCAGTGCAATTACTTGGCAGGTGATTACAGCCTGCGTCCCTTCTTCTTCCTGCCCATCACGAAGAGCACCGCAGCGGCCGCGATCACCACGACCACCAATACTATCACCCCTCCGATCACCAGCAGGATGACGGATCCGCCCTGCTCCGCAAGAGGCATCATGAACTCGCCCTTCTTCACGAGGAATCCCGGCCTTCCGCCGTAATCCACGCTTATGTTCACCTGGTTGTTGGCAGCCAGGTCCGCTGCGGAGAGCTCGAGCGGGAATTCCTCGACCACGAGCGATGACGGCCCGAGCGCTTGGGTGCTGCCCCCGGTCACGGTGGATGGCGCTCCGCCGAGATCCAATGTCACGCTCGAGAACGAATACGCTTCCCCCTGCCCGTTGTTCCGCAGGGTCACCAGGAGCACCTTCTTATCCGCGTCGTAGGTCGCGGCCTGCACGCTCACGTTGGAATCGTCCGAATAGCTTATCGCGGCCAGCGGCCCTTGATAGGTGGAGAACGCGTCCAGCGAGAGCTTGGATGCGCCGTATTTCACCAGCACGACGGCCGACAGATTGCCTTCGGTGACATTCGACATGTCGAAGGGGAATTCCGAGCCTTTCTGCTCGCCGCTCTCTATGATGACCGGGTCCGCTGCTGGGAAAGAGGTGTAACCCTGCCCGTTGAGCTTGACGTCCACCTCCATGCTGTAGTAGGCCGCTCCGGCGCCGGTGTTGTTGACTGTGACCATTATGCTTCCGGTCTGGTTGTTGTAAGCGACATCCGTGATGCTCAATGAAGGCTCGTAAGCGGGCATGGCGAATGTGTCCAGGTTCAGGACGCTGCTGTCCGCGGACGGGATGACCTGGGCGAATTTCACCACGATCCCGAACGTCTTGTTCTGGCCTTGGCTGAGGAAATCGTTCTTCATCTTCTGGCGCATGTCGTATGTGGACACCACCAGGCCGTTGCCTATCAGCATCACTTGCGAGAGCTTGCCCTCGCCCACGTACTGGGTTATGAAATCGACCGTAGTCTGGGGTATGAGCTGGCCTGAGAGCAGGATGGGCTGGTCGCCGAGAGCCATGCTGTCCTCGATGAATGTCCCGTCCGCCATTATGACCCTGCTTATGTTGAACTCGTCCATCGTCTTCTTCACGATGGCCACGTTGTCTTCGTATTTGTCCTCGCCCGTGCCGATTATCTGCGGGTTCAGGGGCGCCAGCGCATCGCTGACCTCCTTGTCGACGAGGCCGTATATCGTCACCGATTTGCCTGCGACTATATCATGCACCTGCTGCGCGTTGTCCTTGTTGGCGAGCAGGACGTAGGATTTGGTGAGCTTCGCGTACGGGAGCACGCTGAGCGCGCTGTCCGAGTATGCGGATCCCACCACGATGAAGCTAGACGCTCCGGAGAGATTGGCGAGATAGAGGTTGGTCGCTCCGCCATCTGCTGATGGATAGACCTCGACCGTGTTGTTGTTCGCTTTCAGCCCGCTCTCCACGAATCCGCTCACCGGATCGGATGATTGTATGAGCATGACGTCGTGGCCCGTGCCCACCTTGGCTGAGAAGACGTCGGCATTGCCGCCCTGGCTGGGCATGAACACGACGGGCAGCCCCTTGACATTCGCGTAGAAGATCCCGGAGAGGACGTCGCGCCCGTCCATGGAGTTGATGGCGACCATGTCCACCGCGTGGGCTACCAGCAACAGCATCAGCATGATGAAAGCGATCTGCATTTTCATGAATAAACCCCTCCGAGATGATTCAATTCAGTTCCATGTAGAAGTAATACTCTTCCAGGGCATCTATGCCCGGGTTGGTCGGGACCATGACCTGGTAGTGCACATTGTTGCCCTCGAAATTCGTGCCCGTGCCGTTTATGTCGGTGCAGAACGCGAAATCGGCCTTGGTCGAGGTCGTGCCGTCCGTTATGAGGCAGGTGTCGAAGCCCCCGGCGGTCGTCACGTTGGCGGTGCCGGTTATGCTATTGGTGTTGTTCAGCTGCATCGTGCAGTCCTGGGTCGTGAATGTGTTCGTCGCGTTGTCAGCGGCGGCTCCGAGACCGAATACGGAATCCAGCGACTGCGCATCCGTGGTCGACGCCGCCGCCCCGTCCACGAAGTCGTATGCGTTGTTCGTGGAGAGGCATACCTCCCCTCCGACCGCAGGGGTCCAGGACCACGTGAACACCTGGTTGGCATTGTCCCCCAGGATGATCGCCCCGGAGACGTTGCCGAAGAACGCCGCCCACCTGCTCGTCAGCAGGGTGCCGTCTATGAGAGCATAGGTGATGTTGCCGCCCTGGGTGGTGATGTTGTTGGTATATGAGGGAATCCACCGGGTCTGACTTATCTGCGTGGGGGTCGCGGGCGAGAACGCCGATGCTATCCCAAAGAGCATGATCGCGATCGGAATCCAGATGAATTTACCCATATGCTATCCCCGGCCCGTCTTGAGGGCGGTGGGTCTATCTCTCATAATATATTTATAAATTAGATTACAGGTCTAGCGACGTGGAGCATGCTATAAAAGCCGGAATCAGATGAACGAAGATTATAGAAAATTATAAGTTTCGTTGTTTTGATTAGATATTTTGCGATTGCGCTTCCTTCGTCTTGGTTTTCCCGTTCGGAAGCAGCTCGAGGAAATCGTCGGGATGCAGGCCGAAGCGCTTGGCGAGCGATTTCGCTAGCGCCCCTTTGTCCTTCCCGCTCAGCGTCGGCACCAAAGCCAGCTCGTTCTTCAATCTCGTTTTCGAGCGGTCCGGGACCAGAGCGATGCCCTTCTCGCCGATACCTATCCTGAGTATGAGCGGCGTGCTCCTGAACCATTTCCGCTCCCCCAATATGGCGAACGCGCCCGATGGGACGAAACCGCCGCTGACGTTCTTCGTGAGCTGGCTTTTCTTCACGCAATAAACGTCCACGCCCGCATTGCCGTTCTTCCACGCGTTGGAGAATGATGCCGCCATCTGCGCCGTTTCCATCAGCTCCTCTTCGGAAGCGGAAACACCGTCCTTGAGGACGAAAACCGCCCCGCCTTGTATGTCCGCATGGAAGAAGAGGTCGTTGTCCTCCATGTGCTTCGAGACGAGCTGGTCGTTCTGCTGCGCGCTCCGTCCGCCTATCATCAGCTTCCCGGCGCTCGTGAAGGCGGAATGGAATTTCTCGTGCCATTCCTTCTGCCGTTTTATCCGGACTCCGGTCTTCGGGGCCCCGGCCTCTTTGCGCGCTTCTTCCATCTCTTTTTTCGTTTCCTCGATGGCCTTCTCCACTCCGGCGATCTTCTCCCTGCTCTCTTTCGCGAGCTGGTAGTAGTATGCAGCGTTCTCGTGGACTGATTTGTTGTAGAACAGCTTCAGGCGCATAGGAACGGATTCTCAGTCCCCAATTAAATAATATCATGCAAAATCGTCATCATGCGCATACCGTCCATAGACCTGTTCAGGGGACTTGCGATAGCCCTCATGGTCTTCTTCACGATCTCGTACTGGACGAGCGCCAACCTCCCCGAGTTCCTCAAGCACAACGAAGCCGACAGCCTCCATATAGGGGATTTCGTGCTGCCCATGTTCCTTTTCGCGAGCGGCATGTCGCTAGTCTTCTTCCATGAGAAACGGAAGGGCAAGAAGGGCTACTGGCTCGATGCGATCGAGAGGTTCGGCAAGCTGGTCATCATATCGGCCATATTGTCGATCTTCAGCGCGGGCGCATTCCTCGGCATGGACGAAGTGATGCTAAGCGCGCTCCTTTTCCTCGCCTCTCTGCTGCTCCTGCAGCTGCCTGAGGCATACCTGGTCAGCGTATCCCTCGCCATCCCGACCGCATATGCGCTCATCACGGCGTACACCGGACTGCTGCCCGGTTTCGGGAGCGCTTACCTGGGCGGATATCCGGCTGCGATTTTCTATCTCCCTGTGATGCTCACCGGAGTTATGGTCGGGAGGAGGGTAGAGAGCGGAGAGGAGACTGGATGGATCGTCATCGCTGCGATGATCGGGTATCTCGCATATGCCTTCATCGTCCCGCCGTACAAGGATATCGCGAGCCCGTCTTTCATGGCCGCTTCGATCGTGTTATCGTATTTCGTGTTCCAGGCAGTGAAGGGATTCAGGAACGGCTATCTTGAGTATCTTGGGATGAAACCGATAAGGTATTGGGTCCTCATGTTCGTGGTCATCCTCATCCCGCTCGCATTCTACTCCGTGGGGAGCAGGACGGATATGCCGTTCGCAAGCGTGCCTGCGTGGGCAGGGGTCCTGAGCGGATTGATTTCCATAGTGGGATTGTATTTCATCTCTAAGGCGCTCGACAGGGTGAAGTGGCTCGCAATTTGAGCCTCATAACATTATAACGATTTCGAAGCGATATATCGGAAGGCGTGGGCAATGGAAAAAATCCTGGGAGTACCTTTACAGATATTGATCATCGCATCTTTGTTCACGATCGTCGTGTCTGCCGCGATGCTCTATCCTGCGCTGTCGGATTTCGGCCACAAGCTCATCGGTACCGAAGACATAAAATTCTTCATGTGGCTTTTCTGGCATTACGAGAACTCGCTGCACCAGGGTACGAACCCGCTCTTCGCGAACGAGATATTCTATCCTGACGGCGTATGGCTCTCCCGGACCACCATCGCCCCCCTGCCTGCCCTGATCTACCTCGCCGCGCCGGATGCATGGGGCCCCGACGGAAGGATCACGGTCATCCAGCTGCTATCCCTTGTCTTGGGCGGGATACTGTCTTTCGCGTTCTGCTATCGCCTGCTGAAGGCGACCGATTTGGACGGCATGCTCCCTGCCCTGCTCGGCTCGATAGTGTACAATTTCTCGACATTCCACCTGCTGTCGATAACGCATCACCTCAATTACGCCCTCACCATACCTTTCATCCCGCTGTTCTTCATATTCTATCTCGACCTATGCGATGGGCGCCGGGATGCGAAAACCGTGATCAGCCTTGCGGCCTCATTGCTTCTCATCACCCTGGGCGAACTCACCGTCGCCCTGATGCTGGGATTGATCGTTTCGATAGACATCGCGATTACGTATATGAGGCATGGGAAAAAGACGATAGGCTCGAAGGAGGTCGTCATATTATTCGTATCCGGAATCGCGGCCCTCGCCATTTCCACGGTGCTGGGGTTAGATCCTAGATTCATAATCGCAGACTACCTGCTGCCGCCCGCGGTCTTCATAGCATCCACGGTATTCCTGGTCATCGGAGCGGATACGGCATTGCAGGCGGAGAAGGAATTGGGATTGGTTCGGACGCTCGCCATCTCTTCCATCCCGGTCCTGGCGTATATGGCGGTCATATTCGTGCTGCCATCCTATCCGATACAACCGGATCTGCCCCTGGTCTACAGCTACCTCTCATCCGCTCCGCTGCAGAAGCTCTTCCTGCCGAGCAACCTCAGCGCCATCGGCAGCTTCCTCCATCTCGATCTCCAGATCTCGGACATCGGAGTGTATGTGGGGTATGTGGTGATGTCCCTCATCGCCCTGTCGTTCCTCCTCAAGGGCGCGGGTAAAGAGGAGGTCAGGTTCAGGGACCTGATGCTGCTTTCCCTGCTCTTCGCATTCCCGATCGTCATCGTGGGGAACCAGCTGATAGCGGGTTCGCCGTTCTTCCCCCAGACCATGTTCCCGATGCTTTCGGTGCTCAGGGTTCCCGCCAGGTTCATCCTCTTCACGATGTTCTTCGCCTCGGGATGCGTCTGCCTGGCGGCTGGAAGGATAGCCAGCGGCTGGAAAAACGCCGCGATCGTGGTGCTCATCGTCCTCATGCTGATCGAGGTATGGCCGAATTACAGCGCTTTCATGTTCGATCAGAGCGTCCCCGCATTCTATGCTTCTATCGCAAGCAGCCACCCGGCGATTTTCCTGTATCCGGATATAGATTACTACGGGCTCCTGAATGAAGCGTACTATCAGACAGTCCATGGCTCTCCGCTGTCTTATGGGGTCATCTCGAGGCCGCCGCTCCCAACAGACCTGCACATGAGGATATACTGGAACAATGCCACTACGGATGAGATCGTGCAATTCGTTGAACAGGATAATTTCGATTACGTCGTGGTGCAGAAGACCAGCTGCAAGACCGATGCGGATTGCTTCATGGACAATTACACCGCCATAGACCAGAACAAGCTCGTGGGGATAGAAGAAACTATAGGACCGGTTTTCGGCAAGCCGGTCTACGAAGACGACAAGATACTCGCTTACCATGTCATCCGAAATCAATCCGGATGAGGTCTGCAACGTAATTGAGGATCTCCATGGAATCCAGCTTCGTCTTGCCCGCGACCCGGTCCTTGAACTTGTACGGGATCTCGGATATCCTGGCATCGCGGTTGTCGGCGATGATGTTGAGCAGCAGCTTGTAGCCCTTCGTCCTGAACCTGGTCTTGAGCATCAGCCCCCTGCGCGCAGCGAAGAAGCCGCTGAGCGGATCCGAGCATCTTGGGTTGACGAACACCATCGCAAGTATGCGGGCTCCTTCTGAAATCAGTTTCCTGTGGATGGGCCAGTTCTCTACCTCGCCCCCTTTCATCAGCCGGCTGCCGACTACGATATCCGCGTCATCGAGCATGGCCGCCATGCGGGGGAGCGCAGCCGGCGGGTGCGAAAGATCCGCATCCATCACGATTATCCTGTCTCCAGTGCTTTCTTTCAGTCCGGCCAGCACGGCTCCGGTGAGGCCAAGACGCCCGACCCTTTCCACGAGCCGGATGGAAGCGCACACGCCCTTGGCCTTCATGACCTCTTCGCCAGTCCCGTCCGGGGAATTGTCGTCGATTATTATTATCTCGTGCTCTCCCTTGACGGACGCTTCGATCGCGCGCACGAGAGGCAGGATGTTTTCTCGTTCGTTGTATGTGGGGATCAGTATCGACAGCATTCAACCCACCTTGTACACCGAGATGTTCGTCGCGTTGTCCGAATAGAGCAACGTCGAGTTGGAAGGCACGTAGTCGCCTCGGCCTGCCATGACGATGTAATCGAAGCGTGTGATGTTCGTGTCCTTCCTGAAGTCTATTATGGATGTGAAAGCGCTGCTGAAAGAGCCGTCGGTCATGTTGTATTTCGTGCTGCGGTAATTCTTAACCAGGTCAGCGACCATGGAGCTGCTGGCGTTCGTCTGGATATCTATCCATCCGAAATCGAGCGGCGCGCCGAGCGATCGGTACTCGGATTCCATCTTGTATGCGATTATCGATGGTTTGTAGCTGCCGATTATCAGGACGTCTGGCTTGCCCGCGATGATCGTCCCTGCATCCTTCTGCGCCATGAAGAGCGGATATTGGCTGTACTCGATGTAATAGAAGAAACCGAGCGATGCGACTGCGAGGATGCCTATCACAAGCAGCAGGAAAAGGTCTATCTTCTCTTCCTTCCCTACAAGCAGCATCACCGAGAAGTATGAGATCGCCGGGAGCACGGGCAGGAAATACCAGGGCATGGTCGAATTCGCGAGCAGCGGGATGATGGTGAGGCAGGCCCAGAACGCCATGAACATGTTCTCGCGCCAGTGTTTCAGCAGCCCGATGACGAAAAGCCCGATGAAAATCGGCGAGAAGAGGAAGAATATGCTCACTGAATTGTAGATGCCGGTTATCTGCCCGAAGATCCCCTGGTTGCTGACCAGGTGGCCGCCGATATCCCCTATGAAAAGCTCGTTGCCGAGGCCGATGTTCTGCAGCAGCGCGTACTGGAGGACCATCGCTGCGAAGGGGAGGCATAATGAGAAAAGAAACACCGGATCGCGCAACGTCTTCTTGTCTTTCAGGAAGAACCAGGCGATCGCTAGCACCAGGGGCATGAACGCGAACACTAGTTTGAAGAAGAACGCCAGGAACGCGAAGAGCCCGGCGGCGAGGAAGCGCCAGCGGCCGTGCCTGTCTTCCATGTAGAAGTATAGCGACAGGATTATGCACAGGAAAAGCGGCGCGTCGGTCAGCAGGGTGCTTTGGGGGTATATGCTTATCCCGGATGATATGAAGACCGCCAAGGAAAGGAACGCCACGCCTTTGGAAGCCCCGGCCTTGCGCAGCACCAGGTATAGCGGGATGAGGGACAGCAGGCCGAACATGAGGGAAGGGAAACGTAAGGCGAGCTCCAGCGGAAAGCCGGCGGAAAGAAGCGGGTTCGCGATAAACCCGTAGAGCCAGAAGAACGGGGCGGGTTTCCAGCTCACGGGGTAGGCCAGGAATGTCGGGATGAGGGACAGATGATTGCTTTGCTCGCTGATCATGACGGAATAGAGCGATTCGTCCAGCATGAGCGGCATCAGGAGGATGAAGAACAGCCGGGTGGCCAGGTACGCCAGCGTTATGAAAAGGGCGTTCTTGACGTCTGAACCGGGTCTTTGCATGGTGTATCTTGTCGTGTGGATAGCCTTATAAATATTTTTAAGGTAGTTAAAGGCAAGGTGAACAGATGAACATAATCCGAAACCTGAACAAAATCAACGCTATTGGAAAATACCTGATAGTTGCGTTCATTATCATGAACCTCATACCCGCGGTGTCAGCTTCTACGGGCCTTTCGAACGCCCTCATGAGCCTCTGCGGTATGGCGAAGACCCTGCTGGGTATCGGAGTCATGCTCCTCATCATCTTAGCTGGTACGATATACGCTATCGGCCAGATACTCGGTGCTGAAACCAGAGCCAGGGCGACCGTATGGGCGACCGCAATGCTCACAGGCGCTGTCATCGGCATAGTCATCTACATAGTGACGCCGGTCATAGTAAACGCGCTGATGAGCGGCAACACCAACGGCAGCATAGCAGTGAGCTGCTGATCTTTTCTTATTTTTCTATTTTCATTTCTTGAGAACCAGACCGTCTCTTTATAAAACTTTCAAACGAAGTCAGCTTTATGAGCGCACTTGGCGTAGACGAGTCGATGCCTATCCTGAAGGCGAACAAGCTTTCCACGGGCATCACTGACCTCGATATAATATTGGAAGGCGGATACTTCAATCCGGGCAACATCGTGATGGAAGGTCCGAGCGGCATAGAGAAGAGCGCTTTCATCTATCATTTCGCCTCCGCGGCCAACCTGAAGGAGAACTCCTATATCATCTGCGGGAACACGTCCCCGATTGACATAATGAAGAAGGCCGGAAGCATTGGCATTGACCTGAAAAAGGAGAATGTCAGGTTCATAGACTGCTACAGCCCGACGCTGGGGAAATCGGATATCCAGAACACTGACAAGGTCAGGATGGTCTCGGGGCCAGGAGCGCTCAACGACATCTCGCTCATGCTGAACGAGGCGATAGCCGAAAGCAGCGGGAAGAGGATGCGGGTCGTCTTCGACACCCTCTCCACGTTCGTCATCTACAATCCGAAGGATTCGATAAAGAAGTTCCTCAGCGTGGTGCAGGGCAGGCTCAAGAGCGCCGGAGCCACGACCATGTATCTCATCGACGAGGGCGTCCATGACAAGCAGCTCCTGAGCCTTCTGGAGCAGGGCATGGACGAGAAATACGTGATAAGCGACAGCGGCGCGAAGACAACGCTCACGCTACCCGAAGTGGACATGCCGGTGCCTTTCAGGGTCGGCCCGACGGGCATCGTCCTGATCTAGGAGGGGGAAAATG
This sequence comes from uncultured Microcaldota archaeon, assembly GCA_963804385.1. GTDB lineage: Archaea > Micrarchaeota > Micrarchaeia > Anstonellales > Bilamarchaeaceae > Bilamarchaeum. The sequence goes on from CAWDQD010000011.1 coordinate 107,466, forward strand.
GCTGCTGAACTCGAGAATATCCTGAATGACATGAAATCCAAGGGGATCGGAGGGGCGATCATCCGCATAGACGGCGTCCCTGTCCATTCCACGATCGCGCTCACGGATCTCAGCTCGGGGCTGATATCGTCCGTGGCGAACGTATCCGATGCCATCATGAAGAGGATGGACGACAACCAGAAGGAGGTCGAGATATCGTTCGACGGCATGATCATGGTCATGGTGCCGCTCAAGAACCACATATTCTGCGGCATCGTGAAAGACCGCGATGAGAAGAAGATCGTCCTGGAATATGCCCAGAAGGCGAAGGCATACCTTCAGTGATAGGGCTGGAAAAATGGAATACGAACGCTTGTTATCCAGGTATAATTACGCGGAGCTCAGGATCGAGAACGGCTCCGAATCCCGCGCGACCATCAAGGACGATGAGATACGCCATTCCATCGGATCCCATTACGGCGCGAGCGTGCGCGTCCTCGAGAACGGGAGCTGGGGGTTCGCGTCCAGCAGCTCCGGCGAGGACGTCGGCATCCTCCTGGAGAAGGCGAAGAAGCTCGCCACCCTCGCGAGCGGCAAGATAGGGATCTCCATCCCCCCGATGGTCAAGAAAGAGATAATCGAGCATGGGGAAGGATCGGACGAGGAGGCGCAGATGAAAGCGCTCGCCGAGCTCTCGCGGGATATGAGGGGAACCGGCATCACTTCCAGGAACGTCTCCTGCAGCGATGCGGTCATAAGGAAGGAATTCTACAACTCGCACGGAAGCGAGATCCTCCAGGAAAGCGTCTATTCGTTCCTTTCGTGCTCGTGCATAGCGAAGGAAGGCGCGGTCATGCAGAAAGGCTCCGACCGCTCGGCTTCGCGCAGGGGTTTTTCGGGCCTGAAGCTCCAGGAGACCGCGCTCGAAGCCAAGGACAAGGCCCTGCGGCTCCTCGGAGCGGCCGCTCCTCCGCGAGGGCGGTTCACGGTCGTGTTCGACCATGAGATGACCGGCGTCTTCGCGCATGAGGCGCTCGGCCACGCGTGCGAAGCGGACGCCGTGGTGGAGAAGGAATCCATACTTACAGACAAGATGGGGAAGAAGATAGGGAACGATCTCGTGACCGTCATCGACGACCCTGCAGCGGACGATTTCGGGCGCTACGCGTTCGATGACGAGGGCGTCGCCGGGAAAGCGGCTACGCTGATAGAGAAGGGCATCCTCAAAAGCTACCTCAACTCCATCGAGACGTCCTACGCGTTGAACCTGACCTTCAACGGGCATGCCCGGGCGGACGGGCACTCGCAGGCCCCGATCGTCCGCATGAGCAACACATATTTCCAGCGAGGGGCGTCGAAAAAAGACGAGGTGTTCGATGTCAAATCCGGCTTCTACCTGAAGGGCATGAAAGGCGGGAGCGTGGATATATTCTCGGGCGGCTTCATGTTCAAGTCCGAAGAGGCGTACGAGATAAAGGACGGGCAGAAGGCCGGCCTCATACGAGACGTGACAATCACAGGGAACATACTCCAGACCATGCTAGATGTGGAATGCGTGGGGGACGATTTCGGCGTGAGCCCCGGCATATGCGGGAAGAACGGCCAGGACGCCCCGGTGAGCGACGGCGGGCCGCATATCAGAGTGAAGAACGTGGCTATCGGATAGTGGATATATGAAAGATTATACTGACCAAGTGGTTGAGAAGGTCGTCAAGGAGATTATAACGTCCTCGGATGCACATATGAAGAAGCATGGGATACGCAAGATGTCTATGGCCAAGTTGATGAAAGTTACCGACGCGTCATGCTGATTTTCGGGATTTTTTAGGGAGCGCTAGACGCCTAATCTCTTATAGACATTCTTCCTGTGCCCCAAGAAGAGTATTAGTATCCGCAATTCCTTGTCTTCTATCTCGAAGATTACCCGGTAGTCTCCGATCCTCAACCGGAACAGGTCGGTACCGCGCAATTTTTTCACGGAATTTTGATAAGGATCGGACGCGAGTCCGCTTATCTTGGTGAATATGGCTTTCTTGATCGGGAAGGGGAGCTTCTCCAGCTGCGATTGCGCCTTCTCCGACCAAAGGATAGCGAACCCCATCTAAAGACCCATGCGCTTTTTCAATTCTTCATGGCTGATTGATTTGCCTTCCTTTATCTGCTTGCGGGCAGCCGCTACCTCGGCTTTGGTCTTTTCGGAAAGTTCCATCTCATCTTCCACGAGCATCTCTATTACGTCATTATAGGTATCTCTTTGGGAGAGGCGGAACCGTTCGAGCTGCTTTTTCAGTTCTACGGATATCTGGATCGTGGTGTACATGAGAGGATATATGATCCGAACAGGTTTTATAGCTTTCTATAGCTTATTATAATAGCTTATAGCAAAAAATCCTATTTCGCGTACTCGTCCACGCGCCGCACTTCCAGCTCTCTCTTCTCGACCTCTCCCATCGCCTTTAGCAGCTCGAAGGCCGTGTTGATGTTCGTTATGCACGGTATGCCGCTCTGGATGCTCGTCCTCCTCATCCTGAACCCGTCCGTGGTCGAGCGGCCGCCTTGCGTGGGCGTGTTGATGACCAGGGTTATCGTGCCCGATTCGATCAGCTCTATGACATCTGGGTGCCCCATCCCGATCTTCGGTATGGCGATGGCTTCCGGGATCGAGCCGACGGTCCCGAACGTGCCGTAGATCGTGAAATTCTGTTTCCTGAGCAGGGCTGCGATCTCCGCGGCTCTGGGTTTGTCTTCGTCTTGGAGGCTGATGAAAGCGCTGCGCTTCTTCCCGTCCTCCAAACGGATCCCGGCCGCGAGCAGGGCCTTGTAGTAGGCCATCTCGAACGTCTTGCCGATGCCCATGGTCTCTCCGGTGCTGCGCATCTCGGGGCCGAGCTTTATGTCGGCGCCCATGATCTTCAGGAACGGGAAGACAACGCTTTTGACGGCATAATGATTCTGCTTCGGGTGGAGAGCGGGAAGCTTCTCACCGAGCATGGCGCGCACCGCGATCTTGGTGAGCGGGATGTCTATCGCCTTGCTGACGAAAGGCACCGTCCGGCTCGCCCTCGGATTCGCTTCTAGGATATAGACTATGCCGCCCCTCACCACGAACTGGATGTTCACCAGGCCGATGATGCCGAGCGCCTTGGATATTTTTTCAGTATAATCGATAATAGTCTTCTTGTCGGCTTCTTTGAGCGCGAACGATGGCAGGGAGATGTTGGCGTCCCCGGAATGGATGCCTGCGGGCTCTATGTGCTCCATCAGCCCTCCGATGAATATCCTCTCGCCGTCGCTGACGGCGTCCACCTCGCACTCTATCGCGTGGTCGATGTATTTGTCTATCAATACCGGACGCTCGTTGCTGACATCCACGGCGCTGTTGATGTAGCGCCGGAGCTCCTCGTCGCTACGGACGATCTCCATGGCGCGCCCTGCGATCACATAGCTCGGCCGCACGACGACCGGATAGCCGATGCGAGATGCTACATCCAAAGCGCTGGGCTCGTCAGTGGCGACGCCGTTCTGCGGCTGCGGGACCCCGAGCTTCGTGGCCAGTTCCCTGAAGCGCTCGCGGTCCTCGGCGATGTCTATGCCGTCCATGGGAGTGCCGAGTATCTTCACCCCTACGGCATTGAGCTTCTCGGCCAGATTTATGCTGGTCTGCCCCCCGAGCTGGACGATGACGCCATCCGGGGATTCGTTCTCCACGATGTTCATCACGTCCTCGAATGTCAGCGGCTCGAAGTACAGCCGGTCGCTGGAATCGAAATCCGTCGAGACGGTCTCGGGATTGTTGTTGATGACTATGGACTTGCAGCCCATCTCGCGCAGCGCGAACGCGGCGTGCGAGCAGCAGTAGTCGAACTCTATGCCCTGCCCTATGCGGATGGGACCGGAGCCGAGCACGATTATCTTGCGACCCTGCAGCGGCTTGGCCTCGTTCTCGGTCTCGTACGTGGAGTAGTAATAAGGTGTGAGCGCCTCGAACTCCCCGGCGCAGGAATCGACTATCTTATATGTGGGCAGTATCCCGTAGGATTTCCTGAGCTTCCGGACGCCTTGCTCGTCGCTCCCCGTGAGCGCCGCGATCTGCGCGTCCGAGAATCCGGCGCGTTTGGCCTCGAGCATGAGCGGTTTCTCCATCTTGCCCTTCGCGATCGCCTTCTCGATCAGGACCATGTCCGCCATCCTGCGGAGGAACCATCGGTTTATCTTTGTTTTCTTATGGAGCTCCTCGACGCTTACCCCGCGGCGCAGCAATTCGAGCAGGGCGAACAACCGCAGGTCGGTCGGGGGGAAAAGATGATCCTCCGGGATGAAGCCCGCGGGCTTGGGGGCCTTCACCTCCATGCTCCGGATCGCCTTGTTGAGCGCTTCCTGGAATGTGCGTCCGATGGACATCACTTCCCCGGTACTCTTCATCTGCGTGCCGATGGTGCGGTTCGCTCCCGGGAACTTGTCGAAAGGCCAGCGGGGTATCTTCACCACTACGTAATCGAGCGCGGGCTCGAACGCGGCGGATGTGCCCGTGATCGCGTTCTTTATCTGGTCTAGCCGGTATCCTAGGGCGATCTTGGTGGCGACGCGCGCGATAGGGTATCCGGTGGCCTTGGATGCCAATGCCGATGAACGCGAGAGCCTGGGATTTACCTCTATGACCGTGAATCTCCCGGAATCCTGATCTACCGCGAACTGCACGTTGCAGCCGCCCTGTATGCCGATCCCGTCCGCTATCTTGAGTGCCGCGTTGCGCAGCAATTGATGGTCGGCATCGCTCAGAGTCTGGGACGGCGCGACCACGATGCTCTCTCCGGTATGGACGCCCATCGGGTCGATGTTCTCCATGTTGCAGATTATCTGCGCGTTGCCGAATGAATCCCGGACGACCTCGTACTCGAACTCGCCCCAGCCGATCGCGCTTTTCTCCACCAGAGCCTCGCCGGTCATGCTCATCCTGAGCGCGAGCTCCAGGAGCGTCCGCAGGTCCTTCTCGTTGTAGACCGTCCCGCCCCCGGTCCCTCCAAGGGTGAATGACGGCCTCACGATTATCGGGTATCCTATGGCGTTCGCGGCCTTGACCCCATCTTCTATCTTGCCCACGACCTTCCCGGGGAGTATCGGCATGCCCAATTTCTCCATGAGCTTGTTGAACCGCTCCCGCGATTCTGCGACATCGATGGCTTCGGCATCCGTCCCGAGGAACTTCACCCCGTATCTCTTCAGGATGCCTTTCTTGTGCAGCTCCATGGCGAGGTTCAGGCCGGTCTGGCCGCCCATGGTCGCGATCAGGCCTTCGGGCTTCTCGCGCTCGATTATGCGCTCGAGCACGGATGCCACGAGCGGCTCGATATAGACTATGTCAGCGGTGTCCTTGTCGGTCTGGATGGTCGCCGGGTTCGAATTGACCAGAACCACCTGGATGCCCTCCTCGCGCAGCGCCCTGCATGCCTGGGTCCCGGAGTAATCGAACTCCGCGGACTGGCCGATCACTATCGGCCCGCTGCCGATCACGAGGACTTTCGCTGGTTTTTTCATCTGGATACCCATATCATTTTTTCTCTTCATGGCTGTGCTTGTGGCCTTCGTGTGAATGGCTTTCTTCCCCTTCCTGGTTGGCCAGCCTCTGCATGAACGCATACATGAACCGCGCGCCTTCGAAGAACGACGCTTCCGCGAGCTCCTGCTTTGAAAGCTCGCGCATCTTCTTCTTGTCGGCCTCCCAGAGCTCCACGAATGCGTGCTTCGTGGTGTCCTCCAGGAACCGCTCGTACGCCTCGGCGAGCTTCTCCGGCGGGATGCACACGTGCGTCTTGTCCTTCTTCTCCGGGGCTATCTCGCCCTTGTTGTTCTGGTAGCACTCGAAGCAGATGTGCTCGAATTCCGTCTCCTTCCCGGGCTGCCTCTGGCAATCCACGCAGAGGGTATCGTTGCCGCAGTAGCTGCAGCGGACGTTCGTCTTGGTTTCTTCCTTGATTTGGTTTTCTGCCATTTCCATCACATCATCTTAATGAATTCATCGAATAGGTATCGTGAATCGTGCGGGCCCGGGGACGCCTCGGGATGGTACTGCACCGAGATGACCCGTTTATCCAGGGACCTCATGCCCTCCACGCTCTTGTCATTGACATTGGTGTGGGTGATCTCGAACCCCTGCGGGATTTTGCCGACCGCGAAGCCGTGGTTCTGGGTCGTTATCGCGACCCTGCCCAGCACGTTGTCGAAGACCGCGTGGTTGGAGCCTCGGTGGCCGAATTTCAGTTTGTAGGTGTCCCCTCCGAACGCGTGCGCGAGGAGCTGGTGGCCCAGGCAGATGCCGAATATCGGCCCTTTCAGCTCCCGTATGGTCTTGTGCGCCTGCGTGAGTATGGCCGGATCGCCGGGCCCGTTGGAGAGCACTATGCCATCCGGTTCGAGGGCTTCGATCTCTTTGACCGTGCTGCTGCCCGGGAGGATATTCACTTCGCAGCCGCGCGCCGCGAGCTCCCGGACGATGCCCATCTTCACTCCGTAATCGATGAGCGCGACGCGTCTCTTCCCGCCTTCGTTGACTATCTTTTTCGCCTTCACGCTCACCTTGGACACGAAATCTATGGAAGAATAATCGAACGAGTTCATCTTCTCTATCAGTTTATTTACGTTGATCTCGCTCTCCGATGTCGCTATTATCGCGGGCATCACTCCCTTGTCGCGGATGTGGCGCACCACGAAGCGCGTGTCTATGCCGTGGATGCCAGGCACCTTGTGGAGCTTGAGGAAATCGTCCATCGTCCCGATCGAATCCCGGTGCTCGGTATCCGGGCTAGGCTCCCTCACCACGAAGCCTTCGGGGTGTATGGCATCGCTCTCGTAATCTATTTTATTGGTGCCGTAATTGCCGATGAGCGGGTATGTCATGAGGAGTATCTGGCCTGCGTAGCTGGGATCCGTGAGCGCCTCTTGGTAGCCAGTCATCGAAGTGTTGAAGACCAGTTCGCCTACGCGTTCCGATGCTGCACCGAAGCCCACGCCGTGGAGGACCGTGCCGTCTTTCATAGCTAATACTGCCTTGAGCGTCTTTCCCATGAAGAATCAGAATCATATAAGGGGGTGGCGAGTTTATAATAATAGAGGATTCGCAGCCGAGTAAAAATCATGAGATTACGGTTTCGCTTCGGGTTTTTGCTCGAGCCATAGGTCATCCCCGAGATCTGCGATATTCTCTTTCTCTCTAGATGTCAGAGGTTGATAGAAATGGAACCTGGATCTGCCGTTGCTCGGCTCTTCGTAGCGTGAACCTGTTGCGACAGGTGTATTCCCTTCAGGGTCAAGGAACAGCAGTGATTGGTTATCGGCCTGGATCCCGACGAGCCACTTTTTTGCATATCCCCCCGGGTCTTCGGAGCCCCGCGGCTCTATCGATCCGAAATATATGCCAATGGGCTTAGTTTCGTGCTTGCCATCCGAGAAATCGACTCGCCTTTGCAGGATAGGACCCTGAGATGCCTTCACGACACGGTATCTTACCTTGACAGCGGCGACTGGAGGCGGGGTTATATGCGGGTTTATCATAATTCCACAAAAAATCATGTGGATAAACATATTATAAATGCTTGTAACAGGCCTTCATTTGAGAAGCGTGATGAGCAAAGCCATCTGCGCCCACATCCGGTTCTCGGCCTGGTCGAACGCTAGGGAGCGCGGGCCCCTCAGAGCGAACTCGTCTATCTCGAATCCGATGTGCGCGGGCATGTCGTGCATGGAGAGCGTCTTCGGCCCGGCTCTCTCGAGAAGCGCCTTGTTGAGCTGGTATGGTTTCAGCACTTTCTCGCGCCGCGCCTTTTCCGCAGCGAATTTCGGATCGTTGAAGAATTCCATGTTCACCCAGGTGTCGGTGTATAGAATGTCTGCGCCATTCACCGCCTTCGCGATCGAGGGCTCTTCGTGGTAATTACCCGTCGCTTCAAGGATCGCTTGCTGCCCGAGGTCCATGCTGTCCGGATCCTTCTCAGGAGCGCACAGCGTGAATTCCGCTCCGGTCTTCGCGCATGCGACCGAGAGCGAGTTGCTGACGTTGTTCCCGATGCCCAGATATACGACTTTCACCCCTTCCAATTTCCCGAGCCGCTCCTTTATCGTCATCACGTCCGCGAGCGCCTGGCATGGATGGTATTTCTCCGATAAGCCGTTTATCACTGGGGCACTCGATGCTGCCGCGATGGCGGCCACGGTGGCATGCTTGAGGACCCTCGCCATGATGATATCCGCATAGCGGGACATCACTTTCGCTTCGTCCTCGAGCCCGCCCAGGCCGATCTGCGATGTCTTGGTCTCCATGAATATCGCGTGGCCTCCTAGCTTGGTCATGCCGGTCTCGAACGAGAGACGGGTGCGCGTGGACGGCTTCTCGAAGAGCATGAGGAGGGTTTTTCGCCTGAGCGCGTCATCGTATTTCTCCGGGTGCTTCTTGATCTTCAGCGCCAGATTCACGACGCCGCTGATCCATTTTTCATCGAAATCCTTCAAAGCTAGGACGTTCATGGCATGACCTCGTGGATTAACAGTCGATCATTTGGCTGAGAAACCCTTGCGATGATACTTCGCTGCTCATGGTTTTACCATTTTCTTTTTGTATATATAGGCTATTGCGCTTGTCACCCAAGCGATTATCAATCCGACCGCGATTCCCCTGAGGTATGGGCTGCCCATAAGATATCCCGCTAGAATGAATAACGCACTCAGGACCAACTCGAATAATATGAGCGTCGTATCCAATCGTTCCAAAATGCTTTTTCTCCATTCCTTCATGTGTTTCGCCTTTTCATCATTAATATCCCGTCCGTTATTTGAGCGCGGATTCGATCGCCGGGATGAGCTGGGTGTACAATTCCGTCTTCGGGATGAACCTTAGCCCCGGGTAATCCCTGCTGAGCTCTTCTCCGACAATCATCGGGAGGCCCACGGCGCTCAGTATTATCACCGGGATCTTTATCTTCCTGCTTTTGATCTCCTTGAGCACTGCGCGCCCGGACACTTTTGGCATTATGAGGTCTAGGAGGAGGAGGTCGAACCCATTGAGTTTCCCCACCCCATCCATAGCGTCCAGCGTGTATTCCGCGGCGTACCCTTTCTTTTCAAGGAAGAACTTGATGCTCTCTGCCACGTCGATCTCATCCTCTATTATCAATATCCTTTTCATTTTTTTACCTCCTTTGGAATGATTATCGTGAATACGCTCCCCTTCCCTGGAGCGGGACGGTATTCTATCCTCCCCCCTATCCTTTTGACGATCTCGCTCGACATCGACAGACCGATCCCGGAGCCGGGCGCATCATGGCGCTCCTTGAAGAACATCGTGAAGAGTTTCGACCGGTTCTCCGGCTGCACACCGATGCCGGTATCCGAGACGCGGATCACCACCCCGTATTTATCGCGCTCCCATTCCACGCGGACATCCCCCTTTTCTGTGAATTTTATGGCATTGCTGACCAGGTTGCTGAGCACCATCGCGAGGAGATGCTTATCGCTCCAGACATCGAGGTCCGATCCGCTGAGCGTCAGGTTCAATCCCCGGGTTCTCGCGAGCGGCTGGTATTCGCTGCACACCGATTTCGCCATGTCATAGACAGAGAACCGCTGCGAAATCACTTCTATCGAATCGAGTTTCGTGAGCTGCATTATCTGGTCTATCGAGCGGCTAAGACGCATGGCATTGCGAAGCATTAGCGCATAGGACATATCGGCGTCTTTGGATGTCAGGCCCATGCTGCGGATCATGTTGAGGTTGAGGAGTATGACGCTCAGGGGGGTCTTGAGCTCGTGGGTCAGGTCTGCCATGAAGCGGTCCTTGAGCCGGGAGAGCACTTCGACCTGCTCCTTCTGCTTCATGAGCTCGTCCTGGTTGCGCTTGAGCTCGGTTACGTCCTCGCCGCTGCTGAGCATGCACACCAGCCCGCCATCCTCGCCGCGCATGGTGGTGTTGTACCAAGAGACCAGCCTCTCCTCTCCGGCCCTTGTGAGGATGGGGGCCTCGAAGTGCTCCGACCCTTTCTTGCCGGATGCGAGCCCGAGGTAAGCGGTATCGACATCCTTTCTCATGCGTTTAGGGACGAAATTCTCGGCCCAGTCCTTGCCGATCATCTCGCTCTCGCCATATCCCAGGACTTCGCAGCCTTTCTTGTTTATCAGCATCACTTGCCCGTCGCAGTTGAGCCCGATTATTATCACGCCTGCGATATCGAGGTACAGCTTCGCCTTGTCCCTCTCTTCCATCAGCTCGTCCTCTTTTTTCCGTAGCTCGGTTATGTCCCGGATGATTTCTATGACGCCCGTAGTCTGGCCTTCCGGGGAATAGAGCGGTTTGGCTGTCATCCACAGGTATGTCTCCTTGCCCTTGAGTTCAGGGACGAATGTCTCCGCTGTGATCGTGTCTTTCGTCCTCTTGAGGTTGATGTACCTGCGCTCGTATTTGGGATCGGGATTCAGGAGGAGCTCGGCGATGCCTGGCCTCCGCTCCCCGTACAGTCGGAAATTATACTCGTGATCGCCCTTCCCGACCATATCCTTGGCTTTCATCCCGCTCATACGTTCCATCGCACGGTTCCACATCGTTATCTTATTATCCTGGTCCAAAGCGAACGTGGCATCCGGGAGGAATTCGATCATCTCGGAAAGGTGCTTCTCGGATGAACCCAGACGATCCTCAAGCTCGCGCTCAGTGCTTATGTCGTCCACGATCGCGAGGAAATACAGCAGTTTTCCGTCGGATGAACGCATGGTGGATACGCTCACTGACCCCCACATCGTTTTGCCATCCTTGCGGATATACCTTTTTTCGGTCCGGTAGCGCGGTATCTCCCCCCGGCCAAGCTGCCTGATCTCGCGTGTATCTTTTGCCAAATCAGCAGGATGCGTGATGTCCTTGAATGTCATACCCTGCAGTTCCTTGTCGGAGTACCCGAAGATGCGCTCCGCTGCATGGTTCGCCATGATGAACTTGAAATCTGGCCTCGATAGCAATATCCCCAGGGAACTGTTCTGGAAGACGTTCCGGAAGCGGCTCTCGCTCTGCTTGAGCGCCTCCCGGTTCCTCCGGCTCATGATGCCATAGGCCAAATCATCGGCCAGCTCCATGAGCATATCCACCTCGGATTTGTCGAAAGCGTCCGGGAGACGGGAGTAGATGTTTAGCGCGCCGAACGTCTTCGTCTCTGCGATGAGCGGTATCGCGATGGAGGATTTGTAGCCGCGCTTCAATGCATTGGCCCTCCATGGGGAGAACCTCTTTTCGGTCGCGATGCTCTTCGCGATGGATGGCCGCCCAGTCCTGATAGCCATGCCCGTAGGCCCACGGCCTTTGGGCTCGTCGGCCCAAGTCAGCTTGAGAGTATCCAGATATCCGGAATCGAATCCGTACTGGGCCACGGGCTTTATCGATTTACGCTCGTCATCAAGAGCGTACCCCACCCAGGCGAAGATATATCCTCCCCGATCGGTCAGCATCCGGCAGATGGTATCCAGCAGGCGCAATTCGTCCGTCTCCCGCACGAGCGCTTCGTTGCACTCCATCATCAATGACACGAACCGGTTGCCGATTCTGGCTGCCTCTTCGGTTTTCTTCCGCTCGGTCACGTCTGTGAAAACGACCTGCGTGCAATCGCGGCCTTCGAACCGTATCGGAGCCGCTGAGACTTCCGCCTCGAAAGACGTCCCGTCCAGCCGGACGAGAGTCTCCGGCACAAACGAGGTGAACCGCCCGGTTTTCCGTGCGGCGATCGTTTCTGCGACCAGAGCGCGCGACGAAGGATGGACGAGGCTGATGACCCGCCTCCCCAAGGCCTCCTTCATGCTTGAGGCTCCCATCATCCTGAGAGCGGCCGGATTCGCGAATCTGACGGCCTTCCCATCGTGCACTACGATGCCATCGGGCGAAGTATCGACGAGGGCGCGGTACCTGGTTTCGCTCTCTTTCTGCGCCATCTGCGCTTTCCTGAGCAGGGTCATGTCGCGGATGCTCTCCACGACACCGATTTTTTGGCCTCCTGGCGAATAGAGAGGCTTCGCTATCATCCAAAGGTATGCTTCAGCGCCATTGAAGTTCGGGAGCAGGACCTCTGCGGTGATGGTGTCTTTCAACCTCTTGAGGTTCAAGTACCTGCGCTCATATTTCGGATCAGGTTTGAGGAGGAGCTCGGCCATGCCAGGCGTCTTCTTCCCATAGAAAGGGATGGCGTATGCGTGGTCGTCTTTCCCTATCATCTCTTTGGCTTTCCTTCCGGTCATCTGCTCCATAGCGGAGTTCCAGGCTATCATCCGTCCGTCCAGATCCAAGGCGAAGGTGGCATCCGGAAGCAAATCAATGATGTCAGACATGCTCCAGTTGGGTTCTGCGAGCCCGGCGGGAAGGATGCTGCAGCACTTTTTCACATCTGAAAATAGTATGACAGGATTATATGCCTTATCCTCTCCATCGCCCCAATCGGATGCTGCTAGTTCTTGAGGATTTGCTTCAATTTTCCTTTTACGCCCTCTTGAGCGGCCCTTTTCATCAGATAATCCTTGTCGAGTTTTTTCTGTGCTGATAGGATAGCCTTCGCATCATCCAAATCCTGAGGGCTGCCATAAACGAGCTTCGCGATTATGACATCTTCGGGGGCTTCCAAACGGACACGCACGCCGAAAAGCTTCGCGTCCTTGGCCCTCGCGAATCCGTGGTCTGCCAGACTACCTTTTTTCCACGAAAAATCGACGCGAAAGGGCCAAACGCCGCGGTAAGCGTTGAAATGGCTTTGCTCACGGTAACCTTCCATAAGATCATATTCACGGATTTGGAAGCCGTGCTTTCTCATGCATTCCGAGAAATCTTTCAGCCGCCCTTCTTCCAACGACAGGATCACATCGCAGTCGGAAGTCGTACGCGGCCTTCCGTAGTAAACCGCCGCGACACCGCCTATCACAAGATAATCAATGCCGCAGCTGTTTAGCGCCTCTAGAAGCCGCAGGACAAAATTCTCAAACGTTATCTCTTCTTCCATGTGAAAGCTCCTTGCGCAGTATTTCCAGAATCTTTTTTTCGCCCTTCCGCGGATGCTCTCGTCTTATCCTTTCCTTGAAGACTTTTATCATGAAGTCATCTAGGCTGGATGCGATGCGGAGCTTATCGCTGCCGCTCATATGTTTGACTAGTTCTACATCCTTTTCAACGTCGCTCATCAGTGTGGATTACGCGATGAGGATTAATAACTTACCTATACCGCATGACCACGAAAAGGTGGTCCTTGTCGAATGGCTCGAGCTTTATCTTCTCCAGGATGTCGAAATTCTCCGAGAGCCTCTTCACCACGGCTTCGAACACTTCCTCGGGCTTCTTCGTGACGTCTATGCTCTGGCTCTTGATGCATAGCATGGCTATGCCGCCCTTCTTCAGGAACATCCGCGCGTTCTTTGTCAGTATGTCGTCCTGGTCCGGCTGCGCGACATCCTGGTATATCGAATCTACCTGGCCGACATCCTCGTATTCCTGCGGTTGCCGGGCATCCCCGTGGATAGGTATTATGTTGTGCCTGCGCTCGGAGAGGGCGATCAGCGTCTTCATGCATTGAGGGGCTATCTCCACGGCGTATATCTCGCCTTCGGGACCGAGAATGTCCGAGAGATGCGAGATGGTGGTCCCTGTGGACGCACCGAGATAGAGGATCTTGCTCCCGGATACGAACGGGAATTCCTTGAGGCCTTTCTTCATGGCTCCGCAGAGCTTGCTCCGGAACGGGTCCCAGATGCGCAGTTCCTTGCCGTCTTGCCTCACCGTGCGCTCCTTGTAGACCGGATGGCCAGGATCCGCGCTCGGAGTGGCGAATGAATTGTCCACAGTATATACATTAGGATAAGCGTTCATGGGATGGAAAATGGTACGCCATCTTTTTATTACATGGGTTCCCGGCCCGGGATATGCCCCAGGGATATCTTTTAATATCGATATGGACAAAGTAGACCTGCGAATTGTATCCAAATTTTCGCCGCGCGGCTGAGTTGCAACTGCCGCGTAGCACCAGAGGTATACGATGGTCACAGCGAACGATGTTGAAGCGAACAGGCTCATAGAGAAGGCAGCTGAGAAGCTCAAGGACATGGATTTGCCGAAGCCGGTATTCATCGGATTGGTGAAGACAGGTTCCCACAACTCCAGGCCGCCCCAGAGCCCGGATTTCTGGTATTTCAGGTGCGCGTCGATCCTGAGGCAGGCTTACGTCAACAACAAGGTTGGCGTGAACAGGCTGAGGAGGCACTACGGAGGCAGGAAGCGATCGGGCGTTCGGCCCGAGCACCACAGGCCATCCGGAGGCTCCACGATACGCAAGGCGATGCAGGCGCTTGAGAAGGCAGGCTTGCTCATGAAACAGAAGGCCGGCAGGGCTATCTCACCGAAAGGGAGGAAGCTCCTCGATGCGGCAGCCAAAGAGTGCTCATGATGGAAGATTCAGCGACGGAAGGGAAAAGGCAAGAGGCCAAGAAGATGGAGGAGCAGCTCAAGATGAGCCTCCGTATGGCGCTCGATGATGCCGCGTATCTGCGGCTCATGAACGTCTCCATGGCCAACAAGGAGCTCTACCTCACCGCCGCGAAGAATCTCCTTATGGCGTATCAGCGCGCGAAAAGGAAGCTGACGGACGCGGAAGTCCTCTCGTTCCTGCGCGCGATAAAGGAGCAGACCGAAGCGAAAACGACGATAACATTCAACAGGAAGTGATGGTTATGGGAAAACGCGAATTGGCGAAGAAGCTGAAGCTGGCGAACGCCGGCAGGCAGATCAAGAGGATACCTGCTTTCGTGACGATGAGGACGAAAGGCAAGGTCTCGTACAACAGGAGAAGGAGGTCATGGAGGACCGACAAGCTCAGGATAGAGGAATGATCATATGGCTAAACTCGAAAGGATATACACGGTCCCGCTGGGAGATGCGTACGCAGCCACCAGGAACACCCGCGTTCCTAAGGCCATTAAGATACTCAAGGCGTTCGCCGCCAGGCATATGAAG
>CAWDQD010000012.1:0-57714 GCA_963804385.1 uncultured Microcaldota archaeon
ACTCTTCTTCCCTGTACTTGGTTCGGTTGGTCTTGCTGACGGATCACGCTCGTGGATTACGACAAGGACGCGGAGGAGAGAGTCGTCGCTGCCGCGCTCTATCCATTCACAAGCCGCTCCATGGCCTCGCTGATCCATGATGCGGAACGCATGAGCGCGAACGAGCGGGAGAAGATACTATCGGCTTATGTGGGCCAGAGGAAGAACCGCAGGCAGAAGCCAGGGCGGGCCTTCGAGACCGCGAGGTACACGTTCGACATATGCGCCAATTTTGGGTGCTACAGGGACCTCCATCGGCACAGGATACTCACCCAGCAGAGGCAGGCATTGGGCTGCCTGCACGGATACACGCTCCCGAAGGACATCGTGGATGCCGGTTTCGAGAGCGAGTTCAAGGACGCGATGGATGGCGCCAAGAACGCCTGGGAGAGGATCAAGGTGAAAACCCCGCTCCAGGCGCAATACGTGGTGCCCCTCGCTTACAGGATAAGGTGGCAGATGACCATGAACCTGCGCGAGCTCATCCATTTCTGCGAGCTGCGCTCGGCCAGGCAGGGGCATATAGATTACCGGCGCATCGCCCAGGGCATGTTCAGGGAAGTGGAGAAGGTCCACCCGAGATTCACGAGATACATGGGATTCATGGACATGAACGATTACGAATTCGAGCGGTTGGATGCCGAGAAGAGGATTGACAGGAAGATCGCGGAGATGAAGAAGTGAAGACCATTTATCTGACCGGAGCTACCGGCAGGCTCGGGAGGGAGGTCCTGCGCATGATCCCCGACGCGACCCCGTTGGTCCGCAGGGACAGCGACCTTGAGGGGCAGATAGTCACGGATTTCTCCGAGCGCGAGCTCAAGGGCATCCTGAACGACGCGGATGTCATAATACACATCGCCGGGTCCATAGACACCCTGGACAAGAGGAAGCTCCAGGAGGCGAACGTGGAGCTCACGCGGAGGATAGTCTCTTGCGCCCCGAAAGGATGCAGGATAATATTCGCCGGCTCGGTATCGGTCTACGGGAAAAAACCGGCGCATCTCCCGACGGACGAGAATACGCAGGTGAACCCCGACAGCGATTACGCCGAATCGAAATACGAGGCAGAGAAGATAGTCTCGGCGCATCCGGACCACGTGATACTCAGGATAGGGACCATATACGGCCCGGGATTCAACGATTATTACAAGGTGCTCTCTTACATCGAGAAAGGGAAGATGAGGATCATCGGGGACGGCTCCAACCGGGTCCCGTTCGTCCATGTGGAGGATGTCGCGGATGCGATCGCGAACGCGGTCTCCAAGGGCAAGGGAGTGTACGTCATCGCAGGGGAGCCGCTAGCGCAGAAGGAGATATATTCGGTCGCGGCCAGGGCGCTCGGGGTCGAGGAGCCGCGTTCATCGGTCTCCAAAGGCGCGGCGGAACTGCTCGCATCGTTCCAGGAATTCGCTTATCATCTGGGGGGCAAGAAGCCGACGCTCACCAAGGAACATATCAGCGTGCTCGGGAACGACCGCGTCTTCGAATGCGCGAGAGCGAAGAAAGAGCTCGGGTTCAACCCCCGTTCCCTCGAGCATGGCATCCTCGAGATGGTCCTTTCCTACAAGAAACGCCCTCCCGCCTGATTTTTATTTGTTTTCCGCGCAGAGGCGTACATGTCAAAACCGATAATCGCGTTGCTAATCGTGATGGCCCTGTCTTTCGCCACCGTGGACCAGAGCTATGTCCAGGATATCTCGGCGGACGGGACGTCCAGCCTCCAGAAGACCATGGATATCTCTATCTTCTCCAACCAGCTTTCCAACTCGACGCTCCTGGCCATGGCGGCGTTCTGCTCGAGCACCACGAAAGTGGCGTGCAGCGTGGACACGGTATCCAAGACGCTCACGATAAAAGAGACGCTCCCGCCCGGCAGCTATTATTCGGTCGAAACGCAATACGGATTCCCGTTCATAACGCAGACGGTCACGATAGATCGGATACCCAACGACATGTTCGGGGATTCCCTCAACACGATACTCGCGGCGTCCAACATAACCACGTCCGGCGTGGTCCAGGCGCTCAACATCCGGGACAACAACAGCGCGAGCGTGGCCGCCCTCAGGGCGCTGAACGCCAATTTCACCTACACGGTCGAGATGCCCGCATCCATATCTACGGCGCAGTCGGGCGCATACGCCGCGGCCATACAGGGAACGGAGGCGAGATTCGACCTTATCGAGGTGCTTTCCCAGTCCCAGCCCATGGTCGTGGTCACGAGCCAAATCAACGCTTTCGCGGTAGTTGGCATAATAGGAGTGATCGCCCTGGCCGCCCTCGCGTACTCGTTCTTCAGTATGAGGCCGGCCAAAGGCTCCAAGAAGACAGGGGTTAAAAAGACGAAGGCATAACCTGTTATCCGTCGGTGATTCTTATGGCAGGCATAGTCAGTTACGGAGCTTACATTCCGATTTATAGGATAAAGAGCAGCTCTATCGCCAACGTATGGGGCGAAGAGGCTGACAGGATAGAGAAAGGGCTCGGGATAATCGAGAAGGCGGTCGGCGGCGTCGATGAGGATACCGCGACCATCGCTGTCGAGATAGCCCGAAACGCAATCGCCATGGGAGGCATCGACCCGAAGAAGCTGGGCGCGCTCTATGTAGGGAGCGAATCCCACCCGTATGCTGTCAAACCGACGGGAACGGTGGTCGCGGAAGCGATAGGAGCCACACCGAACCTCACGTGCGCGGACCTCGAATTCGCGTGCAAGGCTGGCACCGCAGGCCTCCAGATAGTGATGGCCATGGTCGATTCCAAGATGGTAGAGTACGGCATGGCCATAGGATCGGATACGGCGCAGGGAAGGCCCGGGGACGCGCTCGAATACTCGGCCGCATCAGGCGGGGCGGGATTCATCGCGGGACCGAACAGCGAATCGCTCGCCATCATCGAAGCCACCTGCTCTTACACTACGGATACGCCGGATTTCTGGCGCAGGCAGCATGCCGAATACCCGACGCACGGCGGCAGGTTCACAGGCAAGCCAGGGTATTTCAAGCATGTCATGGCCGCGACGCAGGCGCTCATGGAGAAGACAGGGTCCAAGCTCTCTGATTTCGATTACGTTGTATTCCACCAGCCCAACGGGAAGTTCCCGATTGAAGCCGCTAAAAAGCTCGGGATACCGATCGAGAAACTAAAGACGGGATTGCTCACCCCGATGATCGGGAACACCTACTCGGGCGCATCGCCTTTGGGCCTCAGCGCGGTCCTTGATGAGGCGAAAGCTGGGCAGAGGATTTTGTTGACTTCTTTCGGTTCTGGAGCCGGAGCTGACTCCTTCTCGATACGTGTTACCGATAAAATCGAATCCTCGCGAGGCAAGGCCCCGACGACCAAGGATTACATCGCCAAGAAGAAGTACATCGACTACGCGACGTACATCAAATACAGGCAGAAGATAAAGGTTTGAGGAAAAAGTTCACCGCCAGCCGATAGGCTGGCGCGGGAAAATAAAACGGGCCCGGTCAACTATCCACGACTAAATGGGTGGACTTGCCGCAAGAGTACTTATCGTATTCTGCAACAATAGGCTGGTTGACAGACAGCCCACAGGCATTACGCAATGCGTCTGCCCGTCCCCTTAGATTGAAGGAAGCGTTAAGGTCAGCATTGCAGGAATAACCGCAATTCAAACACTTAAAGAAACCGGCTTTATTGGGGCGGATAGAATTTGTTTCATGGCACTTACTGCACATTTTAGAGGTATACGCAGGAGATATGATGCAGAATACGATACTTTTCCTTACGGCTTTGTATTCTACGAAGTTTCTCAACTGCAAAAACGCCCAATCATTCATGAGCCGGTTTAAGTCCTTACCCCTTCTTTTTGATTTGATATTTTGCAGGTCTTCCATAACAATAATATCACCTGCATCCATTCTGCTGACGATACGCTTGCTGATCTCATGGTTGATGCTCCTCATAAACCGTGTCTGCCTGCCTATAAGAAGCTTAAGATGCTTCTTGGCAGATTTCGTGCCTTTGCTTTGGAGCTTGCTCCGCAACCCTTGAAATCTGACAATCTTGCTTTTCACCCCTTTAAAAAAAATAAAATCAGAAGTAGTGGCGAGATTGTTTATACCAACATCTACCCCGACAATCTGGGAATTCAAACCTAGAGAAGCGGGTCGAATATCTTTAGCAACAACGACGTTAAGATAAAATTCTTTTCCGACCTTGGAGAGCGTAGCTCCAGTTATTTCCCAATCTTGATAGGTCTTGAGGTAATAATCGGGAAGAAATAGTTTAGTCTTGAATCTGCCTTCAATAGTCGAGAGGGAACATTTCCCAGAGAAGTCAAAAGAATAAGAACGCTGGTCATATTGGATGGTTAGTTCCTTGTTGAAATTTACCTTCATATTCCTGCATCCTTTCTTGGTTTCTAGAGCGGTCTTGATAGCCTTGCAACACAATTGAGAGCCGAGTTTGGAGAACTTTCTGATGTCTGCGTAAGTCTGCTGGTGTAATATCTTCCAAGAGCGGATGTTATGCTTGAGTGCGAAGTCATAGGCATATTGAGTTGCCTTACTGAACTCCTGCATGGTTCTAGCTATGTTTTCAGAATAAGGTACTTTCAAGCGTATAGTAGCCTGCGCCATAGAATTGTCGCAGCAAGATAAGTATATAATGAAAGAGACGGTTCATTTCCGCGGAAATCGACGTTGTTGTTCCTCCGATATCTGAGGAGATCGGCATATTTGCGATTGGGGTGAGGTTGTGGACGGCGAACCGTCCACATACACTTGACTCTACTGAGATACCCCTATTTTCACGGGCCCGGTGAGATTTGAACTCACGACCTTCGCCTTCCGCCTTATTGGAGGATTATCCGCCAATGATTAGGAGAGCGTCGCTAAAGACTCGGAACGGCGCTTAAGAGCCGGTCCGATCTATCCAAGCTGAGCTACGAGCCCTTGTAGGAAATCTTGCTCGCACGCTTTTAAAATGGTTTTCGATAAGCGTATTCCATGATTCTTCCACTATCCGAGCTCATCAGCAGGGCTGTAGAGCAGACACTGGAAGATAAAATCGCCATCGCATTCTCAGGAGGGTTGGACTCCACAGTCATCGCCACGATAGCGAAAAAGCACTCTTTGGTGGAGCTTTTCGTGGCAGGGACAAAAGAGAGCGACGACATGGAAGCGGCGCAGAAGATAGCGCAGGATCTCTGCCTTCCATTATGCAGGATACATCTCGATGAGAGAAAAATCATGGACGCTTATGCCAAATGCTATTCCATGCTCAAATTGGATCTCATGACTATAGAGATTTTGGTCCCGGTCTATTGCGTGGCGCAGGCAGCAGCGGAAAAAGGCCACAGGGTCATGCTTTTCGGATCAGGCGCGGAAGAGCTTTTCGTTGGCTACAAGAGATATTTCGAATATACCGGAGAGAATCTCGATTCGGTCCTGAAAGAGGAGTTCCGGACCCTCCCGCAGCGGGACATCAGCTATGTGAAGAAGGTGTGCAGGGATTTCGGCATAGAGGCGCGCTTCCCGTTCTACGACAAGAAACTCGCCGATATGGTGTTCGCCATACCTCTCAAGGAGAGGATGCATGACCCGGTGCTCAAGAAGGTGGTGCTGCGCGAGGCAGGGAAGATGCTCGGCGTCCCGGAAACGGCGCTGAAGAGGAAGAAGAAGGCGATGCAGTACGGGGCAGGCGTGCACAAGATAATCCTCAAGCACGCGGACGAGATAAACAAGAACTATCCGGCTAAGCCCGTCTGAGGGCCGCCTCGATGACATTGCTTATCAGCATCGCGACCGTCATGGGACCGATTCCGCCAGGAACCGGGGTGCAGTGCGCTTTCTTTATCACATTCGGGTAATCCACATCCCCCACGATTTTATCGCCGACCCGGGTCGTACCCACGTCCACGATATAAGCGCCCTCCTTCACCATGTCGGCTTTCAGTATGTTCGGAACGCCAGCCGCGGCGATGATTATGTCCGCGTTCCTGGTATGGCTGGCCAGGTCCTTCGTCTTGGAATGGCATATCGTCACTGTCGCATCCCGCTGGAGCATCATGAACGCGATAGGCTTTCCGACGACGTTCCCTCGCCCGATGACCGTGACGTCTTTCCCCGCGATGTCTACCTTGTAATAATCGAGCAGCTTCATGATCCCCATGGGGGTGGCTGGCATGAACGTCTCTGATATCCCCAGGAACATCCTGCCGATGTTGGTGGATGTCCATCCGTCCACGTCCTTCTTCGGGTCTATCTTCTCGACGACTTTCGTGTAGTCCATGTGCTTCGGGATTGGGGACTGTACTATGAAGCCGTCGATATCCTGGTCCATGTTCAGCTGGGAGACTAAATCGAGCAGCTCCTTCTCGTCCGCTTTCTCGCCTATGCGCCTGAGGGTGGTCCTCACTCCGATGGATTCGGCTTTCTCGATCTTCTTCTTCACGTAAAGCTCTGAAGCGGGATCATGGCCGACGATGACGATGGCGAGATGCGGCTTCTTCATCATCTTGCCGGCCATCTTCCTGGCGTTCTCCAGGACACCTTCGGCTGGAGCCTTCCCTGAAAGCGCGTTTCCCATGATGAGGATAAGGGATGAAATGTTTTTAATGCGGGATTGCTCCCGCTGGTGTGAAAAAACGAACGCGCGCCCGTCTTTTAAAAACTATGTCAGCAGAGTAGTAGTGCCCTGCTCCGAAAGGGACAGGTTTTGGGCCTGTAGCTCAGCTCGGTTAGAGCGACGGTCTTATATGACACGTTCTAGCACAGTTGTCTATACGACTGAGTGCCTATGAAAGCCGTAGGTCCGGAGTTCAAAGGTTTTTGGCAAGGAGCCAAAACCGGACATATCTCCGCAGGCCCAAATTTCTTATTCCTCGGTGATGCTCTTCCTGAACATCATGAAAAGGAGAACTACCGCCACGATCCCCAGGAATAGGATGACGTACGCGAGATAGCCAGTTATGCTATCCAACCCGCTCACCGGGGTCGGCGGCGTTATCGTCACGTTGTTCTCGATCTGCGGAGCCGCCGCCTTCTTCACCGGAGCGCTTACGTTGGGCGTAGGGGAGACAGTGCTGTTATTCGAAGAGGCACCTTGGCCGGGCACTATGTAATATGTGGAATTCCCGGTCTGCTCCGCGCTCCCGTTCATGCCAGGGAATATCTGGGATGTCGAATTGCCGCACACGCTCGTGGATGGACAGAAGTTCGGCATGAGGAGCTGGACGCACGACGCGCCGATCTGGGTCGGAGTCGCGATGGGGCACTCGACGACCTCGCCGTCGGGCTTGTAGAAGGTGCTCCCGGCCCCAGGCAGCGAGGACACGACGCGTACGACGTTCCCGATGCAGATGTAGACCGCTTGCACATTGGCTGAGCTGCACATCTCCATGGATTTGTTCTCTGCGAAAGTGCTGTTTTGGGAAAACGCCAAAGCGGCCAGCATGAGAAAAACTGCGATGGATCTTATCCAGCTCATATACACACCTGACTAATTTATGAAACACATGAGTTATAAAGCTGCCTTTACTTCTTCGCCGTCACCATGATCAGATGATAGCCGAATTCCGTCTTCACTGGGGCGGATACGACTCCGACGGGAAGTGAGAACGCGGCATCCTCGAACTCCTTGACCATCTGGCCTTTGCCGAAGAAGCCGAGATCGCCGCCGGATTGGCCGCTGGGGCAGAGGGAATGCTTCTTCGCGAGCATGCGGAAATCCGCCCCGTTGTCGATATCGTATTTCAGCTTCTGCGCCGTCTTCTCTTCTTTCACCAATATGTGGCTTGCTCGGACTTGCATGAATGGTTATGTGCGCCACCCGTATTAAAAATTCTCATCAGAAGCCGTGTTGTTGACATAAATAAACTCTTTTCAAAACATTTAAAAAGTGAATCCGGGAATAAGTTAGCATGGCAATCGAACAGGACGTGGAGGAACTCGTTACCAGGGGAGAATATATCCAGGTCAAAGCGCTGACCACCGCAGATTTCTGCCCGCATGCAACGCGCACGCAGAGCGAAACGCTCGTGAAGGCCGCCGCATCTAACCGCATCAAAATCATCGAAAACCAGGCCAGGAGAGCCAGGACTTTCCAGGCATTCGCCGATTCTGCCAAAGAGCTCGTATCTCTGGCCAAAAGCGGTGCGTTCCCCTTCAGGGTCGAGGCAGGGGAGGCCGCCATCAAGCTGTATTCCGAACGCATGGCCACGGATCAGATAAGAAGGCTTACCTGGAACCAGTCGCTGCCGAAACCCGTCACGGCCATGGCCAGGCGGGAACTCAGGACGTGCCAGCTGAATGCGGAGTTCTTGGTCTCGCGTGCGAATACCGTCGGGTTGCCGCAGATCCCAAGGCGCAGGGCTGCGATATCGGCCAGGCTTTAGGGCTGGACCGAAACTTCTCTTTTTCTCATGATAAAAGTTTCATCAAAACTTCCTACGGTTGGACCCATTCTATCTCGTAATACTCGTATTCGCTCCCGGGCAGTTCGATCGCTTTTATCAGGTAGCAGGTCACGCTGCTCTCCCGGTCCGATATGGCCATGACCATCTCGAGCCCGAAATGCTCGCATTCGGCCAAAGCTTCCGCCAGCTCCTCCCCTCCGATGTATTCGTCTTCCGTGAGCGAGAGCATCAGGTAGCGCGGCGTGCCGTCTTTCGGAGTCTCGATGCCCGCGCCCTTCCGATGGTAGAGCAAAAAGTCCAGGCGCGGTTTCTTGGGGTCGAATTCCACCTTCGCCTTCTTGCCTGGAATGGCTAAGATGAATGTCTTCTTCACGCTGTGCGCGACGCGTATCGCGCGCGCCCATTCGGATATGATGAGCTTGTGCTTCCTCGGGAACACGTGGATCACGTGCTTGGAGTGCATCCATTCGTCCTCCGAGCGGACAGGGGACGCGCCCGGGAAGTATATCCTGAAATGCGTGCCGAACTTGAACCCGGTCTTGATGACGTATCCTCTCCCCCTCCAGTCCTCGTAAACAGAATACATGTCGCCGAAGAATTTTATCCTCTTATGGGCTATCTTCTCCACATCATGCAGGGAGGCGTTCCTGAGCTGGATATCGCCGTGCTTGAGGAGGTATATGGTTTCGTAGATGTCGAGCTTGGATATCTTGCCGCGGTGCGCGGCCTTGTACGTCCCGAACTGCCCTATCCAATAGCGTTCGTAGAGCTCTTTGCCGACCCCTTCGTCATCCACCAAAGTTATCAGGTCGTTCGGGAAGAAAAGGCCTTCGAACGAGAACGAATCCAGCTTGAAATCGGTGCTCGCGTATTTCTTCAGCACTGTCTTGCCGTAATTCCCTTCGGCCTCCGCGAGCGGCCTCGGTATGAGGCCCTTGTCCCTCCAGTCCTTGTACGTGAGGTATCTGGCCAGAAGCTTCTTGTTCTTCAGGAAAAGGGATGCCGTGTCGTTGAAAGAGAATTCGTTCCCGGCCTTGTCGTAGCAATGGCCGTTCCGTATGTCCATGATATACAGCGCTTCCTCTGGGGACAGGTGAATGACGCCTCTAACCATCTGGCCATAGAAACCGTTCTGCAGCGAGGAGACGTCGGATGGCTCCCTCACGAGCAGCGAACGCTTTTTCCGGTCCAGCTCAAGCCTTATCACATAAATCATCTCGAGCGGAATATCCGTATGAGGTATAATTACCCCGAAAGGTATAAAGCACGATTTCAGATAACTTTTAATTGATTTTATACATAATTAATCAATATGCGTCACTTTTTTACAGACCGCCCAACTGGCAAGGGCCCGGATGACGGGAACTCCAGGCTCAGGTCGTTCTTGGGCTTCGGAGGCCGGGAGAGCGAAGGTCTCATAGATGCCAGCAGGCTGACCCCGATCGGCAAGGGAGGCGCGTCGCTGATCTGCAAAGCGCATGATGAGCGGCTGGGGAAAGACGTGGTCTTGAAGATCGCCTTCGACGATGGCGGGGCGATCTCCTTAAGGGACGAGAACAGCGTTCTCAGGAAGCTCGCGCATCCCAACGTGGTGAAGTACCTGGGCTGCGGGATGTTGAGGGGTGGGGAGTTGGATGGGTATGGATACCTCGAATTGGAGTACCTGGAAGGGCAAACCCTCAGGACAAGGCTCGATACGGAGAAAAAAATCAGCTGGGAGGAAACGAGATTGATCGCCTTGGGTATCTGCGACGCCCTCCAGGCAGTCCATGATAATCGCTTCATCCACAGGGATGTCAAACCGGCCAATATATTCCTTTCAACGGACGGACCGAAGCTCATCGACTTCGGAAATGCGAAATCATGGGGCATACGCAGCCTGATTTCACCCAGTTGCGTGATACCATCCTGTTACGAGCAGGGGGACCTGAGTTACAACGCTCCCGAAGCTTTACTTTGGATGCATAGGCCGGAATCCGACCAGTATGCTTTGGGCGCGATAATGTATGAAGCGCTTGCGGGCCGGCCTGCGTTCACAGATAAAGGATATTTCGAATTCCTCCACGGGGCCATTTCCGGTCCGGCGCCGCTCGGAAGATTCGACCCCGTGGAGATATGCGATGCCGTGGGCGAGGTAATAATGCGCGCGCTCAGCAAGGATCCGAAATCCAGATTCGCTTCGATGGCAGAGATGAAGGCCGCCATCCAGGAGATATCAGGATAGGAACTTCTTCAGCTTGGTGAAATTTCCGCCGGTGAAATCCGTTATCTCGAGGTCGTGCTTCCCCACGTATTTGAGCGCGGGGGAGTCCATGACTATGAGCTTCATACCCGCGTGTCGTGCGGCTTCGCAGCCCGAAGGGGAATCCTCGATGACCACGCAATCTTTAGGAAGGACAGCGAGCATCTCTGCGGCCCGCAGGAACGGCGCGGGATCCGGTTTCCTCTCCTTCATGTCGTCACCGCTGATTATGATGTCGAATTCCCCCAGCTTGAGGGTCCCCAGGGCGGCGCGGACATTGGTGCGGTGGCTGCCGGACACGATCGCGGTTTTCTTCTCGATGGAATGCAGATAGTCCAGGAACCCGCGCACGCCGGGCATCTCCTTCAGCCTGCCGGCACGGACCCGGTCTTCGTATATCTTCTTCCTTTTTTCAACCAGCCGATCGACATCCTCGGGTATATTATTCTCCTTCACCAGCACCTCGAATATGTGCCTGGAGCCGGTGCCTGCGAAGTCCCTGTACCAGCGCATCTCGTCCACGCTGACATGGTATGAGGAGAGCAGTTCCAGGAACGTCTCCATGTGCAGCCGCTCGGACTGCACGACCACTCCGTCGAAATCGAATAGGACCGCTTCAAGCATGCATGATAGACCGCAAGGGAACTTTTAAAATGGTTTAAGCGGAACGTATAACCATGAAAAAGATTGCCATCCTTATCCTGATGTTTGCTGGATTGCTGATTCTGGGCTGCACGAGCGCGCCTCCGGCGACAAACCAGACTAATAACAGCACCCAAGCCCCGGTCCCTGTCGTGAAGACGCCGTCTTTCTCGATAACCATGCCGCTCGACGGCGATGTGCTGACCGCGACCGGAGACACCACCAACATCACGCTCACCATGAGCACGCAGAACCTCGTGGTGAAAAGCCCCGGCGGAGCCGCCAAGAAAGGGGAAGGGTATTTCGAGGTCACCGTGGATGGCAATGAGCCGGCGGTGGTCACCGGGAAATCATACGAGATGGACGACCTCACCGTAGGCACGCACACGGTCACCGTCAAGCTGTTCAATAACGATCGGACCCCGTATTCGCCTTCGATATCCAAGGAGATATCGTTCAGCATCGAGGCAGCGACCCCAGCCGAATACGTCCCGCAGTCCTATTCGGTCTCGATCAGCGGCAACGCGTTCAGCCCCGCCAACATGAGCGTGAACGTGGGCGATTCCGTGACCTGGACGAACAGCGACCCCAAACCGGAGACGGCGACATGTTCCATAAACGGAGTCATAATGTTCGACACGAAAAGCATCGGGCCGGGCAAGAACGCGACCGTGACGTTCACGCAGCCGATGACATGCACGTACTACTCCCAGCTGTTCAGGGCGATAACGGGGCAGATAACGGTGCTGCCGGACCCCGGCCAATGAACTAGTATTCTATCTCTATTTCTCCTTTATTCACCCATATCTGGCAGGCCAGCCGCTGGCTCGGTAGGGCGCCTTTCTTCTGGAGGTGCAGCCATTCCTCATGTTTCCTGGGATTGAGGTTCTCCATGCCTTTCAGCACGGTGCAGATGCAGATGCCGCAGGTCCCGCTCTCGCATCCGAAAGGCAACGATGAGTTCTCCTTGAGATAATCGAGCAGGCGGGCGCCATCAGGCACCTCGAAAGACACGCCTTCGTTCTTTATCGTGACCTTAGCCATCCGGCTCCCCTTCGAAAAGCTTCGTCTGCCCCAGGCGCTGCAGGGTTTTCCACCTAGTGCGGATGAACGGCGCCAGGATCGCCCGGGTCTCTTTGCCCTTGAGGGCGGATATCGTCTTGGGGTCCGACGGATAGCCGCTGCCGAAATCGCACGTGGCCTTCTTTATCTCCTCGATTTTCTTGTCCCGCGTTATCTTCGCGCATATGGATGCCGCCGCCACTATCGGGTATTTCTCGTCCGCCTTGTGCTCGGCCTCGAACCGCCGCTTCACGCCGAATTTCTCCATGCGCTTGCGGAACGTCCAGGCGTACCGGTCAGGCATGTCGATCATGATATCTCCGTCATCGAGCTTCCTTATCAGGTCCGCCATGTACTTGGCCTCTATGTCGTTGAGGGACATGTCGGGCATCAGCCTGTTGAGGTCGATGGCGCTTATCTCGATCCAGCGGAAGTTGCAGAACTCGGTGAGTTTCGCGTACGCCTCCTCGCGTTGGGCGGCGCTGAGCTGCTTGGAATCCTTGGATGCGAATTTGCGCAAGCGTTTCTCGTCCTCGCGCCTGCAGAATGCGATGCAGATGACCAAGGGACCGATTACCGGGCCCCGCCCTGCCTCATCTACGCCAGCTATATAGGAAAACATAAAAAGTTGGGGGAAAAATTAGGCTACCATGTTCCTTTTCTCGACGATGATGTAGTCCCCGACAGCCAATACGGATTCATAGGGAACGTGCATCATGCCATCCTCTTTCTTCATCTTGGCAGCAAGGCCGTTGTCTGGGTTCGCTTCCACGAGAAGGGCTTCGATCTTGCCTGAGACTTCATTGACTTCTACATCAACGAGTCTTCCGAAATCCTCACCTTCATTGGTGACCAATTTCTTTCCGGAGAGTTGCCTTGCTATTAAGTACTTGGACATCATACCACCTAGATTATCGTCTTGATTGATATGCGATTGTCGGTTCAAATTTATAAAGATATCTACGACGGCGGCTTTCCGTGTGGGATTCATCTCGGCCCGCAAGGCCTATTTTTGCGGGTGGAATGCGACGCGTCATTGTGACAGAAGCGATAAAATGGTGTTTAAATACCTATCCATCAATCCTTATGTATGGTGTTCGAATGGACGAAGATGAATCAGGGATAACGATTACACTGACAAGGGCGATCAACGAGGTTCCGATAGCGTATTCTCCGGCTCCGGCGCAGATTATCTTAGGCTACGGCGTGGCGAAGAACTATGACGGATATAGGATGCTTTGGAAACCGGAGCAAGGATTCGTGGCGATATATCCTGGGAAGGAAGACCCGAGGAACTCTGAAAAGCCAGGACCGGAACTCATAATCCGTTTCAGAGAGGATCTGGCAAGGGAAGCGGCAGGCAACCCGGATCTTGGCCAGTATCTCGCAAGAAATCCGACATTGATGAAGGATGACAGAAGCAGCACCTACCGTGATTCATGCAAGATGCCGCCGGACAGATTCGCTCGTGCCAGCCCTGCCGGGGATCTTCCGCTCCCCCATGCGTTCAAAGCACCGCACCCGGCCAAACCGGACACGACGCCGGATCCGAAAAAGCGGATCCGCTGATCTTTTCCATTCTTCATCTGATCGATTGTTGTGATAAAATCGATAAAATGGTGCTTAAATATTGTTCGTTCCATTATCATATCGTGGGATGATGATGCCTAGAAATGACGCTAACTCGATTGGAAGTTTAGAACATGTCGAATTCGCCCGGGGGCCCGCAGGGGTATATGCCGGATTAAGCGGGGACTGCGTAGGGAAGAACTACGCCGGATACAGGATGGCGTGGGCTCCGAAAACGGGTTTCACTGCAACGTATATGGAAACGGACCCGAGAAACGGCGTCAAGCCAGGGCCGGAGTTGATATCCGTTTTCAAATCAGACCTTGAACACGAGGCGATAGGCAGCCAGAAACTCAGCGGTTTCCTCAAAGCGCACAAGGAGCTGATGGCAGATGACCGTAGCATCAGCCGCGATGACCAGATAATGGCGGATATCGATGCGATGGCACCCAGCCATGACCGGAGGACTGACGCTTGCGGAATCCGATCGGACGATGCGTTTCCGGATTCCGCTCGAAGCGTTTTGACATTCACTCCGGGGCCTGCGGAGGTGACCAAAGCATCAGGAATGGATGCGGTGGCCAAGAACTACATGGGCGAGCGGATGACCTGGGATAATAAAAACGGCTTCACGCTCATCGCTGGCGATAATGGATCCGATGATTCACGGGAACAGATGTTTTCCGGGCCGACCCAGACCCGGATCTCCCAGTTCAAAATCGAACTGCAAGGCGAGTCTGCACGCAACCCGAAACTCGCGGCTTTCCTCTTATTCAATCCGGAACTGATGACCGACGACCGCTCTTTCAGATTCAACGCCATGAGCCTTAGGCCAGACCCGCTTCCGTTCCCGCCTGCGTTTCGCAGATTACCCGGCACGCACAGAGGATCGGACCCGAAAATGAGAACGCACTGATTCGTGATCGCATGACAGAACAAGACGCTCCCGTAATTACCGACCCGAGGGCCGCGGCGAAAGCCGCGATGGTTTATTATGAATACCATTTCGTGGTCAAGGACTACGGCCCGGACAGGATGGTATGGAAACCAGCAGGATTCGAACTCATCACATACGATTCAGAAGAGCAGCCCGAGCCGACCCAGGAGCGCATCGCCCAGTTCAAGGAGGATCTGCGACGGGAGTCGGCGCTCAACCCACACATCGGCATCTTCCTGGAAAGACATCCTGAAATGATGGCCGACGACCGCGTGATCCGCTCCACCCCGCTTCCTCTCCCGCTCGCATTCAGAGCCCTGCATCTGGATAAACCGTGGGCAACACCGGGCCCTAAGAAAACGGTACGCTGATTCACGATTTGAAATCGAGCGTGTGCAGCCTTCCGTGCTTCATCTCGTATACCGGGACCAGTCCCGGGGTCGGGACGTGGCCCTGCTTTATCTGGTAATCCGTCCTGTCCTGGAACGTCCCCGAATTTATCACCAGGGTCCCGCGGTACTGCGTATAGCCGTTCTTGTGGACGTGGCCGCCGTGGAATATGTCGGGCGGCTCCTCGATCACCATATAGTCGATGTTCTCCGGTATTATGAGGTTGGCGCCGTACACCGGCGAGAGATGCCTCCTGCGGAGATACTCCACCATGACCTTCTCCGGGTGCATGTACGACATCCCCGGGATGTTGGATATCATCGAGTCTATAGATGTCCCGTGGTACATCAGGTGCTTTATCCCCTCGATGGAGACCATGGACGGGTTCCCGACCAGCGTCACGTCGTTGGGTATCAGGTCTTTCCCTATCGCAGGCTGCGGCTCGCCCCTGCGCACCGCGTCGTGGTTGCCCGGCGCGACGATGACCTCTATGTAATCGGGCAGCTTCTCCAGGAAATCGCAGAACATCTTGTACTGGCCGAATATGTCCTTGACGAGGAGCTCCTTCTCCTGGTTCGGATAGACGCCTATCCCGTCCACGATGTCCCCGGCGATCGTTATGTACTTGACCTTCCCCGCGAGCTCCTTGGCCTCTCCCTTGCCGTGCAGCCATTCCACGAAAGAATCCAGGTGGTGGTCCAGGAACAGCTTGCTCCCGAAATGCAGGTCCGAGAGGTACGCGACCGCGATGTCATCCTCGGACCGCTTCTTCTCCCGGATGACGGGCATGTCCGGCCATTCTATGTCCTCGGCTATCAGATATGGCTCGAGCACCTTGCCGGTGATGGCGACCACGTCGTCGAGCAGGACGCACTTCGCCTTTTCGAGGATCTTCTCGTTCACCTTGGAATTGGAGACGATGACCTTGAACGTGCCGCTCATGTCCTCGACTTCGATGAGGAGGTTGCCCTTCTTGGTCTCCTTCTTCTCGACCACCATCACGACCACCCGCGCCTTCTCGTTCACGTGGCGCTTGGCGTCCGCGAGGTCTATCGTCGAGACCGTGTTGCTGCGGCGCAGGAGGCGCGCGAGCCTCTCGTAGCGGTTCCGGAAATGCGCTATGAAGTTGTCCACCTCGCCTTTGGTGCGGGATTTGCCGGTCACATCCAGCGAATGGATTAGCTTTATGTCCGGCGAGTGCTCCTTCGCAATCGGGACGAAATCGGACGGCCGGATTATCTCGGCCTTCGGCGGCTCTTTGGGCTTCATCAGCCCTTCGAGGTCCTCTTTGGAGATCAGGGGCTTCTTCAGGAGGAGGATCCTCTGTATCATGTCGTCCGCGACTTGCGGCCCCAGCATCTCCTCTGCTTCCAAAGTCAGCCGGATTCCCTGGGAAGAGAGGTCGGGTATCATTTTTTCACGGACGCTCATTGAGCGTCTCGAGGGCGCTCATGATTGCCCATATCTGGGTGCGCGCGTGGGCAGGCATGTTTATGTCCTCGGCGATGGACTCTATAACGTAGATGGCTGCGCTCAGCTTCACGCTCCGATCTTCGGCGCTATCCAGCCGCATCTTGGCTTCGGACAGAGCCCTGCGGATATTCTTCGGTATGCTGGTATCGTTCACTAGACCGTCCAACATGTCGCTGACGTCAGTTATCTCCATGTGACCACCTATGCTGAGGAATATGAATGATATCATGTTGATTGTAAAAGAATTTAAGGGTAATGTAGACTCCTAGAGGTTTTGCATTTTTGCCATCAGGCAAAAATTAGCAAAAACAAAAACGGGCTCGGCGAGATTTGAACTCGCGACCTACAGCTCGCGCCTCTTGGGAAAGCGAGGTCGCTTCCCCAGATTAGAAGGCTGCCGCTCTATCCAAGCTGCTCTTAGGTTTGCGATTTTCGCCAAAGCGAAGATTAGCAAAACCAAACTGAGCTACGAGCCCATTGATAGGATTAGTTTACGCTTTAGTTAAAAAAGGTAAGGGGATGCTATTCTTCTTCCCACTCTTCATCTTCGAAATCGTCGTCCTCGAAATCTTCATCTTCGTCGAGGCGCAGTGGTCTCATTGATCTTCCTCATCATCCGAGAGGTCGTCGTCTTCGTCCCCTTCATCGTCTTCCCAGTCTTCGTCTTCATCCATACGCATCGGTTTCATATCGGTCGTCCTCTTTTTGCTTCGGTTTCCATTTGTGCATGAAATGGGTGAACCGACTTCTGATGCTATAACTAAGAAAATCTTTTAAAGCAGCCTCTTTCGGGAAGGGATAAAAAGAATCTGGAGCTTTATCACACCATGGACATCCTGAGGCTCAATTGGGAGGCGACATTGCACTATTGCGAGGAGCTGGCCGCATCGGCCAAGAGATTCAAGCCGGACATGATAGTCGGCCTCTCCAGGGGAGGGCTGGTTCCCGCGAGGATACTCTCCGACATCATGGAAGTGCACGACATCGGGATACTAGGGGTCTCGTTCTACAAGGGCATAGGCAAGACCGCTGAATCCCCGCGCATCACGCAGGAGCTCACCATGGATGTCAAGGGCAAAAGGATCCTGATAGTGGATGACGTCGCAGATACCGGAAAAAGCCTGCTCGTCGCCAAGGATTATCTCATGCGCAAAGGCGCGAAGGAGATAAAGGTCGCAACATTGCATTTCAAGCCTAGGTCGGAGTTCAAGCCGGATTATTACGCCGAGACGACATCCGCATGGGTCGTCTATCCGTGGGAGAGCCACGAGATGGAAAAAGAATTGGAGAATTAATCGCAGAACGATATGGGACTGTCGCTGGTCAGAGTGAGCACTTCCAGGTCCTTCGTGAAGAATATGGAGAGCTTGGTCTTGACCGAACTGGCAGACCGGGTTATAGCGATCGACATGATTTCCCTGCCGCCGCAGATCTCTTCCAACATATCGATAGGGTATGGGGTTGCGATCGACTTCGCTTCACTTTCAGCGAGATGCAATTTAATATCGATTTCCCCGCCTCGCTGGATGGAGATATCGATGCTTCTCCCGCCTTCGAAATTCATTGTCAGGATGCCGTCGCCGTATGCGCATGAGGAGAACCTCGCGTCGATGTTTTTTATGGAATGGACAGGCTGGGCGCAGTTGTTTCTTCCGTCGACTATTTCCGGTATTACAACTGGGTCTGATACAGAGATGCCTCCCTGCAACCCCGCGATAAGGGGGTCGCGGGTTCTTGCTCCGACCAGCCGCGCGGCGAATGGAGCCGGAAGCTTGATGAGGGATTGCGCAGGATCTTTCATGGATGAATCTCTAGTGGATGTCATACTATCATTATGTGTGGTAGGTCATATAAATACGTGCTTTTTCAAATAAAAGCGCGAAGTTACGCCCGTGCTTCCGGTATGTGATTAGCCGCTCGACGCCAAACTGAATGACATCTTCGTGTCGATATCGACTACGACCGTACTATACGAGAGCGCCTTGTCCTCCAAGCGTATGAATATGCATGTCTTGCCCGATATATCCTCGCTCTGGATGGACAGGATGGTCTTGCCTTTGCAGAGGTTTTCTATCTCTATGCCGAGAGTATGTATGCTATCCACTTTCTTTGAAGGCAGATTTTTTGGGATTATGTTTCTGAACAGCAATGAGGTGGAGGACACGGCCATGTCTCTTGGCGACGACTGCATCCGCATGAGGACGATCCTTCCGTCATCCAAGCCTAATTTGATGGCGTCTCCATCGTATCTGCAGGACAGACAGCCTGCCATCAAGGACCTCGGGAGATCTATTATCGCGATATTGTGAGCTGGGGGAGGGGACACCATCGCCAGCATATCTCCATGATCAGTGGATATGTGGAGCGAATTATAGCCTGGCGTACCGGATGGGAATATCATGACGCGGTATATGGTATTGCCTTTGCAGAACCCGGAGATGGCAGATGCCAGGCCAGCCGCGCCTTCAACAGAAAAGGGCACATGGGCGAATGCGGGTATTTTAATGATCGAATCGTCCGGCACAGGAAGGCTGAGGCCTTTCCCGTTTTCGAATCTCATCAGCACATTATGCCCACCAGGATGATTTACGACCATAAGACGTGAGAGCTTCGAACGCACATCAGTGACATTGCTCGGGAGGGCCACGCTGTGAGATCCGCTGAAGATGCCGGAGGCAGGTTCCGTCCCGCCTACGGAGATGCCGCTGCCTGGAAGGACGTCGGTCTCAGGCATGGCAGGCAATGACATCGTGTCATTCAACGAAGGCCGCGCAGCGGTTTCCGGGATGGCGAACATGATGTCCGTGCGCTTCAATGAAGGCCGTATTATCCTCCGTTCCGGCATGGCGACGAGTGTGGCGGTCTTTGTCAGTAGCTCTTTCACGGATGCCATATTACCACCGATACATATATGATGAAAAGATTGAGAAGAAAATCAGCAGAACGGGACGAAACCGAACGAACCGGTGCTGCACGTCGCTGTGAGCATGGATAGGTCGCTTGCGGATATCACGAGCACGCTCGCGCCTGGAACCTCATGGATAGCGATAGACCCTATGGTCTTGCCCTTGCAGAATGATTCTATTGCCTCGGCCAGGCCTTGCGACCCTTTCACATCGGACGTATCCGAACCGGTCGAAGCCACCTTGACGGATAGATCCGCCGGCATCGTTATGCCGAGGGTTTCGGCGCTCACGAATTGCACTATCACGCCGTCAGAGCCGGCCGTGCAGGTCGAGAACCTCTTGTTCACCTCTTTCACCTGGGGTCGGAGCGGGCGTATATCATTGCACGTGTAGGAACCTGAATCAGATATGGACCGGGCACCGAAGAGGTATCGATCCATATCCGGATCTTTGCCCAGGACAACCGAAAATGTTTTCTTTGCTTCGCCGTCAACCGGACCTGTTGCGACAGGGGTGTTTGCGAGTATCATCAACCCTTCCAGATGAGGATCAGGCCTGGGGGCCAAAGGATTATCGCCCTGCCCGAACCTGCGCCTGAAGGCTTCGAGGATCGTTCCGGGGGGCTTTGCACAAGAAGGCGTCCTAACCAAACTTCCAGGATCTTTCGTGGAGGTCATAATGTTATTATGCATGTTAGGTTATATAAATACATGCTTTTTCAAAGAAAACCACATTATAATGGGTCTATGCGCTCGCATGAAAGCAGGGAATTGATTACTCGATTTTAGCTATAATCGGTGCGATTTTCTTGCTGCTATCGATATAGAGGTGCGGGATATCCCCGGACATCAGGGCGATCCCTGTCCCATTTTTCATGTTCTTGTCGGATGTCATGACAGCGATCGTCTTGCCTTTGAAGTGCCTGGATATGGCGGCTGCCAGGCTCTCGGAATCTTTCATTGGTTGGTAATCAGAATTGCTTGCACGCACCATCAGCGATGCCTCCTCCGGTATCGGCATAACGATGCGCATTTTAGAGTCGAAATCCAACTCCACTGACCCGCCCTTCACGGTGCAGGATGTGAGCCTCGCGCCAACAGAGGTAATCGTATGTTCGGACTTGGCCGGCATAGGAGCGGTTTCCTCGACGCGCCCGAAGAACGGCAAAAACGATCTGAGCTTGGTCCTCCATGTCGGAGCGGCTGGAGTCTCTGCAGGACTGGTGATATCCCTCTTGGATGCCATGATGAAGATAGGCACGCAAGGTTTTTTAAATCATTCTTTATCAAAGAAAACCACAAATAGCATAACCGGATTCTCATGGAGAACCGACAGGAGCCGGATCGCTTACGATGAACGAGATTTTCTTGTCGCTGCTTATGAAGAAATTGCCGCGATCCATAGAAACCAGGTGGATGTCAGTCTTGCCGCCCGGGGCCATGCCATAGGAGATGTACGCTACCGACCCGCCTTGGCAGAACTTCGCTATCTCAGCCGCGAGGCCGTTTGGGCAATCCACTGGAGCCGGATCCTTGCTGCTGCGGTTCACGCTCATGGATGCGCTTTTCGCCACTACCAAGGTGAAGCGCCTTGCATTCCTGAAATCCAATGTCACGATATCGCCGTTGGATCTGCAGGATTCGAATATGGAGTTCACAGGAACGATGAGCGCCTCGGGCTTGGTTTCGGCCTTCTCTTCACGACCGAAGAATGGGATGAAGGACTTTAGCCTGGTCCCAAATGTCCGCACAGCTGGCTTAGCCTCTGGAGGATCTTGCCTGAGTATCATGGTGGTATTCTGGAACGCAACAGTTTTTAAACCATTCTTTATCAAAGAAAACCACAAAATAAAAAGATCATTTCAACCTGAGAGCCTCGAGGTCGGCCAATGCGACGGATTCCTTCCTCATCATCATGCCGGCGGATTTCGCGAACTCGTCGGTCTTGCTGTAGTCCCCGTGCATGGTGACTATGCGCTCCGGGTTAGGGCGCAGGTTCTTGAGGTACGCCATCAGTTGCGCGCGGTCCGAGTGGCCCGAGAAGCCCTCAGCCGTCTCCACCCTCATGTTGATGCTGAGCGTCTTCATCTTCCCGTCGTCGCCCAGGGTCGGTATCTCCTTCATGCCGCGCTGGATCTTGGAACCGAGCGACAGGGCGCTCTGGTAACCGACGAAAACGAGCGTGTTGTTCGCGTCGTCGGCGAGGAGCTTCATGTATTCGTATGAAGGTCCGCCCGTGAGCATACCGGACGGAGCGAGGATTATGGACGGCTCTCCGTTGGTTATCTCCTCTTTGGACGTCCCTTTCGCGACCTTGATGAGCGGGTTCTCGAACGGGCTCATGTTGGACAATATGCGCCTCTGGAGCTGCTCGCGCAGGTACTCGGGGTACGCTGTGTGGATTGCCGACGCTTCGAGCACCATGCCGTCGATATAGATAGGTATGTTGAAGTCCGGCTCCCTCCTGACCATCTCCTCCAATACGAGGAGCAGCTCCTGGGACCTGCCGACCGCGAACACCGGGACCAGCACCTTTCCGCGTTTCGCTATCGTCTCGCGTATTATGTTCGCGAGGTTGCGCTCGCTGTCGAAGCGGTTGACAGAGATGTCGTTCCTGCCTCCGTAGGTGCTCTCTATGAACAATGTCTCCAGGCGCGGGAAGTACGTGTGCGCCGGATCGAAGAGACGCGTGAATCCGAATTTGATATCCCCTGAATAGACCAGGTTGTGCGCCCCTTCCCCGATATGGAGATGGACGGACGCGGAGCCCAGGATGTGCCCTGCGTTATAGAGCGTCATCTTTATCTCGGGCGTGATGTCCACGACCTCCTCGTAATCGACCGTGACGACGTTCCGGAGCTCCTTGTATATGTCTTTCTTGGTGTATGGCGGGTCCACGCTGAACGACTTCTTGCAGAGGTTCAGGTAGTCCTGCTGGAGGAGCACCATCAAATCGCGCGTCGGCGGCGTGCAGTAGACCGGGCCGTCGTATCCGTAGGCGAAAAGGTAGGGGAGGAACCCCATGTGGTCCATGTGGCCGTGGCTTATCACGACCGCGTCTATGTCCGAGAACTGGAAGCCCGCCATGTTCAGGTAAGGATATGCCTTGGTCGGGTCTCCGGTGGCTGGGTTCACGCCGCAGTCTATGATGACCTTGCTGTGCGGTGTCTGCACCAATAAACAGGATCTGCCCACCTCTCGGAACCCTCCGAGGGCCACCACCCTTATCCAGTCCCCTGGAGGCGGCGGCTGGCATATTTTTTTACCCAAGTTGACCAGGAATTTTTTCCGCTCTCCGGCTTCGAGCACGTTTATCTTGCGGATGCCGTCCAATGTCGAGCATGGCATCGTGGGGGCGCGCAGCGTGACCGGTGCCCAGTTGGTCTTGAGCATTATCTCCTTGAGTATCATCCCGCCCTTGCCTATAACCAGGCCGGGCTTTATCGCCTCTATGCGGACCTCTGACATCTCGGGAACGAACGTGATGCTCTTTATCTCGGCCTCTTTCGGGACCAAGGTCTCGATTATCCCTTTGGCCTCGTCCAGCGGCAGGAGCATGCCCTGGTCCACGCGTATCGTGACCTTCTTCTTGAGGGCGCTGGCCAGCTCCTTGATCAGCCTCTCGTTGGAGTAGAACGCCTTGATGTTCTTTATGTAGATGACGGTCGAGAGCCCTTCCGGCTCCACTTTGGTCACCTCGCAGTCATGCGGCATTATCTCGCTGATACGCTTCACTATGTCCTTGAAATGCAAATAAACACCTCGTAAGCATGGATTGTATAGCTGTTGTGCATTGGTACCGGCTTATGCCGGAAAGAAAGGATATCAAGAAAAGAAATTAGCTGGTAATTACTTGGAGGAACCGAGGATGCGGGCTACGTCCGCCTTCTCGTACCTCTTGAAACCTGATTTCGAGACCACTACCAGATCGACCCGCTCGCCTGTCGCGGCATCGCGCTTCATTGCGGCGCTCACTGCCTTGGCCGCGATCGGGAGGTTGAAGTCGACGTCCTTCTCCATCTCGTAGAGCTCTTCCAGGACACCGTACGCAACGGGTGAGCCGCTTCCTGTCGAAGTGACCTTCTCCTCGGTTATGCCTCCGAGCATGTCCACCGAGAACAGCCTGGGCCTCTCGTCCACGCCGCCGATTATCAGCTGGACGTAGAACGGGTAGTATTTGTATTGCGTGAGTATGTTGGCGAGAAGCGTCGCGGCGGCTTCCACGCTCGCCTGCTTCTCGTTCTTGAGCTCGTAGAGCTTCAGCTCCGATGTCATCCATCGGACGAGGGTCTGGGCATCGCCCACTCCGCCCGCGATGGTCATCGCTATCCTGTCCGTGAGCTTGTATATCTTGTCGATATCCTTGCTCGCGATGAGGTAGCCCATGGTCGCCCGCCTGTCGCTGGCGAGCACGATTCCATCCTTGCAGACTAGCCCGACCGTGGTCGTTCCGGTCTGTTTTGCAGATTCATCGAATTTGGCTGATTCCATAATAACCACTTTTGGGAGAACGAGTTATACTTCCTTGTCCGTCAACGTTTTTAAATGCTTTGTGAGGCCATTCCCTCCTCTATCCTCAGGAGCTGGTTGTATTTGGCCGTACGCTCCCCTCGCGCCGGCGCCCCGGTCTTTATCTGACCGGAGTTTATGCCTACGGCGAAATCCGCTATGAAGCAGTCCTCGGTCTCTCCGGAGCGGTGGCTGACCACGATGTTGAGCCGGCTCGCCCTGCACATGCGGACCGCGTCCATGGCCTCGCTCACGGTGCCGATCTGGTTCACTTTCAGGAGGAGCGCGCTGATGGATTGCTCCTCTATCGCCCTTTTGAGGCGTACGGGGTTCGTGACGACCAGGTCGTCGCCCACGACCTGCACCTTCGGGAGCTCCTTGTGCAGCGCCGAGAAAGCAGAGAAACTCTCCTCGTCGAACGGGTCCTCTATGCTTTTTATCTTATAAGTTTTCGCCAGGTCGATGTAATAGTCGATGAGGTCGGATTCGCGCAGGTCCTTCCCGTCTATTTGGTACGTCCCTTTCTGGAAGAAAGATGAGGCCGCGGCATCCATGGCGAAAGAGCACGCGCTGGCATAGCCCGCCTCATCGACCGCGGATTGCAGCGCGTCGAACGCCTGGTAGGTGTTCTCTATAGGAGGGGCGTATCCGCCCTCGTCTCCTACGTTCCGGGACATCACGCCGAATTTCTCCGAGAGCTGCTTGCCCAGGATATGGTAGATCTCGCTCGCCATCCTCAGCCGCTCGCTGAATGACGGCGCATCGGGCATTATCATGAACTCCTGGATCGCCAGGTGCCCGCCCGCGTGCTTGCCGCCGTTTATCACGTTGAACATCGCGAGCGGGAGCTTGTCGCCGCCGAGATACTCGTGGAGCATCTTGCCTTCGCTGGCCGCGGCGGCGCGGAGCACTGCCATCGAAACCGCGACCATCGCGTTCGCGCCCAGGCGGCTCTTGTCTTGCGTGCCATCCAGCTCGCGCATCCTCTGGTCTATCTGCTCCTGAGCTGTCACTTCCATGTCCACTATGCCCGGAGCGATTATCGTGTTCACATTGTCGACCGCCTTGAGGACGCCTTTGCCTAGGTATCTCGCGCCGCCGTCGCGCAGCTCGTTCGCCTCGTACTTCCCGGTCGACGCGCCGCTCGGAGCGGCCGCGCTCGCCATCCCGTTCTCGGTGGCCACATCTACCTCCACGGTGGGATTGCCCCGGGAGTCCAGAATCTCGCGTGCCCATACACCAGTGATCTTCATGAACGAGGAATGCCAGATAACTATTATTTAGCTTGCGGACTGGAGCGGGAGGAATCTGGGGAGTTTTTTAAATTGTTGGTTTTAGATTGTTGTCATGAGTGGTAGTGAAAAACCGATGGCGGTCGAAACTTCGAGGAATGCGCGGGTGAACGCCAGATTACCCGGAAGATCCATATTCCCGAGGGCGCCTCCGAGATATGAGCCGCTGCAGGGATCGGAATCGCTTGCCAAGAGAGAGATAGAAGGCTTATTGAGCAGGGAGACGAGCGGCTGGGACCAGCGCGTCAGCGATGCGATACGCATCCCGGAAAGGCTGAATGTGTCGATCGGAGCGTCCCGTACGCTCTTTTCAGCAGGCGACGAAACCGAGTTGGGCCTGACCTGCGACTATCTCTTAGCCCGGGTAATCCCCACGGAGATGACGCCGTACGGGATAGTCATCAACAGGGGGCCGGCCAATTCCTTCGATTTCGTGCTGGTCGATCCGGAGAGGAGGATAATCGTGAGGGACCAGCTATCGAGCAGGCAGACCGCCACATATTCCGATTGGCAGGGCGTCGCCAGGAAGATAGAGAATGCCGCCAGGCTTGCCGCCGAAGTATACCCGGACGACTTTATCGTGACCAACGTCGCCGCGACGTTCACCAGGAAACTCTGAAAAGCGGCGGATCATCTTATTGTGGTACATTTTTATATGTTATGTAACATAATCATTATTCCTAACGTCTCCAGAAAGCTATTAAGAGGAATGACATATGATTGGTAATATGATGGACGCACCGAAAAAAAGGAGCTGGTCGAGCATGGTTCCCGCTGATCCTAACGTGAGCAGGCAGATGGCCAGGTTCCTCGCTCCAGGAGATGGGAACAGGCGCGTGCGCACATCCGTGGAGAAAAGCGAGGTAGTCGAATTCCTCAGGCAGAGGGGCAAGGGCCTGCCGGCTGATATCGGGGCATTGTTCAATCTCAAAGAAACGACTTATTACAGATTCGAGGGGAACGGAGTCACATCATTCTCAACGCAGCAGGACTTGGGCGTGGAAGGCTTGGCCATGGGCCTGGTCGATAATGCTATCCAAGCAGGCGATGCGCCGCATTTCGCGCCTTTCGGCATCGCAATAACCTCCAGAGGCTCCAATTCCTACTGCACGCTCGTGGATAGCGAGAGAAGGATAATAGTCTGGGAGCACCTTGGGAATATCGCCTCGGACGGCTCTTGGCGCCGTTTCGTATCCAAGGTGGATGAGACCATCGCGATGGTGAGGCAGCTCGATGGAAAGAAGCAATTCACATACGTGGTCAACGACTTGTCGAGCGCGATGAAAGAGGTCAGCTGGTAATCATCTGCTCTCTTCGATGTACCTGCGGAGGTTGTCGAGGATCGTGTCCGTCTCCCGCACGAAAGCGGACTGCTCTTGCGGATTCTGCGCCTGGCGGTAGACCTCTTCGAGCCTTTTGCCGTTAGCGGTGTGCCGTCCGTCCGGTTCCGCGAGTATCCTCCGTTCGCCGCCTATGTTCTTGTAGGTCCCCTGGGAGCCGAAATCGGCCGCGAACGAATCGTAGCCGTTCCCTATCATCCCCGTGTAAGTGGCATAGCTCTGCGCGCGGCCATTAACTATAGGTGCGGGAGTGGATGGCATCGCCGCGCCCTGGTGCGCGGTCGCGCTGAGCGCTGCCTCTATGAATTCCATCTGCGGGATCTGCCCGCCCAGCAGGCCATGGTCGGCCGCGGTCCGTGAAGCGTACTCGAGCTGCTTTATGAAAGCGTAGGTCTCGGTGCCGAACTCGTTGTTGAAACTGCCGAAGTTGGCTCCCTTCGTCCTAGAATCGACGCCGATCTTCATACCGATGCCGTCCGTGTCTATCGGCTGGAACGTCAGCGAGATCCCGCCGTCAGCGCGGCGCACGAGGAAAACCGCGGTGTTGGCGAAGCGCCTGTCGAATAGGAGCGCCCTCCGGGAGAGCTCGTGGTACGCGCGCCACGCCTTGAACATGCCCTCGCGGCCTTCCTTCGTCCGGGCGAGCCTCCATACCTCCCTCGTCACAGCGGACGGGTGATCGAATCCCTCGTAGACATCGTTCATGAGACCGACGCTGAGCACCGTGACCTCTTCGGTCTTGCCGTCCACGGCCATCTTCACCCTGCGGCCCTCATGCGCGGTGACGACCGTTTCGTTCCCGCTGCCCTTGCCGAGGGTGACCGTGACCTCTTTCCCCGAAGCGAAGTCGTAGACGCTCTCCATGAAGTAATATTTCTGCTTGAGCGGCTCTCCGGTCGTGAGGTCTTTCACAAGCTGCCAATCAGGCGTCCTCATGCCGGTGTTGTACTCATGCGTGGCGTATATCTCGGGCGCGACCAGGTTCTCGTCCCGCACCATCTTCGCCCCGAAAGCGGCCGGTTCGCCGTTCTCCATCTTCACCAGGATGTTCCTCTCCCCTTTGGGCGTCTTGACATGTATGTTGTATGCGCCCCTCGACCCGTGCAGATTGGAGACTTCGGTTATGGCCGCGGACTCGAAACCGGGAATCTCGGTTATATGCTTCTGGAGCCGGCCCCGGACGACGAGCTCGAAGACCTCCCCTACGAATGTGGCCGCGGAAGCGTTCACTTTTATGCCGAGCTTCTCAAGCACGGCACGGCGCCCTCCGCCCACATGCCTACCGTTGGCATAAGCTTGATCGTAGGCAGCGGCGAGATCCTCCTGCGGCACGCCCGCGTTCTTAGCGAGCTGCTTCACGCGGTTTTCCCCTAATAGGACGATATCCTCCTGCCTCACGGAATCCGGGTTCTGCATGCGCGCCATGATGGCGTTGTCGAGATAGTCCTTCTGCGCCCTGACCGCGACCGCGCGCTGCCATTCCCCGATGACCGCCTCCTGCTTGCCGGGGTTGCCGCGGTGGAGGATGAGCTGCTCGATGGTATCGATCATGTTCCTGCCGAAGGGATCCTCCAGCTTGCCCAATATCCCGTCCCTTATCCTTTCGGGTATGTTGGAGAGCTGTTCTGCCAGCGCGGTGATGTCCTGCGCCGTCTGGGGCTTGTTCCTGGAATGGTAATCGTAGAATGCATCCATTGTGATCTGCCGCAGGTTCCTGAGGGTCCCGCTCATCCCGAGACGCCTCGCTATGACCGCGCGCTCCTCCGGATTGGAGTTCTCGAAGATAGCCGAGTATTC
The DNA here is from genome assembly GCA_963804385.1 of uncultured Microcaldota archaeon. Classification (GTDB taxonomy): domain Archaea; phylum Micrarchaeota; class Micrarchaeia; order Anstonellales; family Bilamarchaeaceae; genus Bilamarchaeum. The sequence goes on from CAWDQD010000012.1 coordinate 28,584, forward strand.
GGCCGCGACTGCGGCCCTCTCCGGTTCGGATTTCGCCCCGGAATATCTCTTGTCCTTGCCCATGGCGATCGCGAATGACAATTCTTCTGCAGAGGCGGCCCTGCCCCCGGGGAGCTGCTCGCCAGCCAGGAGCACCTCCATCGGATTCCTCTGGACAGTCGCCTTCGGAGCCTCTTGGACCTTATGGATTGGCCTCGCCTGCTCAATCCGCTCCTCCAGCGCCTTGGAGACCTTGCTTTGTACCTTGCCCGCGATGAGCGGCATTGTCAGAGAGATTGAATTGAATATGGCTTCCTCGAGCGCTTCCTGCCGATTTATTCTCTCATTTTTCGGCGCCGTGTAATACGCGGCCCAGCTCTCGGCCATGTGCTTGACCTGCGGCACGGTCATCGCGCCCGCGACCCCGAATTCCGCGAGCTTCAATGCGGCGGAGGTCTCGAATACGGCGAACGCCTCTTTCGCGACACCGGCGCGCATCCCGACAAGCGCGGTCGCAGCCATCAGCCCGGTCATCGGAGAGATCTCGCCCGTGGCCGCGTAATCGCGCGACGCGTTCTTCACAACGGACGCTGACATGAACGCAGGGCCTATGACCGGTATCAGGCTCGCGCCGAGCTCGGCCAGCTGGTCGATACGTCTCGCACGCTTTATCTTTGCATAAAGAGCATCGCTGTCGTTTTTAGCAGCAGCCGAAACCGCTCCGGCATCGGTGATGGTAGCCGGCCCGCCAGCGAGCTGGGACGAGAAATTCGCGACCAGTTTCTGGGAATTCGATATCACGTTCTGCTGGAGCTTGGCCTCTCCGGAGGCGAATAGCTTCTTGTCGGATATCGCCATGCAGACTTCCAGCTGCATCAGCGCGGAGTTCAGCGACGCGAGGTTCTGGTCGAACCCCTTGCCGTGCGCTGAGGCGTCGTACATCGCGACCAGCGCGTCTTTGTAGAATGCGAATTGCTTCGTAGGATCGTTATGGAAATCCCCTGCCGCGCGCACGTTCTCCGCGAGGGTGTTCTCGTTGATGTAGAGCCGCGCGAGAGCCGTCGTCTTGTCTTCGGCTGAGAGAATAAATTCTTTCCTGGCCTTGGGCATCTCGTCCGGGGCGTACTGCATTATGCGCAACGCTTCGAGAAGATGCGTGGTGGAGCTCTCCAGGTCCCTGAGCGCGTAGACCTTGTTCAGCGAATGGTCGGAAGACTCTGATTCCTTGAGATAATTCTCGAACACCCCGTCCTTCTTCAGCTCCGCGAGAGCCAGTTTCGCCGGGTGGTAGATGTTCGTTATGAGCTTGTAGTCTGCGGACAGCTCCTCCACGCGTTTCTCCACCCCGCCTTTCCCGACATTGTCGCGTATGGCGTCTATGTCGTTCGCTATCTTCCCTAGGCGCCGATAGAGCCAGTACCCTTGCGACCGCTCCGGAGCGACCGGATCCACTATGCCGCTGTCGCGGAGCTCCCGCCTGAAATTCGCCACGAACTCGTGCATTTTGTTCAGTTCAATCCTCAGGTTCTGTGCCGGATCAGTCGAGCGCTTGTCCGCATCCTGGGACAGGAAAGCTGCCAGATCGTGCGAGTATTTTTTACTCAGGTCCTCGAACTCGGATTTCGCGTGCGCATCGCCTTTCGCGGCTTTCATGCCCACGTCCTTGAGCTGCGCGATCTCGTTCACGAGCTCTTTGGGCAAATCGATCGGTTTCTGGTGGAAGACCTGGAACCCGAGCGCACCGTCGATCTTCTCGGCCTGGCGCACTGTCCCGCGCGCCTCGGTCACCGCGCGCTTCGCCGCATCCTCGACCAGGTGCGCCACCGGGACGTTGCGGGCTATCTTCACGGGCTGGACGGACATCAGGCGCTGCGCCTGCTCCTTCGCCTTCTCCAGGGCTTCGGCTGCGGCTTGAGTCTCTGTGTTCATCCTCTGTTTCTCAGCCTGGGCCAAAGCGACACCTCATGCGTTATCGTAAGCGTAGCAGATCTCGACAAAGCGATGGAGCATGTCGATGCGGGTCTGCTTCCCTGCGCGGCTCGCGCGTAGCTTGCCGCACTCGACGCCCCAGCTCATCAGGGCGGTCCTGAATTTCTTCAACCTCTCGAGGGTGGATGACATGTCTTCCGGCTTGACCATCGCGGCGTTCCACACCGAGATCGCGTCCTCTATCGCCGACACGGTCTTCGCCGCGTTCCTGAGCGTATCCGATTCGATACCCTTGAGCTGCTCTTCCGAGACCCCATCGATCGATTCAATGGTTGGCATGTCATCGCTATCGGATAGACGATTTATATAATCCATTCAATCGACCTTCCTGGCCACGAGTATGAACCCATTCGGGGCGAACAGTTCCTGGTTCGCAATTACGATATTGCTGAAGACGCTCGCCTTCTCCAGCGCATCCTTGCTCTCGTCGTGCTTGAACGGGATATGGCCCTTCATCAGCCAGAGCATGTCCGAATACGCTGTACCCACCTCTTCTCCGGTGATTATGCAGCTCCCGCCCCGCCTTAGCACCCTGGCGCTCTCGCGCATCATATCCCAGACGTCTCCGACACTCACTCCCGGGGCCGTCACTATCCAATGCAGGTGCACTTCGTCGAACATCCAGTTGCGGAAACCCAGATTCCTCGCATCCATGTGGAACAGGAAGATGTTCTGGGGGCTGAAACGCTTGTATTCGGATTCCAATTCGAGCATCTGCGCCTCCCTGGGGTTTTGCTCTATGGGTTGTTTCTTCACAGGCAGGTCTATGCCGTAATAAGCGGTGTCGGGGGGCAGTATCCTTGAGAAGTGCCTGAGCGTGCCCAACCCTATGGGTACCCCGCCGTGGCCTATATCAAGAATACGTCTCATGTTATATTTAATGTATGAGAGTGATTAAAAAGAGATGGTCAGGGGCGTTTCAGGGGCGGGACATAGTGGAAGAAGGAGAAAGAAAAAACGAGCAACGCGATCAGCAGCGCGAGCACGAGGTTTTTCGTGAAATAGAGGTAGAGGGCGGCGAAGACTAGGGCGAGTAGGAGATAAATAATCTGCTTCTGTGAATAGCTCTTCCGCATGGCGAGGAAGGATGGCATACACGAAGGGCAGATAGCGAGCTGGCCTCGATGATGGGAGATACCTAGTTTACGCATGAGAGAGACGTAGTTTCCGAAGAAAAAATTGCTCATATCTAGCGGATGTGTTTTCGTATTTTTGTGGCAAAGACTACAAAACGGCATCTTTCGTGTAATGTTCATCGTTGAATCAACCGGATACTTGGTACCCATAATGCTGTTTAACACTAAAAAATGTGTAAAAACTCATTTTTAATATAATATAAATGCAATAAAAACATTAAAAGCACTATTTTACTGTTAAAAAGCATAATATATTTATTCTTTTCGGTGAAACATACATTTCATAATAAATGTTAAAATAAGGTAAGGGTGGGAAACTTGTTGAAAAATCTGAAAATACCGATTGTTGCGCTCGTTATGAGCGGACTTGGATTGGCTGTAGATGTTGGACAGGATATTTCAAAACCTGCAGAAATGGTTTGTGATAGCAGCGGAAATATTATCAGTTTCACATGCAACATTATGCAGTCCCTGTTACAACTTGGTCCGATGGTCGCTGTAATTGCGTTGGTACTGGGCGGTATCATACATATCTACTCCAACGTCTTTGTGACTGCCGATCAACGTGGAAAATATCACTCGGTGGCCACAAGTCTGGTTGTCGGCGCCATCATATTGGCTGCGCTTGTAGGTGGAGCGGGTCTTCTCGTGAGTTCTGGGATGAAATTTCTCGCCCCAGGCTCCGGAAACTGAGCTATAATCCCGAGCAAGGTCAGCACAATGAGCAATTCTACGGATATCCTGACCCAATTGCCCCAGGCTCCTGGAGCTGGCGGGGGAGACGCTTTTCTTGTAGCTTACTATGTGATGGTGTCTATGATCGTAGTCGTGGGGATAGCTTATCTCTTATCACGTATCATGAAGAACCGTCAACTCGAAGACTGGTCCAAAAACGAATTTGTACAGGTGATGGTAAGTGCCGCCATTATAGGGGGGCTCGTTTTGCTCATGGCGCCTGGAAGCGGAATCATTACCAAGACTTTCGAAAGCCTCAAACCAGATATTGATCTGTCAACCATATCTCCGCTCTCTATTACAGGTGGCAATTTAGTATTATTAGATTGCGGAATGGCTGGATTACCAGACGGAACCGTGATATGCTACGCAGCTCAGTATCTGAGCGTACTTCAAACGCAGATATTGAACTTAATGGCGAGTATTTTCATATTTAACATGCTGCTTGACGTGCTATCAAAATTGTCCGTAAATATAGTAATCGTGGATGTAACACCTCTCGCCGGATTCTCTAGCATAGTCCAAGTCTTCAACAGCGTGCTCCAGTCACTCTTTTTCCTAGGCATACTGGTGCAGATTGAAATCGCGCTTCTGCAGTTCATAAACTCTACAGCCTTAAGCATCTTTTTGCCAGTCGGTGCAGTACTGAGAACGTTCTTCGGAACGCGGAAGCTCGGTGGTGCGCTCATCGCACTCGCTGTTGGCATGTACATAGTATTCCCCCTGACAATCGCCCTAGATGTCACTGCTCTGGGCAGCATGAACAATGATGCTTTCGCAGAGTTCCAACATTTTTATCAAAGTACCCAGAGCCTCAGCCCTATCGGTGGATCAACAACCGGATTGAGTCTGACAAATCCGGATTCGTGGGTTACTTATCTGAATACATATGCCGCAAATTCGGTTGGTCTTGCTAATGCGGTGACATCCATACCCAAGATAATCACTACGACGATCGCGTCGCTTGTAGTCCAGATAGTTTTCCTGCCAGCCCTGTCCATCATGCTCACAGTTCTCGCGATAAAAGAGCTGGCAGGCCTTTTCGGTTCTGAAATAAATCTCAGGAGGTTCGAGGTATGACATACAGCGATCTGATGACGAACAGGAGGATGGCAATCGCTATAGTCGCGGTACAATCGATACTGATTGCGGTGCTCGTGTTCTATCCGAATGAATTAATCGCAATAAGCGCGGTGATATCTTTCGTGATCGCCGCAGCGGTCTGGAGATTCGGTTTCATCATAAAACCCGCGTTAGCAAAGCAGGCCAATATCATTGAGGGATTCGGAAAATACGAAATCCCTTCTTCTCAGGACGTAATCGTGAAAAAGGAGAGCGATAGATATTATGCATCGGCATACCTGCTTGTCCGCTTCACGCAGTCTTCCACAGAGAAAACCCCGGAGCAAATCGCACTTACGAGACAAAGCTATGAGCGCGCATTATCGTCTCTCAACTATGTATATAGGATATCGAACATGATCTGCCCGGTTGATCTAACTGGATTCGTAGACAAGATAAAAGAGCGCAGGAGTAGTGTTGAATCGAGGCTTTCTGAACTCGAGTCCTTGCCGCCTTCAGCCAATCAAGGAGCGGATATGACTAGGCTGAAAAGGGAAATTGAATCGTACGAGAATCAACTAGATAAGATACTCGGTGGCGAACGCCCTATGAGAGTGATGAATTTCGCTATGACCTGCGCGTCAAGCCGTTCGAGGGACGATGCCATAGCGAAAGCTAAACAACAGGCTGCTGAGCTCAAGACGGTAATAGCGAGCACTTTGGACACCGAAGTGCTGCACCTTGGCGGAGATGAGATGAAAAGATGCTTCGAATGGGACTATATGCTCCCTGATAAGGACAACATTGACGAGGCGATCTACTGAATGGTCGGGATTGAAGAGAGGATACAGAGCGGAAGTCCGATGAGATTTCTCGATTCCACAAATCGCGAACTCGGACATCGCATGATTATATCCCATCCTCCGGAGCCACCCCCAGAGATGATTATGAACGACCCGCTCAACTCGATATACATCGGTCGTACAAAAACTATGAAGGTTCCGTTCTATTGGACTTTCGAAAAGCTGACAAATCCGCACATAGCAATCGTTGGCGTCACAGGCGCGGGGAAATCTTATCTTGTGAAAAGTTTCCTGACAAGGGCTGCGATTACTTGGAACACGAATGCGCTCATCATAGACTGGGCAGCTGAATATATGGACTGGGTAAAACAGACCCGGGGCCTAGTAGTGGAGCTGGGGGAGAAGAACTCACTGAATTTGATGGATTTGGGTGGAAACTCACCGCTCAATCGGATAAGGCAGCTTATGAGGACGTTCGATATCCTCTTAGAAGGGCAGATGAAAGATGATGAGAAGCGCGTTTTCGAGGAGTCGTTAGAGGAAGCATACGCAAGCAAAGGGTTCCGCATGCATGCCAAGGGCCAGGAGTTGATTGAACCCCCGACACTCAAGGACGTGCATGAGATACTGCTGCATAAAGCTAAGCGGGCTGACGCAGTATGGGTTAGGGAATATGTTCTGAACACCGCGAGACTCGTGGGTAGATTCACACGGAAGGGGGCGGATTTCCTTGCACGTCAATCCACGCTCAAACTAGACAAGCTGACGAATTCCGGTTTAGTGGACATTGTCCTCAAGAACCTCCCGGATGAGGAATTTCGCATCCTAGCAGGGCTTTCCATACTCCAATACCTGAAGGAGAGGATGCGTGACGAGGAATGGTCGGCAGAGAAGGGTGTCAAGCTTTTCGTGGTACTCGATGAGGCGTGGAAGATTGCACAAGACGATCGAAGCGATGCAATAATGATAGTGCGCGAAGGAAGAAAATATCATTTCGGATTGATTGTTGCATCGCAGAACCCGACTGATATAAACGAAGCGATATTCTCGAACGTTGGTAGCACATTTATACTTAACCTGAAGTTTCAGCGGTTCAAGGAATATGTGCGCGGCTCGTTGAAATACTCTGATTTCATTGCTGAGGCCATAGATAGATTCGGGGTGGGGAATGCAGCAGTCAACCTGTCTTATGCCTCTAAAACCGATTTTCCGCGCACGTTTCTGATCGAAAGGATACACGGCGAGGAACCGATTCAGGAGATCTGCATAGATAACAATGATTGGTGCGCGTATTTCGAGCGCAGCGAACTGAAAAGAAAACTCGGCTATGAAGGTTTCCCAACTAGAATAGAGGAAATAATACAGAATGGGAAGATTGACGCCGCTGCACTCGCAAGATGGCTAGAGAATGGAAATGTACCACGCCACAAGGTGGTGGATATGCTCTGCTACTTAGGGATGGGAATCGAGGATATAAGAAAAGTTTTCGCGAGGTTGGAAAATGATAGAGATGGAACCATCTGAATTCAATAAAATCCTGCGGAATGCAGGAATCAACGAAGCGCGAATAGGAGAGATAAACTTAGAATTCTCTAAAAACAGTGATACGCTTGAAGATGAAGCCTTTCTAGAAATTCTCTTGAAGTTGGGAAAGGACATGCACGCGATTATAACCGTTTTCGAGAGACTGGGGGTGGGAAGGCACGCCGCCATAGACTTAATCGAAGCGTATCAGAAGCGTCGGTTTGGAAGCGCAGTAGATATCCACACAATGGAGGTAGAATAGGATGGATTTGCTACAGGGTAACAAGAGCAATCTGACTCCGACGCGGGAGGCATCAGCTAAAATAAAAATCCTCGGCAACCTGAAAAATATCGCAAAGTTACGCAAGGAAATCCATAAGCTCTCGATATTCAACGAAGTGAGATGGGAGAATGGAGTACTATCATGTCTCATAGTAGAAAGCGCGGACAAAGACAAGACGCCGCACTTGTTTATTAGATTCTCGTTCAAGCAAGATTCTGCATCGGCAGAATATTCCATACCACCTGAAGTTGTACATCCTGACGCGAGGAGATTGCACGTAGTAAAAACACTTTTCACGCTGCTCTCGCTACTCGAAGAACGGGGTGCGTTCATATCCAGGAGGGATGATTTTTATAATAAAACTATGGAAGCGCTGGAACTTAGCGCGGAATTCTTCGGTATAGATCCGCTTCAGATGAAATTCGAACTGGATCATTATGCAAAGGATAATGGATTTATGAAAACTGAGCTGTCTTCGCTTAAACTTGAGAATGAAGGGCTAAACCACCAACTCCTCGAACTAGATAAGAAATGCAACTTACTGGAGGACCGGGTACGACAACTCGAAGGCATGACCGATAACGAACTAGATCGCGAAATAATTCGTTGGATTGGCGAACATGGGGGGAAGATAGATGATGAGGGATTCTGCTCTGCAATGAATATCAGATGCCAACGACTGGATGAAAGACTGGATTCACTATCCAAAAGAGGGGTGATACGGATTGTCTAGCATCGAACTATCCGCCACGGAGATAATTGTGAAGAAAAAGAAGAACGGCAGGGAATACCGTGTCGAAGTCATAGGAAAGGCTTCTGCAGCCAGGGACGTAATTATTACCGGTGGGATGAAATGAACTGGAAGGGCCCTTTGCTCGCGTTAACAATTATGTTCGCAATTATCATGGTATATACTGCATTCTCGACACACATCAACAAAGATAGCATCCAGACGAAACAGAACGAACAGTTCGTTTTCGACATGTCAATAAAAGAATACGGCCTTCTAGATAGCGGGAATGGCATCAGAGGATTTGCAACTGCGGATACCATAATGACTGGGGCTGATAATTCGAATGCTAGCCTGATTATGCTGCCCAGACCCCCCAGTTCAGATATCTATGAAGTGGACGATTATCCGAGTGACAGAGATAAGCAGAATATTATGGAAACTGCCGAGGGTAAGCTTCGTGAATACGATATAGAAGTACAGTCAATTACTGCTGAAGATGCGATATCGAAGAGTGGTTCCGTAATCATAATACCATCAGATGCGATGCCGATTGGGATTAGTCCTCAGGAGCTCAAAACGCTCGTTTCCAACAACACGGTGATTTTCTTCGGAAAATCTTTTGACATCGCCCTTGACGCAACCGGTTCTCAGGTGGTCAGCGGCAATGATTACTACAACGCGCTCGGTCTGATTCATGATGCTGACGGCGCGCTGGAATCTGCTACGGATAGTCAAATCCGAGATGTTGGAAGCGCCCAAGTGATAGACCGTGGAGGATGGCTCGTACTCTTCAATGATTCTAGCGACATAGGAACCGGATTGGAAATAGCAGATATGATAATCAGACAAAAGTGGCAGAACAACATAGTAGACACACCAATCAATATTACCTCCAATGGTACGATAAGCTTGTACTCTGACCAAGTGGACCAGGGAAATTACTCCATTAGGATTGTAGCGGAGGCAAGTGGAAGCAAGAACACAACCGCCATACTGATAGACCTCCCCCAAGTATCTCCTATGGAAGGCAAGCTCAGAATAAATCAGTCGCTCTCTGATGGAGGGGAAGTCAACTACTCGTTCGAGCTTCATGACAATCTGGAGTACCCCATCGCGTATGAGACACACCTAGCATTCTTCAAAGATGGCGTACAGATAGATTCTGAAAGTGCGAAAGATATAGTAATGCAGACTGTGTCGCTGGAAAGCGGCTCGGTGCAACCAAATCTTTCAGCTGGAAGTTACGTCGTTCGGCTCATTGATCAAAATGCTGTGGTACATGCAATTGCATACACGCATATACCCGATGTCAAAGTCAGGTTGATTCGTATCGAAGGTGCTTCTCATGTATTCCTTGTTACTATTGACGGAGAACCAGCTGCCCAAAAGAAGGTGACTCTTATCGTTAACGGGAATGATAGTTTCCAGCTTAGTACCGATGACAATGGTGAAATGCGCGCAAATTTCCTGCTAGGACCAGGCATGTATCGGTTCGACATCGAATTAGGCCAAAATACGGCGACGACATATTATGATAAGACGAATGATGAACCGTATCTGCTGTATATTGTGCTTGGTATCGGAGCATTGTTCCTTTGCGCAACGTTTCTCATAAAGGGCAATGGGAAAAGAAGGTATAGGATACGAACACATCAGCGACCAGGCTCAAACTCCAAACCGTTCCGGATATCTCGTTCGGCATTCATGGAACTTTTTTCCAGAGCGCAAGCTGACAGAGCCCCGACCATGCCACTTTCGGTTTCGGATCTACGTCTTGGGATAAGAAAGCATGCGACATATAAGGGAGTGCCGGTTTTTCTGACAGATTCGAATTTATTCTATATACTCGAAACCCTTTCATGTAAAGGAGATATGCTCTCTTATGGTGGCTACTTCCTGCCATCTACTATGAGCAAGGGCATACCCATAGAATGTTGGGTGCTCCGACGCAAGATATCGGACGTTCTGATAGAGATGGGGTTACAACCCGATGGTAAGAACGGTTCTGATTTCTGCCTAGGAGAAAAACTGGTCTATGTCTGGGGTGGGTTCGAACCTTCACAGTTGACTAAGGTTTGTAGGAAGAAAGACGGAATTATAGTATTCCCTGACGACAATCGAAAAAAAGGGTTCATCGCAAGCACGATGAGGTACGATCCGGACAGCATGCGCCTTTCGCTTGAATTGCGCCATGGAAGGATATCGCTGCAGACTCTGGATGAGTTCATGGAGCGAATCCCGAACGCTAGATGATTTTTCTCCCTTCAAACACCATTATTTACTTTTTGGATATGAATATGGACAGGTGTGATTGTGGAAATCAGGGTGGACAACGATAAATTAGACATGGAATTCGACGGCACGATAGGAGAGCTGCTGCGCGAATTGAAGCTGATGCGCGAGGAAGTCGTCGTGAAAGTGAACGGGAAGCTCGCGCCCGAGACCAGGACTATCTCTAAATCGGACAAAATCCACGTCATCAAAGTGGTTTTCGGTGGATGAGATGAAATGCCATTGCGGCGAAGAAGGCGTGATCTTCCTCCATTATGCGGAGAAGCATCTCTGCGCAGACCATTTCATCCGCATGTTCGACCGGAGGTTCAGGAAGACCGTCCGGATGAACAAGATGCTCAAGAAAGGCGACAAGGTAGCGGTCGGTCTCTCAGGCGGCAAAGATAGCACGGTGCTCCTCCATTCACTTGCTGCGCTCAAAGAGGATCTGCCATTCGAACTAATCGCCATAACCATAGACGAGGGAATCGCAGGATATCGGGAAAAAACGATGGTCCCGGCGAAGAACGAATGCGAGAAGCTCGGCATCGAGCAGAAGGTATTCACGTTCAGGGAATTGTGCGGGAAACGCCTGGATGAGCTCGTAAAAAAAGATAGCGGCGACCTCCCCTGCTCGCAATGCGGGGTGCTCAGACGCTACGCGCTCAACAAGGCGGCGAGAGAATGCAAGGCCGACAAGCTCGCGATGGGGCATAACCTGGATGACATGGCGCAGACGCTCCTCATGAACATCATGCGCGCGGAACCCTCCAGGATAGCCAGGATGAAGGATCCGATAGTGCGGGATTCGAGATTCGTGCAGAGGATACGGCCGCTAATGATGACCCCGGAGAAGGAGGTCGCCATCTACGCGATGCTGAAAGGTATCTCGCTGGAGCATGTCGAATGCCCGTACGCGAGGTTCGCGTTCCGCGGCCATGTCCGCAAGATGCTCAACGAGACTGAAGAGAGATATCCGGGCACGAAATTCAAGGTCATGAACAGCTTCCTGGACATGGAACCGCTGCTCCGCAAGGGCTGCGACAATGTGGAGCTTTCCTTATGCGAGACGTGCGGTGAACCTACGTCTGGGAGCATTTGCAGGTACTGCCGGATGATAAAATAGGGTTATTTGGCAGAAAGACACATTATTTAATCTTTTTAAACAAATTAACCAAGGGGGCTAATGGTAGATTTTAAAAAAATCGCGATAGGGATGGCACTTGGCACGGCATTGACTGCCGCATTCAGTCTTCTGCAACCATTGGTCGAGCCTAAAGCATCATTGAAATTCCCTCCAAGAGTTGAGGATCTTTCTGGAAGTTATAATTGTGGGGGTACAGTCAATAACGGACATAGTAACAAGACTGGAAATCACCAACTAGTACCTGCATCTGTAGAAATCGCAAGGAAAGGAATTACCACATACGAGATAAGAACTAGCTCACCAGATCCGCATATCAGCCAGTTAAAATTCACATCCCTTACAACAACATCTGATTTGGTTGTAGACGGAAATACGTTTAAGTATGACGGTAAAATGCACTCAGATGCGTATATGAGAGATACCATAGTAGGTGGTTGTGATTTTGAAATGGACGCTGTGGGAAAAATAGAGAACCACAACATAACGTATTCCGAGTCTAGAACTTTGATTTTGGAAAATGAAATATGCGCCCCAGAAGTCGGAAATGAGACATTGAAAGTATCTTGCCAAAAAACAACTGACAACCAATGTAAAAACGATTATCACAGAGCCGTATTCATACGTCCTTGCGCAGGCCTGCTTTTCACTGACAACAAATTCAGTAAAACAACGGTAGGTGGAGGTACAGTACAATCCGTCTGCTCTGATTTGAGGAGTAGCTGCGTTTCAGATATTTTCATTGCTTTCAAATCTGATGGCTCCGATTTATGCGGAGAGGCAGGAACCCTACTTTACACCCAAATCGGAAGCAGCAGTAAAGATCCAATAATGGACTTGATGAAGGAATGCGCTGACATGAACATACATGCTTGGTTTCCAGTTTTCCATGATTCATATATGATAAAAATGCTTGGCGGCGCTGAAAGGGTAGGGCAGAGCGCCGCCTCAGAAGGAGGCACTACGTATAGTGGAATATTCGCCGAACCCATGAACAGCGATGTTGTTTCGTATCAATTGTCTTTGCTCAGTGAAATTGTGGCTAAGTATCCACTGACCGGAATAAATCTGGATTATATTAGATATGCTTATGCTGGGGAAGGAGATTTACCGCCAGGATCTCCCATATCGATTCACCCGGATGCCATAAATGATTTCGTTAATAAGGTAATGACTAATTTTCCCAGATTCGTGATCTCCGCTGATGTTTTTGCAGATTCCGGAACGAGGCAGGAGATGGGACAATCGGGCGTTTTAGATATTGTAAGCGTGATTATGCCGATGGAGTACATGTATTTTTCAAAATTTTTGGGTTCTGATAAAGTCGCAGGGTATGGCCAAGAGATAAAATTGATGCATTTGAATAAAGCAGTAATTCCAATACTGAGGGGCTGGGTATGTAGAACTCCTAGCTGCTCCAAAAATGAGACATACTTCGACATGCTAAACTCGCTTACTGCTGGGATCCAAGCGACAAAAAGCATCATACCGGCAGATGGATATGCGATTTTCACTTATGAAATGATGTTAACAGGAACAATATCGAATAGTTTGAAATACACGATTGACAACCAAAAGTTAGGGTTCTGAAAGCGATTCATTCAGACGGGGGCATTGGACTTCATAGGAGAAATACCAACTGAGAATTTCGGCATTATGGCGCAAACCTCCAAATGCATCTTGGGGTATCACAAGGAAATAAGTTCCATTTTCTTGGCCTGTTTCGTTAAGAAAATATATGCAATCTGGAGAGAAGATCAATTCATCGTTCAACCAAGCAGAATCTACTTTGAGAGCACACGCCGTTTCGACTTTCGGGATGATACTTCTGCACCATTCTGCTCGTGGATTTTCTTTGAATGGAAATAATGTAGGTATCTTTTCGGTTATTACACTACCACATACCCCTCCACCTTGCCCGGAATTGGAATTATTATCGCCATTCATATAAGTGCAGTTCTGAGGATATTGCACTTCTGAGAATGGAGATAGATAAAACAGTAGGACTAAGATTACCAGGACGACTGGAATCGCGAAGTAGTATGATTTGTTAAAAGCCACAGAATGAATCGGCAGATGAGGAATAAAACGCTTCTGGTGACCCTAAATTGAAACTGGAGTTAGGGTTCTGAAAGCGATTCGTTCAGGCCGGGGCATTGGACATTATAGAAGAATGCCCAACTGAGAATGCTGAGATTAGTGGACTGCTGCGAGTCGTCGAAAGATCCGTTTTTTATAATAAGTACGTAATTCGCAGGCCCTTGCCACGTTTCGCTTGTTTCGTTAAGGAAATATAGGCACCCGAGAGAGTATCCAGATCTATCATCCAACCATGCAGAATCTACTTTCAGGGCGCATGCTGTTTCGACTTTCGGGATGATACTTCTGCACCAGTCCGCCTGCGGATTAGCTTTGAACGGAAATGATGCGGGAATCTTTTCGGTTATTACCCTTCCGCATATCACGGATGATCCTGCATTAGCGGTGCTATTGGAATTTATGTCGAAGCAGTTCTGAGGGTATTGCACCTCTGAAAATGGAGATAGGATGAAAAGAATGACTAAGATGATTAGGGCGACGGGAATTGCGAGGTAGTATGATTTGTTAAAAGCCACGAAATGAATCAGCAGATGAGGAATAAAACGCTTCTGGTGACCCTAAATTGAAACTGGAGTTAGGGTTCTGAAAGCGATTCATTCAGGGTGGGGCATTGAACTTCATAGAAGAATGCCAAGCTAGAAATACTCAGATTAGAGGATTGCTGCGGCTGATCGAAAGATTCGTTTTTTATAATAAGGATATAAGTTGCAGGTCCTTGCCATGTATCGCTGGTTTTGTTAAGGAAATATAGGCAGCCTAGAGAAGATTCAGGTTTCTCGTCCAACCATGCATAATCTACTTTAAGCGCACACGCTTTTTCGACTTTCGGAATAAGGCTTCTGCACCAGTCCGCTTCAGGATTAGCTTTGAACGGAAATGATGCTGGTATTTTTTCGGTTATTAGATTTCCACTTATTCCGGAGGATTCTGCAAAAGCGGAACTATTCGCGTTTATGATGGCAGAGACCTGCGGATATTGTACCTCTGAGAAGGGGGATAGATAAAACAGGATGACTAAGATGACCAAGACTACGGGGACCACAATATAGTATTTGTTGAATGCCACGAAATGAATCGGCAGATGAAGAATAAAACGCTTCTGATTCAGGAACGATTTAATCCTTTCTGATGGAATCCGCATCATGGAGATAGTCTTCCTCGGGACAGGCGGCGGCAGGGTTAACCTCATCAAGCAGATTCGCGCCACCGCAGGGTTCAGGATAAACTCCAGGGTAGCTAACATCCACGTCGATCCGGGACCGGGCGCGCTTATCCATTCGTTGAAGAACCACCAGGATCCATTGTCCCTGGATGCGGTCATAGTGACGCACGACCACACAGACCATATGACCGATGCGAGAGTGCTGATAGAGGCCATGAGCAGCTACGCGCTCAAGAAGCGCGGCATATTGATAGGCAGCGGAAGCGCGATCGAAGGCAGGGAAGGGCGCGAGCGGGCCATCGGGATATGGCACCAGAACCTGGCCGAGACCGTCTATTCCGCGAAATTCAACGAGAAGAAGACGTTCAGGACGGAGAAGGGGAGCTTCGATTTCGCAGCTTACTGGCTGAAGCACGACGACCCGAGCACGTTCGGCTTCAAGATGTGGATAGAAGACAAGGTCATCGGATACATCTCGGACACCGAACTGCTCCCGAGCCTGGGCAAGGACTTCTCGGGCTGCGATGTGCTCATCATCAACTGCATCAAGCCCGAGGGCGATCGCTACGAAGGCCATCTCAAGGTCGCGGATGTCGCGGAGATAGTGAAGGAAGCCAAGCCCAAGCAGTGCATAATCACACATTTCGGGATGAAGATGATACACGCCGGGCCGGCCAAAGAGGCGCTCAAAATCGAGGCCTCGGGCATCAAGACGATAGCGGCCAAAGACGGGCTGAAAATCACCATCTGACCCGCTAAGACCAGGTTTATTCTACTTTTTATACCTTAAATTGTAACAAATACACAGTTTCCAAGCGCATTTTCAATAGTACTTATGATATAATCTTAATATTAAATCGATAATTGTATCAAATTAACAATAAAATATGCCTTATTATGTTTGAATAACAATATTTATATATAAGAATGGTGCGTGTTATGTTATATGGTGTTTATGTATGGCAACAAAAGACTATAAAATCCCGATCAAGCTTCAACGTTTTTTGAGGCTCGTGGCATTGAGGTCTGACATCAACAGGGCGAAGGTGATAGCGCTCGTATTCAAGGACAACAAGGTCGGATTGCTGAGGCGCGCCCTGCCTTCGGCTGCGGTTTCGGACTGGGATCTTGATTCTGCGCTGAAATCCATCGCCGAGCGTCTCGGAGCGGATGATTTCTCGGCGACGTATATCGGTTCCCATGACAAGGAGGGCGCACGATATTATTCGTTCGAAATCGAAGCCAAATCCGTGAAAGCGCGGTTCGTGGGTATGGATGCGTTGATGAACAGCGTCGGGAAAGACGAATTGCGCGCGGTGATGCGAGCGATACGGAGGAGATGAGTTTGCGGCTTCTTGGAACCGATTGCCTGGATTATCTTTTTCTCAGAGCAATTCATGTGCATTTTTCACATATATTCTGTGGTAAATTATATATACCGGCTTATGTTAAAGTGAATACGTATCGGGGGGAGAGAACGTGGGTAAAAGATTAGGAGCATTATTGCTAGGCGGGGTTTTGGCAGCCGCACCGATAAACGGCCATTTTAGTAGAATGAAAGACGGATTCAAAAAAGCCGAAGCTGCAGTTGATGCGGGTTCAACTTCTCAAAAAGATATTGCCGGGGGTTATGTCTGCACAATCGGAGAGCAGGATCTTATGAAGGTGGAGATTTCTCCAAACTATAAGGTATACCAGCCTTATAGCGGAAGATCGTATCCAATTCTGCTGGATGTGGCTTGGGGAGACAGCTCGCATCAGACGATTTCTCTAAAAAGCGACGATTCATATTTTAATGATAAAACTCTTGAGTTCGCATACAGCAACACCGGAGAAACCAGTTACCAGAAATATTCGACCGCATTTGAAGGCGCGCAGCTTGGCATCGAAACAGGCGCATTCCCTAGTGCAGGACCAATCCTAGTTCGATCTATGCACATGCTTACTGCTAATACACATAGACAAAAGGAAGGATCCTGTCAAGCCATCAAAGTCGATACGCCTCTGAGCGGGAATGCTACTTCAGTAGACGCAGGCATCGCAACAGCGGTTACAAAGGCGGTTTTCATCAGACCGCAACTAGGGGACTTTTACGCTAGTTATGGAGATAGAAAAAGCAAGGGTACGACGACGGTAGGATGCGATGTCCCGCCTTGCACTGTGGATGACGTTTCACAAGACCTCCTGGCTTCCGGTGTGACTGATGTTTTCATAGCCTTCAAAACGGATGGTTCGGCTTGGACACTCGGAAGCCATGATGGGGATCTGGCATACGCGAGCCTTAAGTATCCGAGCAACATTGACCCAATAATCAGGAATGCAATAGAAAAAGGTTTTGACCCGATAATGGTTCTCATGAAATCCCTGCAGAGTGCGTATTCTGCGGTGAATAAGACGATAAATATACACGCGTGGTTTCCGGTCTTCTCTGATTGGTATGCGGCGCAGATACAACCGCAAACGGGGACTATTACTTCTTCAGGATTACAACTACCCAAACTGCCAATAATAGGCCAAGTAAAGCCATATACTTTACCGGGGGTAGGCCAAGTGTTAGAGGATATTGATCCACAAAAAATATGTTATAGCGATACTGGTGCCGAGCCATCGAATCCGCAAGTGGTTAAATATTTACTAAACCTGTTGACAGAAATACATAACTTATATCCATCATTGTACGGAATAAATTTGGACTATATACGATACAAATGTAGTAAGGATAAAGGAGTTTTTTGCTATACCACAAAAGATGCAAAAACCCCAGTAACCGTTCCGTATACATGGAATATAAACACGCAAGCGATAGATGATTTCGTGAACAAAGTCAACGCGCAATTTTCAGATAAAGTCATTTCCGCAGATCTTAGAATAGATAGTGCTAGCAGGGCCATTTTAGGGCAAGCAGACGTTCCACATATTGTCAAAATTGCAATGCCTATGGTATATACTGATGGTTCTACCTTATCAAAGGATGCTAGTGATATTAAATACTGGATAACAGATTTGAGAAATAATGGTAGCAGCAAGGTAATTTTTCCGATAGTAAGGAGTTTCTTACCGGCAACAGTAGATTTGATTACAACTGTAACTTCCGACATTCAAACGGTAAAATCTATGAATGTATCTGGTTTTGCAATTTTCAATTATGAATCATTGCTAACCGAAACTGGAAACAGGAAGCTATCAAAAATGATATCTAGAAAGATATTAACTGGATGGTGAAAACACGGGCATCTTAAAATCGATCCTGAAAATAATTGGCATATTGACAATCGTAGCAGTGATCGGAATTGGCCTTTTGATAGCAATCCTGGTACTTAGTTCATACCTTTTTCCCGCTGCCACCGTTAATCCCGAAGCTAATATCACTATGATAGGGTATACTTATCATGTTCCTCTGGCGGTTGCAAGCGCGTACTACACAGAGAGCACGCAACAGGTGGATTATGGTATTGAAAAATGCGCAGATAATGAAACGGGTGCATTATTATATTTAGTCTCTGGTGGTTCGCCTCCGGCAAGTGATTATACATACTTCGATGCCAATGGCACTGTGCTATGTAGCAAAGGATACCATGCAGATGAAGTTCTGATTACAACGGGAACATGCCCACAGGTGACAATGACAGCATGTGACATTATTACTACCGGCAGTAGAGATGTTCCGAACTAAAATAACGGATGTGGAACAATGACAAATATTTCACTATCAAAAATGATATCTAGAAAGATATTAACCGGATGGTGAAAACACGGGCATCTTAAAATCGATTCTAAAAATAATCGGCATATTGACAATCGTAGCAGTGATCGGAATTGGCCTTTTGATAGCAATCCTGGTACTTAGTTCATACCTTTTTCCCGCTGCCACCGTTAATCCCGAAGCTAATATCACTATGATAGAATCTACTTATCATGTTCCTCTGGCAGTTGCAAGCGCGTACTACACAGAAAGCACGCAACAAATGGATTATTATATGGAGAGATGTATCGATAACAAAACTGGTACAGTAGTCTATGCAATTGATGGCTACTCGCCACCTTCGTATGATTATACGTACTTCGACATAAATGGCAGTATGTTATGCGAAGGAGGGGGCCATGCAGACCAAAATCTAGGTACAGAAGGAACCTGCCCACAAACATTGGTATGCACCGATATTATTGGAGGGGGTAGGTATTGAGGCTGTTATAATGACAAACATTTCACTATCAAAAATGATATCTAGAAAGATATTAACCGGATGGTGAAAGGTATCGATAACAAAACTGGTGCAGTAGTCTAAGCGTGAGTGCCTGATTTGTTGGGGTTCATCGCCTTTTCTTAACGCTTATAAATCTACGACGAGAATGGCTCTTGATTCTTATGCTTCCACAAAGATACGACAGGACCATAGAGGAGAGATGGCAGAAGCACTGGGAAGAGGCAGGCACCTACCGATTCGACGATTCGAACACCGCGAAACCGGTCTATTCCATAGACACCCCGCCGCCGTTCACGAGCGGCGAGTTGCACATGGGCCACGTATTATCATACAGCTTCTTCGATTTCGCCGCAAGGTTCAGGCGCATGAACGGATTCAACGTCTATTACCCGCAAGGCTGGGACACGCAGGGGTTTCCGACAGAAGTCAAGGTGGAGAAGAAGTTCGGCCGGCTCCCTCCGGTGCAGTTCCGCGAGAAATGCGTGGAATGGACGAAAGAGATGATTGCGAGGATGAAGTCCCAGATGAACTCCATGGGATTCAGCCCGGACTGGAGATTCGAATACCGGACCATGGAGCCGGAATACCACCGGAAGGTCCAGTTCTCGCTCATAAAGATGTACGAGGACAAGCTGGTTTACATGGGCAAGTACCCAGTGTACTGGTGCCCGAAATGCGTCTCGGCGATAGCGAAAGCGGAGTTGGATGATGTAGAAAAAGACGGCACCATCTTCCATATAAAATTCCAGGGTCCGGAAGGCGAG
Organism: uncultured Microcaldota archaeon; assembly: GCA_963804385.1. Lineage (GTDB taxonomy): Archaea > Micrarchaeota > Micrarchaeia > Anstonellales > Bilamarchaeaceae > Bilamarchaeum. The sequence goes on from CAWDQD010000012.1 coordinate 48,474, forward strand.
CTTATCATAGCGACGACGAGACCCGAGCTATTGCATGCCTGCGTCGCGGTGCTCTATCACCCGGAAGACGAGAGGTACAAGAGATTCGAGGGCAAGAGGATAATCACTCCGCTCGGCAAATCCGTCCAGATGATAGCCGACAAGGAAGTGGACAAGGAGTTCGGGAGCGGCCTCGTGATGCTCTGTACGTTCGGCGACAAGATGGACGTCGTCTGGATGCACAGGTACAAGCTCCCCATGATAGAGGCCATGGACCAGTACGGCAAGCTGATAAACGCCGGAGAATTGAACGGGAAGAAGGCGGACGAAGCGAAAAAACTCATGGTCGAAAAATTGGAAAGCGAAGGCAAGATAGTGAAGACCGCTCCGCTCAAGCAAGTGGTCAAGATACACGACCGCTGCGGCACGTCCATAGAGCTGCTCTCCTCGTTGCAATGGTTCGCCGACATACGGACTACGGCCAAGACGATCAAGGCCATGGCGCACAAGATAGAGTGGATACCTGATTTCGGCATAAGCTACCTGATAGACTGGGTGGAAGGCGCCGAGTGGGACTGGGTGATCTCCAGACAGCGCGTCTTTGGCACCCCATTGCCGTTCTATTACTGCGAGAAATGCCTCAAGACGAAGCCGGCGGACGAGCTGCCGTTCTATCCAGAGAAGGCGAAGCCCAAGATGTGCCAGAGCTGCAACCTCCAGATGAAGCCGGAGACCAGCACGTGCGACTGCTGGGTGGACTCATCCATAACCCCGCTCATAATCTCGGGCTGGCCGGACGACATGGAGAAGATGAAGAGGATTTATCCGATATCGCTCAGGCCTCAGGGCGTGGAGATAGTGCGCACATGGGCGTTCTACACCATATTCCGGAGCGGGATGCTCACCGGCATGGCTCCTTTCAAGAAGATCCTGCTCAACGGCAACGTCCTCTCCCCCGACGGCAAGAAGATGAGCAAATCTTTAGGCAATATAATCTCGCCGTCTGACCTGCTGAAGGACTATCCCACGGACGCCATCCGCCAATGGTCTGCCATGAGCGGGGCGATGGCCAAGGACCGGCCGTTCAGCTTCGAGGACATCAAGTACGCGAAAAGCTTCCTGAACAAATTATGGAACGCGGCGAGGTTCGTCGAGACATGCGGGAAGCCCAAGGGCGAAGGTAAACTGGCCATGACCGACAGGTGGATACTCGGCAGGATGAACACCACGATAAAGGAATGCACGGAGCACATGGAGAAATTCGAGTACCATTACGCTTTGACCAAGCTCCACGCCTTCTTCTGGCATGATTTCTGCGACAATTACATCGAGTACGTGAAGCACAGGGTGTACGGCGAGGAAGGAAAGGACGCCGCATTGCACACGTTGAACACCGTTCTGCTCAATACGACGAAACTGCTCGCGCCCATCACTCCGCACATAAGCGAGGAGATATACCGCGAGGTTTTCGGCGAGAAAGAAAGCGTCCACCGCTCGGAATGGCCAGCTGCGGGAGAGGAATACAAGGACGAGGTCGCCAAGGTGCTCGTCCTCAACGAGATAGTGAGCCAGCTCAGGCAGCACAAATCCAGGAACAAGCTGCCGCAGAACGCGGAGCTCGGGACGGTCCGCCTTTCACTGCCGGAGGAGCTCGACCCGGAGCTGGCGCAGGAACTGAAACTCATAAGCAAGGTCAAGGATCTCGAGATTATCAAGGGCGAGTTCTCGGTCTCGGTGCAGTAAAATACTGTTTCGGTAAAAATATCTTCCGAAAGGAATCGGCTCGGCGAATTCGTCATCGAGCAGCTCCGGAATCTTTCAATCGTTTTGCCATCTCGAAATCGCTTGTCGCTCCCAGGATGTCTCCTAGCATTTTTTTGGCGAGACCGCGGCCATTGTAAGCCCCCGCGAGTTTCGGGTTCAGTCCGATAACCTTGTCAAAATCCTCGATCGCACCGGCATAATTTGTTAACATGATCCTGGCATTACCGCGATTACCGTAGGCCTCGACAAATTCCGGTTTTCGCTTTATGGCCTGGTCAGCATCCTCAAGTGCACCGGCATAATTCCTTAACTTGAATCTTGCAGCGCTGCGATCACTGTAGGCGTCAGCATATTCCTCCTTTAGTCCAATAGACTTGTCAAAATCCTCGATCGCACCGTCAGAGTCCCCCGTCTTGAATCTGGCAACCCCGCGACCAGCGTAAGCCTCGGCATATTTCGGGTTTCGTTTTATGGATTCGCTATACTCCTTGATCGCACCGGCATAGTCCTCTAATCCGGCTTTGGCATTGCCGCGACCAGTGTAGGCATCAGCATGTTTCGGGTTTCGCTTTATGACTTCGGTATAATCCCTAATCGCACCGGTATAGTCCCTTGAGTCGACTCTGGCATTACCGCGATTGTAATAATTTACGGAATTCTCAGTTTGGAAGTCGCATTCACCGTATGAAATCGGATAAGCGTTATTGAACTTCTCTTCTGAGCTGTAATATGCCCCGTGTGCCTGGGGAGTTGTTTCAACATAAATGGAACCCGCCATATGAAGGATGACGTGGAGGGGGAGCATGACCAGCTTCGAATCCACGCCGAATTGGTTCAGGATGTCCGCGAAAACGAGCGAGCTGATATCGCAATCAAGCGCATCCCTCGCGACACCATCGGCAAGCAGTATTATTTCCTGAGGCGTGAACTTGCTCCATACGATCTGCGTGACTGCGCGGCACAATTTCAGAAGTTCATTCCGATTCTCCGGTTCCTTATACCCTGCATCGCGGATGGTTTTCACGGCCGTGGTCACAAAATCAGAGTATTTCTTCTTGAACGCGGATACCTGCCCAGGGGCATATCTCGTGGCCGAAGATTCGAAATCTATTATCTGGGGTCCGACAAGCTCACGCACTATCGGACCAGGTCCGAGAGAGATCTTATGAACCGCGGGTCGAGAAGCCGGGCATGCATCCTCCGTTCTCTTGCTGCAGGAGAGCGAACCTGCAACGGCCAATATCACCATGCCTTCGGCAAGCACATGGCCAGGATTCCGTAAACGTTTAGCTGGCAAATCCCTTGCATTAGCTTTCAAGGATATATTCATAGGATTACGACCCGCTTTCTGGTACTCCTGGTGGCAACAACTCCTTTTAAATCCACGTCTATCTCCATTTTCAGCGACTTTAGCGATGTTTTTTAGAGGTGTTATTACTTTGATAGCGGGCTTGTCACGGTCAAAGTTAAGTGCTACAGATCCTAATTCGAATAAATCATTGCCCGATGACTTTCGCGGTTATCCTTCCGGTTATCGTATGGGGCGAATCGGTGCAGCCGCCGAGCTCGGGGGCGCATGAGACGTATGTGATGTTCCCGTAGAAGCGCTCGATTGCGCCCGAAGGCAGTTTCGAGCCCGAGAGCGTCCCGTAGAGGGTCGTGTTGGTCCCGCTCTCCAGCTCCACCCCGCTCGATAGGTCCGGCGTCCAGGAGACCTGGCGGGTGCCGTCCTCGCTGACCACGGTCACGCTGTCGATCTTGACCTTGTACGGGAACCCGTTGAAGAACTGGATGTTGAGTTTGGATGCGGATCCCTGGTCGAACAGGGCGGACTGGCACTGGAAATTGGTGCCGAACGTGCATTCCTGGGAGACTAGGTAATTCGGCGTGAGCGCGCCGCTCGCGAAGAGGGCCGCGAACACTATGACGAGGGCCAACAGGGCCCAGCCGTATGTCGTGAGGTATTCTATGGCGGCTTGTCCTTTTCTCATGACTTAGCATCACAAGGTATCAATTAAATAGTTTTCCATGCTCTATAGTCTCCATAATCCTATAAATCAAATTTATGAGAGGTAACTCCATGTCTATAGAAACATGCGCACGGTGCGGCAACCAGACTGCCAAGCTCGAGAAATGCGACTACTGCAACAGGATAATATGCTATCCATGCATAAAGAGCCAGAAGCGGAAGAAGATCGGCCACAGAATCATATGCAAGAGCTGCTGGTCGGTAATGAACAAGAGAAGGCTGTTCAAGAGCGCTAACTGATGCTCTGGACGAACCACTTTATTTTTTCTTTATAAGAACCATCTTCGAGCTCTTTCTCTTTTATCGCGAGGGTAGCGGCAGCGTTCCCGCACAGGAGCGACATCTCGGAGAACGCCTTCGCGGAGCCCGCGCCTCCAAAGGTGCAGAAGAAAGCTATCTTCTTCGCCTTGAGCCCGTATTTTGACAGGTAAGCCCGGATCGGTGACGACAGGGTGAACGACCATATAGGGCCGCCGACTATCAGGATGTCGTATGCCGAGGGGTCTTTGGAAGGGGCATTAATCGGAGCCGGGATGCGCCGGCTCGATTCGTAACCGCATTTGAGGTAGCCCAGCGGGCCGTCCCGCTTGCCTTTGACTGTTATTTCCTCCAAATCTGAGCCGAGGGAGCGCGCTATCTCCTGGGCTACGGTGCGCGTGTTCCCGGTCCGGGAATGGAACGCGACCAGGGATTTCATTTCTTTATCGCCACCTTCAGCAGCCTGCCGTCTATCTCGTATTCGTTCATGGTTTTTTCAACCGCGAATTTCATTTCCGACGCGTTGACTGCCTCTGAAAGCGTCTTCTCGTTCTTCTTCACGATGGCTTCCATCTCCTTCTCGCAGGAGATGCTGACCGAGATCTTGTCGCTCTCCACGAGCTGGGCCTCCTTGCGCATTATCTGTATGCGCCTCTTCACTTCGTTCATTATGCCCTCTTCGTAGAGCTCCTCGTCTATCTTTTTGTCCAGATGGATCGTGCCTTTGGAGAACACCTGGCTGGCCAGCTCGCCCGGAGGCAATGCATCCACGACTTTCAGCTCCTTGACCTTCACCATCGAGAGGATGATGTCCTGGAACGCTTCGGCCGCTTCTTTGGCCTCGTGGGCCTTGGTCTCCACATAGAGCGTCCGGATGGGCCAGCGGACCTTGAGGTTGGCCGTCTGCCTGGCGAGCAATGCGACGGAGACTATCTCCTTCACGGTCTCCATGTGCTTCTCGTGGAGCGCGTTTATGGAGCCGTCATCGGACGCCTCGAGAGCGAGCAGGAAGAGCGATTCCTCGTTCTCGAACTTCCTGAAGAATCTCTGGTAGAGATGCTCGCTCACCATCGGGCTCATGCAGCCGAGCATCTTGAGCGATTGAAGCATGACGTTGTAGATGACGAAGAGCGCGGCTTTGTCCCCTGACGATATGCGCTCCTTGGCCACCTTCATGTAGAACCTGCTGACGTCCTCCACTATGAAGCCGCGCAGCGCCTTCGCGGATCGGTTGATCTCGTATTTTTCGAAGCCGTCCCTGAACTCCTTCATCGTGGAGTTGAGGCGGCTTATCATCCATTCGTCGAGTTTCGTCAGTTCAGCCTTCTCTATCTTCTTCGCGGGATAGAACCTCTCCAGGAACGAGACCATGTTCAGGACGATGTTGATGTCTGACGTGGCTTTCTTCATCTCGTCCCAGCTGAATTTGAGCTCGTCCCAGATGGTGTTGCTTATGCCCCAGAGCCTGAAGCTGTCCGCGCCGTACTTGTCCAGGATCTGCTCGAGGGGAATGAAATTGCCCACCGACTTGCTCATCTTCACGCCCTTCTCATCCACGAAGAACCCGTGCATGAGCAGCCGCTTGTACGGGCAGGCGCCGTAGCGCACGACCCCCGAACCCAGAAGCGAGTAGAACCACCCTCTTATCTGGTCCTGGCCCTCTATGATGACGTCCGCGCGCTCGCCGTAGCGCTTCGCGTCCTCCGGGGAGAGTATCGCCCAGACCGCATTGCCCGAATCGAACCATACGTCGAGGACGTCTGGTATGCGCCTCATCTCCTTGCCGCATTCGCACGTCAGGGTTATCTCGTCCAGATACGGGCGGTGGAGCTCCTTCACCTTCGGGATTTCGTCCCTAGAGCCGATGACCTTTATCTTCTGGCATTCGCACTTCCATATCGGCAGCGGTATGCCCCAGTACCTCTGGCGGGAGATGCACCAGTCGGGCGCGTTGTTGACGAACTCCTTGAACCGCTCCTTGGCGAAATCCGGGTGCCATTCGGTCTTGTCTATCTCGTTGAGCATGAGGTTCTTTATCTTGGAGATCGTGATGAACCATTGCTTGGTGGTGATGAATATCAGCGGCGTCTTGCAGCGCCAGCAGTGCGGGTAGCGGTGGCGTATGCGCGCCTCGTAGACCAGCGAGCCGTTATCTTTCATGACGGCTATGACCGATGGGTTCGCTTCCCGGACGTTCTTCCCGGCCCATTCCTGCCCGGATTCTTCGGTGTAGTTGCCTTTCCCGTCCACGGGGCAGAACGCCTCGACGCCGTAGCGCTTACCCATCACGAAATCCGCCGGGCCGTGGCCTGGCGCCATGTGCACGAGCCCGGTGCCGTCTTCCAACGTCACGTACTCCTCGCTTAGAAGGACCTTGCGGTCATAGTGCTTGTGTATCTTGTCCTGGAACGGATGGATGTATTCGACCCCGTTCAGCTTCCTGCCCGGGAGCTCTTCGGCTATGACCGCGCTTTTGCCCAGGATCTGCATGAGATGGTCGAGCCGCTCTTTGGCTATGACCCATATTTCGTCATCGACCTTGGCCCGGACGTAGGCGAATGTCGGGTGTACCATGACCCCCATGTTGGCTATCAGCGTCCATGGGGTGGTCGTCCACACTATCAGGAATTCCTTCTCCTTGCCCTTGATCGGGAATTTGACGTATACGCTCGGGTCGGTCTCGTCGTCGTACTCGAGCTCGTAGTTGGCTATCGTGGTCTCGCACCGGTAGCAGTAGGGGAGCACGTATATGCCTTCGTGCAGCAGTTCGCGCTCGTGCGCCATCTTCAGGGTCTTCCAGGACGAGTTGATGTAATCGTCATGGTAGGTGATGTACGGCTTGTCGAAGTCCATCCACACGCCTAAGGAGATGAACTGCTTCCCCATTATGCCGACGTATTTGGTCGCGAACTCCTTGCATTTGTCAACGAACTTGCCTATGCCGTACTTCTCGATGTCGTTCTTGTTCTTGAATTTGAGCTCCTGCTCGACCTTCACCTCGATAGGGAGCCCGTGGGTGTCGTAGCCGGCCTGGACGCGCACGTCCTTCCCGCACATCCTCTGGTAGCGGCAGACCGCGTCTTTTATCGTTTTATTCCATCCGGTGCCTGGGTGTATCTGTCCCGTGGCGTACGGCGGCCCGTCGCAGAAATAGAACGTCTCTTTCCCTTTGTTCTTATCCTTGGCCTTCTGATATATGGAGTTCTTCTCCCAGAACTCGAGGATCTCCTTCTCTGATTTGCGGTGATCGTACATAGTAACTCATCAATCCGAATAGCGGGATTAGCAGAGATGAGATGCCTCGAAGTGTTTAAATGGTATGTTCCAGACCAGGAAACTGCACATTTATAAACACTTTTTATCAATAGTATAGTGTATGGAATTCAGATATAACACTTCACAGAAGCCAGCCGTAGAAAGGAAGGTACCGGGAAACACCTCCAGAAGCATCGCTTTCGGTATCGCATTGGCCGCTTTCTCTCCTATGGTCGCTGGCCCCATGGAGCAGACCGCTTACGCCCAGCAGGCTAAATACAATAGCAAAACCGACCCGTTCGCGCCTGATGCCAGGATAACGGAGATCGCCGCCTCCCTGAAGGGGAGCGACCTGGAAAAAACGCAGGCCATTTTCGACAAGCTGCATAGGGGGGCCCCCGGAGGGGTGAAGGTCGTCAGCGGGGAGCACAGGGCTCCGAGGACCGCGTCCGAGACCCTGGATGATGGAGGCGACTGCACGGACTTGGCGAATCTCGCCATCTCGGCCCTCAAAGAAGCGGGTGTCAACGTCAGGGCCATGATAGTGCATTTTTCGAGCGCTCCCGCGGACACCGACCACATGGTCCCGTACATCCTGGACGGGGACAAAGTCATAATAGACCTGCAGACCGGAAAACCGGCGCTACCGCGCAGGGCAGATACACGGTTGTCATGGACCTGTCTTCCGACCAGGCGAGGGAGATGTACCACCGCAATGGGCTGAGTACCTGCTCGAAAAGGGAAAGACGAAGGATGCAATCGGGGCTTTCGAGAGATCCCTCGGATCCTATGAGGCAGATGCTCATGTGCATCAGAATCTCGGCATCGCCTACGAGAAGGCGGGGGATATGGCGAAGTCCTCGAAACATTTCAAGAGGGCGGCGGAGCTCGACCCGAGATATAGCAAGGACGAGAAGCGCGGAAGCTACAACGAGGAATCACTATTGACTGAACCTTGAGCTAGTGGCTGTATACACCCGTTCCATCTGTAAAGCAAGCGACACCTTCACGACCACCTTCAGCGACACCTTCAGAGGCGGACAGGTTGTCCTTCGCCTGCCGTCAAAACTGCGAGGGTCTGACCCGATTCCAGTACAATGGAGCAAGGCTGGGCCGCCTTCCCGCAAAAGGCAATTCCTCCAGCCAACCAACGCTACAGAGGAGTTCTCAATCCCATGTTCCTCATGAAGAAGATAATTTCCCGATTCCTGTTCCCTGTACCTCTCTCCTTAGAATTCCTGCTGGTGGGATTATTTCTCCTGTGGTTCACCCGACGGCAGCGGGCGGGGAAGGTGATGGTGACCTGCGGAGCAATGTTGCTTTTGGCGTTCAGCAACGTCGTCACTTCCAACGCTCTTCTTCGGCCTCTGGAACATTCTTACTCGCGGCTTGAGGTGACCCAAGGGGACACGAACCTCTCTTCCGTTCGATTCATCGCGGTCTTGGGGGGATTAGGGGACGACGATCCGGATGTTCCCATTACCAGCCATATCTTTCCCGACCTGATGGTCCGTTTGATTGAAGGTGTGCGCCTGTACCGACAAATACCTGGCAGCAAACTCATCCTGTCGGGAGGACACTTTTCGTCCGGTGGCATGGAGCAGATCGCGGAGGCACTGGGTGTGAGTGCGGAAGATATCCGGCAGTTGGGCGAACCGCTGGACACGGAGGCGGAGGGCCAGGAAATTGCCCCCATCGTACGTTCCCAACCATTTATTCTGGTGACCTCCGCCTCTCACATGCCCCGCGCCATGGGGCTCTTTCAAACAAGAGGCTTGCACCCGATTGCTGCTCCCACGGATTTCCTCGCTCCCCGCCGACGGTTGGAACTTGATGACCTTGTCCCTGACGGTTTCAAGCTCTTCAAGTCACAGATCGCAGTTTACGAGTACCTGGGGTTGGCATGGGCGAAGGCTCGAGGGAAGCTGTAAACCCACTAAAGTATGAAGTATGAAG
>CAWDQD010000013.1:0-122739 GCA_963804385.1 uncultured Microcaldota archaeon
GAAAGACCACTCGATCCTGGTGTCCACAAAAGCCCACGAAGGAGTTCTCCTCCGCATTCTACCCGATGAGAGGCCATGTAGAAAGGCCGGGCCGAGATCATCGTGGTCTTAACCAGACGCCAACTGGCAAGCCGTGTGCAACACCGCGACAACGGCGACGTGGTGGTGGGGGGGATTCCGATGGTCAATCAGGGCGGCAAAGGTTATTGCGTACCGGCCACATGGGCGCGCTATCTGCAATATCTGGGGATAACAGTCGATGAATATATCTTGGCGGAAGCAGCTAAAACAGCTCCCGGTGGCGGGACCGGCGGAGCAATCATCACCGCCGCTTGAAGGCATTGTCGCACGAAACCACCGCCAGTTGATCACCTTCAGTGGCCCACTCAGCATCTCGCTCATCGCGCAGTACATTGACAAAGGAATGCCGATTATGTGGGGGATGAGTGCCATCGGACCATTTGAGGAAATGGGGCTTCAAGCCAACCGGATGGAAGGTGTTTCTTCAGAGGATTGGTCCGAAAAACTCAAAAACGCGGCATGAACAAGGCCGGAAACTGGGCAAGAAGAGTATCAGGGATTAGCCGGTCATGCCTGCATGATTATTGGATACAACAAACAAACCAAAGAAGTTGCCACATCTGATTCTTGGGGCCCAGGCGCAGAACGCTGGTTCCCGCTCGAAGCTGCTCAGTCCGTCTCCGGCGATGGCTATTGTGTGATTCATTGGTGATGAGCACATGCGTTGTAAACCGTCCCGGGATCGCTGCGAAAAGTATTTGTGAAGGAAGCCAAAGCCATGACTCGCTCCGCCATCGTCATCGTTGCTAATCTAGTTGCCGTCCTCGTACTGGCGCGTCCAGCGCTAGGCGAAGCCCCCGCGCGAAACGGTTTCAGCCAACGCACCGGCGAGCAGCGCGAAACGATGCTCACTAAGAATGAAGGCTCCTCAAAGACCGAAGATGCCGTCGTCAAGGCGCTGCGGTGGTTGAAGGAAACTCAAAACGAGGATGGCTCGTGGTCCAGGACCAACACCACGTACGCCGCGCACGCCAAAACCGGCCGCGCAAAAAAACGGGCCGCCGCCGTCTCATCGTCCAGCGGCGATAACGTTCAGGAAGCGATCTCGGCGTTGGCGCTGCTGTCGTTCGTCGGACACGGGGAAGACCTGGACTCGAAGGAATTGGCGCGACCGTCAGCAACGCCATCGCCTACATCGTTTCGCGCGTTGACTACGACGGCATTGTCAAATCGCGCAACATGTATGCCCAAGGCGCTGTGCTTCTGGCGCTGGCCGAAAGTGACGGCGTGACGGGATCGACCAACGCGCTCGCACCGTTGAACGCCGTCATCACAGCGGTCGTGCAAAGCCAGAAGGCAAGCAAGGCCAATCCCAAAGACGTCGGTGGGTGGCGGCGTACGCCCGATGCCCACGATTCCGACGTGTCAGTGACGGGCTGGCTCGTCATGGGGTTGAAATCGGCGCGCATGGCCGGTGTGACCGTTCCCGATGAAGCGTTTAATATGGCGTCAAAATATCTATGGAACGCATACAACGGGGGACATTTTAAGTATTGCATACACAGCACCGGGCATGGCGCCTCGACGGCGATCGGGATTTTATGCCAGCAGGTGATGGGGCATGGTGATGATCCGCGCATCAAAACGGCGCTGGCCACGCTCAAGGGCGCCAAAGAATTTCAGGTGCACTCGCAACTTGACTCCGCGTACGGCTCGTATTACACGACGCAGGCGATGTTCCAAGCCGGCGGCCAGTACTGGAAACATTGGAACAAACAAATCAGCGTGACCTTAGTGAATGCGCAGAAATACGACGGCCACTGGGAGGCGGCTAGTGAAAAACAGTGGGGACCCGTTACGGACGAGACGCTATGTTGTTTGATGCTGGAGGCCGACTACCGGTACGTGCCGTATCGCGGGAACCCCAGTCCGTCGGCCACTACCGTCAACCCCAGTGCCACTGAGGTTACAAAGTGATCAACCATCTCCGCAAAACCGAGTTCCCATCAGTCCGTTCATTTCGAAAGGAATAGCACTATGAACCTACCCATCCGTAACTGGGCGCTCATTACAACCGGATTGATTGCGATGGCCACGGCTGTCCTCGGAGAACTCAACCGGCCGCAACCGGCCTCGGTGACCTGCGAGGTGCGCTATCTCTCGGCTCCGCGCGCCGACGTCAATCGGTTATTCCCCAAAGTCGGCCACGCCGTCTCCGCGGAGGCGTTGCGCCAACTCCAGCAGTGGGTCTCACTGAACCGCGCCAAGGTTCTGGGTAAAACCACAGTCGTGACCGGCAGCGGTATCCAAGCAAAGGCTCAGATCGCGGTGCGCTCCCCAAGTCGGTCGCATTTTTCAATGCCACACCCACCCTCGGGCCGGACGGAACAACCATCAATGTTACCGTCATCTCGGAATTGGCGTGGCCGATCCCGCGCCCGGCGAAAACACCGCTGGATGGATGGAGCGTAACTACCAGTGTTGTCCTCCGTTCCGGCACAACAGTGCTGCTGGCGGTCATGGACGATCAGTACGGCAATACTGACAACGTGATTGTGGTGTTGCTGACGGCCACAACCGCCCCGGCCAAGTAACCACACTAAAGGAATATGCCATGAAAACTTACATTCTCCGATTGCCGCTTGTGACCCTCGCCCTTCTGGCTGTTACGGCAACGGGTCAGCAGGATGGCGTGGTCCGGCTGCTGACCTGCGAAGTCCGGTTCGTGCAGGCGCCGCGCTCCGAGGTGATCCGGTTATTCCCCAAGGTCGGCGAGACCGTCGCGCCGGAAACGTTGCGCCAACTCCAGCAATGGATCGGACTGCATCGCGCGAAAATCCTGGCGCAGCCGACCGTTAGCACCGTCAGCGGCGCCCAAGCGGATTGCCGCGCTTTTCACAATGTGGAATCTGTCATGGACGGTCGCAAAATCAGCCAGGACTTCGGCGTGTCGCTCATCGTCACCCCCGTTCACGGTTTCAATCGGGAGCGCAAGGAGGCCATCTTTGTCACCGCATGTGCTTCCATCAAGCGCCCGCAGGCCCGCGGCTCACAGGTGACTACGTTCAATAACGACGATTGTTTCCAAGTCAGTCTGGCCAATGGCGCGACCGTTTTGGCCGCGTTGCGAGCTGCCGCTACCGGCTCCAATGAAGTCGTGCTGGTGCTGGTGACCGCCGCCGCCGACCCGATTTAATCCCCTTCCCAAAACCGACATAATCCGGTCAAAACGCAACGCTTGAACAAGCCCATTGCAGCTTTGTTGACGCACGAGGTAAGACGCCATGTTAATTGTCAATCAAACCAAGGCAGCACTAGGATGAAGCTTATGAAAACATCACATCGGCTCATCGTTGCGTCGTTGCTCAGCACTGTCGTGCTGCTCGCGTCGTTGCGTCCGGCGTCGGCGTGGATGCGACGGGGCATGTGACGGTGGCGGCGGTGGCGTGGCGGAAAATGGATCTGGCGACGAAGAAGAAATTGATGGGGATTGCCGCAATTGGTGGCCTTGCTTTCGGCGGCGGTTCGGCGTAAGAGGAAATCATGACGTATCGGGGAATATTCAAGAATGGCGTGGTGGTGTTGCGGCCTGAGGCGCAGTTGCCGGACGGTACGGCGGTGGAAGTCAGCCCGGCTGAGTTGGGCGCGGGGGATGACCCGTTTCTGGCGGCGGTGCAGCAAGCGAGCAAGCTACGCACGCATTGGCCCCGCGATTACGCCCGCAATCTCGACCACTTGGGTAAAGGATGATTCCATGAAATTAGAGCTGACAGCGGTTTTCCGGCGGTTTCCGGACGGGTACGCAGCGTTTGTCGAGGAATTGCCGGGCGCCAATACACAGGGCGCGACGTTGGAAGAAGCGCGCGCCAATCTCGCCGAAGCCGTGGCAATGGTGCTGGAAGCGAATCGGGAATTGGCAGAAGAGGAATTGCAGGGGCAAGAGGTCATCCGCGAACCGCTCGCGCTCGCATGAAGCGGCTGGACTTAATCCGGCATTTGGAACAGCACGGCTGCAAACTTTTGCGTGAGGGTGGCAATCACACGATCTACGTCAATCGCGCGGCCAAGAAAGTCTCCGCCGTTCCGCGGCACCGCGAAATCTTGGAATTTACGGCGCGAAAGATTTGCCGAGATTTGGGAATACCACGCCCGTGAAGCTGGTCTGCTGCCACTCGGCCGGCCAGAAGGCCATTAACGTTGGCGGGCGGAATATTTAGATTCGTACCCTGACCATGAAATTCCACCGTTCATCGGTTCGTCCCTTTCTCATGGCACTGCTGATTGGCAGCATTGGCCTCTTTGTCCCGTTCCGTTCCGCGTCGGCGTGGGATGCGACGGGGCATGTGACGGTGGCGGAGGTGGCGTGGAGGAAAATGGATCTGGCGACGCGGAATAAATTGGCGAGCGGTGTTCACGGCGGACGGACGGGGGCGGACGTTCCTCGACGCGGCAAACCTCAGGCGGGTTGGCTCCAGTCCTCGACGCGCAAGCCTTCGATGCCTGTGAAGTGCGCGATGTTCAACGTGGCGACGGTGAGGCTGTGTGCCTTGGCGGTGGCGGCGATCAGCAGGTCGAAGGGTGGTCGTGGACGGCCTTGCTGGTGGAGGCGCGTGGCCATTTTTGCATAGGCGGCCGCCACCGAACCATCGATAGGCAGCAGCGTCAGCCGATCCCGCAGAATGGTGCGATAAGCTGCCCAGAGCCGGTCGGAGTTTTTCGCTTCCAAGCCTTGCAGCAACTCGGCCTCGCAAACAGCCGAGATAGCCAAATGCTCGTCACCCAGGACGCGCCAGCGGCGCTCAACTTCGGGCAGTGGCAATTTGCGTAACGGCTAGCAATAGACAGAAGTGTCGAGCAGATGGGTGACCGCCATACATTCAGTTCTCGACCAATGGGCGGACGGACTGCAATTCACGGCGCGGGAGTTCAATTTCGGCCGGCAGCTTGCCGCCGTGGCGCACGAACTTCGCGCGGGCGGCCCAGACGGAATGCTTGCCGTTGGCAACTGGCTCGATCCGCACGAAGGGTTTGCCACGCTTGGTGATGGTCACCGGCTCATGGCGGCGCGCCACCCGTTCGCAGATTTGCGCGAGCTTCGTCTTGGCTTCAACGATCCCGAAGGCATTCATCACGCAGCAGCGTATCAGAGGTCGTCGGCATCGTCAAACTATGGCAAGCGGGGAGAATGACGTTGGCGGCGGTGGCGTGGCGGGAATTGGATGCGGCGACGAAGAAGAAATTGACGGCGGTGTTCGCGGCGGACGGGCGGCTGCGGCAGTTCCTCGACGCGGCGACGTGGCCCGACGATATTCGCGCGAAACAACGCAACGGCACGCCGTTCATGGCCCCGGTCGATGCCGGCTGGCATTCCGTGGACATTCCTCGGAGCTGTGTGCTATTGGATCGCTATGAATGTGACTTGGCATTCCAAACACCCCATGCCGGCGCGCGCCACGACTGAACAGCGGATCCTCTGGCACGTCGCGCATGCCGAGCATTGTGGTTGCCGCGAGATCCCGCCGAAGTTGAAGGTTTTAATCCAGCAGCAGCGTGGCGCGGGATTATCGCGGGATCAACGGCGGGCCGGTTGCGCCGATCTTTGCCGGAGATCCTTCCGCCCGGGATGTCCTGGGAGATGCTCCCGTAACCGTCATTCAGGTGAATCTCGCCGTCGATCATCCCGAGTCCGATATCATTGCCAGCCCTACCGATGATGGTTATCCGGCCGGTCTGCATCAATACCCCGACGCGGTCGCCGGCATTCCTTCCTACGTGCAAGGAGCCGCCTTTCATCACATATCCGGCATTATCAGCAGCATCGCCTTCGATCATTATCGATCCGCCTCGCATCTCATTGCCCGAATTCCGATCCGCGTTCCCTTTGATGGTGATTGAGCCGCCCTCCATCATGTTCCCGGCGCTTTTGCCGGTGCCGCCATTAATGAGTATAGTGCCGCGGCTCATGTGGTCCCCCAGATTGTTTCCGGAATCGCCATGCACCATCATCGTGCCGCCCTGCATCCAATGGCCGGCGCTATCGCCTACCCCGCCTTCAACGAGGATATCTTTCGTATTCCAATAGCCGAGGGAAGCTACAGGAGACACAAGATGGGCGGTATGGATGACGAACCTGTCCTCCGGGGAATTGTTGATTAGGGCGCTCAGGAAAACGCCTGCCTTCTCCTGGAACTTCTCCTCGCCCTGGAATTCGGAGAGCACGATGCAGAAAGTCTCGATGTCTTTTGCGGAGTATTCCATGCTTTTCAAACGATCGGAGAGCTTGGCGTGGGCGTCTTGCATCCAGTAGAAAGATATCATCGAATCGATGCTGTAGAATTCCGTCCATGCGGCTCTCATGGCTGCCATGACGGGGTTCGATTCAAGCCTCGATGCTCTTACATTTCGCTCGACCTCAGGCCTGAAAATGCCGAACCTGCCGGAAGCTGCCAACCTCCCAGGTTTTGTTTCAATCTGAAGTGCAGCTTCCATAAAATCACTTATCGGATTCGCTTATGGTTATGGAAAATCATCCCGCCGAAAACATTCACGGATATGCCCGCATAATCTCCATTGAGATGGATTACGCCGCCCTTCATCCAATGGCCGACATCTGGGCCGGCATTGCCTCCTATCGTCAAAGAGCCGCCCTCGATCGAACCGGCGGTCCTGCCGACATTCCCTTCCACAGTGACGTTGCCATTATGCATGTTGCATATCTCATCGCCGGCGTTCCCCTTGACCAGTATCGTGCCGCGCCACATCCCGTTGCCGACCCTATCACCGGCGTTCCCGTTCACGGTTATCGAACCCCCGTTCATCAGGCAACCGACGAATTCACCTGCGTCTCCTTCCACGGTTATGGCCCCACCCGTCATCTCATAGCCGACAAAATCTCTTGCGTTCCCTTTCACGATGATTGTGCCGCGTTTCATTCTCTGTCCGACTTCCCTGCCGACATCCCCGTCCACGGTGAAGTTCTTCGTGTTGTAATAACCGAGATTCTCGATAGGCTCGGAAAGATTGCCGGTATGGATTACGAATCCGTCATCCTTGCAGTTGTTCATCAGTGCGCTGAGAAAGATGCCCGATTTGGCTGGGAAATCTTCTTCATGCTCAAATAATGGGAGTGCCATGGAAAAATGCTCTACGTCCTTTGCGGAATGCTCTAGGTTTCTTATCCTGGCAAGTATCTTGGTGTTGTGCCATAATACGACCTTCTCATAGTTGCACGCGATCCATATCCTCCTCATCTCTTCAAGGACCGGATCCGACTTCACTTTCTGTGTTCTGGCTTCATACAAAGGCTCGGACCGGAATCCTTTGAATCTGCTGGAAGCTGCCAATCTCGCAGGTTTTCTTTCAATCTGAATTGCGGCTTCCATGAGGGTCACTTTGGAAATATGAGTTCGTCTTTGTGGAATATCTTGCCGCGTCGGATATCATCCGCAAGGACGAAAGTTCCGAAGAGATGGATCTCGCCGCCGGTCATCTGAGAGCCGACAAGATGGGTGGCGTTTCCCCACACGGTTATGATTCCGCCATCCATCAAGCTACCTGCATCGCAGACATCACCTTCCACGATTATCGAACCGCCTTCCAACCCCATACCGACCTGATCGGCATTCCCGTTCACGAGCAAGACGCCGCCTTTCATCCCCGCTCCGACACCAAAACCCGCATTCCCGTTCACGATTATCCTGCCGCATCCCATCTCGTCGCCAAGAAAATCCCCGACATCGCCTTCCACGATGATGCGTTTCGTGTTATGATGCCCCAGGTTGTCTATAGGCATGGAAAGATGGGCAGAACGGATGATGAATTTCTCCTCCTGGCAATTGTTCACTAATGCGCTCAGGAAAAGACCGGCCCTCTCCGAGAACCGTTTCTCTTCCTGGAACTTGGATAGCATGACGGAAAAGACCTCGACATCTTGCGCAGAGTATTCCAATCCGCTTATTTCGATGAGCATCGCAGTGTAGCTCGCGCCTTGATCGTTAGGAATGATTCCGGCGCATCGTTTCCACGCTTCCCCCATTCCTTCGATAGCCAGATTCGACTCCACTTTAGGCGCCCTTACCACGTTCTCGTTCTCCGGCCTAAAGTTCCCGAACCTGCCGGAGGCTGCCAACCTAGTAGGTTTTCTTTCAATCTGAAGTGCGGCTTCCATGAGGATCATCTGGAGGGCTCTTCGTTTAGGAAATGCTGGCGGTTATCTCCTTCGCACAGCTCCGGACCAGGGGTTTTCATGTTACAAATAGTGGTAAGACAGCATTAAATATGCATCGAAAACGTTCAGAAAAAGGGGAACGGACGCCCGAAAGCGCCTTCCGATATGAAACTACGACTGGAATGCTCCGAAAATCATTTGCTTTCGTCCAGATCGTGTTCGTCTTCATCTTCGTTCTCTTCATCCTCATCCGGATCCTCGTCTTCGTCGTCTCCCATGATTTCACCTGGAATTTTTTATGTACTCAAGGCTCTATGGATGTCATGGATTTAAACGTTTGCTGGGTAACCAACCCAGGTGAAAGATATGTGTAAGCACTGTGAAGAAACTGAAAGAAGTTGCCATGGGATGAAGTGCGGCTGCGGAGGCCAATCGTGTGGATGCAGTTGCGGCCAGGAATGCTCTGGAGAATGCGACATGGAGGAAAATAGTTGTCCTTGCCAATGCCATGAGCCAGGGTTATGCGAGGATTGCGCGCAAAGCGGGCACAACGTGAAATTCGTCGTCATGAAGGCGATGAAGAAGATGCTCGTCGGGCGCATCAAGGATAAGCTCGAGAAGAAATACGGCAAGAAGATGGATGCGGCCGCCGACAAGGTATTCGAGGCCTTCGAGAAGCACATGAAGCTCAAGAAGGAGATGATGGAGCAGGAAGGATTCGACCTCAGGGAAGAGATGATGGCAATCCTGAAAGAATAATTTTTTTCTTATTTTACAATTTTTTATCCAGGGCATTGAGAACTTTTCTTGGTCGGGGATCATCTTAGAAGAACGAGATAGATGATCGCTAACAGGATTATAGCCGAGATTATGGAATAGGCGTGGATATCCGTCGCTTTCTTCATATCCTTCTTGTGGAATCCCGGATCGGTGACTTGCCCTTTTGAGTCGCCAGAACCCGTGAGATCGTATTTCCCAGCGGCAGCGAACCCCGCGCAGAACCTGAAATAGCCTTGAAAGATCCCCTCGAAACCCATAATCAATGCTATGAACACAAAAGCCAATGCCCAATGGGATAGATTGAGCAGGAACACAACGTAAGAGATGATCGCGGCTATCACGAATCCCGCTGCGCCGAAAGCGTATCTTTTCCTGATCTCATTCTTCCCGATATTGCAAACGCCCGGTTTGTATTCTGCCATACTTCTTCACGCTCGGATTACTGGAAGATATAACGGTGCAATGGCTCAGTACTTCACATGCAGGTCATCTAGCCTGCTCCTGGCGGGATCTCTCACTTCAGGTTGCGGATCGTTCGTCAGCGCCTTGAGGGCGTCGATGGCATTCTGGTCGCTGAATTGCGTCAGCTTTTTGACGGCTGTCGCCCTTATGCTCCACCTCTCGTCCCTGGTGGCGGCGATCATAACGCCCTCCTGGTTAGGTAAAAGCTTGTCGGTCGCGAACAGCCTCATTTTCCAGTCCTTGTCGTGGAGCGCGATGGTGGCGACTTCCGGCCCGACCTTGTCCCCTAGGGCGTTAAGAGCTTGTATAACCGCCAATTGTATATCACCGTTGAATGGGCCCCATGGCTGCACTTCCTCCCTGAAAAGCAGGATAGACCTCACAGCTTTGGGGTCGCCGATCTGACCGAGTAGCTCGACGATCTCGTATCTGGCTGGCATCAGTTTATCATACCCCACCGACTTCTCCAGAGCCTTGCAAAGCGCCGGCACGGCTTCCGAACCATATTCGCGAAGCTTTTCTGCGGCCTGCGTACGTGCCTCTTGCTTTCCGTGAAGGAGTTGGTTCACGAGCGCGCTTATTTCCTTCTGCCGGGGGTCTTTCGCAGAGGATTCCTTGGCGAGCGCTTCCCCGTGCGGCATGTAGACCGGAAAGGCTGACATGCCCGCCGCAAGCGCCAGCACTTTCATTGTCTTCAAGCGTGTCATAAGCATCCGTATTTGAGGCGTACAGTTAAAGCTGTTATCGGACTTCAAAAACCGAATTTTAGATTTATTTAAGTAGAAAATGCTCCGTCTGGGATTTGAACCCAGGTCGATGGAGGACTTCCGCGCCTCTTCCAGGAGGCGCGCCATTACTGTAAGTTTTTGGCGCGCTTTTTCCCAAAAAGCGCGATGAAAGTCCATAATCCTTGACCGGTCTAGACGAACGGAGCGAATAAGGATAAATCAATTCTTTAGAACCGCTTTTAATACATTGTCAAAACAGAGCCTTCATAATCGAACGACCCATAATCTAAACAAGTCTAATCTTCAAACGCTATTTCGCAGGCTTGGAAAATGAATCGCAAATCTCCTTCGCCCTTGGATGATAGATTTTCATCTCCGCTTCAGTCCTTATCAGCTGTTTTCCCAAATAATTGATTTTCAGGAAGCCAATGGCTTTGTCGCCTTTGGTTTCCTCTTCATAGGAGATCTTCTCAATGGGGTAATACCTTTCCCACAGTGATTTGCTATCTGGAATCCCGTCAATGTCATTCCGCCAGAAATTTTCTGTCACGCTGCCAAAACTTTTCAATACCAAACGTATGCGTTTGTCTGTCACAGTCACATCCCTGGTAGTTTCATTGAAGCCAAACGCATTCCCATCATGCACGAAACATGGGGTAGCCGTGAAAAGCACTCTTTCGCCAGGCATCATATCGAACGTTTCGGCCGTCTTCTGGATTACCTGCCCGTCCTTCATCGCGCCGGAACGCTCCAGCATGAAGCGCCTTTTCTCCTCGGGAGTGAAAAGTACGAAATAGACATAGAAGCAGATCAAGATAAAGACTACGAGGACCCCGAATAATATGGAGAGCTCATCCTGAGATGCTCCGAAGCTACCGGATCCAAAAGATGGCAACGCAGAAGTGACGAATAAAATGAAGTAACCGGCCAGCACTATAAACGCGATCAATTGGGAAATCCGAATGATCCGGGACTTCATCACGTAATCCATGCGTCATTGAACTATCGAGAGAATAAAATCGTTTGCTTTTCAAAGATATGCTCGCGTCAATGCTCTCAAGCGAGCGCCTTCACGATCTCCTTGTGCACGCTCTCGACCGATTTGGACGCGTCTATGTTCTTCCAGTCGTTGCAGAGGAAGCGCTCCTCATCGAGCCGCAGGTAGTTGCCCCGGACGATGCGCAGGAATTCCCTGTCCGCCTCGAAGCGGTCGAGCTCCTTCTGCTTGCTTTTCCGCTCCTGCGAGACCTCGGGGGTTATGTCGAGCAGAATAACGCGGTCTGGCTTCAGGAAGCCCATGCCTTCCACTATCTTCTTGGCCTGAGGGTAATGGAAGTCCGTGCTCTCATACGCTATCGTTGAGAACACATAACGATCCAGGATCACGAGCTTGCCTGAATCAGTAGCTTCTTTCACTTTCATCTGCTCGTTCGCGATATCTGACAGGAAAAGCAAGAAAAGGGATTTGGGCGCGAGGTCTATCCTCTTCTCGAGGTAATCGTTGAGCATCTGGAAATGCTTTGTCGGGTATTTGAAGACCACCAAATCTGGATATTTCTCCCTCAGGAGCTTTATCTGCGTCTCTTTCCCGCATCCGTCAATGCCCTCTATCACAACAAGCATAAGCGATTGAATACCATGATAGGTTATAAAGTCTTTTTCCCACATAAGTGCATAATAGGGGTTGTTTTATGGCTGCACAAAAAACTGTTGAACCTGAAGTTGCTGAGAAACCTAGGTCAGAACTTGCGAAAGTACAGCCAAAAAGAGTCGATAGCGGCGAAATCGTAGTCGATAAGGCTGCTGTCGAGAAGAGCATTAAAGCGTGCAAAGATTCTATTGCTAAAGCAACGGGCACTTCGCGCCTTGACGACCCCAGCGGTGCCCAAAAAACCCGGGCAGAGTATTTTGAGGCTATTTTTTTAAAATTCGAACGCGCTTATAATGATAAGAAATATCAACCAGATAAAGACGGCAAGATAACAGTAAATCCGAATGAGCTTATTGGTGCGGCAATGAGTTTGATAAAAAAAGAGAACGATGATCGACTCAAGGTGCATATTAAATCAGTTCAGGCGGGTTGGACTGGAAGCCAAGCTGAAACGGTCGCACCCCTCGTCCCAAAAAACGATTTGTTTAATTGGGACCACGAATCAAGCGACAAATTAGCCGTGATACAGGGATTTGTTGGTTCAGTGGCTTACATCTTCAATGAAGCCAAAAATGGCAAGGCAGTGCCCAGCATCGGCATGTGGTAACTCCAATTATAATACTTGTTTCGCAAGTATGATTGGTGCTTATGGACCTAATTTCAATCCGTGAGATGGACAAGAAGACTATAGAAGCGATACTGGAGCGGGCAGCCGAGATAGAGGCCAAAGGCCCTTCCACGGCCATGAAAGGCAAGATAATAGCGACTCTTTTCTTCGAGCCGTCCACGAGGACGAAGCTGTCTTTCCAGTCCGCGGCTCTTAGGTCCGGCATGGGTTACATCGATTTCCTGCCAGAGACGAGCTCGCTCAAGAAAGGCGAATCCTTCGAGGACACGGTACGAACCATATCAGGCTACGCTGACGCGCTAGTCATAAGACACCCGAAGGAAGGAGCGGCGAGATTGGCTGCAGACACGATAAAGAAGCCGGTCATCAACGGAGGCGATGGCGGGAACCAGCACCCGACCCAGACGCTCATAGACCTATATACTATAAAGAAGAACCGTGGCCGGATAAAAGGCCTCAATGTCACGCTTTTTGGAGACTTGAAGCACGCACGGGCCATGCGCTCGCTCGCTTACGCACTAGCGATGTTCGAAGCAAAGGTCACTTTAGTCTCTCCGAAAGGGCTCGAGATGGACCCGGCTTACGTGAAAGAGCTTGAGACCAAGTTCGGGATGAAGGCCACGATCCGGAACGAGCCGAAATTCTCGGACGCGGACGTCCTGTACATGTGCCGCATCCAGCAGGAGAGGTTCGACGACCCATACGAGGCCAAGACGGTCACGGAAAAATTCTCGATAAAGAAGTCCGACCTTGAAGGAGCGAAAGAGGACCTCGTGATACTCCACCCGCTCCCGAGGCTGAACGAGATCGACCCGGCCATAGATTCCATGAAGCAGGCGAAATACTTCCAGCAGGCGCACAACGGTGTGCCGGTGAGGCAGGCGGTACTCGAATACGCATTGAGATGAGCACATGCAAGTGGACAACATAGAGATCGGGACCGTGGTGGACCACATACCCGCGGGCAAGGCCGCGAAGATCCTGAAGCTGCTCCGCATAGGAGAGGATTACGGGCATCGGGTCGCGATAATGATGAATGTCCCTAGCAAGAGGATGAAGGCCAAGGACATAGTCAAGATAGAAGGCAAGCTGGTCTCCCAGGACGAGGCCAACGTGATAGCGCTGATATGCCCGGATGCGACCATCAACATAATAAAGGACGGCAAGGTCCAGAAGAAATTCGAGGTGGAGCTTCCCGCCGAGGTCTCAGGATATGCGAGATGCGCGAACCCGAACTGCATAACGAACACGGAGAACACGGCAAGGAGGTTCGTGCGAGATGGGAAGAACTTCCGCTGCCAGTACTGCGAAAGGCTTTTCGGGGCCGAAGAATTGGTTTAAATAAGTTTTGCAAGCAATATAGACTTCGCTTTTACCTTCAGTGGTTGAGTTCAAGAGGTATATTCATGACTAAAGTAAGGATTAAGCTCAGCGGCGAGGACCCGACGGCCCTCGATAACGTGGTCTCGCAGATAAAGAACCTGTCGGACACCCTCAGCATGAGGTTCATAGGCCCGGTCAGGCTGCCGAGAAGGAAGCTCGAGATATCGTGCAGGCGCACTCCATGCGGAGATGGCACCGACACATACGAGCACTGGGAGAAGCGCGTTCACAACAGGCTTTGCGACGTCGAAGGGGACGAGAAGATGATAAAGCAGATCCTCAGGATAAAGGTCCCCACCAACGTGTTCGTGAAAATCTCGCTGAGCTGATGAAACTTCTTTTCGACGAGATGCTGAAATCCTTGGCCTCCTGGGCCAGGATACTCGGCATCTATTCTGATTTCTACTCCAGCAAGAGCGATAGCGAGCTCCTTTCCATAGCTCGGAAAGACGGGCTCGTCATGGTGACGCGGGACGTGAGGCTGCATATCCGCTGCCAGACCGCGGGCGTGAAGTCAATACTGATCAAAAGCGACGCCATAGAGGAGCAGCTCGCGCAATTGCTGAAAGAGAGCGGCGCGACCGTGACTTTCCCGGAGAAAACCAGATGCGCCAAGTGCAACGGCGAGCTTATCGATGCGACGGCAGAGGACGTTAAAGCGGACGTTCCGGAAGCAGTCGCAAAAACGCACAGCAAGTTCTGGAGATGCTCGTCCTGCAAGAGGATCTATTGGGAAGGCGGGCACTGGAAGAACATTATGAGGATATACGAAAAGGCGAAAGCGCTGATGGCCAAGTAGTTTTATCCTTATCCTTCATTTATAGCCGAGATTGCTTGATTCAACGAAGGCGGCCCCGCGAACTCCATAGGCACACCTAGGAAATCGGCTACCTGCTGGACGAATTTTTCCTCTTTCTTGCCTGGTGACGCGATGTCATCGATTATGCTTCCGGGGACGTTGGCCAAATCGAAATGCGGGGATTCTCCGGCGTCCATGACGAAGTTGACGATGTATTTGTATCTCTCGCCAGTCTTACGGTTGCTTGAAGCTATGACCTTGGAGAGGGTCATTTTCCTGATTTTGCTCAATTCCATGTCCCTCGACCCGCTCCCAATGAAACCTTGCAGCGTGATGTTCCCCTTGCCGGTCGATTTGTCCAGGGTTATCGTGACCATCTTGGTGGAGACCAGCATCCGGATACCGAGGAATACCAATACCAAGCCGAGGATCAGGACTACGATATTGCTCAAAAGAAAGATCACGCACGCGAGTCCGATGATGGAAAGCACGGCTCCGATAATGTATGCCATGTAATTGTGATCCGTCAGGACCATCCTCAAGGAATTCTCAAGCGTTAGTTTCATGCCCGAACCTTCTTTCGCGTGAACTTTGGTTTATTGAAGCATGCAAAGAAAAGTTATTTAAGCTCATGCAATGATTATGACATTCACGAATTGACTATATATTTACAGATTAGGTGAACTCATGGGTGCGAAACCGCGAAAATGGAAGAAGAAAAACCGCATGCGCTGGAAGTGGGTAAAGAAGAGGCGCAAGCGCTTGAAGAGACGCATGAAGCGCAGAGTCGGAGAGCTCTGAAATTTCTTTTTTCCATTCTGAACTTTTTTTACACCGGAACCACAACCGTTCCGCATTTACGTTCCAGCGCCAGCCATATGTAATTCCCGTTCGCTATCCTCACCGAGACACCGGCCTCGGCAGCCTGGATGCACGCCCTTGCCTTGGCGATCATCCCGCCGGAGATGATTTTGGCCTCCATCAGCTCCTCCAATTGGGAGACCCGGATCTCCGTGATGAGCTCCTTACCCATGAATATTCCGTCCACGTCGGTGGCGAGGACGACTTCGCTCGCGCCCAAAGCTATCGCTGCTGAAACCGCGGCATCGTCTGCGTTGAGATTGAGTTTCCCTCCATGCTGATCAGCGCCTAGTGGAGAGAGCACCGCGACCTTGCTTCCAAGCAACGCATGCATGACTTCCGAGCAATCAACCCGCGTTATGCGGCCGTATCTGCCCGTGCCATCCATGGCGTTCCCGAAAAATACCCCACCCAGGAAAGGAGTGACCTCCAGGCCATAAGCGCGCAACCGACCCACTACATCTAGGTTTATCTCAGCCAGCACCCTTTCTACGACTTCCATAGTCCGGTCGTCCGTCACCCGGTATCCGTTGTGGAACCGCACTCCCATGCCGAGCGCCTTCATGGCGTTCGTTATCTGGACGCCGCCACCATGGACGATCGCGAGGTGCTTCTTTCTCAGCCCGGCCACGCGCCCGAGGACCTCGTCGCCCAACGTCTTCCCGCTGCATTTGAGCACTAGCAATCCTTCCGTTTCGACCATCTTACTGAATCCACTGGTTTTCATTTTCCTGGTTGTTTCATACATGAGCATACAATCACCTATTTGCGATGCTGAGAGAAAAGAATATTCCAAACTAGAGTGATTGTATGGTGGGCCGTCACGCCCTCGGGAACACTGGGGCTATGGAATAGAGCTTTGCCGCTTCAGCGTTCACCATGAAGGTTCATCTTATGATAAATCTTATATATTCAAGTAACACAATTCAGATAGAGGATGCCTAGTTTTTCTTTAAAAACTTAGTTTTAAATAATTTCACACACTAATTGCATGAAATGGAGCTATCATTCTCAGGCATCCGCACCCGCATGAGGGAGAATAAGGAAACCCGCCGCAGGCAAAGGCACGCTGCTATGGTGGAGGATATAGCAGGAAGCTGCCGCGTGAGCAAGGAAAGGGTCGTCGCGATCAAAAACCCGGAAACGATCCCGCCCGCCGAGCCGTTCGTCAAGAGCGTTGTGAGGGGGGATGTCATACTGATAACGGGGAAGAGGCAGATGGCCCTCGAAGTGAAAAACGCGGATGCCCAGGGCATCACAGTGCTCGCACGGGAAGAGGGTATGGAGACCGTCGAGCACAGACTGACGCCCGGAGGCAGCGCAGAGGTGCTGGTTGTGAGCGGGATGGGCATATTCGGGTCGAACATCTGCACATTGAGCGTATTCGCTTCGGACTGCGCGAGCCTGGAGCTCAGGACGGAGATCACCGGCGGCATGATGCCGTTCTGATCAGGTTTTCTTCACCAATTTCTGGTAATCTTCTATATCTGCTTGTACCGGAAGCCCCGAGTAGCCGCATTTCGAGCAGCTTATGGTCGTCCCGGCGGTGTCCGCGCGCCAGTCGCTCATGCCGCGAGTAGAAAAATACTCCTTCGCCTCTACCGGCTTGAGGCATTTCGGGCAGAAGGTTATCCGCTTGGAAGCCATGGATTGGCTTCGTCGACATATTTAAAAATCCTTCTCAGTCATAAAAGACTTACCCAATTTACCAAACAGGGGCATAGCTCCAGCTTGGGAGGGCTTACTTATGGACAAGAAGAAACTGGCTGACGCCTTAAACAAGGCGCTGGAAGACAAAGGCAAGAAGAAATTCAAGCAGAGCGTCGAGCTCATCATCAACGTGCGCAGCCTCGACTTCTCGAAATCCGAGAACAGGCTCAACCTGGACATCCTGCTCCCGAAAGGGAAGGGCGGCAAGGAGCTGAAATCCGCGATCTTCGCTGACGGCCAGATGGCGGACGAAGCCAAGAAGGCCGGAGCGGACCTCGTCATCATGCCGAACGACATCCCGAACTGGGCCGCAGCGGCCAAGATCAAGGACCTCTCGAGCAATTACTTCCTTCTCGCGCAGCCGAACCTGATGGGCCAGGTCGCTAAATCCCTGGGTCAGTACCTGGGTAAGAAAGGTAAGCTCCCCAAACCGGTCACCGGCGGGATAGCGGACCTCATAAAACGCTCCAAGAACTCCGTGAGGATTGTCTCGAAAGGCAAATACCTGCCAGTCGCGCAGGCCCTCATCGGCACCGAGATAATGAACGTGGACGAGCTGGCGGAGAACGCCGATGCGGTCTACGAAGCGGTGAAGAACAAGGTCAACGAAGGCAACATCAGGTCGGTATATGTGAAGCTGACGATGGGCAAGCCTGCGAGGGTCATGTGAGGCGATACCAATGGCATACAAGATTGACACTAACCGGAAAGCAGTGAAGAAGAAGATAGAGCAGGTCAAGGATGCGATATCCGAGATGAAGAATTACAAGACTGTCGCGCTCCTCGACCTGAGGAAACTCCCGGACGCGCTGTTCCAGAACCTGAGGAAGAAGATAAGGCAGGACGGCGGGAAGGTTTTCGTGCTCAAGAAGCCGGTCGTCTCCAGGGTGCTGGCTTCCAACAAGAAGCTAGCCGCGAAGGTGGACGCATGCAACAACCCGGTGGCCTTGATATATACCAACAAGTCGGCCTACGAGGTCAACTCGTTCTTCAAGCAGAACAGGAAGGCGAGGGCGGCCAAGGTCGGCGATACGGCCGTGGTCGACATAATCGTGCCTGAAGGGGACACTGATCTCCCTCCGGGTCCGGCGCTCTCGGAATTGAAGACCGCGGGCCTGAACGTGCAGATAAAGGCGGGCAAGATCGCGGTCGTGAAAAACAGCACGGTCGCCAAGAGCGGCGAAAAGCTCACGATGCAGAAGGTCAAGGCGCTCCAGACTCTCGGCGTGAAACCGTTCGAGAACATGGCGAGCCTGCTGTTCGGCTTCGATGGCGAGTACATCTACTCGAAAGAGCTCCTCGACATCGGGGACACGATAAGCTCGGACATGGCATCGGGCCTCTCGCAGGCGCTGAACCTTTCGCTCAACGTGTCCTACCCGACGCAGCAGAACATAAAGATACTGCTCGGCGAGGCGCTCAGGCAATCGGTCAACATGTCATTGAACGGGGACTTATATTCATCAAGCTCGGTTGAGCAGCTTCTCACCTCTG
Organism: uncultured Microcaldota archaeon; assembly: GCA_963804385.1. Classification (GTDB taxonomy): domain Archaea; phylum Micrarchaeota; class Micrarchaeia; order Anstonellales; family Bilamarchaeaceae; genus Bilamarchaeum. The sequence goes on from CAWDQD010000013.1 coordinate 18,685, forward strand.
CCATAAGGCAGGGGACGGCTCTTTCGAAACTTGGTTAAATGAGGTGTAAATTATGACGAAAGTGGATCCATATTTGCATGCCGTGCTCGTTCTGCATGGCGCTGGCAAGGAAGTCAGCAAAGAGGGCATAGTAGCCGTCATCAAGGCAAGCGGCGCAGAGGTCGATGAGGCCCGCGCGAAAGTGCTCGCCGAGGCGGTGAAGGGAGTGAACTTCGATGACCTGCTCAAGCAGTCCATGATGGTGGCTGCGGCTCCGGCCGCCGCTGCGCCTGCAGCTGCAGAATCGAAGAAAGAGGAGAAGAAGGAAGACGAAGGCAAGAAAGAGGAGCAGGCCGCTGAAGGTCTCGCATCTCTGTTCGGCTAATCTTCTTTATTATTTTTTTATTTTAATTTTCCTGCTTTTACGAGAGATCGGACGGTATAGCGTAGCTGCTCTGCGTGCGGCAGAGGGACTTTGGCTGCCCGTTCACGTAGATTTCCACTCCCGACTCTTTCATCAATCCGACCCTTTCGCCGGCATCGCCGCGGATCGTTATCAGACCGTATTTCATGAACTCGCCGGGATTGTCCCCGACGCTGCCCTTGACCACGATGATGGCCGGGTGCGCATCGCCATAAGTGTAAGGATCGATAGTCCCCATCCTGGACGCGAGGTAGTCGCCTGCGTTCCCCATTATGTGCAGGTCCCCTGTCCGGAAGTACTGTGCGGCATAGTCTCCGACGTCCTTGGTCACGGATATTTCCGCCCGGGCTTTGTAAGCCAGGCAGTCACCGGCGCTTCCGTTCAGCTTCACATGCGCGCCATCCGCGTTAGCTGCGAAGAAGTCGCCCACGTCCCCTTCTACACTGAGCTGTTTCTTGCAGCGCCAGGCGAGGAAGTCGATCCGGGCATGTAAATGCGAGATCCTGAGCGAGTATCTCTCCTCGCTGCCGGCATTCACCGCGGCGCTCAGGAACAATCCTGCGCGGGTGGAGAAATCCTTCTGCTCCTGGAGCGCTGAGAGGACCTCGCAGAACCTGTCCAGGTCATCGGGGTTGTGCCTTATCCGGGATACTAAAGAAAGCGCGATCGCGTATGATGCCTCGATGCCGGGTGGAGACGCCTCGCTTGATAGTTTGAACGACTTGAAGGCGTTCGTGAGCTCGTCTACCGGGGAGATGAACCGGATATGCTGGATTTGGATCCCGACGCCGAGCCTGGGGGTGTTGTGCCTGGGCGGTGCCGAGTGCCATCTGAAATTGTGAGTATCTGTCATATATATTATATTATTACCACAAGTGTTTATAAATCGATGTTATAATAAGTTGAAATTCAGGTATTTAAGAATCGCGGTCATTCACACGCTCTTTATCGGAGACCATTACGGCCATTTTAGGACGAGGATATCGCCGCCGGACGGATCGCTCTGGCCGCGCATGCGGGAAGGATCTCACCTACTTAGCCACTTATCCACCTTCAATTGTTCTTCCATCTCGAAGTCTTCTCTGGCGCCCACAGGGTCTCCCAGAATCCGTTTGGTAATGCCGCGATTATGATAGGCATCCACGGCTTCCGGGTTCCAATCGATAGCCTTGGTGAAATCATCAAACGCATCGGCATACTGGCCCAACACTGCGTTGGCAAGGCCGCGATTGAAGTAAGCATCCGCAAGTTTCGGATTCATGGCGATAGCCTTGTTAAAATCCTCGATCGCACCGGCATGATCCCCCAGCATCCCTTTGGCAGCACCGCGATTGCAATACTTGCAGGGATTCTTCCTCAGGAGATTGCATTCGCCATATGAAATCGGATATCTTTCATTGAACGAACCCTCCGAATCGTAATATACACCGGAGGTGGTTTCAATATACAAATCCGCTACGTGGAGGATGACATGTTTTGGGAGGAGGACCAACTTCGAGTTCACGCCGAACTGGTTCAGGATGTCGGAGACGACATATGCGCTGCTGTCGCATTTGAGTGTGCCGCGCAGCCCATCCGCCTTGATCGCAAATCCATCAATCAGGCTTATTGATTCCTTATACGTGAAATTGCTCCATACGATGGGTATGATTGCGCCGCATAATTTCAGAAGTTCATCCTGGTTCTTCGGCCCTTCGAACCCCCCATCGCGGAGAACCTTGACTACCGTAGCCACAAAATCGGAATATCCCTTCTTGAACTCGGATATTTGTTCCGGCGTATATTTCCTAGCCGGGTCCGATGTGATGAAAAACACTCCATGTTCCGAGTTATCTTTTGTAGCCAAAGATTCGAAGTCCATCACCTCTGGCCCGATCAGCTCGCGCACGATCCTGCTATGCGCATCTGTCGAAGGAAGACGGCCAGCAAAAGAAGCAGTGGATTCCGGAACCGTCGCCTTTCTGAAGATATTGAATAGTCTCATGTAATGGATGATGTCGATTGATGTTTAAATTGTTTCGGAGAGCGGCTTTGCCAATAGAATCCCGCTCGCTCAGAACGCAGCTTAATCGTCGGGGCCTGTTGGCAAGACCAGCGACTGCGCAACCTATTTATTCCTAGCCAAAGCTTAGTACGCCATGCATAAGGACGTCAGGCGGATAATCGCGGACATCAAATCCCTCAGGATACAGGGCGCGAGGAACGTCGCCAAGGAATCGCTGAACGCGCTCGTCATCGAAGCGGACGGCTCCAAAGCCAGGGATGCCCGCTCGTTCAAGAAAGGGATCGCCGATGCCGCCGAAGCGCTCGCGTCGAGCAGGCCCACGGAGCCCATGATGAGGAACCTCCTCGAGGAGAGCGTGAGGTTTTTATCATCCCAGGAATCGAGGGATGTCAGGGCGCTCAAGAAAATCCTCGTCTCGCATGAGAGGGATCTGCTAGCAGGCATGGACAGCGATGCGAAGAAGCTCGCGTCCTACGGAGCCAAGCTCATCCCCGATGACGCCCTGGTGCTAACCCATTGCCATTCCTCGAGCAGCACGAAGATACTCATAGAGGCCAAGAGGATCAGGAAATCTTTTTCGGTAGTCTGCTTCGAGACGAGGCCCAGGTTCCAGGGCCGCACGACGGCGACGGAGCTCGCGAAAGCAGGGATAGACGTCACGCTCACCGTGGACGGGGCCATGAACATGTTCATGAAGAAGGCGGATATCGTCTTCGTGGGAGCGGATTCCGTGACATCGCGGGGAGACCTTATCAACAAGATCGGGACTTCCACCCTGGCGCACATCGCTAGGATGAACGACGTGTCGTTCTACAGTGCTGCCGAGCTCTCCAAGTACAGCCCGATGACCATGCACGGGGAAAGAGAGAAGATAGAGGAGCGCGACCCGAAGGAGGTCTGGGACAAGCCGCCCAAAAGGCTGAAGATAAGGAACCCCGCCTTCGAGGCCACGGCGGCCAAATACATCAACGGGTACGTCACGGAAGCGGGCGTCATACCGCCCGAATCGTTCTTCTCCATGGCGAGCAGGAAGCTACTCATCAACATAGATTGAAAAACATTGGATAGGATGTGATTCTTATGGTCGAATACGTTGAAAAGGAAATCAAGAAAGTGGATGTCTGGAAATTCAAGAAGTACGTGTGCAAGGTCAAGCCCATAGATATCTATACCGGGAAGAACATCGTCGTGCTCAACAAGAACGATGCGCAGGACCACGATATCTACTGGGGATACCGCACGGAGCTGTGCTCGGGGAACAAATGCTTCATAGCGATAGTGGACGTAAGCGACGACATAGTGAAACCGGGCGAGATAGGCGTCTTCAAGGACGTCGCGGATAGCAACAAGCTGAAGAGAGGGGACGATGTCGAAATCATCCATATGAACCAGCCCGAGTCGATAAAATTCATCAAGAAGAAGCTGGACAAGGGCGCGCTGAGCGACAGCGAGATCAAGACCATAGTCAGGGAGATAATGCAGGATCGGCTCAGCGAGATAGAGACATCGTCTTACATAACGGCCGCTTACATAAACGGGTTCACGGACGACGAAGTGATTTCCCTGGCCAATGCCACGGTGGAATCCGGCGAGAGGCTGAACCTCGGGAAGAAACCGATCCTGGACAAGCACTGCATAGGCGGGGTCGCAGGGAACAGGACCACGATGGTCGTCGTCCCGATAATCGCGGCCGCCGGGATGTACATGCCGAAGACCTCCTCGCGATCCATCACATCCGCATCAGGGACCGCGGACACCATGGAGGTGCTCTGCAAAGTCACGTTCAATATCGAGGAGCTGCGCTCTATCGTCCTAAAAGCGAAGGGCGCCATAGTCTGGGGCGGCGGCATGAAGCTCGCTCCTGTCGATGACAAGCTGATCAGGATACGCCATCCCCTCAGCCTCGACCCCGAGGGCATGCTGCTAGCCAGCATACTGGGCAAGAAGAAGAGCGTCGGGGCGGAATACGTGCTGATAGACATCCCGGTCGGACGGGGCGTCAAGGTTCCGTACATCGAGAAAGGCAACGACCTGGCCAGGCATTTCCTGCGGGTCGGGGAGAGGCTCGGGATGAAGATCGAGGCGCTCATAACCGACGGCGCGGAGCCGGTCGGCAACGGGATAGGGCCTGGATTGGAATGCGTCGACGTCCTGCAGGTCCTGGGTGGCAAGGGGCCGGACGATCTGCGCCACAAGAGCCTGCTCATGGCCGGAAAGCTCCTGGAACTGTGCGGCAAGGTCGACAACGGGAAAGGGTATTCCGTGGCCGAGGATTTGCTGAATTCCGGGAAAGCCGAGAAGAAGTTCAGGGAGATAATCGAGCTCCAGTGCGGGAACCCCAAGGTGAAGGAATCCGACATCAAGATAGGCCAGTACACGCACGTCGTGAATTCCGAGGTCAGCGGCAACATATTCCACATCGATAACAAGGCGATGTCCAAGATCGCGCGCATAGCCGGTGCGCCCAGGGACAACGGGGCCGGCGTGCTGCTGCACCGCGTGCGCGGGGACCGGGTCGAGAAAGGGGATTCGCTCTTCACGATATACGCCGAGAGCGAGTCGCAGCTGGATTTCGCATTGAAAGCGCTGAAAGACCTGGAGCCGATAGAGATGAGGAAGATGCTCCTGGGAAGCATCGAATGACTAGAACAGCGGGCTGAAGCCGAAGCAGAGCCGCTTCGCCATGGTCTCGGCCAGGCCTTGCAGTTGCGATTGCGTTTCCCGCAGCTCGCGCGAGATGTCCGAGACCGTGAACTTCACGCGGCCCAGCTTATAGCTCACGGAATCTCCCTTGAAAGAGATAGAATCGACGGATACCCCTTCTTTCTCCAATTCATCTTTCATGCCGGGACTACCGCGGGATTGGATGAGATGCTCGAAGATCATCATCTTGGCCCGGACCGATTCTGCGCGATCGATCAGATGCCTGATGCTCGATTTGATTTTGCTATTATACGAGAACAGGGAAAACCCGCTAGTGCTGCATAATCCCAGGAACTGATCCGGAAGCTCCAACCCCCTGCGTTCATCCTTGGTGGTCGAATCCCATGCATTGGCGACGGAGCGGGAGAACGCCGTGAACTCCAAGGAAGGCGCAAGGGGCAAGGCGAACTTGTTCGTCACAACCATATTATACAGCACATATCCAGGTTGGATCCTCGGCAATAATGGCTCTATCAGAGGGGTCTGCGCCTTCACCCCTTCATCGATGACTCGCTTGTGCTTCTCGTTTGAAGGATCCACGAACAATTTCTTGATACCTGGGACTCTCTGCAACATGGTTAGTATGATGCGGGTTCGGGTTTATATTTATTCTTATTTTACCATTGTTAACGACTTCGGGATGGCGCATGACGGTGGAGTTGTGTTAATAGATAGACTTTTAAGTAGTATGATGCATAGAATAAACATCTGAGGCGTAATATGATTTCTATAGCTCTGGTTCCAAGAACGAAAGACTCCAGCCTGCTATTGCTGAAGGGACCCAGAGGCTTCCCCATGGAAGAAGCCCTGACGAGAGCGGATGAAGCGGGCCTGAAGATGGCCTCTATCAAGAAACTGAGCAACGCCCTCAGCAGCCTGGGCACGAACAAGGATTTCGCCTGCTGGACCGGCATCATGGCCGGATATAATGAGCCGGACAAGGAGCTCGGGAAGGAGATAGACTACACTGATCATACGACGGAGATAAGATATGTCTTCCCCGTACCTGAGGAGCACCAAGGAAAGAAAAACGCGATCCTCGTCGCCAAGCATCCGAAATTCACCCTCGAGGCGGATGGGATGTTCAGGATCGTGCGGGCGAGAGAGGTCGACCTGATCCCAAATTTCCCGACGGATCCGGAAAAGTGGTATCATCGTGATGAGAGATACGGCATCCCGGTCGGCCACGAGTTGATTTACAGGATGGACAGCTCCAGATACCTCGGGAGGATCGACAAGCAGGTAGGCCTGGCCGCAATCGGCAACTGGCAGGAGGTCTTCCTGGACTATTGCCCTTCCCGCGCGCTCGCGGTCGCGATAGAGATCAGCACTCCGAAAATTACAGGCGCCGGAATCAGGGAGCTGACGCTCGAAGAGTTCAAATCATTGACTGGAGATTCGGGGGCAGTGATGCCGAAGCATAAAATCGATGCCGTGCTATCGCTCCTTCAGTCGTTAGAAGGCTGAATTCTCATCTTTGCAGGCATGGGATCGTGAGGCAGACCGTGAGCTTTTCCGGACCCCATTATCATATCTCGTCTTTGGCTATCTCGAAGCATGATATCGTGTACGTCTTGTACACGCCAGGCACTGCGCGAATCCTGTCCAGAATCATGGTGCCGATGTCCTCGATGCTTTTGCCTCTTATCTTGATGAGCAGGTCCCATTCGCCTGAGACGATGTAGACCCCGAACACGCCGGGGATTTTTCCGATAGACCTCGCGACCTCGTGCTGGTCGGCTTTCGCCGTCCGGTCGTATTCCGCGAACACGAACGACAGTGTCGGAAGGCCGGTCATCTTGTAATCCTGCTCTATGGTGAAGCGCCGGATCACGCCGGATTTCCTTAGCCCGACGATGCGTTCATGCACTGTCGCACGGGGAATCCCGAGCTCGTTGGAGAGCTCGGCTATGGTCTGCCTTGCGTCTTTATGTAGTGCTTCAAGGATAAGGAGGTCTTTTTCATCCAGCTTTATGTCTTTCATATCGGATAATATCCGGAAAAAGGTTTAAAAAACGAGTGTTTTTCAGATTATTTCCAATGATTTTGGGTTCAAGTTTATATAAGCGGTTCTCGCTCATGGTACACGATGATTACTAATGGAACTCCAAAAACAGGAAAACTCACTACGTATCCGTGTCATTTATCCGTCTCCAGTCCGATGCACAGATGTTTCGGTCCAGCATTGTGAAGCCTCCGCCGCGGTCGCAGGATTGAAGGAATTCGAGCGTTTTGGTATCCAGATTGAGCAAGCCGAGGTAGGGCCGAAAGATATCGCGAAAGTGCGGGATGTCAGATATGGCAGGAAACTGCTCAGCCTCCTGCACCGGAGAACGTTCATAGACGCCGATGCTCCTTTGCTCTTCAGCTCGCTCCGGGGGATGCTCGGAAGCGGCGGGGTGTATGGGGTCGGATTGTTCCCTTACGCCATAATGCACGATTCCGGGCCTGCGGCCGGATTCACATCCAGCAAGAATTTCGATCCGTTTGCTGGGATAGGGATGAAAGACAGGTTCGCGCTATTATCCATGTACCGCATAAGGGATGGACCTGCGGATTCTAAAGCCGAGAGACTGGGTAGATGCGCTGTTCATGAGATGGGCCATGTCCTTGGCCTAAATCATTGCGAGAACTCATGCATGATGCACGCGACCGGCAACCTGTTCGATCAGGCCAAAAAGATCTGCGATGATTGCATGGCCAGGATAGAACGGATTGTATCGAAACTCAACCCAAGCCGCTGATTGGAACATGGCAGTTCAGGTAATCTCCATTATATTAGATATTCCGGATAATATCCTGTTTTTCACATTTATTATGAGTGTTTTTTAGATTTTTTCCGGAAAGTTCGGGTTTAAATTTATATATTCCCAAAGCAATCATGAAACTATGGAACCGCTCACATCCAAAACCACCCCCCAGTCGATACTGAAGGAGGGCGTGCGACGCAACGCGAGAGGCATCGCTGCGTTCGTGGAGAACGCGGCTTTAGCCGAGAAGAGCTTCTCTCCGGATTGCCTCAGGGGCAAGGCGTTCACCGTGAGCGGCCCCCTCGACGAGCCCAGGATCTCCGATGCCAAAGGGGATGTCAAGGGATTGATACACGTCGGCGGGGAGATGTGCAACTCCTGGACCACCAACTACGAGCTCCATACGTTCATAGCAGGGGCGATGCTCGCGGCGGCGGCAACAGCGCTCAGCGGGAAATTCGAATCATACCGGGCGACTGAAGCGAGGAGGGGCATGATAGAGCACGACCTCTGTTCATTAGATGAATCGACGCTCTTCGCGGCGTTCCAGAGACCGGCCTACGGCATACTCTCACAGTTCGTGGACGACATAGAGGCGGACAGGTACGCGAAGGCGCACCTCTGGGGCATGGAACCGGAAAGCTCACGAAGGTTCGTGCAGAACATCCGCGGCGGAGATTGCAGCAAGAGGAACCATTTCCAACCCACCGAGCTGTACACCGAGCATGACATAACGTTAGCGCAGGCCGTGCTTTCCAAATCCGACGACCTGTTCAAGGCCAAGGCGCTCCAGATGCATTTCTCCATACGAGCCTTCCTGTCCAGGATAGGCGTGGACATATCGGGCATACCGCTGTTCTTCAGCTCGACGCCCAACCTGCACCTGCAGGCCATCGATGATTCCCATGAATTTTTTTCTATGTTAAGCGCCACGCTCACGAACGCGGAGCGCAGAGGCGGGAAAGCTAGCGAGAACCGGAGACTGTACGCCAGCCTGGTCCACGAGGACAAGCCATGGATGTTCAAGACGCCTTGCCCGAGCTGCGGGATACAATCCAAGTATATCATCAAGACCAGGCTCACGGACGACATGAAATCGTTCCGGAGCGTCTGCCAGACCCGCGAGGTTCCGCTCAGGAACGAGATAGGATGGGAGACCGGGAAGCTCAAGGGCTGCGGCCATGAATGGGTCGAGGACATCCCGCACGAACCCAAGGAGCTGGCCGCGTACCTGAAGGCGAAGGCCGTGGGCATGCATTTCCCGATCAACATGTCGATCATGCTCATGCGGAGCGGCCTCCCGATAGTCGGATCCTTGTTCGAGGACCCCGGATGGGTCTACAACGGGCACGGCTTCGAGAGGGTGCCGGATTATCCGACCGGAGACAACCCCGAGATGATAATGAGCGTGATGGCGACCCAGCTCGCGGTCGCGTGCGGCAGGATGGGAGACCTCCCTCCGGAAAGCGTGGTCAGCGCTCTTCCGCTCATGATGTCCCAGCACAGGCAGATCACGGATCCCAAGATCAAGCAGAAGAAGATGGGCCAGGAGATAGAGGTCGGGACCACGAACACGAGCGTGACCGCGCTCTACCGCCATGGCATGACCCCGCTGCAGATATTCGAGCGCACGCTCTCCATGCAGCACTACCCGTTCACGATCATCTCGGATTTCCGCAGGAAGCTGGACATACCTGAGATGATACGCGAGGCGAACGCCCGCGGCATCTATGTTACGACAGGGTAACCATGGATCTGCTCGAAGAGCTTGTTTCTATACCATCCCAAACCGGGGAAGAGCGCAGGATAGCCGAGCGGCTGGAGGAATTGCTCGCTGAGCGCGGATTCTCCACCAGGCGACTGGAGATAGCTCCGGGGAGGTTCAACGTGCTCGCGGAGCGCGGCGGGTCCGGGAAGCGGATCGGGCTCTACGGGCATATGGACACGGTCGCGCCCGCGGAGGGCTGGGTCGACCCGTACCGCCTGAAGAAGTCCGGGGACCGGTTGATCGGGCTCGGGGCCTGGGACATGAAAGGCGGGATCTCCGCGATGCTCCATGCGATCGAAACACCGAACAGAAGACCGCTCAAAATCGCGTTCGGCGTGGATGAAGAGAATATCTCCGAAGGCGCTTACGCCATAGTGAAAAGCGGCTTCTTTTCCGGCTGCGAATGCATCGTCAGCACGGACACCGGAGGGGACGGGGGCGAGCATCTGGGGGAGAGGCAGCTCACGCTGGGCAGGCTCGGCAGGGCGGTCTATGAATTCAGCGGAGACTTCGAGGCGCTCGGGAGGATGATGCCCAAGAAGAGCGGCCCGTTCCCGGTAGCGCCGCCGACCATCCGCGGGAACGAGATCGAATGGCACCTCACCCCGCCTGAGACCGCTGAAAGCGTGCTCTCGGAGCTCAACAAGATAGGAAACGCGCGCCTGAAGGAGAGGAAGACGCCTTACCTGGTCCCCCAATACACTGACCGGAGCGACCCGTGCGTGCAGAGGCTCGCGCTCATCATAGCGTCTGCCTTGGGAGAGCCCCGCGTCGTTTACGGCCACGAGGTGAACGACGAGAACGTGCTGGCGCTCAACAGGATCCCGGTCATCACGTACGGCCCTAGCGGCGCCAACATGCATGCTCCCGGCGAATGGGTGTCGAGGAAGAGCTGCCTGGCCCTCGCCACGATACTCAGGAAGTTCCTCGGCTGATAGTCCAGCAGCGAATTTCACCGGGGCGGTCCTGCAAAAGCGTTTTATACGTTTTCATCGTTGTATGTACCGGTGATTTATTGGTTGAAAGGGATCTCCAGGACATAACCCTATTTGTCGGCGCATTTACTTTGATTGAAGCGTACTCGCTATATCTACAAAGCGGCAAAGACCTGATTGTCGGAGCTGGAGTCTGCCTGCTGGTATTATTGTTCGTATTTATCGTGCTACGGGATTCGTTCACAAAGAAGATCTAGGACCGTATCATAGTTTTATGGAAAAAAGATACGCCTGGCATGGACCAGGCATCTCCATAAAAATAAAACACAAGGAAGCCAGTCACTTTTTCTTCTTCCTTGTTGCGACTATATAGATCACGACCACCGCTATGCACACCAGCCAGAGCCACTGGAATTGCTGTGACTGGACAGCGGTTGCGTTCTGGCTGACCGATTGCCCGGGGGCTGCCGCGGCATTGGCGAACGCCCTCGATTGCAACGCCAGGGACATCGCGAGCGCATAATTCCCTGAGGAAAGCGCCGCCTGCGCCTGGGCAAGCGTTGTCTGGGCTTCAGTCACGTTCTTGCCTGAGCCCGAAGCCGCGCTTATCGCTGATTCAGCATCCGATATCGCGGCAGTAGCATCCGCCTGGGTTGGGCCGGTGCTGACGTTCTGCGTCTGGTTCTGCTGAGTCTGGTTCTGCACCTGCTGGGCAACGCACGAGTGGTCCTGGCAAATGCCTGAGGAGCAGTCGCTGTCCGAGCAGCACGCGTATGCGACGCATGCGTGGTCCTCTATCTGGCCGCAGCTGCATTCCACAGCAACGCAACTTCCAGCGACGCATTGCTGGTCTTGGTCGCATGACGAGCTGTCGCTGCAGCCGGATGTCGTTATTGTCTGGTTCTGCTGCACAGGGCAGAGGTCCAGCTCAGCATTGTCCGTCGCTGAGAGGTAGTCCGAATTGCCCTGCGAATATATCTGGTAGCTGCCGCTCGATGGCACGCTGAAGACCGCATTGCCTGATGCATCGGTCTGCGCCTGCTGGGAGCCTGCGCTGGCCGATGGGATCAACGTTATCGGCAGGCCAGACACGCCCGAAGACACCGTCAATTGCCCGCTCGTGCAGTTGAACGATTCAGACAGCGTCAGCGAGGATTTGGATGTCGAATGGCCGCCTTCCTGGTTCGTAGGAGATGGAGGAGAGGACGAAGTCCCGGTGTACGGGTGCCAATCCTGCCCGCTGCCTTGCCATTCACCTCCGGATAAGGACGAGCTGAATGGGAGGTCGCTCCCGCCATCAGCCCATGAGCCGCTGCTGCTCGTGATGTTGTAGACATCCCATGAAGGCGTGCCGTTAGACTCGTAGTAAATGTTGCCTGAGGTCGAGTCGTTGTAGTTGTTGCCGGTTCCATAATCCGTGACCCAACTGGAGCCTTGGATCGTGTTGCCGAGGAAGGTACCGTAGTTGGATTCCGTATATATGGCATCGTCAGTGTTATTCTCGAAAGTGTTGTCCTGCACCCAGTCATAGTCATCGCTATAAAGCTGGATTCCGTCCACCGCGTTCCTGTCGATGTGGTTCCCTGTTATGTTCAGGCTCTGGCAGCTATAGGCGTTTATGCCGTTGCCCGTTCCGTCGGTTATGTTGTTGCCCACCACCGTGAGGTTGCTCGCGCCGAAGCAGTTTATCTGCTGCACGCCTCCGCAGTTGTGGATCAGGTCGTTCGATTGGATGAGATTGTAATCACCCTGCACTTCGAATGCGCCACCGGTGTCGTTATGCATGTATATCCCGGTCGCGGTGTTGTTGGACGAAACAATATCGTACCAGATGCCGCCGCCGAATTGGATCCATGACCAATTAGCGGCGTAGTAGTGGTTCGCTTCTCCGATCTCCCCTCCGGAAATCAGGTTCTGCTGGGAGTTCCGGAAGCCGATGCCGCTGGCGAATGTATAGGTTATTGTATTGTTAGTGAAATTCGAGTCGGTCACCCTATTCGCGTTTATGCCCTCGCCGCAGGTCTTATCCGGGCAGTAGGAGTCGCTGCATCCGCAGGAATCCGTGCCGCCGCTCACGTTCTCGATGATGTTGTCGCTTATGACCGAGCTGTTGATGATCATGATCTGCATGGCGTTGAAGGTGCTGTTGTATATCTGGTTTCCTGATATTATGTCGTTCTGGTACACGGCCCCGAACTGGATGCCGATGTTGTTGCCGATCATCAGGTTGTCCGTGGCATGCACCCAGCCGGGCGCGCCGAAACCTAATATGGCACTAAAAGACGAGTTCGATATCGTGTTGCCAGTTAACGTGATATTGTTGCGCTCGGCCATGCTTATGCCGTCATTGAAGTTGGATATCGAGCAGTTTTCTACAGTAGCCCGATCTGCTTGGATGACCACTCCGACGCCTTCGCCCGGAACGCTGTCGTTTATCGAACTGCCGTTGCAGTCCAGGGTCACGTCGTCCGCGGTGATGTTGATCGCATCCACTCCGCTGAACTGGTAGCTGTCGTTGCAGAGCATGACCGAGCCGTCGACGTTGAACCCGTCGACCATGTCGCCTGAGACATTGGACCCGTAGGTGGACGAGTCCGAGAGGTTGACGCATGCGGCCGCCACTTCGTTCAATGTGTACGGGTGCCAGTCCGCTCCGTTACCGCTCCATTGCCCGCCGGATAGCGAAGAACTGAATGGCAGGTCGCTTCCGATGTCGGCCCAGTAATCCCGGTTCGTGTCCGTTATGTTGTAGACCTCCCAGGCGCCGGTGCCGTTCGCGAGGTAGTAGATGTTCCCGGAGGTCGAGTCGTTGTAGGCGTTCCCGCCCACTGAGTCGGATACCCAGACATCCCCTTGGATTGTGTTCCCCAGGAAGGTGTTGCCAGTGCTCGAGCCGGTTATGTCGAGCGCGGAGTTCGACGTTGTGTTCATGGTGCAGTTGAGGACCGAGTTGTCGGAGCTCGAGATCATGTACATTGCATTGCCGTTCACTACGGTGGCGTTCGTGCCCTGGATCGTGTTGTTGGAGCTGGAGTCCAGGACGATCGCGAGGCTGTTGCCGGCGCTCACGACCGAGTCGGTTATCGTGTTGTCCGAGCTGGAGTGGAGGTAGAGCACATCGATGTCGTCCGAGTCCGCATTAGTATCCGTAATCGTGTTGTTGCCAGACGCGTTCAGGTAGACCAAGTAGTCCGATCCTGTCTCGTTCGTGCCGGAGATCATGTCGTTGGAGCTCGATTCGAGGTCGAGCGCGTACTCGAATGCCGTCGCGCTCGAATCCAGGATGCTGTCGTTGGAGCTCGAGTTGATCAGGATCGCCTGGGTGCCTGCGTCCACGCCCGGATATGTCCATTCGCTTCCAGCGGTAGCGCTGGTGCCGGATATCGTGTCGTCTGATCCGCCGGAGATGTCGATCGTGTATTGCTGCGGAGCGGTCGCGTTCGTGTTCGTGATGGTGCCGCCGGATACGCCGTTGAAGTATATGGCCATCGGGAAGCCGCTGATGCCGCAGCTCTCGATGGTCGTGTTGTCCTGATTCGAGTAGATGCCGTTAGTGCCGGCCGTGCCGTCTCCGACCAGCGAGCTGCCCGCGCAGTCGACCGCAACGTATGGTTGCGTGACCGTGAGCGCGCTGACTCCCGTGAAGCTATACGTATTTGGGCATAGCACGATCGAGCCGTTTACCGTGAATCCGTCGGTCATGTCGCCCTGGACTTTATCCTGGTAGGTGGAGCTGTTGGTGAGGTCGACGCAGCCGTTCGTGGTGTACGGGTGCCAATCCTGCCCGTAGCCGATCCAATAGCCATCTGTGCCTGGCTGGGTCGTCGAGCTGAAAGGCAGGTCGCTGCCCACGTCCGCCCACCCGTCGCCGTTCTGGTCCGCTATGTCGTAGACGTCCCACGATGGGGTGCCGTCGTCGAGATAGTATATGTTGCCCGAGGTCGAATCGCTGTAGGAGTTGCCGCCGGTGTCGTCGTAGACCCATGTGGCGCTCTGGATGGCGTTGCCGAGGAATGTGTTGCCGCTCGATCCCGTGAGGTATATGCCCAAACCGCCCGTGGCGTTGATCGACATGTTGGTGAAGAGGTTTTCTTCGCCCTCGATCACGTAGACGCCAGCACTTTCCCCCAAGTATTCCGAACCTATGCTCGCATTGATGTAAGAGAAATCGTTCTGGGCGCTTCCGAAGAGCACGATCGGGATCGCGGCTTCCGCGTTGTCATCCGAGACTGTGCTATTGCCGCTGATGAACAGGATTATGCCTGTGACGGAGGCGTTGATATTGTCGTTCTCGATGTCGCTGCTCGAGTTGAATGTCGTTATGCCTGCCGGAATCGAGATTATGCTTCCTCCGAACCCTTGGTCGTTCGTGCTCGAAATGTTGTTCCACACGATCGTGGCGTTCGGCGTGTTGTTGAGCAGGATGCCTGTGGAGAAATTGTACAGGTTGCAGTTCTCGATCACTGTGCCGGGCTGGTCCGTGAACATGCCCAGGTTGCTGGAGAAGTTGTCCCCGATAATCGATGCGCCATTGCAGTCGACCATGACATCAGGCGCCGTGACCGCGAGCGCGATGATATCGCCCTCGAACGAGTAGTTGTCCTGGCACATGACGATCGATCCGTTGACCGTGAAGCCGCTCGTCATGTCGCCCTGGACATCGCCCTGGTAGGTGGATGAATCCGAGAGGTTGACGCAGGATGCCTCGTTCGATGTGTAAGGGTGCCAGTCCTGCCCTTCGCCGATCCATTGCCCGCCCGAAAGGGAAGAGCTGAATGGCAGGTCGCTCCCCGTGTCGGCCCAGCTGTCGTTGTTGACATCCACGATATTGTAGATTTCCCAGGATGGCGTGCCGTTTCCTAGGTAGTAGATGTTCCCCGAGGTGGAATCGCTGTAGGTATTGCCGCCGTCATCATCCTCGACCCATTGATCGCTCGTGATGTTGTTGTGGAGGGCCGTGTTCCCTGCAGCGCCATCGGTCAGATAGATGGACGTGCCTGAGGAGTTTATTACGTTGCCGGAGACCAGGACGTTGTTGGATGAATCGAGCTGGATGCCGTAGTTATCACTCAGGATGGTATTGTTGGATATATCCGAGTCGGTGTCATAGCCGCTGTTCTCGCCATATAAATAAACTCCATCACCGTTACCGGAGTTGGACGCGTTTATGATATTGCCGATTATCTGCGTTCCGACAGAATTGGACGAGGATATGCCGGTCTCCACACCAGATATGTTATTGTAGAGCAGATTCGTCGAATTCTCGGTGGATAGCGAGATCGCAGTGGAGGAGGGATTTCCTCCGATTATCGTATTATCGAACACGGTATTGTTGTACGAATAAGGCAGGTTCATCGCGGTGGAATTTGACGACGGTTCTGCGTAATATCTCGTGTTCCATTCCGAGCGGTAGGATTGGCGCCCGGATTCATTGGCATAGCTTCCGTTGTACGGGTATGCGCTCATGCCGTGGAATGGCATGGGGTCTATGGAATCCCGAACGAAGCCGTTTATGCTGGATTTTATCGTGTACATGTCGTCCGCGAGAAGGAAGGCATACCTGTCCGTGCCATCCGCCTTTGGCGTGTCGTTGAACTGGAGGTCAAGCTCGTCGCCGCTCCTCATGACCACGAACTCGTCGTCCGCGGCATTGAGCAGGGGCAGGACGTTCCCATATGCAGTGAAGTTGCCGTACATCAGGTCGTCTGGTATGGCCGGGCCATGGTCGTCGGTCACGTTGACGTGCCTGTGGTCGATGGTCGCGTAGACGTAATTCGTCGAGCCTCCCCATTGCAGGGTGGCGCTCCCCGGGTCCACGTAGGTGACGTTGAAAGGCACCGGCGCAGAGTCGTCGAGCAGCACCTGGTCTATCAGATGCATGGTCGATGAGGAGGATGGCGCGATGATCCTGATGAGGGTGTCGTTTGATTGAAGGATGCCTGAGATGTTGAAGACGATGGTCTTCGAATCCCCGATGAAGCTGCCGAACGAATCGCGTGTTACCCACGAACCGTTGGCGAGCTGGGTCTGCACTAGCAGGTAGTTCTGCGGCTTGAGGGCGGAATTAACGTTGTATGCGGCCCATCCGGTGATTATGAGTTTCGCGTACTGCGGATCCGGTATGCTGCCGAAATCCAGCGTTATCGGGTTCTGCACGTTGTCGTATATCTTGACAGGCACGCCGTCCTTGGCCGAAACCTGGGATAGCACGTTGTGTCCGTAATTGTCTGTAGCGCTTATCGGCGCGATCGGATCGTTTATGGTCATGAACTGCTCGACAGGAGCCTGATTGAACGGATAGGTGTAGCTCCAGGTGTTCAGCACCCCGTATCCCGTAGGGACGTCCACGAGCGCGAGTTTCGCCGAATCGAAATAGTCGGATTCCGGTATCACTTCCCTGACCGCGATATCGTATGTCCCGTTCGTCGGCTGGAAATCTCCGAGCTCGTACATCCCTGCCGTGTATTTTTGCGGCTTGAACCATGAGACGCCGAGCGGCTCTCCGCCCAGGTCCGTGTAATAGCTGTAGCCGGATCCGTTCCTGAGATAGATGAACGGGCAGGAACCGTAGGACGTGTATTGCCCGCTGAAGAGGTTGTATCCGACCTGGTTGTCGTCCGCGTAATACAGATACATCCCCTGCTGATTGTCCGTCATATTATTGTACATGATTTCATTGTAGTCCGAACCGGTATCGAGGTAGATGCCGAAATCGTTGTTGTCGTGCACATTGTTGCTGGATACGTTGATGGAAGTAGAGCCGAAGAGGTATATCCCCAAAGCGTTGGGCCAGGACCCGCCGTATTGGGCCAGGCTCAGGTCGTTTCCGGTTATCGCGCCGCCGGTGACATTGCTGTAGTAGAGGATATCGTTGAAGTCCGAGATGCTGCAGTTCTCCACGGTGGTGTTGGACTGGTTAGAGTAGACACCGTACGTGTATGTGGTGCCGTCGCCGGATATAGACGCGCCCGCGCAATCTATCGTGACATCGGGCCCGGTCACATTGAGCGCCGTGACCCCGCTGAACGGATAGCTGTCGTTGCAGAGCTGGATCGAGCCGTTGACCGTGAAGCCCGAACCCATGTCTCCGCTGACATTGGATCCGTAGGTGGCGCTGTCCGAGAGGTTGATGCAGGCGGATAACCGGTTCAATGTGTACGGGTGCCAGTCCTGCCCGCTGTCGATCCATTGCCCGCCTGAGAGGGAGGAACTGAAAGGCAGGTCGCTCCCCACATCCGCCCAGCCGTCGCCGTTGGTGTCCGATATATTGTAGAATACCCAGGAAGGCGTGCCGTCGGAGAGGTAGTATATGTTGCCTGAGGTCGAATCGTTGTAAGCGTTTGAACCGCTGGAATCGCTCACCCACACTCTTCCGGTCATATTGTTGCTGAGGGCCGAGTTGTTGAGAGAGCTGGACATGAAGATATCGATATCGCTGTTGATGGAATTCCCCTGGAGCGAATTGTTATCAGAATCTGCCAGGGAGACGCCCCAATCATCGTTATGCCAGCATCCGGGATCAGTGATCGTGTTACCCTGGACTGTGCCGTTGGATTCGGACTGGAGGGAAACTCCGACGCATTCGACTTCGGAATTGGGAGGGGAGGAGATCGAGTTGCCCGCTGCGGTGTTGTTGGAGCCATCCATGGTGATGCCCACGGTCCAGAGAAGCCCGGTAAGGCTCGTGGTGTATATGGAATTGTTCGCGATGACGTTGTTTGAACCGATGAGGTAGACGCCTTGCGCCGTGCCCCAGGCGCCGCCGACCTGCGTGACCGAGATGTTATTGGACCGGATGACGCTGCCGTTGGATGCGGACAGGTATATGCCGATCTGGCCGTAGTCCGTGCCGTTATTGGTGATCGTGCAGTTCTCTATCGTGGAGAAGTTGGCGTTAATGTCTATGCCGTCCCCATACGAGGATTGGGCGAACTCTATCGCATTCCCCCCGCAGTCGAGGGTGACGTTGTCCGCGGCGATCGTGATAGCGCTGCCGCTGCTCGTGACGTTCTCAGACAAGGTGTAGGTCCCTGCGCAACTGAGCGTTGCCGGCATGTCCGCCTGGGTTATCGAAGGGTTGCAGGTCGCATAGCAAAAAGGCAGGATCGCAACCAAAAACAGCACAAGATAGTTGACTCTCATGCTTCTACTAACATATACGTAGTTTATAAACGTTTTTTCGGGATGAAAAATGTATATCCGCCCATACCGTATAATGAAAAAGAAAAAAAATCACCTTTTCTTCGGCTTCTTCATGACGAACAGGTAATAGCCCAACCCCGCTATGACCACTATCACGACGATGCCGATTACCCAGAACCAATTGAATGGCGGCGGGTTCATGGTCGAGGTGCCGCTCAGGTTGGCCGATTGCCCGGGGGCTGCCGCGGCATTGGCGAACGCCCTCGATTGCAACGCCAGGGACATCGCGAGCGCATAATTCCCTGAGGAAAGCGCTGCCTGCGCCTGCGCCAGTTCTGTCTGCGCTTCGGTGACGTTCTTGCCTGAGCCGGAAGCAGCGCTTATCGCTGATTCAGCATCCGATATCGCGGCAGTAGCATCCGCCTGGGTTGGGCCGGTGCTGACGTTCTGCGTCTGGTTCTGCTGAGTCTGGTTCTGCACCTGCTGGGCAACGCACGAGTGGTCCTGGCAAATGCCTGAGGAGCAGTCGCTGTCCGAGCAGCACGCGTATGCGACGCATGCGTGGTCCTCTATCTGGCCGCAGCTGCATTCCACAGCAACGCAACTTCCAGCGACGCATTGCTGGTCTTGGTCGCATGACGAGCTGTCGCTGCAGCCGGATGTCGTTATTGTCTGGTTCTGCTGCACAGGGCAGAGGTCCAGCTCAGCATTGTCCGTCGCTGAGAGGTAGTCCGAATTGCCCTGCGAATATATCTGGTAGCTGCCGCTCGATGGCACGGTGAAGACCGCATTGCCTGATGCATCGGTCTGCGCCTGCTGGGAGCCTGCGCTGGCCGATGGGATCAACGTTATCGGCAGGCCAGACACTCCTGAAGACACCGTCAATTGCCCGCTAGAGCAGTTGAACGATTCGGACAGCGTCAAGGAAGATTTGGATGTCGAATGGCCGCTGTCCTCGTACGTCGGTGAGGGGTTCGCGCTTCCCGTGTAGGGGTGCCAGTCCGCTTCGTTGCCGTACCATTCGCCGCCGGACAATGATGAACTGAAAGGCAGGTCGCTTCCGGAGTCGGCCCATCCTGAGTTGGTGCTGCTCGTGATGTTGTAGATTTCCCATGCCCCGGTGCCGTTCGCGAGGTAATAGATGTTCCCTGTGGTCGAGTCGTTGTATGCGTTGTCCGAACTGTAATCATCCACCCACTCATCCCCTATGATCGTGTTGTGCAGGAACGAGTTCCCGGCGTTGGAGGACTGCGAGTAGATGTCGACATCGGAGCTGTTAAGGCTGTTGTCCGTGAAGTTGCTGTCGTAGCAGTCCGACTCGAGTTCAAGCGCGTCTGAGCTGATGCCCGCTATCATGTTGCCGGAGACATTGCTGGAAGACGAGTAGTAGAACTCCACACCGTATTCCGCATTTGTGATGTTGTTCCCGGATATGTTGAGGTTCTCAGAGAAATCCGCGTAGACCCCGGTTTGCACGCTGGATATATTGTTCTGGATTATGCTGGTGGCGTCCTCATTGTCAAGGTACAGGCCGTCACTGCCGCCGATTATCGTGTTCTGGTAGATCGTGTTGTTGAACGAGTATGGCAGGGAGACGCCGGACGAACCGGAATCGCCACCTTGGAATTCGCGCGTGTTCCATTGCGCAAGATATGCCTGGTGCGCCGCATCGGACGGATAACTCTCCACTGAAGTATTGTACGGGTACCCGCTCATGGCCCTGAACGGGAGCGGACCTATTGTGTTGCCCAGCGGCGCGGTCTCCTCCTTGTAATAATCCCAGGTGTATACTATGAAGTCCCTGGATAACCCGCTTTGGAGGGGCGGGACTGCGAACTTCGATGCTATCTCGTCGCCCTGGGTCATTATGACGTATTCGTCATCGACGTCCGAGAGCAGCGGGGTCACGTCACCATACCGGGTGGCATTGCCTGAGAGGTTGTATTTGACGCCTTCCATATCAGTCACATTGTCGTAGACGCTGGTCTGCGGGGCGTATGCGCCGTTATAGAGAGGAACGAGCTGCGAGACCCCCTTGAAATGCAGGTCGGCCGAGTACGGGGAAATCCGGGCTATGCTGTAATTCTGCGGCGCGGATGTGTCGACCAATATCCTGTCGATGTGCCATATCTTGGAATTGTCGGGCACCACGAGTCTTATCGTATTGTTCGTGATGTTCAATCCGGAGAGGTCGAACACGCTGTTCGACACGCCGTAATAATTGGGCGTGACAGTATAGGTCGTTCCGTTGACCTGGACCAGGTCTATCTGCCGGCTATCCGGCAGGTTCACCCATTGCCCGTTCTGGTTCAAAAACTGCACAAAGGCCCTGGTCGTATTCAGCGAGGGTATGCTCACGTTGTAGGATTCGGCCGGGTTGGTCATCGTCATGGAGACGAGTAGCCTGAGGTATTGCCGGTTCGCATCTCCTGGAAGCAGCTTCAGCTGCAGGTAGCTCGGCGTGGAATCGTCGGAGCTCGACCAGAAGACGCCGTCCCTGGAGGATATGTCCGCTGACACGTCCTTGCCGGTCTGATCGGAGGCCGAATAGACCGGGGATGCGGAATCGCTTATGGTATAGAGGCTCCCGTTCTTCCTGATGTCCGGGTAGACGTTGAAACCCGGGGCGTGGTCTATCACGAACAGCTGCAGCTTGTCGACATATTCCACTTCCTGGAATTCTTCGTTCAGCCTGATGTCGTAATAGGTATCGTTGCCGGAGGTCCGCGGGGCCAGCCTGTCCCCGTCCACATGGGCGTAATCCTCGAAATACGAGGGCGTTTTGGCAGGGTCTGTGTAGAATGGCTGCGCATCCCAGAGCGTCTTGTTGAGCTTCTTGCCCAGCCCGCCAGTGACGCCTATGTCCTGCTGGAAGTCATAGCCGGTGCCGTTGTAGGTGAAAAGCATCGGGCAGGATCCGCCGCCGAAATTCGAATTCCCCGTGTTCGTCACGTTGTTGTAGGCGAAGAGGTTGCTGTCCGATTGGTAGACGTAGAAACCGAAATAGTTGTTGGCGAAATTGTTGCTGCCGATGTAATTGTAGTCGGAGCCATCGGAGCTTGCGTAGTCCAGGTAGAGTCCGTAGTAGTCGGACGAGAACGTGTTGTTCACTACCTGGCCATAGGATGCGTTCTGGAAATAGATGCCATATTCGAAATCCGTGAAGGTGCAGTTCCTGATGACCGTGCCGTCCACCGAATCCGCGTCCAGGCCGTCCCTGCTTGTCCCCGGGCCGGTTATGGAATGCCCGAGGCAGTCGAGGGTGACGTTGTCCGAGTAGACGTTGAAGCAGTCGCTCGAGGACGTGATGTTCTGGGAGAGGAGATATGTACCCGGGTCGGTGAGGTCCTGGCAACTGGAGATGGCTGCGGTCGTGACGTTGATCGTCCGGTTGGCGCTCCAGGCCGAGCCGCCATATGTCGCGTGGCAGTACACCGCCCAGTGGTAGAACCCTTCCGGCTGCGAATAGAACGGGACTGAGACCATGCCGCTGGTATAGCTTGAATTCGCGTAGGCCTCGCTCCATGTGCCGTTGAGGTCTGTCCAGAGCTCTATATCATCGATGATCCCGTCGTTGCAGCTGAAATTCAGCGAAACGTCAGAACCCGGGGGCGCGTAAGCGCTGGCTTCGGGATATACCTGGACCGGGGTAGGCGGGACCCTGGCGAAGATATGGACAGGCACCGCAGCGGACACGCTGCTGTTGTTGGCGATGCCGATGAGTTCATAATCGCCTGCCTCCGTTGCTACAAGGGTGAAGTTGGCCGTGGCGCTCTGGAAGGCTGAAAGGGATGCTGACTGCGGGTTCGGGCTGGTCGTGTAGAACGGGGTGGCATTAACCACACCGGAAACATGATGCTTCACGATATCGTAGCTGATGATGACCTGGCCGTTTCCGGAGTTGTATCCGGACGTGTTCACCTCGGACGTGCCGGAATTGTAGGAACCGCCGGCCTCGCCGTAATACTTACTTGAGCCGTCGATGGTTCCGCTGCCTCCGCTGTATCCGCCGCCGGAACCGGCCTCGGTATTGCAATAACCGATGTAATCGGCCTGGGCTCCGCCTCCGAAGCCGCCTGCTTGGTACTCTGAGCTGGAATCCGTGCCGCCTGCGCCGCCCTGCTGGAATCCTGCGCCGCCTGCGCCTGCCTCACCAGGATACTCGGTGTCGCTTCCGCCTGAGCTGTAGAAGCCTCCGCCTCCTCCGGCGCACTGGACCGCAGGCGCGCCGTTGCCGTTCGTGCCCGGCGAGTCGCCGGTGCCGTTTTCCGTCACAGGCGCATCGACGCCGCTGGAACCGTAAGCCGCGCCTCCGCCGCCAGCCACTATGAGCGGGGTCGCGTTGGAGTAGGTTGCGCCGAGCGCGACAAAAGAGCCCCCTCCGCCTGCCGGATAAGAGCAAGAGCCGGAACAGGGGCCGGGCGACTGGCCGACGAGGATTGACAAGACTTCTCCGGGCGTCACTGCGAAGGTGCCCACCATGTTCGCGCCATTGCCGGGGGTGTAGCCGCTGATATAGCCGCCGGACGCCCCGGACACGTTGAGTGTTATGGATGTCACGCCATCCGGCACGGTCCAATACTGGTAGCCGCCGGTGTATCCGAACGCAGGCGACGACGGCGTTTCGTAAGCGACGCTAGTGTTCGTATAGCCGCAGTCCCCTGACTGGCTGCAGGTCGTGTTGAGCGAGACATTGAAGCTGTCGCCTTCGTAGAACTGCACCGCAGAGGTCGGCTGCAAGAAAGCGACTGTAAGAGGTGGCGAGATGAAGGGCGTCAGGGGCGCGTAGTCAACCACGCCAGAGGTCATGCCGAGCGAATCGTTGTCGTTGTATGAATTCATGCCTATGAAGAGGGACGGGAAGCCGGATGACTGCATCGCGCCGCTTATGTTCACCGATCCATTCATAACGTTCGCCCAGATGTTGCCTTCGCCATCGCAGAGCGAGGAGTTGAAGTAATCGGAGCCGCTGTCCTGGGCATAATAGCCGCTCGTCTGCGTGAAGTTGTCCCAGCAGAATATGTTCCCTGCCGCGCTCCCATCAAGGTAGAGCAGGGTGCTGGCGTTCATGATGGAGTCGTTGATGAAGACGTTCCCGGTGTTGTCGCCGCTGTTCACGATCGTTATGGCGTACGGGCCGTCTTCCCCGTTTATCGTGCTGTTCCCTATCGTGTCGTTGTTCGATCCCTGGATATTGAAAGCGCCGTAGGTGCCGGAGCTGCCATCTATGCTGCAGTTATTGAATGTATTGTTGGAGCCGCTCCCAGCTATCTCGACCCCGCGGTCCGTGCCGGAAGTCAGGTTGGAGCCGCTGATCGATGTATTCGAAGCCCCTGACAGGTAGATGCCGTCGCTCGAGCCCGAAGCCGCGACCGAATCGATGATGTTGTCGTTGCCGTCGGATACGATGAACATGGCCACGAATGAACCGGAGGTCGCGCTCGAACCAATTACCGTTTCGTTGGCGTTCTCATCGAGATAGAATCCCGAGCTCGAATCGGAGGTCCCGGTGCAGTTCATGAACACATCCCCGGAATCTTCGAAGTCTCCGATGCCGTAGTAAGAGTTCGAGGTCCCGTTGGAGCCGATGATGGTGTCGTAGCTGCTTCCGCTGTTGAGCTCCATGCCTATGAATGAGTCGGAGGAGCCGGTAGAATTGATGACCGTCTCGTGATTGGACCCGTATATATGGAAGCCGCTGTTCGGGCTGGAGTTCCCGTTGGAGTCTAAGACCTGGTCGTAGGTGCTATATTCTAGGAGGATGCCGTTGGTCGAATTCGAGGTCCCGTTGGAGCCGATGATGGTGTTGTTCGTGCTGTCCTCGATATGGATGCCGTCGGCATCGTTCGACGCCCCGATGGAACCGGTGATGTTGTTGTTGTCCGAGTTCGTGCTCACGAAGATGCCGTTGTCCGAGTCCGAAGTGCCGTTGGAGCCGATGATCATGTTATTGCTGGAGCCGGAGTAGAGGTCGATGCCCTTGTTCCCGCTAGCGTACCCGGAGCTGTCGATGATCGTGTCGTTGGAGCTCTGGTAGATGTTGAACGCGGCGCCCGTGGTGGCCGTAGCGATGGAATCCATGATCGTATCATTGGTGGCCGAGTCCAGGTAGATGGCGATGTTCGCGCTGGAGCTCGCGTTGGAGCCGAGTATCTCCCCGTTCGATGCCCCGTCGAAGTTTATGCCGTAGGAGAAGTTGCTTATGTTGCAGTATTCTATGATCGTGCCGTTCTGGTTGGTGTAGATGCCGTATGTCCCGCTCGTGTTGTCGCCGTTTATCGTCGCGCCCATGCAGTTGATCGTGACGTTCGGTTCGGTGACGGTGAACGCGGTTACCCCCGAGAAGTCATCGGTCGTGGGGCAGAGCCGTACAGATCCGTTGACCGTGAAACCTGCAGTAATATTGCCTTGCAGGCTGTTTTGCCATGTGGCGTTGTTCGTGAGATCGGCGCAGGGGATTGCGAAGCCGAGATTCGCTAAAACCAGGATCAGAACGACAAGATAGTAGACTCTCATGCCATTACTAACATATATGTAATTTATAAACGTTTTTCCGGGATGCTAATAGGTTATCCGGTTACAACTGGAACAGCACTAGCCGAAGGATAAAAGAAAAAAGATTCACTTGGATTTCTTCCTCGTGAGCAGATAATAGCCAGCTCCCACGATGACCACGATCACGACTATCCAGACGAGCCATAGCCAGTTCGCTGGTTGCTGGTTCGTAGTCGTCGTGCTAGTCAGGTTGGCCTGGGGCGCCGGGGCTGCCGCGGCATTGGCGAACGCCCTCGATTGCAACGCCAGGGACATCGCGAGCGCATAATTCCCTGAGGAAAGCGCTGCCTGCGCCTGCGCCAGTTCTGTCTGCGCTTCAGTCACGTTCTTGCCTGAGCCGGAAGCCGCGCTTATCGCTGATTCGGCATCCGATATCGCAGCCGCCGCTTCCGCCTGGGTTGGGCCGGTGCTGACGTTCTGCGTCTGGTTCTGCTGAGTCTGGTTCTGCACCTGCTGGGCAACGCACGAGTGGTCCTGGCAAATGCCTGAGGAGCAGTCGCTGTCCGAGCAGCACGCGTATGCGACGCATGCGTGGTTCTCTATCTGCCCGCAGCTGCATTCCACAGCAACGCAACTTCCAGCGACGCATTGCTGGTCTTGGTCGCATGACGAGCTGTCGCTGCAGCCGGATGTCGTTATTGTCTGGTTCTGCTGCACAGGGCAGAGGTCCAGCTCAGCATTGTCCGTCGCTGAGAGGTAGTCCGAATTGCCCTGCGAATATATCTGGTAGCTGCCGCTCGATGGCACGGTGAAGACCGCATTGCCTGATGCATCGGTCTGCGCCTGCTGGGAGCCTGCGCTGGCCGATGGGATCAACGTTATCGGCAGGCCAGATACGCCCGAAGACACTGTCAATTGCCCGCTAGAGCAGTTGAACGATTCGGACAGCGTCAGCGAGGATTTAGATGTCGAATGGCCGCCTTCCTGGTTCGTAGGAGATGGAGGAGAGGACGAAGTCCCGGTGTACGGGTGCCAATCCTGCCCGCTGCCTTGCCATTCGCCCCCGGATAAGGACGAACTGAATGGGAGGTCGCTCCCGCCATCAGCCCATGAGCCGCTGCTGCTCGTGATGTTGTACACATCCCATGATGGCGTGCCGTTGGCGTAGTAATACGCGTTGCCCATGACAGAGTTGTTGAAATAGTTCACGTCCCCTTCCATAGGATAGGAAAGGACCCAGACATCAGCCTGGATCGTGTCGTTGAGGAAGGTGTTGTTGTTGACCGCCCCGCCGCCGACGACCAATCCCATCACGCCCGGCTTCTGGGCGATCATGGTGTCGTTGATGAATGTCCCGTTGTCCGTCAGCATGCTGCCGTCATCGTCAGTGAGGAATACGGCGGAATTATAGGTTTCCGTCGACCCGGTCACGAACGAGCTGTAATAGGCTTGGGTGGCCGGCGAATCGAATATGTATGCGCCGATGCCCGTTTGCGAGCTTGCGCTCAGGCCGATCATCGTGTTGTTCGTGCTCGACTCGAACGAGATGCCGTACCCGTTTCCGGTGCCGATCGCTGCGGAATCGGTTATGTTGTTGTTGGAGCTGGAATCGATCTCTATGCCTGCGGTCCCTTCGTCGCTGCCTATGGAGCCGTAGATGAGATCGTAGTTCGAATCGATTATGCTGATGCCGCGCCAGTCCCCATCCGAATCAGTGCTTAGGATCCTGCCATTATCGACCCCATCGAAATACACGCCCGCATCGAAACCTGTGATCGTGCAGTTCTCCACGACCGTGCCGCTGGAGTTCGAATAGATGCCATCGCCCCCGTTGTGGTCGCCGGTTATCGAATGGCCTGCGCAGTCGATGGTGACGTTATCCGCGTACACGTCGAAGCAGTCGTTGCCGTCCGCCGCCGCCACATCGCTGTCGAGCGTGACCGAGGCGTTGATGGGCCCGCATCCGGCCAGGCCGACCCACGGGTGCCAATCCTCGCCGTTGGATGTCCATTGGTCCGGAGTGTTGTCCGGGCCGAAAGGCAATGCGTCGCCTGATGTGGCCCAGCCCGGAGGGCTCGTCGTCTGGATGTCGTAGACGCTCGAAGCCGGGGTGCCGTTGCCTAGATAGTAGACGTTGCCTGTGCTCGAATCGTTGTAGGAGTTCCCTCCGGATTCGTCGTCCACCCATTCATCGCTCGAGATGGTATTGCGCAGGAAGGTGTCTCCCGTGCTGTCATCCGTGAGATAGATGCCGGGATGGTCGCTGGCCGCGATGGTGTTGCCGGTGAAGTTGTTCGAGGCGGCATCATCGGACGCGACCCCGTAGCCCTCGAGCGTGCCTATGGTATTGTTCTCGATGGCATTGCCGTAGACTTCACCTTCGCCATATTCGCCCCGATAATAGAGCACAAGCGCTCCGCAGTAATCGTAATCGCAGCCGTTGGTGTCGTCGGCGAAGATGGTGTTGTTCGCCACCAGGTTGTCGTATGAGCCGTCGGTGATCGATATGCCTGCGGAGTCCCGAGTGTATGCGTAGTCGTTCTCCACGGCGTATATGCGGTTGCCGGTCACGACCGAGTTCGTAGTCCCTTCATCGAGGCCGATGCCGACAATCACATTCGAGATGTTGTTGTACAGCACGTTCGTGGAATCCTCGTCCATGAGGTAGAGCCCGGCCTGCCCGCCATCGATGAGGTTGCCGAACACGGTGTTGTTGAACGAATAGGGCAGCGAGACGTCGGCGCTGCTGTTGCCGGAGTAGTATCTCGTGTCCCATCGCGCCAGGTATTGCTGGTGCGCATAATCGTTCGGGTAGCTCTGGTTGGCCGGATAGGGGTATGCGCTCATGCCGTGGAACGGGAGCGGATCCACCGTCGAGCCGTTGTTATAGTTCACGGATTTGTAGAACCCGTCGCTGAAGAGCATGAAATCCCTTACATCCCCGGACGGCGTATCGTCCACGTACGGGAATCGCATGCTTATCTCGTCGCCGTGGTGCATGATGACGTATTCATCGTCGGTCGCGCCGAGCAGCGGCAGGACGTCGCCGTATTTGGTGAAGTTGCCGGATGGGTTGGAATAGCCGGACTGCGCGCTCGCATTGTAGTAGTCCGCCCACTTGTCTATCGCGCCCGTGAGGGCGGAATAGCCCCTGAAATGCAGGTCCGCGGAAGTCGCGTTGTAGGCTTCCACGGAAAGCGGGGATTCCGGACTCGTGTCCACTCCGATGTAATCGAATATGCCCGCGGGGAAGACGAGCCTCACGCGGTGGTCGCTCGTATTGAACATGCCAGTCAGGTTGACGACCACGGTCTGGGGCAGGCCGCCTGTGGCCATGAACTGCGCGTTGGAGTACGCGTTGACCCAGTTGCCTTTCGAATCCTTCACCTGGATGGACCTGGTCCCGCTCGAAGAATTGCCGACCTTGGCCATGGACAGTATGAGCTTGACCTCTGATGCTCCGGAAAGGTTGCCCAGATCTATCGTCAGGTTCCCCGGCTCGGAGGTGTAATTCCCGTCTTTCGCGGACACTTCCTGGCTGCAGTCGGTCCCGTTGTCTGTCATGCATGAGACCAGCGAGCCTGGCGTCTTGCTGACAGTGTAGAACGTGTTGAAATCGCTCTGCATCAGGCCGGGGAGGATGTCGACATCCGGGGAATGGTCCACGGTGTACAGCTCGACCCGGTCGAGATAGCTGATCTCGTCGTATTCTTCGGTCACCTGCATGTCGTAGGAGCCGTTATCCGGGACGAGCATGCTTCCGGGTATCTTCGTGTATCCTGCCGGATTGGTCGGCTTCCCGCCGCCTGCCTTTGACGCGGCGCCTATACCGCCGCTCTTGGATATGTCCGTTACGAAGCCGTATCCTGTGCCGTTCCAGGTGTATACGAACGGGCACGATGTGTATCCGAAATTGCTCTGCTCCGTATTCGTGATCGTGTTGTCCCCGAGCTGGTTGTCGTCCGAGCTGTAGAGCTGGAAGCCGTAGTAGTTCTCATCGAAGCTGCTGTTGAGCAGGTAGTTGTAGTCCGAGCTGTCCTCGAACAGGACGCCGTCGTAGTTGTTCACGAAGCTGTTGTTTGCCATCGAGTTGTAGTCCGAACCGGAGTCGAGATAGATGCCCTGGTCGTTGTCCTCGAAATAGTTTCCGGTAATAGTGCTGTTTGTCGAACCGGAGAGATAGAGGCCGGCCTCGGCGTAATTCTCGTAGAGGAGATTATCGTAGACGTTGTCACCGGTGGAATCCAGAAGCAGGATGCCGGCTAAGTCGTTGCTGTTCATGTCGCTGTTCTTTATGACGCCCCCATCCACGTCCTCGAAGGATACGCCATAAGCGAAGTCCGAGAAGGTGCAGTTCTCCACGACCGTGCCGCTGGAGCCGGACCAGACGCCGTTCGTCCCTCCTGTCCCGGTTATGGAATGCCCTTCGCAGTCTATCGTGACGTTGTCCGCATCCACGTCCACGCAGTCCCCGCTGGATGTCGAATCCGACGTGAAGGTGTAGACAGTGTTCGGGGTGGTGATGTCCACGCCGCATTGCGATATCTGGACCGCGCTAGAATTCACCCAACCGGAGTTGTTCGCAGCATCGAATTGCACGTAAGCGCTGCACAGCCAGGAATCGCCCGTCGTGAGGTTTCCGCTGGCCACCGTGGACAGCGATGTGTTCGAGCCGAGCGTGAGATTCGTGTAGTTCCCGGAGAACGTGAGGTTCCCGTTCTTGAACCATTGGTAGGTGACATTCACCGAAGACGCATTATCGACATCGTAGGCGAGCAGGTCGCACGAGAGGTCGCCCGTGATGCTTGGGGAAGCAGGCGAGATCGCCAATTGCTGTATGCCGAAAGGAGAGCCCAGCACCAGCGTGAACGGGTGCCAGTCCTGGCCGTTTTCTTGCCATTCGCCTTCGGACAAGGATGAGCTGAAAGGCAGGTCGCTCCCCATATCCGCCCAGCTGTCGTTGTTGACGTCCTTGATGTCGTACACTTGCCAGGAAGGCGTGCCGCCCGAGTCATAGTATATGTTGCCGGAGGTCGAATCGTTGTAATTGTTGCCGCCGGATTGGTCGTCCACCCACCGGCTGCCGGTCAGGTTGTTGTGCAGGAACGTGTTGCCGGACCCATCGATTATGATATCGATTTCGCTGTTGACCTTGTTCCCGTGGAATTGATTGTTATCCGAGGCACCCCAGGTGAGGACCCCCCAATCATCGCCATTCCAGCATCCGGGATCCGTGATGGAGTTGCCCGAGAACGTGCTGTTGGAAACAGACTGGATGATGACGCCGACGCATTCCACCTCCGGATTGGAAGGGGAGGATATCGTGTTGTTCACGATCGTGTTGTTGGCGCCGGCCATGTTGATGCCGACTGCCCACACAAAGCCGTAGAGCGAATCGACCGAGATGGGAGTTCCCGTGATGGAGTTGTTGGAGCCCGTGAAGCTGATACCCATGACCCAGCTCCAGTCACCACCGCCCCGCGTGACCGAGATGGTGTCGTTCTGCACGACGTTATCATTGTACGATGAGAGCGATATGCCGGCCTGGCCGTATTGGCTTCCGTCGTTGGTGATAGTGCAATTCTCTATCGTCGCTGAATCCGCGTTCACGTCTATGCCGTCTCCATTGGATGATTGGGCGAAGATTATGCTGTGGCCGTTGCAGTCCAATGTGACGTCATCCGCGGTGATGGTTATCGGAGTGGCGTCGCCAGTCAGGTCTCCCTGGAGATAATAGGTGGAGCCTTCCTGGTCGAGCGTCGCCGGGATGTCACCTTCTGTCAGGTTGAATGACGGGGCGGTGTAGACCGCGTTCGCCGTGAGCGGAGCGTAGTCGGACACGCCAGTGACCTTGCCGAGCGAATTTGCATCGTCGTAGGTTGTGTTCCCTATGAAAAGCGTCGGGAAGCCGGATGACGGCGTGGTGCCGTTTATCATTGCCTGCCCGCTGATGACGTTGGCCCAGATGTTCCCTTCTCCATTGCAGAGGGAGGAGTTGAAGTATTCCAAGCCGCTGCCCTGCGCATAATAGCCGCTCGTCTGCGTGAAGTTGTTCCAGCAGAATATGTCGCCCGATCCATAGGCTTCCGCCAGTGTCGAGCCGTTCAACAGGGTATTGTTGATGAAAACATTGCCGCTTCCGAGGTCGTCCAGATATATATCGGTTCCTCCCATCCCATTTATGGTGCTGTTCGCTATCGTGTTGTTTTCGGAATCGCCTTCCATCTCAAGCGTGTCTGAGCTGTAGCAGCTAATCAGGCTGCCGCTGATCGTGTTGTTGTCGACTTCGTAGAAAAATACGGCTATGCCGTAGTTGCATGTCAGATTGGAGCCGATGATCGTGTTGCCGGTGCTTGCGGCATTGACGTACATGCCCATGGATGAGGCGGAGGAGGCTGTCGAATTGACTATCGTCCCGTATTGGGCCTCGAAAAGGTGGATGCCGGTGTTCCCATTGGAGGTCCCGGCGGAACCGATGACCTGGTTGTATGAGCCTTCCAGGAGCATGCCCTGGCCGGAGTCCGAGGTCCCGGCGCTGCCGATGATCGTGCTGTTGGAGCCCAGGAACTGGATGCCGAAGTACGAGTCCGATGCCCCCGTGGAGTTGGCGATCGTGTCGTTGTAGCTCGACTCGATGTAGATGCCGGTGCCCGTGGTGGATGCGCCCGTGGAGTTGACGATCTCGTTGTTATCTGAATCCGTGCTCAGGAAGATGCCGTTGTCCGAGCTGGAAGTCCCCGTGGAGTTGATGATCATGTTGCCGCTGGAGCCCGAGTAGAGGTCGATGCCCTTGTTCGAGTCCGCGATGCCGGTGGAGTCGATTATCGTGTTGTTCGTGCTCTGGTAGATGTTGATTCCGGTGCCTGTGCTTGTCGATATGCCGCTGGAGTTCATGATCGTGTTGTTGGAGCTCGCGTACATGTAGATGCCGACTTGCGTGTCGGAGGTCCCGCTGGAGTTGATGATCGTGTTATTGGTGCTTGATTCCAGGAATATTGCGTCGCCGGGGTCGCTGACCGAGGTGGAGTTCGCGATGGTGTCGTTGGAGTCCGTATCGAGCAGGATGCCGGCGAACTCGCTGGAGGTCACGTCGCAGTTCTTGATGGTCTCGTAATCCGCGCCGCGGTAGAGGAAAATCCCTGTACCGTCCGCCTCGGTGTACACGGCGTGGGTCGTGCTTATGTTCGTGTCGCTTATAGTCCCGTTCGGTGCCTGGTCGACGTATACGCCGGTCGAGAAGTTGCTTATATCGCAGTCCTCGATCGTCGTGTTGAACTGGTCGGTGTAGATGCCCGATGTCCCGGTCGTGTTGTCTCCGATCAGCGTCGAGCGTATGCAGCTGATCGACACATCCGGTTGGGTTACGGTGATCGCGGTGACTCCGGAGAAGTCATACGTCCCGGGGCAGATATTGGTCGAACCGTTGATGGTGAATCCATCCGCCATATCGCCTTGGACGACTCCGTGGTAGGTGCTATTGTCCGTGAAATCGACGCAATACATGGCGAAGCTGAGATTCGCTAAAACCAGAACCAGAACGACAAGAAAATTGACTCTCATGCCTCTACTAACATATACGTAGTTTATAAACGTTTTTTCGGGATGCTCAGCACTCGTGGGCGCCGGAAGCATCCTCGTCGACCGAGAACGCGGCTTTCCCGCTGCCGTTCACGAGGACCATCGTGATGTCCGACATCAGCACCATCCCGAGCGGTTCCGAACCGAGCCTCAGCACCGCGCGCCTCTCCCCTCCATCGACGTTACGGTTGTTCCTCAGCTTCAATGTGACCGACGCGCCGGTGTCCGTGCAGATGATATCGAGCTTCACCGTGCCGACCCTGGACACGTTTATACCTTCCGCGAGAGGCAGCTCCAGTATCAGCGGAGCGTTTCGGAGCGGTTCTGCCTTCTTCTGCCTCTGGATCATGCAATGACCTTGATGGACACGATTTAAAAAATGAGGAAATCCCGACGGCCTGATTTGAACAAGCAACCTGCCGGTGTCTACGTGAAGTAGATTAGCTCGCAAAAACCGAGCATCGACCAAAGCTACAGCCGGCCGCTCTACCGTTGAGCTACGTCGGGATTACATACAAAAATGTCGGAAGTGATTATAAAACGCTCACACGCGTTTCACTGCCTTCTCATGGACGTTGACCGACCGCCCCGAAGGGTCTGCCATGCCCTTGAACTGCTTGCTCCACTCGTATGCCGTGGGGGTCGAGCATGCGATGGACGGCCCGCCTTCCACTGTGAGCGCGGCTTCCTTCCCGGGGAAAAGCTCGTCGAATATCGAGCGGTAGAGATACGCCTCCTTGGTGGCGGGCGTGTTTATCGGGAATCTCTCCTTGGCCCCGGCCATCTGCTCGTCCGATACCCGTTCTTCAGCGTGCGCCTTCAGCGAGTCGATCCAGCTGTAGCCGACGCCGTCGGAGAACTGCTCCTTCTGGCGCCATAGCACCGAGTCCGGGATATAGCCTTCGAACGCCTTGCGCAGGAGGTATTTCTCCATCTTCCCCTGCCCGCACATCTTGTCTTTGGGGTCTATGCCCATCGCATAGTCGAGGAAATCCTTGCCGAGGAAAGGGACGCGCACTTCCACGCCCCATGCGGCCATGGATTTGTTCGCCCTTAGGCAATCGAATTTGCTGAGCTTGCTGAGTTTGCGCACGGTCTCCTCGTGGAGATCCTTCGCGCTCGGAGCCATGTGGAAATACAGATATCCTCCGAAGACTTCGTCGGCCCCTTCCCCCGAGAGCACCATCTTTATGCCGAAGCTCCTTATCTTCCTGGCCATGAGGTACATCGGAGTGGAAGCGCGTATGGTCGTCACATCGTAGGTCTCTATATGATATATCACGTCGCGGAGAGCATCCAATCCCTCCTGCACCGTGTACGTGCATTCATGGTGCACGCTGCCGATCTTCTTCGCTACCTCCTGCGCGTATTTCAAATCAGTGGAATCCTTGAGCCCTATGGAGAACGAATGCACGCGCGGCCACCATGCCTCCTCCGCGTCCTCGGTCTCCACCCTCCGCCTGCTGTACTTCACTATGATCGATGCTATCACGGACGAATCGAGCCCGCCTGAGATCAACACCCCGTAAGGGACATCGCACATCATCTGCTTCTTGACGGATTTCTCGAGCTCGTCCCGCAGCTTCGTGACCGAGACCTGCGCGGTCGGGACCTTCTTCTCCCATTCCGGAGCGTACCATCTGACGAACTTCCCTGTGCTTCCGAGATAGTAATGGCCTGGAGGGAACTCCTTGAGCTTCTCGCAATAGGGCACCAGTGATTTCATCTCGCTCGAGATGAAGACTGCGCCGGATTTGTCCCAGCCGATATAGAGCGGGACTATGCCCATGTGATCGCGTGCGATGAAATATTCCTTGGTCTTCTTGTCATACAGGCAGAAAGCGAATATGCCATCCACCTTGGGCAGGAAATCCGGCCCGAACTCGTCGTATAAGTAAAGTAAAACCTCGCAGTCGGATTTGGTCTGCCACTCGTGATCCTTCTTCAGCAATGCAGCGAGCTCCTTGTGGTCGTATATCTCCCCGTTCGCCGCGAGCACCCTGCCCTCCTTGGTATCGAACAGCGGCTGCGCCCCATGCTCCACGTCGACTATGGATAATCTTTCATGCGCGATGATCGTGGAATCGTCCGTGTATATGCCGCTCCAGTCCGGTCCGCGGTGCCTGATCAATGAGGCCATCCTAAGCGCCTTGTGGCGCATGGCTTTAGCGTCCTTCAATCCGAACAAACCAATGATGCCGCACATTTTTTCCACACTCTGACCTAAGTGATAGATATCCAGTATCCTGGATATATAAATTTCAACCCAAAATATCCGGAATATATCCATATTGCTCTCATTTTATAAATCATTTTCCGGATATTATCCTATTATTGATTACATAAACTGGATTAATGATTAAGCCTGTTAAGTGTGGCAAGTTATTATAAATAGTGTCTATTATAATGATATTATGATTCTCAAGCAGAAATGCGATGGCGGAAAACCACTGCCTATGGTGGTCTGCCTGGATGGGGGGATCCACGCGCCCATGATGAGGAGGGTGAGCCTGGACATTTTCTGCCCTGATATCAACTCCGGAGTCAGATTGGACCTCAAAAGCATAAGCGAGAAAAGGGAGAAGGGGCAAGACACGCTCAAGATAGACATGGACTGGGCCGATCTGAGACCTAGGCTCGCTGGCGGGCTCCAGGTGTTCTTCGCGAGCGATACCGATCTGACCGGGTTCCGGCTCGAGCATATCGGAAGGCTCTTCGGGAATCGCGAGCGCGGGTCGATCCAATGATCAAACCGGGCGCGCATCAAAGCGGTATCGGCATAATCCCGAAAGCTGGGGGTTCCAACCACAGCATGATGATCCCTTTGGCCGAAGGCATCAACATCTCCAACGTAGGCACTGTGAGATTGAGGACGTTCTGCAATGACAATAGTGCGTCGCTCGTGTTGGACCTCAAACGCGTGGACGGGACCAAGCCCGAGGGACGCGGGACCATAGAGATGACCATGGAGTGGAAAGATCTCGATTACATGCTCGCGGAAGATTTCGAGGTGTCCTTCGTGAACGACTCCCATGCGGAAAGGTTCAGGCTCGAGCGCATCGGAAGAGAAAGGATGCTCGGCGAAAAGAATGAAGAGCCCGCGAAAAACTAAACGTTTCCGGCTGCACGCTGGACCACTTCGTTCAATGCCGGGTGGATGTGTATCGTCCGCAGTATGTCGTTGATGTTGCATTTCCCGGCCTTCATCGAGACGAGGACCTCGTGTATCAGGTTCGATGCCTCGGGCCCCATGATGTGGCAGCCTAATATCTTGCCTTCGTAATCCGCCAGGAATTTCACGAACCCGTTCTTTTCCCCCATGGCCTCGCCCATCCCCGTATCCGCGTAATTGTACCGGCCGACCATGTGATCCACTTTCTTCTCCTTGAGCTCCTGCTCGGTAGCTCCGACCCCGGCTATCTGCGGGTAGGAGAAGACTGCATGCGGCATCGCCGTGTAATCCACGGGGTGCCGATGAGCCGGAGTGAGAAGGGCGATCGTCACATATTCCGCTTCCAGGTTCGCGGAGTGCTTGAACTGGTATTTGCCTGCGATGTCCCCCAGCGCCCAGATGCCCGGGACGTTGGTCTCCATGTACTCGTTGGTCTCTATGAAACCGGCCTTGTTCGTCTTGAGGCCTGCTTTGGCGACTTCCAATATGTCCGTGTTCGGGATCCTCCCTGTCGCTATGAGCAGGTCCGTGCCTTCCACCGATGCGCCATCGCCATGGACGACGATGCGCGAGTTCTTCATCTCCACTTTCTTGGCAGTGAATTTCAGGCGCACATCGTATTGCTTCGAGAACAGCTCGGTGAAACGCTGCGATATCTCTTCATCCTCGTCAGGAAGCAATCGCACGTTGCGCTGGAGTATCGTCACCTTCGATCCCATCGAGCCGAAGAAATGCGCAAGCTCGCACGCGATGTATCCGCCGCCGATTATGATGAGCTCCTTGGGCAGCTGCTCGAGCTTGAGCGCCCCGTCGCTCGTCATGTACTTGACCTTGTCCAGCCCTTCGATTGGCGGGATCGACGGACGCGTGCCTGCAGCGACCAGTATCTTTTCCCCCATGATGGTCTTGCCGCCCACTTCCAATGCCTTGGCTCCGATGAATTTGGCGCGGTCCTTGAAGAGCGTCGGGTTGCTGGCTTTCCTGAGGCTGTCCTCGATGTTCTTGGAATCCGTGTCCACTGCCCGGGCGCGTGCCATCGCTTTCTTGAAATCGACCTTGACCGAACCGACCGTTATGCCGAATTCCTCGGCGTGCTTTATCGTCTGCATGACGTCTGCCGAGTGTATCAATACTTTCGTAGGAATGCAGCCCCGGTTGAGGCACGTCCCGCCTAACGGGCCTTCCTCCACTATTGCGACCTTCATGCCGTTCGCGGCCGCTGTCGCTGCGACATCCAACCCTGAACCCGAACCGATGACTATGAGATCGAATTTTGACATAAAAGAAAATCGCAGAATAAGGATAAAAAGCGTGGCTAAAGGGTTGCCAAGAAAAAAAGTAGGGCTTACTTTGGAATTGCTTCAATTTTGCCTGCGAGTTCTCTAAGCATCTTTGCAGTTTCCAGAGGTTCGGTAACATGCATTCGGAATGTTTCGGCAGTGTCCATGCCGCCAAACCTTTGTCTGAAATCTTCTGCCATAGCTTCTAATTGCTCAACCCTTTGTAACAAGGCCTTGGGGTCTTGAATCTCAACCAGCTTGTCTGCAGGGACTGCCACCAGAAGCGCGGTCACATCACGGTCAACCAGCGCCACCCCCGAAGCATTGGACCAGCCGACGCTGGCAAGGACGCCGCGCCCCTTGACTTCGGCGCCACAGCCCCGCCCGAGAGGTCCGCTGAAGGCACTATCCTGATGACGCACTAGGTAAATGGCTTCCGGGTCTTCACGACTACTTTCCCGTCCATTGGGAATAGCGAATGGATTTCCATCTGGTACGTACCAGCCGTCTCGGAGTGGCAGGTCTATTTTTGTTTTTCCCTCGCCCTCATTCCATGCTAGCGCCTTAGTTTTATATGCCGCGTATTTAACAGAGGTCGCCGTTCTGCAAGGTAGGAAGCCTTGGATGTTTTTCCAATCAGTGCGGATGGCTTCATTAAGTAACGCATGAGTCATCATCCTCTTCGGATCGATTGTTCTTTCGTATTTTCCGCTATCAACCTGAACCGTTGCAACACTCATGGATACACCTGATTTACTTGGTCTGCCCGATCAGCCTTGCAGCAGCATCGGTCTGCATGCCACTAACCAACGCCACCCCGGAAGCACCGGACCAGAAATCGTAGGCATAGACGACGCGCCTGAGGTCGCAGTCTTGGTCGCCGAGGTCGCGGACCATAGAGCCGTGCCATCCTGTTGCTTTTTTATCGAAAGTGGTCCTGACCCAGCCATGCCTGGCAGTATCAGATGAACCCGGTTTATTGCCATCAGGGAAACCGTACTCGTCAGGTTCGGCCCATCCGTTCCTCATGAAGTTCATTGCCCGCACTAATCCGGCAAGAGCAGAAAGATCAACAGCCGCTGAAACAGTAAATTCATTTTTATCGGTTGGCTCTATCTTCAATAATCTTGTGGAGGGGTAGATGCCCATGCCAACAACGTTTTGCAGGCTGATCTCTTTTCCATCGAACTGCACCGGGACATCCGGGATTATCTTCTTGTAGCGGATTCCATCTTCGACCCAGACTATTTCTTTGCCCAATCGCGCAGCCGGGTCCTTATGATAAAGGCCGTATTCATCGGTCCTTATCCAGCGGTCGCCAATGATGGATCCATAGATTCCGCTTACGTTCAATGCGTCATCGGCATCCTTTACTTTGGCTATGTCTTCAACCTCGGGTTTAGATCTTCTAAGAAGATTGAACATCCGCAATTGGGTTGCTGGACCACCCATCGCGGTCATCTGCCTGCCATCAGACAGCACGTTCGGTTGAGTTGCAGCCATGAATACACCTGGTATTGGTGAGCATATCATGCATCAAATTACTTAAAAGCCTATCTATTGACACATATTCGCCGATGAATCTTCAGGAAAAGAGCTTCAGGCGAATAGCGTCTTGAGCAGGAACATCGGGCCTATCAGGACCTTGTGGTTGTGCGGGTTCAGCATCGCGTCGCTGACCACGGCCTGCACGTCCTTGCTCCGCCTCGCTTTCCCTATCACGAGATTGAGCAGCATAGGGTTCCTGCTGAGCTTCTGTATCTTGTAGTTGGTGTCCACCTCGTTCCCGATGTGGCCGAAAAGCTCTTCGCTGTAGCTCGAAAGCGATTTCTCCGAGAAATCGTTCGCCTCGAACGCCTTCACGATGGCCTGGGCGGCGTATTTCCCGCTGGTGAGCGCGTTGCCGATGCCCTCCCCGGTGAAAGGGTCTATGAGCGATGCGGCGTCCCCGACCAGCACGCAGCCGTCGAACGCGATCTTCACGCGCTTTGATGCGAAGGGGAGCATCCAGCTCTTTATCTCGGTCACTCTTTTCGCGTCCTTGAAGCGCGCCTTGAATATCGGGTTCTTCTCGATCGTGTCGAGCATGACCTTCTGGAGGTTGACCTTGTTCTTCTTCACGTCGTCAACGATCATGCCGATGCCCACGTTCGCCCGGTTGTTCGGCAGAGGGAATATCCAGAAATACCCCGGCAGAGCCTCTTTCACGAAGTGCAATTCGATGTTCTCGCTCATGCCGCCCACCCCTTCGTAGTAGCACCTGAGGCCTGCGCAGCGGTGGAGGTCGTCCCCCTGGCGCGCGTTGAGCTTGCTCGCCATCACTCCCGCAGCTCCGTCCGCGCCCACCACGACCTTGGCCCGGAATTCCATCTCCTTGCCTGCGAAATCGCCCCGGACGCCTACGACGCGGCTGCCTTCCATCACCAGGTCCTTGACGAAGAAGCCTTCGATGGTCTTGGCAGCGGCTTCCTTCGCGTGCTGGAATATCACGTTGTCGAAGACCTCGCGCCTGCACACGAACCCTGGCGGCTGCTCCCCGGGCTTGCCGGCCGGGATCGGAGCCACCGTCCCGTTGGGGGAAGAGAACGTCACTCCGTACATGTCCTGGTGCTCCACGTCCTTGAAGCTCCCCAGGATGCCCAATTCGCTTAGGACGCCCACGGAGCGGCCGCTTATGCCGTCTCCGCATATCTTCTCGCGCGGGAATCTGGCCCGGTCGAGCAGAAGGACCTTCTTCCCCGCTTTCGCGAGGAACAGCGTGCACGAACATCCGGCAGGCCCTGCGCCTGCGACGATGACATCAAATTCCATGTGACCACCGAAAAGACGATAAATGCTATAGAAGTATGAAATATGTATGCTTATAATCATTTGCGGATTGCCCGGCAGCGGGAAGACCACGCTCTCCAGGCTGGTGTCCAGGCGCTATCGTGCGCTCCACATCAGCAGCGATGCCGTGAGGAAGGAGGTCATCCCGCATCCGACCTATTCCGAAGACGAGAAGAAAAAAGTGTACGACGAGCTCGCGCGGCGCGTCGGAGCGGCGCTAAGCGAAGGGAGGAACGTGATCGCGGATTCCACGAACTACAAGA
The DNA here is from genome assembly GCA_963804385.1 of uncultured Microcaldota archaeon. Classification (GTDB taxonomy): domain Archaea; phylum Micrarchaeota; class Micrarchaeia; order Anstonellales; family Bilamarchaeaceae; genus Bilamarchaeum. Next base: position 59,008 of record CAWDQD010000013.1, read on the forward strand.
GAGAGCACAGGGAACGGATGAGGAAATTGGCCGAGAGCATGAAGACGAGAAGCTACACCATCCTCTGCACCCTGCCCGAAGAGGAGATAAAGCGCAGGCTCGACCGTAGGAGGCAGGGCCTGAGCGATGCGGATTACGCGGTATATATCAAGGTCAAGGGCATTTTCGAGAAGATGGACGAGGAGCATGTCGAAGTGGACTGCTCGCTCCCCAAGAAGGAGATGCTCGCGATCGTGGAAAGATACATAGGTGGCACCCATGGATAGCGAGATGGTCAGGAGATACGCGGATGAGAACGGTTTCAAGGTAGTGGAGACGCACATATCGTGGCTGCTCATCGGCAAGGAGGCTTATAAAATAAAGAAACCGGTCAAGTTCTCGTTCCTGGATTTCTCCACCCCCTCGCGCAGGAGGTTCTTCTGCAACGAGGAGGTCAGGCTGAACCGCAGGCTCGCCAAGGACGTCTATCTCGGCGTGGTCAGGATAGCCGAGGAGGACGGGAAGATGCGGATCCTGGGTGATTCGGAGACCGTACCGGAAGGCTCGGCCGTGGATTATGCGGTCAAGATGAGGGCCCTGGACGAGAGCAAGAGGATGGATCGGCTCCTGATGCAGGGCAAGGTCGGAGAAGGAGACATGCGGAACCTCGCCAGGATGATCGCCGACTTCCACGCTAAGACCGAGAAGGCCAAGGACGACTACGGGTCGCCGGACATAATATGGAAGCAGGTGTCTGACCTGCAGAATTTCAAGGAGGCCATCCAGAAGGCGTGCGGCATGGGCGCGTCCGTGGAGTTCATACTCGGCCGCTCCAAGGCGTTCATGGACAGGAACCGGGAGCTGTTCATGAAGCGGATGGGCAGGGTGAGGGACTGCCACGGGGACCTGCATTCCGGGAACATATTCATGGACAACGGGATAACGATCACCGATTGCATAGAGTTCAACCGGGACTTCCGCTGCATCGACGTGGCGAGCGACATCGCGTTCATGGCCATGGACCTGGACGCTTTCGGGAAGGAGGAGCTCTCGGACATATTCGTAGGGGAATACGTGACCAAGACGGATGATGGCGGAGCCGTCCAGATGCTCAAGTTCTACAAATGCTACCGCGCGAATGTGAGAGCGAAAGTCGCGGCCATCGGCTGGATGCAGGGCGGGAGCCTTGAAAACATCGAGAGGATGAAAAAATACCTGGCTTTAGCGGAGAGGTATGCGACGGAACTTGGATAATACCTTTTTATACACTTGTATACACTAATAATACGATGTCTTCCTCAGAATTATTCCTAGCCGCCACGCGTCCCAAAGCAGCCCGGCCGCTCCGGACCCTGCCGGAGAAATTGAAGGTGGGACTGCAGGCCCAGCTCGAAGGCATTATGGTCCCGGGGAACAGGAAGGAGTACCTGGATGCAGTGGCAGGCATCTCGGAGAACGTCTTCCCTGACGAGATACCTGGGATGCCGGAAAAGTACGACAAGGATATCATCGGGATCAACGGGGCGGTCGATTTCTCGAAGAGGCGCCTGCAGGCGGTCGCCAGGCTGCTCAGGCTCGCGGATTCGGACGATTACCTGAAATTCCTCGCGAGGCCGGGTTTCCGTCTGGCTACGTTCGAGAAGATGGCGGCTACATTCAATACAGACAGGGCGATCGTTTTCACTGATGTGCCTCCGGATGTCACCGAGAAGGCCGAAAGGATCTGCGCCCTGGCCAAGGAGGATTCGGATCATGCGCTCCGCGGCATCGCTGGCATACTGAAAGAATATCTCTCCAGGGACGCCGAGGAATCGTTCGAGCGGGCTTCGGCCATATGGACAGCGTACGAGAGCGCCGCGTTCCTGAGCGGTAACATAGAACGGGCGGCATCGCTGGTGCGCAAGAGCCACCCGCGAGTGTATTCCAGCCAGAAGAGGCTGTTCGAAGACCAGGAATTCGTGTCCCCGCTGCTGCAGCAGGAGCTCGTTCCGGAGTATCTCAAATTCGTGGTGAAACCGCTTCTCCTCGAGCATGGGATCTACACCCATCTGGACAAACGCAAGTACCTCAGGTTCTCGAAAAGATCCGACATCTGCATGATGAGGGGATATGTCCTGAGCCACCCCGAGGAGATATTCAAGAAGGACACCCTGGCCATCACACTCGGCTGGGACATGCTGTTCAGGAGGGATGAGGAGCAGCACGCCCAGCACGAGCTGCAGCACGCGTTCGACAACCTGATATCCGTGGATGGCGGCAGCACGGATAGGGAATACCGGGCGACGCTGGCCGAGCTGGCGTTCTGCAGGAACAAATGGCCCACTCTCAACATGCTGATGGAGGTACCGGAACAGATATTGCTGGTGGCGATCCTAGGTGCCAAGCCCAACAGCAAACCTCATTTCGATGCCAAGGCGAGGGCGTGGAGAGAGCTCGCGCACGTGAACCCCGATATGTCAGGCATGATCGATGTGGTGGCGTCCCCGAATCCGCCCCTTCGCAACCTGGAACCCGGCAATGCAGGGGCGCACGCCATGGATCTCCTCAATAAAGCCTACAAGAAGGCGTGCGGCCTCACTTACGACGAGATTCTTCGGCCGTTCAGGAGATAGTATACTTTTCTGAACTATATGGTTCACTTTTCTATACTATATGGTTTATTAATTTATACTATGAACTATATTTGTGAACTATATGGTTCAAATATTTGAACTATTGGGAAAGAAGAGCACTTCGATCGTTTTACGATACTTCCTCAAGCACCCTACAGAAGAGGCGTATGCCGCCCAGCTCGGAAAGAAGCTGAAAATCGCGAGAACGAGCATTTTGGATGCATTGGCCGTGCTGCAAAAAAGCCAGTTGATAGGACTGAAAAATATTGGGAGGACAAAACAGTACTTACTGAAAAGAGAGGATGCACGCGTCAAGCAACTCAAAATCATCTATACAGTCGACAATCTACTGTCGATGCTCAAAGAAATTGAAGGGGTGGAAGTATATCTTTACGGATCGGCAGCGCGCGGCGAAGATACTGAGAAAAGCGACATAGACATTCTTTTCATGGGAGAGCGCCCGAAAGACGGACTGCTGGAAAATATCCAAAGCGAAGAGAAGATCAAGCCGATTTTCCTCACTTTCCTGGAATATTCCTCTTTGGCCAGGAAGGACAAACCTTTTTATGAGAGGATTGAAAAGGACAAGATAAGGCTGATATGATGGACCTAGAACAATTGGTGGCGGCAGGACTTATCCATAAGGTCGTGCCTGCGAAAGACCTCGCGGAGAAAGAGTTCCATGAAGCCGATTACGATATTGAACGTGCCAAGGAAGCCCTAGAAAGCAAAGATTACAAGTGGTCCATAGTCAAGGCGTATTATGCCGTGTTCCATTCCGCCAGGGGAATCATGTTCCTGATGGGATACCGTGAAAAATCGCATTTCGGAGTCGGAGAGTATCTAGGCATATTATCCAAGGAAGGGAAACTGGAAAGCAGATATGCACAGGACTTCAAGGCGGCGATGAGCGCTCGGCAGGCCGCGGATTACAATTACGATTATTCGAAAGAGAAGGCTGAGATGGTCGTTTCCATGGCGGAAGAATTCCTGGAGAGGATGGAAAAATTAAAGACGGCATTGTGATCATATGGACGAATCGATCAAGCAGCTCGGAAAGGCGTTCTTGGTTACGGTCATCGTCCTCATAGTCCAGATAATCGGTTTCTATTACTCGAACAGCCTCGCGTTATTGGGAGACACGGCGCACGTTTTCTCTGACTTGCTGGCACTCGGTGCGTCGTTATGCGCGATGTGGCTCGCCTACCAGGCAGCGACCCCCCGGAGGACGTTCGGATTCCACCGCGTGGAGGTTTTCGCCGCGCTATTCAACGGGTTATTGCTAGTCGTGATGGCGTTCTTCATAGCTTATGAGGCATTGCAGAGGCTCGGCGGCGTATATCCTGTAAACAGCCTTCCGATGATCATCACTTCACTAGTCGGCCTCGCAGGCAACGTATACGTGGCTTACAACCTCCAGCACGAGGAGAATCTGAATGTCCGGAGCGCGTTCATACATGCGGCTGGAGACGCCCTATCATCGGTCGGAGTGCTTTTCGGCGCGATAATCATCATGTTCACGGGGCTTTTCGTCGTTGATGTCGCGGTCAGCCTGCTCATCGCCGTGCTCATACTCTTCAGCGCTTACACCATCCTGCGCGGCTCGTTCTCCATCCTCCTCGAATCCGCGCCATACGAGGCCGGGGAGGACAAGATAACCGCGGCGGTCATGAAGATAGATGGCGTGGAAGGCGTGCACGACGTCCATGTATGGCGCACATGCTCGGACATGATATTCGCCATGATGCACGTGGAGACCGGGAATGTGAAACTGATAGAGACGCGGATGCTATCGGAGAAAATAGAAGACATGCTGAACCATTCCTTTAGCATCACGCACGCGACGATCCAGTTCGAGCCGGTCGGCTGCTCATGCGAGAACAAGGGGAAATGCGACATGCTGGCGCACAAGAAAAAGAAGCACGCTCACTAATGCCTGAAATGCCGTATCCCGGTGAAGATCATGGTCATGCCGTGCTCGTCCGCTGCCCTTATGACGTCCGCGTCCTTTATCGAGCCGCCGGGCTGGATGACAGCGGTTATCCCTAGTTTCGCGGCGAAGTCTATGCCGTCCCGAAACGGGAAGAAGGCGTCGCTCGCCATCGCGCACCCGCGCAGCTCCTCGCCGTGGTCCTGCGCAATCATGGCCGCGAGCTTCGCGGCATCGATCCTCTTCATCTGCCCTGCACCGATGCCGACCGCGCGGCTCTCCCTCGCGTACACTATGGCGTTGGATTTCACGTATTTCACTATCTTCCAGGCATAGAGCATGGCCGCCTTCTCCTTATCGGTCGGCTGGCGCTTGGTCACGACTTTCAGCTCTTCCAGCATCCTGACATTGGCGCTCTGCGTGAGCAGCCCCCCGAGTATGCTGCGGTATTTCCGATATGGTTTTCTCGGGACGTCCAGCCCGGGGGTGTCCATCACGCGCATGTTCTTCTTCTGCTTGAGCACGTTCAGGGCGGCAGGATCGAAACCCGGCGCGATCACGATATCTACGAATTTGCTCGTTATCTCCCTGGCCATCCTCTCGTCGACTACCCGATTGAGAGCCACGACGCCTCCGAAAGAGGCCTCGGGATCCACGGATTTGGCCTTCCTGAACGCCTCGACTATGTCTTCGTCCGAAGCAACGCCGCAGGGGTTGTTGTGCTTGACTATGACTCCGGTCGGGGCTTCGAACTCGCGGATGAGCTTGAACGCGGCGTTGCAGTCCAGGATGTTGTTGTAGGATAATTCTTTTCCCTGCAACTGCTTGGCGTCGAGTATCGATGGGTTCTTGAAGAAATCGTCGCGGTAGACGCTGGCCCGCTGGTGCGGGTTCTCTCCATAGCGCAGCTCCTGCTTCTTCCTGAAAGTGAGGTTCAGGTACTCCGGGAACTCGTCCCCGTAGCCGAACTCCCGCCTGAAATACTGCTCTATCGAGACGTCGTAGTGCGCGACATGGTTCCACGCCTGGACGGCTAATCTTTCCAAGGTCTTGTGGGATAATGTACGGGAGCTCCTTTGCAGCTCATCGAGTATGGAATTGTAATCCCTCGGGTCGCAGACGACCGCGACGTTGCGGTAGTTCTTGGCTGCCGCGCGGATCAATGTCGGGCCCCCGATGTCTATGTTCTCGATCATCTCCTCGATCTGCGCGCCCTTCATGACGGTCTGCTCGAAGGGGTAGAGGTTGACTATGACCAGGTCGATCGGGTCTATGCCCAATTCCTTTATCTCCATCATGTGCTTGTGGTTCATGCGGTCTGCCAGGATGCCGCCGTGGATCTTCGGATGTAAAGTTTTCACGCGTCCGTCCAGGATCTCCGGGGAGCCGGTCACTGCTGAGACTTCTTTCACTTTCACATGGTTCTGGGAGAGGATTTTCGCTGTGCCACCGCTGGAGATTATCTCTATTCCAAGATCAGATAAGGCTCGGCCTAATTCGACTATGCCTTCCTTGTTGTGAACGCTTATTAGTGCCCGCCTCACCTGCATAAAGCGCCTCTCGCCTGGATTGAATTGAAATTAAAGAAACAGTTAACTGATATGGTGTCCTTGGGTTATAAAGGCTTATGGTTTGGGACGGAAAATAGACGGAAAGAATGGATTGACGAATATATTTTCATCCGCTATTCTATCTCCGTCTTTATCTTATCCAATACCTCGTCCGGGGCCCCGAACGCTCCGAGCTTCTGGCCTTTGGCCGCCCCATGGAAATCAGAGCCGCCGCTCATCAGGAAGCCGCCTACCGAAGCGAGTGCTTGCACGTGCGCTACATGCTCCTCGTTCTGCGCTTCGTTGAGGTTGGCTTCGGGCATGTTGGTGATGTAATCATAATAGACTTCCAGCCCGTCGCCGTCCGCGTACTCGAAATCGGCAACCAGCTTGTCCAGATCGTATCTGTAGATGAACGGATGGGCCAGGAACGCCAATCCCCCGGCTGAATGGATGAGAGAGATGGCTTCCTCCAAGGAGAAACCTATCGGCCGGTCCACGTATGCGGGCTTGCCGTTGCCGAGCAGCTTGTCGAAAGCGGACTGGACGGTCGGGAAATCGTTAGGGTACTTCTCCACCAAAACCTGCGCTATGTGCGGCCGCCCTATGCTGCCTTTGGCCTTGGCTTTCACTTCTTTGAATGGAATCTCATAACTCAGTTCCTTGAGTTTGGCGATTATAGCTTTCTTCTGGTTCTCACGCTCGGTCTTGATGGATTTCAGCTTCTTGTTGAGGCCCTTGTCCTCCGGGTCTATATACAATCCGAGGATGTGGATATCCATGTAGTTTTTGTCGAATATGGATAATTCGATGCCCCGGATCACTTCCATGGGCTCTTTGCCGGTTATCTTGGCTGCGCTCATGACGGTGTCGTGGTCTGTGACCGCTATCGCCTTGAGGCCCGCTGACTTGGCTTCCGCCACCAGCTCCTCTAATGATAGCGAGCCGTCGGACGCTGTCGTGTGCGTATGTAGGTCTATCATCGGAATCACCAACTGATACAAGATAAATAAAGCTATCCAATCCGTTTATAATATTTAGTCAGTAGAATGGATTTGCTTTTGCCTCAGTAGTGTAGAGCACTTTCCAGTGCGCACGATGGTTCAGCATACGAGACTGTCACTCTCGCGACCCGGGTTCGAATCCCGGCTGAGGCGCTTTTTGTTTTTCCGCGCGATGACTACAAAACAGACGCGACTTTTATAAAGAATAGGCGTATGCTATCATAATGAATTTCAATCTGCATATCGACGAATATGCTGATAGATACAAAAGTAGACCGCAGCTAATCCGAGCACTCACCGAAGATTGGTTTTCCGATGAGATGTATTGCCCCAACTGTCTTTCCGAAGTCGAACAATTTCCTGCAAATTCGAAAACAAAGGATTTTTTCTGTTCAAACTGCGCCCATACGTTTGAACTCAAGAGCCATGCCGCAAATTTCCCTAGGACTATCCCCGATGGGGCGTATGAAACATTAATTGCGAACATTCAATCAAACCATGCACCAGATTTTTTCTTCCTTTGTTATGATGCAAAATGGCAAGTGTCTGATTTGTTTCTCGTACCCAGATTTTTCCTGAATCGCTCGGTTATTGAAAAACGTCCGCCATTGTCTAGTACAGCAAGGAGGGCAGGTTGGGTCGGGTGCAACATTAAACTTGATAGGATTCCTTTCGCTGGCAGGATCGATGTTTTGAAGAATTACACTGAGACGAAACCAAATGACGTGCAAAAGAAATACAAAAAAGCAATTTTTCTGGATGAGAAAGATATTTCGCAAAAAGGCTGGTTTTCAGATATGCTACGTTGCGTACAGACTTATCATAACACTTTCAGTCTGGAACAGTTTTACCACGATTTCGAAGATGAATTACAGGGATTACATCCAGATAACAGACATCTTAAGGACAAGATTCGCCAGCAGTTGCAGGTTCTTCGTGATAAGGGCTTCTTACGGTTTTCTGGACGAGGTACATACGTTTTGTTCAAGTAAGGTTTTTTACCTCTGCTACTCGATACAGATATTGCCCGGGCCGGCGATCTTCATCCACTGACAGTTGCCATCGATGAACTCATCGGCGTAAGTTTGGGCGTCCATTTTCGGAGGAAGATGAATAAGGCGTACATTGCTGTCGTTGAAGTCCAAGACGGCTATCCACCCGTTTTCCTTTACCGATTTGCTTTTCACGCTCATTGTCTTTCACCTCTTCTCAAAATACTCTTTTAGAAGAGCATTGACTAATCAAATCTCCACTTTCATATACTCGTCTTTCTCCCATCTTATTTTCTTTATAGCGTCCAAAACGCCAGGGTCCCACGAAACCCAAGTGAGCGGCAATCCGTTCTTCTCGGCCCGCTCAGCATGGTCAAGTATGACACGCCTAATCGCAGTTGTCTGAATCTCGTAACCTCGCCTTCCGAGGTTGTTCCATAGATAATTTTTCTTCGTGTTAATAGGATAGGCTATAAGGTCTACGGAGTCGACCATCTTTTTGCCTGCTCCATTCGGTTCTGGAACGACCACTAGCATGTATTTTTTCTGGAGATCCTTTATAGTCTGGACCAGCATGCGCTCATGCAGTGTCGAACCGATCCGGCTCCGGTCCGTATCAAGGATCCTGTCGGCATCGACCCATTTGAGCCCCTTGTCGGTCAGAGCGTACTTGCTATCGTTCTCGACTGCAAGCCCCAGCCCGAGCAGATTATTGAGTATCCCGGGAGAGCTTGGTACCCCATATACCGTCGCCTTGTTTTTCACTATCCCGAATCCCAGAATAAGTTTGACCAAGTCAGCCCTGGGTTTCCCAGGATTATAATATATCGCCAAAAGCCCCAGGTACATCGGAGGCGTGGGCATATCTCTAGGCGGAGACGAAGGCAGCTCCGAAATCCCCCCAGGCACACTCGTTCCGCCCATATCTATCGGCAATTCAGGCTCTTTTATCTCGGATGGGAAGAAAGCGGTCTCGTGCAATCGACCCAGTTCGGAATCGTCGAGCGGTTTTATCTTGACGTAATCCCCGAAGTGCTGGCCTTTGGCTGCACGGACCTGGTCGAACACGAACGCTTCGCCAATCCCAGCGGTCCCCAGATAAGCGCTCTCCAGGTCCTTGAACCCGAATATCCTCTTGGCGCTGTCCAGGAAATCGGCGTCCTTGTAGCTGTGGACGACGCGGATAGCGCTGGAGTTGGTGAACGATTTGGGCAGATCCTCGAGCTGCTGCGTGCTGACGATCATGCCGAAGCCGTATTTCCTTCCCAACCGCACGATGCGGCTGGGCAGAGGCTCGTAGACCTGGATGTCGTCCCTCTGGTTCTGCAATACGGCCCATGCGTCATCGAAAACAACGAGCAGCCTCATCTTCTCCGGCTGGCCCTCGAAGTATTCGACTATCCTCTGGAATATGGAGTAGGAGACGGTGGATTTCTCGATCTGGTTCAATCCGGCCAAACTGACCACATTGTTCCGGGTGAGCATCCCGTCCCAGAACTCCTCCGGTTCGGTCCCGAAAACCCGCTGCACCGTGCGTAGCCTTTGGTCTATCCAGTTGGCGTACTGCCGCTGCTCCGGGCTCAGTTTCCTGTCCTTGGATCTGCGGTCCACGTCCTGCCAGATGTCGAGCAAAGAGGGCGTCTGGTTCTTCTGATAGTAGGATATAGCGATCGTGCGCAGCATGTTGGACTGCAATGGCGTGAGCTTAGCGCCGAACTGGAATAATTCGGATATGCTTGAGACCCTGTCAGCGACAGAAGCGCCGCGAAGCAGAAACGGATTTATCTTGAAGTGCTTGCCTGCCTTCCAGACGGTCGCGTTTATCTTGGAACCCCACTCTTCGCTCTCTCCGTTCCAGTCCAATATGAGGAATTTTGTCCCATACGCCAGGGCCGAGCGTATCAGGAACGCACGCAACGTCGTGGTCTTCCCTGAGCCTGAGCCGCCTAATATTATAGCATGGGGATTCGGCTCGGCTAGGTAATCCAGGACGAATTCCCGGGTCTCGCCGACCATGAGGGGCTTGTTATAACCGTCCTGCCGCTCGCCTGATAGCGTATATTCGCGGGTGTCTAGATAGTGCTTGAACGCCGTGCCCAGATGTATGCCAGCCGCCTTGTCCTTCTTTGTCTTCAGGCCGCTGTAGTAGTGGAACCTGAATATCAGAAGGGATAGCGCTACGACGACGCAGGCCAGGAAGAGGAAGAGCGCGAGGCTCGCCGCGATGCCGAATAAGAGGGAGAAGATGAAATACGGGATGGCGGCCAGACCCGCGAAGATGATGAGTATTAGTAAAGTATAGATGAGATGCATCCTGAACTGCGGGGTGGTATGCCATCGCGCGGTCTCGGGCTTGACCCGGCCATGCAGGTCATTGATGGCGTCGCTGGCATCCATCTTCACTTCGACTGCCATGCGTGATAGCTTCTTCTGGGCCTTCGGCTTGACAACAGGGATATCGTTCTTATCCGCCATTAACCCCCCATAGATTATTGCCCAATCGGGGATTTAAGGGTTCGTTTTCTTGAAATAATCGAGCGGGATTATGGCGATGGCCGAGTTGACCCAGCCGTGGAGGTAGTCGGATATCGGCTGCGAGGTTATGTCTCCGTTCCCGATGTGCGATTGGGATATGGTCGGTTTCCCGTTTATGTTACCGGAATAGACGGAGGTGTGCCCCACGATGAACGGGGTTCCCAAAGGCCGGTCCTTGTCCTTCAGCTTCGATGTGTCGATCACTTGGTTGTTGGCATCCAGCCAGATCACCTTGTCGTGCTCCTTGGCCTCCCATTCCCGCGATTCCTTCATGTTTCCGAAATGCTTCTCATCTAGGAAAATGACCACGTCCCCTTCCCTGGCCTCTTTCGCGAATTCATCCACCCCGTCCTTGTAGGAGACGCCCCTGAAGGCGTTCGGCTTGGCGAGTTTCGGCTTAAGCTCGAGGGTCGCTTTCCCTGCGGCCAGCGCTTCGTTGAGCTCGACGCCCGTGTCGGGATTGACCACCCGCACGTCGTTATTGGTAGTAATCGACCGGTTCACGAACTGCAGGCAGTCCTGCGGATTCCCCAGGGTGACCGGACCGGTCAGCTCGGCGTTGTTCTCGGCTGCGACCAGTCTTATCACGCGGACCGCTTCGCTTAGCCACCCCTTATCCTGCTCGGTCGCCTTGTTGGCATCCAACCGGGCGACCATATCCGGAGGGACGACGACGGGATATGCGATCTGGGCGGTATTCCCGTTCTGCGTCTGCTCGGCCACCAGGAAATACTTGCCTGCCTTCCGGTCTTTTTCCTCCTGCGGACCAAGGAGGTCCAGCTGCGCGCCTATGAACTCCCTTTTCTGTATGGGGACGCCGTCCACGTTCGCGAGCGGCTTGGCTGAATTGTGGTTGAGGACCAGCTTGATGTTCCGGTCTGTCTGCATCCTCGCTCCATCGTTCGCAGGCTCGTGCGCGATGGGATATTTCGGAGCTTTCTGCGCTTCCACGACGGGAACGGGTGCTGGCATGAATCATGATTCGCATTGAAAAATTATTAAATTCATTGGCAGGCGCCGCTGTTCGTCCCGGTCTCCCCGGGCGGGCAGCAGAATCCGTTCCCGTTCGAATCCGCCCACGCCCCGTCGCCCGGAGCGCAGCAGAAGCCCTTCCCGTTGTTGTCCACGTAGTTCCCGTATCCCGAATCGCAGCAGTAGCTGTCCCCGTTGCCGTCCACGTGGCCTGTCCCGCCGGAGCTGCACGAGAAGCATGCGCCGGAATCAGAATTGCAAAACGGATAGGCAGACGTGCAGCCGCAGTAAGAGCATTTGGGCACTAGCTCACCTGAGGAGCAGTATCCTCCGGCCAATGAGGAGGAGCAGGAGCCGTACGGAGTGCCGTCCTGGCAGGCGAGTAACGGTACGAACTCGCTCCAGTTACTGTAAGCTGGCAGGCTCTGCAATTCGTTTATGTCTATCGCGAAGCCGATGCCCGGCGCGCTCCCGGTATAGCCCAGGGTGTTTATGCCTATCAATGACCCGTCGCTGGTGAGGAACAACCCGCCGCCGCTGTTGCCGTGGTTTATCGCGGCATCCGTCTGGATGTATTTGGTCCCGCTATTTTGCACGAAATTCGAGATTATGCCGTTGGTGACCGTGTTCTGGAGGCCCAGCGGAGAGCCTATCGCGACCACGGTCGCGCCTTGCGATTCGTTCTCGTTTCTTATCATCGCCGGTTCCCCGTAGGTCCCATGCACGTATATGACGGCCAGGTCTATGCCGTAGGGTGCCACACGGATGTCCGATGCGGTGGCGGTCTTCTGGTCCTCGGTCTCGATCAGCACGTTGGCGATCCCGGACGACTCGTTCACCACATGGTCATTCGTGAGTATCACCGTCTGGCCGTTCCCCTGGCTGAGGATCACGCCCGAGCCGCTGTCCACGCCGGGCACCTCCACGTAGACCACGCTCTTCTGGGCCGCGGAGATTATCTGCTCGGTCTGCTGCTCCTGGGTTATGCATGAATCGTTGCTGCAGATCAGCCCCTGGCCGCAGCCGCAGTCCGCGCAGTCGAATACGAGTTTTTCCTGCTCATCGCAGAGATAGCTCACCTGCGAGCAATGCCCGACCACCGTGCCATCGGAGCACGAGCGGGGGACCACGCTTATCGGAGCGGCCGCATCAGACGGGAGATAGAAGCCGTCGCCTTCGAATCTCGCCGGTATGGATTGCATGCCGGTCTCGTTGAAGGACACGCTGGTCTGCGCGATGCCCGATGCATCCGTCCGGGCGCCGTATGACCCGATCAAGACGGTCTCGTTGGATAGCGGGACGCCTCTCGAATCCGCGAGCGTGGCGTTTATCAGCACTCCGGTCGCGTCCTGGGCCTGCGCAGGGACGGAAAGCCGTATGGATGTCGGTATGTATACAGGGACCGACGCGCTCCCGGAATCATTCTTGTGGAATATGTCGCCGGAATAGACGATTGAGAGGTCGATCATCTTCCCGCACCAATCGGGTTTTACCTCCTGCGTGGAGGAGAAGCGGCCGTTCTGGTCTGTGTTGAGTTTCTCCAGCAGGACTCCGTCCACATACGTCGATGTCGGCCCGGATACGCCTCGGCCGTCGCTGCCGGTCAACTGCACGGAATATGAGAGCGAGCCGCCGCAGGTAGCGTTCGCATTCGCTGAAAGCTGGACAGGGGATTGGAAGACGCCCAAGAAAGCGAGCAAAACGATCAATGCGAGGATTAGGATGACGACTGCGGATATGCCGACTATCCCTTCAGCCAATAGGACGAAAATTTGCGGCTTCTTAGGCATGAGGATACGCATGCTTTGAAGTTTATAATGCTTGAGAAAAGGATTAAAGAAAACTATATCGGATATTGGTCTGTATGGCAATTGAAGAGATATTATCATCTCCCATAGTCGAAAATACGCTGGAGGGCGTATTCCATAAGAAGCCGTTCCATATCATCGAGCGGCCAGGCTCATTCGTCATAATCCTCAAAGAAGAACCAGCGGACAGGGTCACCCGGCTGATCATACTGAAACCTAATGGATATACGGCCAATCACCCGCAGGAATTGAGCAGCCATCCCGAGGCGAGGGAAGCGACCCTAGAAATCAAAGGAGCGGTCGGCGCTGGTAAAAAAGGGTACAATCTGATAAAAAATTGCGTGGAATTCGTTTATTATCCGACCAGGCAGGCGGAAACGATATCCTCCTTCCCGTATGCCAAAGCGGACAACGCCCTGCGGCTGGTGAAGAATTCCAGGACGAAGTTCAAGGTCATAAAATCCAGCGGCTACGGCTTCTATCACAACCTACGCAATCTCACCGATAGGTGGCTGGTGCTGGTACTGAACAAGAAGCTCGACTTGTCGAAAGAGATAGATTATGGTTTGCTCGACGCTTGCAGCGGTGAAGAAAAGCGCGCTTTGCTGGAGTTCCATGGTTTGGTTACCGAGAAAGGGGATATGATATTCAAGGAGAACAGAACGGCAATAGAAAAGATAACCTCGCTTTCTCCGAAGAGGTGTTTGCCGGTCCTGATCACGTTCCTGAATATGCCGGAACTCGGGAAACACGAGCAATGCACGGTCTTCGCGGTAATCCTCAAGATGGCCAAGCTGGATAAGCGGCTTGCGCTCGGATTGCTCTCCGACGCCCTGGCCAAGAACACCGCGCAACCGTATTATCTGAACGAACTGATCGAAAAGATCTCCTAAGCCGCTGGAGGAGTTTACTATTTCCGTATCCCGATCCATTTCTCATAATCCTTATGCTTGCCGACAAAATAGAAACGCCGGACTTTTCTATCTTCGAATGATTTGTAGCATATCCTATACTGGCGTCCGAGCTCTTCGACAAAATATGGAACGCCATGCTCGAGATGCCTGGTCGGCAACCCCTCCAAGATACGTTTTATCTTCTTCGTGACCCGCAGTTTCATATCATCTGGGAGGTCGCTGAAGTATTCTTTCCAGCCTTCATCGAATTCAGACGCATACATCTGATCTACTCGAGCATTTTCGCGTATTTCTCGCCGAGCGCTTCCTTCGCTGTCAGGACCTTCCGTTTCCCTTCTTTGATCTCTTTGTCTATCTGCCGCATTTTCTTGACCGCTAGAGGTTCGCTCAATCTCTTGAGCTGGTGATGCTCATTGTAATCCATGATGGCCACGCGGATGGCCTCGGTCTTGTTGGTCGCGATCTTCTTGGCGAGCATCTCGTTGATAACTTCTTCCGGGAAGCCCCCGATCTTCAGCGTTATATTCATGCATTGACACCGCATTTAGTATGTACTCAGTCCTTATTAAATATATTTATTGTGTCAAATAATGTATTTTCGTAAGCTATTTAAACAGTTCCGCGTATAATGATAGTATGGAACTGATCGAGCGGTTGGTGGGGATGAAAGCGCCGAGCCAGTCCAAGTCATATTTCATAGGATTGGAGAGGGGCAGGATCTGGGCAGAGGACGGGGATTACATCGAGGTCCGGCGATGGAGTGCTTTCAGGGGCGAATACCTGGACGTCGCGCTCCCGGATTACGAGGAGATGCACTATCTCGTCCTGAACGCCGAAAGCCGCATCGAGTGGGTCCAGTTCGTGCGCGGCTGGATCGACGGCGTCAAATCCTTCAAAAGGCAGCTATTTTAGCTTTCCCATCATTATCCCCTGCGGGAGATGATTATGAGGAACCTCGTCCTGATAATATTGGCTGCTGTATTGGTTTTCGGGTGCGTGAATGCCCCGACGCAATCTACGAACGGAACGCAGAGCAATGCCGTCATACCTTCATTAGGAGGGCAGACCTGCACCCAATCGCAGACATTCTCCGCTCTGGGCCCGGGCATACTCTCGAAGACCAGCGAACTCACTGCGAGCGTCACGTGCGCAGGCGGGCAGAGCATAGTCGTCAGCGTGGACAATAGCCCTATCGACACGGTGCAGGTGCAGACCAACGACACTCAGAACGTCACGCTCGGGATACCGGCCACGATGGACGGCCAGCACACAGTCACTGTGGAGATCGGCGGCCAGAACGTTTTTTCTGACTCGTGGAACGTCACCCCGCTGGGATTCCAGAAGGTCGAAGGGTTGGAGACCGACGCCGTATCGTACAGGCAATGGCTCGCCGAGGCCGTGGATGTCGGCAACCAGATAACCGTCGCGCGCGCGGAAGCGTACCTGAGCACCGAGCAGTCATCGATGCAGCCGAACAGCAGCATGATCATGGAGATAAGGACCGACGACAACGGCAAGCCGGGCGCCGTGGTCGGCACCGCGAAGGACCCGATGAGCGCAATCACGCAGAGCGACAACTGGGTAGGTTTCGATTTCTCTCCGGCCGTGACTCTCGCGCCGGGCCGCTACTGGATGGTGGTGAAGGCGCAGCAGGGCCAGACCGGCCTCGTCACCGACATAGTGCAGCTGCATTACGTGACGGTCGACAAGACCGCGGCGGGCAACGATTACACCAGGCAGATGACGCTCAGCGTGGACGAGAACACCGGGATCGCGACCGAAACTTCGTGGCAGCCGCTGGGCTACGACAAGGAATACGACGTGTTCCTGGAATCCGAATGAGCCTATCGCCGCAATGAGCCGAACATGTCGCCCAGGACTGCGAACCTCAGCCTCTCGATGGTCTCCCCAAGCTTATGGCCGCAGTCGCTGCAGAAATCCATGCCCGGGGCTGTGTACCGTGCGACGAAGTCCTGGAAACCCGAGACCCCGTGCCGGATGCACATCTCGCTATGGCATTCCTGCTCGTCCCGGATGAACAGCTTGCCCGCCTCATGCTTCACTATCGCGATGAGGACGTTGCGCCGCAAGGATCTGATATGCTCCAGCGCGTCGAGCGAGACAGCGGCGTATCCCAGGTATATGCCTACTCCGATGAACAGGTCATGGAGGACGCGGCTCGATGAAGGAGTTTCGCTCCGGATCAGCATGCTATGGGGCGTCACCGCGATGCCGAAGACGTTCGTGATGCCCATGTCGCTGTTGTATCGGTCGAAAGCGCTGTGCGGTATCTGGTCCACGTGTATGCTTTCCTGCGCGGACGTTATCGAACGCAGGGATTTCTTGTACTTCACGCGCCTGAACGCGCCTTTCTCATCTGCGCAGGCGCTCTCCACCATGACGCCCAGCCGCCCGAAAGGCTTGAGCCCGTCCTCTATCGTGGGGACGAGCTCCTTGGCCATGGCTGGATAGATTATCCTGAGCTTGACCTGCCTGAGGATGGTGGGGTTCATGCATGAGTAATGTTATGAACTTTATTTAAACGTGTGCAGACCCGATACTGTCTTTTATCTTATCCCGGCAGCTCAGGCAGAGGTCCAGGTCCGGCACCACGCATTTGGCGACGAAGTCGTTGAAATCCGAGACGCCCTGGAGGAGGCATCCGGCAGTGCAATGGGTCGGAATGAACAGCAGGCCAGCCTGTCGCTGCACCATCTTGGCGAGCACTTCCGGGAATCCATCGGACATCTTATGGTAAGAGACGAACGCGTATTTCCCGTATGCGCTGGAGCAGGAGAAGACCTGCATCTTGCCGGCGTCCGGCCGGAGCAGGGGATGGATCGTGAGCGCGATGCCGGAGACCGAGCCGAAATCGTCGAAGATGCCGGTCTGGAGCCGGTCGAGCCGTATGCTTTCCACTGCGGAAACCGCCGAGCGCAGCGGCTTCGAGTATCTGACGCCCCGGAAAGCGCCTTTCTCATCCGCGCAGGAGGTCTCGACCGCGATATCGAATTGCCTTAACGCCTTTAGCCCGGCTTCTGCCGCCTTCACGTGCTGCGGTGGCATGTAATCCGGGTAAAGAAGACGGATTCTCTTCATGCATGATTAGTGTTATGAAATCCATATAAATGTATTTGAAAATCAGTTCATGCCATGGCTGAGGCGCATTATCGTGGATTTTATGGCGGCCGCGCAGTCCCTGCAGAGGTCGATGCCGGGGAACACGACCAGCTGGAAGAACTCGGAAAAATCGGATGTCTCCTGCATCAGGCATTCGTTGGGGCAGGCCGCGCCCTGGCCTTCGGGCGCCGGTATCAGCAGCTGGCTCGCCTGGTATCTCACGAGCGCCGTGATGGCCGGGCCAGGATCCGGAAGCCGCATGGGGGCGGCGAGCGAGACCGCGGCGCTGGCCATATAGCCGCCGATCGCTGATACCGTCTCGCCATCCGTATCTATCAGGAAATTAGGCGTGAGCGCGATGCCGAAGATATTGGATCCGTCGGAAAAAGCGTCGCGCAGGAGATCCTTGACGCGTATGTCGCCATCCGCGTTCACCACGCGCCGGAGCGGATTCGAGAGCCTGACATCAACGAACGCCCTCTCGCTGGCAGGGGCGCTTTCCACCAGCGCCTTGAACCGATTGAATGGCTCGAGCCCCTCTTCAGCGGCTTTGACATGCTCCCGCGCGAGGGTGCCGGGGTAGATGAGCCTGAGGGTCACGTTCTTCATGGACACGCCTATACCGCTTTTTGTTTCAGGAACTCGGAGGATTGGCGGGAATGTATCAGGCGCCTTATCGTATCGGATATGTCGGCGCCGCACTTTTTGCACAGATCGGTGCCCTGCGCCATTATGCGCTCCACGAAATTGTCGAGATTGTGGATATGCTCCATGAGGCAGACGTTGGGGCAGTCCGGATCCGCGCCGGGGTTTCTCGGGATGAATATGTGGGCCGCTTCGTATCTGACTATCGCACCCAGGGCAGGCATCCGCATCTGCACCGGAAGCCTCATCACACCGTCGAGCGAGACCGCCGCGCATTTCAGGTACGCGCCCGCGCTGAGGACGGGGTCGTGGTTATCCGACCGCACAATAGGATGCGCTGTGAGAGCGATGCCAAAGACATTGAGATAATCGTCGCAACGCTCTTTCAGCACCGGATCGAGCGGCATCAGGTTGTCGGCGTAGGTTATCTTCCGCAGAAGGACAGCGTGCCTGGCATTCTCGAACGCGCCGGCTTCGGCGGCCATCGTCTCCACCAGGGCCCCGAATCGCGTGAACTCCTTCAGCCCTGCGCTCGCCGCCTTCACGGTATGAGGTTCCATGGATGGCGGGTATATCAGGCGGAGAGTCACGTTCTTCATGCTGATACAGTGTTAGGTAATATCTATAAATGTACTTGAAACTCAGTTGCCCAGCCGGCTAACAGTCCATTGCACGGCGGTGACGCAGTCCTCGCAGAGCTCCGAGCCGCGGGCCATGACCCGGTCCACGAAATCCGCGAATTCATGGGTGCATCGCATCAGGCAATCGTTGCGGCAGTCTGGGGGTCCCTCGCTCGGGATGAGCAGCTTGCTCGCGTTGTATTTGACCATGGCGCTGATGATTGGCCCCGGATCCTGGAGCAGCAATGGGTTGCCGAGCGATACTACGGCTCCGGTCATATAGCCGCCGAGGGCCGAGATGCTCTCGCGGCGATCCGTCCCGGGTATGATGAGATACGGCGTGAGAACGATGCCGAAGACATTATGCGAGATGTCGACCGGGCTGTCGGGGTCTATGCATCTGAGCCGGATGTTGCGTTCCGCCAAGGCCATACTGCGCAGCAGCTTCGGGTACCTGAGCCGCCTGTATGCGGATTCCTGGATGGCGCATCGGCTCTCGATTTGGACATTGAAGTCCTTGAACGGCTCCAGCCCGGCCCTCGCGGCCAAGAGATGCTGCTGAGGAAGGGAGCGCGGGTAGATGAGGCGGAGGGTTACGTTATCCATCAAACAATCAGTGATGCGGAATCATTAAAATGAAATAGGAAAAAAAGGGGAAAAACCGGAAAGAATTATTTCTTCATGTCTTTCATGTCGCAGTTCTTGCACATCGGGCAGAGGCAAAGTCCATGCACGAGGAGCACCAAACCGTACAGCACAAGGAGCCAGCCGCCGTACATCGCGCCTGCCGCTCCGAGAATCCCGGCGAATCCGAGCCCTGCGAGGGCCACTACGATTCCGCTGATTATATTGCATGTTCCGCACGGTCCACAACAACCCATTCGTACATCACCCCAATTTTTTTACTATTTTTATGCTGTCTGAAATCTTTCAAGCAAGAGTTATAAAGCTTCTATGGGGCGGAGATTTTGCGGGCTATCGATTTAAGATTCTCGAATTTGAGGTGCATGTCGCCTTCTATCTCGCTGAGCGTCTGCTCGAGGGTGCGCCCGCGCAGGTAGTACATGCGGCCGTCCTTGGCGACAAGGCCGGAACGCTGGAATAAATTGAGATGGTATATCACGGCGGCCTGGCTCACTTCGGAAAGCGCCATTATGTCACGAGATGAGATGCCGGTGCCTTTTATGCTCGCCCGGACGAGCGCACGGAAAACGAAACGGCCGACGTCGTCGCGCTCGTCGCCGAGGCCCAGGCACTGGTATATATAATCTATCTCGCTATCCTGGTTCTCCTCGTCCGCAGGCACGGAGATGTACCGGATGACGATCTGACGATAATAGCGCCTTTGCATATGTTTATACTTCCGCATAAATATTTAAAAATATTTCGATATATTAAACAGTTTGTTAAATATTTCAACCTGGTGATTATACGGCTGACAAGAAGAATTTGCCAAAATCCGAACCGAGCATGGGGCTGGCAGAGCCCGCTAAGGCCGATGCCATCGCCCCGGCGCCTGATAAGAAGCTCGTCCAGCACGAGGAGCCGAAGCTTTTGGGCGCTCAAGACAAGGTGAAGGAGCTCGAAGACAGATTGCTGAGGCTGCAGGCCGAGTTCGACAACTACAGGAAAAGGGCCGCGCGCGAGAACGAGAATATACGCGAGAGCGTTTCCGCAGAGATGCTGCTGAAATTCCTGCCCATATTCGACGAGTTCGATATCGCCATGACGCACGTGGACAAGGCGAGCCACAAGGATTTCAAGCAGGGCATCGAACTGATATTCGCCAAGATGCTCGACTTCCTCAAGAAGGAGGGCGTGGAGCCGATGAAAGCGCTCGGAGAGGGATTCGACCCTTACAAGCACGACGCCATCAGGCAGGGAGCGGGCGAGGACGGGAAAGTCATAGAGGTCGTGCAGAAAGGATACTTATACAAAGGAAGGGTGCTGCGCCATGCGAAGATCGTGGTCGGCAAGAAGGAGGTCGATTAGATGGGAATCGATGAGAAAATCGTAGCTCCACAGAAGAAGGAATTCAAATTGAAGATACTCATACCTCCGGGGCAGAAGGTCCCGGTAGGGATAGCGTCATAGAGGTGGATTTATGGGAAAAATCATAGGAGTGGATCTGGGTACATCTAACAGCGCAGCGGCGTTCCTTGAGGGAGGGCGACCGAAGATAGTCCCGAGCACTGAAGGGATAACGCAATACGGGAAGGCGTTCCCGAGCTACGTCGCGCTCACAAGGGACGGGCAGAGGATAATAGGCGAGCCGGCAAGGCGCCAGGCTGTCGCGAATCCGGAAGGCACGGTCACCGCGTTCAAGCGCAAGATGGGGACGGACTACAAATACAAGATATTCGGCAAGGAGTACCGGCCGCAGGAGCTCTCCGCTTTCCTTCTCCAGAAGATAAAGAAGGACTCCGAGGAATTCCTGGGCGAGACTGTCGACAAGGCGGTCATCACCGTGCCCGCTTATTTCAACGACAACCAGAGGCAGGCGACCAAGGACGCGGGAGAGATCGCGGGCTTGGAAGTGGTTAGGCTCGTCAACGAGCCGACCGCCGCATGCCTTGCTTATGGACTAGATAAGGCCGGAAAGGACATGAAGATCCTGGTCTTCGATCTCGGCGGAGGAACGCTAGATGTCACGATAATGGATTTCGGGGGCGGAGTCTTCGAAGTGAAATCCACCAACGGAGACACGCAGCTCGGCGGGACGGACATGGATAGGATAATCTCCGAGTACCTGGCCGACCAGTTCCGCAAGGAGAGCGGCGTGGATGTCAACAAGGACAAGCAAGCGCAGCAGAGGATACTCGAAGCGGCTGAGAAGGCCAAGATCGAGCTTTCAACCACTATAGAGAGCGAAGTGAATCTTCCTTTCCTAGCTTCCGTCGACAACCAGCCCAAGCATTTCGTGCACAAATTGACCCGCGCGAAGCTCGAGGACCTGGTACGCCCGATAATCGAGAAATGCCGCGCACCGGTCGAGAACGCGCTGCGCGATGCCAAGCTCTCTCCGGCCCAGATAGACAGGATAATCATGGTCGGCGGGCCCACGCGCATGCCGATAGTGCAGAAATTCGTCGAGGATACATTGGGCAAGAAGGTGGAGAGAGGCATAGACCCCATGGAATGCGTCGCGATGGGCGCCGCGGTGCAGGCTGGAGTACTTTCCGGCGAAGTGAAGGACATCCTGCTGCTCGATGTCACGCCCCTATCGCTCGGTCTCGAGACCATGGGCGGAGTGATGACGAAATTGATCGACAGGAACACCACCATCCCGACCAAAAAATCGCAGATATTCTCGACCGCATCGGACATGCAGACCGCGGTGGACATAAACATACTGCAAGGCGAGCGTCCGATGGCCAGGGACAATGTCGCATTGGGGAAGTTCACCCTCACAGGGATACCGCCCGCGCCGCGCGGAGTCCCGCAGGTGGAAGTCACTTTCGACATAGACGCGAACGGCATACTCCATGTCGGGGCGAAAGACAAGGCAACGAACAAGGAGCAGAGCATGAGGGTTACCGCGCCGCTGAAGATGAAGGACGACGAGATAAAGGCGAAGATGGCGGATGCCGAACGCTATTCCGCGCAGGACAAGGAGGCCCTCGAGCTCGCGAACGCGAAGAACGAGGCCGAGTCCATGATCTACTTGACCAAGAAGACGGTGGACGATTTCAAGGACAAGCTCTCGAAGGAGCAGTTCGACAAGGTGAGCGCGGCTCAGAAGAAACTCGAGGACGTGATGAGCTCGAACGACGCCGGGAAGATACGGGCCGAGTCCGATTCCCTGAAGAAAGTGATAGAGGAGATCGGCGGCTCGATGTACCAGCAGCCAGGACCTAATATGGGCGGCGGACCGGGAGATACCGGAGAACAAAACCAGAGTGGCGAGGATTCAGGACACGGTTCCGAGCATCCGAAGAAAAAGAAGAAGAAAGACGATAATGTCGTCGAAGGCGACTACGAGAAGGTTGACAAGTGAAAAACTACAGGAAGGTGCTCGGAGTCTCCCAAGACGCGGGGGAAGCGGAGATAAAGCGGGCCTATCGCAGGCTCGCCCTCCAGTTCCACCCGGACCGGAACAAGGACCCGGGAGCCGAAGCGAGGTTCAAGGAGATAAACGAGGCCTACGCCATCCTTAGCGGGAAGCAGAGCGAGCCGATCGTCGTTTCCGCGCCTAGAGCGAGGCGTACCGGAAGGGAGATGACCGACTGGGCGAGCGAAGTGATGGGCATCTGGGAGGACATTAAAGAAGAAAAGCACAATAATATGTATCGCTAGCAAGTGATGAACATGTATCAAAAAGAAGGCGCGCAGAACGAGCTCAGCGACTGGTTCTATGACCTGGGCGTGGGGATAATCGCCGCGATCATGATGGTCTACGTGAACCAGACCAACGCCATAGATGTCCTGTGGGCCATGGTTTTCGGAGGCGCGCTTTTCATTCTGGGAGTGATCTTGGAGGAGCAGACCGAACTGATCGGCATGCAGATGAAAAAACGGTTTCCGGACTCGCTGCGGCATCTCGGCCTGCTCCATGAATTCGACAGGTACATGATAGATCTGGGGAGCGGCATACTCATATCCGGAAGCGTGCTCTATCTCCAGAAAGATAACGCATTCACGATACTGTTCGGGATCGCTGCGGTGGTTTCGCTGGGGATCGCCTGGTTCCTGGATAAGCCGATAGAGAGGGGAAAGGCGCATAAGACGTACAAATAAGGGATTGCATGGCGAAACGGGATTATTACGAAGTGCTAGGGGTGGACAAGAGCGCCACGGCAGACCAGATCAAGCAGGCGTACCGGAAGCTCGCGCTGCAATACCACCCGGACCGGAACAAGGATCCATCGGCCACTGAGAAATTCAAGGAGATAAGCGAGGCTTACGCTGTCCTCAGCGACGAGAAGAAGAAGGCGCAGTACGACCAGTACGGCCATGCCGGATTCGACCAGATGTATTCCCGCGACGACATATTCCGCTCCGCTGACTTCAGCGATTTCCAGGACATGTTCGAGGGCTTCGGGAGCGACCCTTTCAATATCTTCGGAGGACGGTCGCCGTTCGGAGGCAGGGGGAGCGGCAGGCGGCAGGACTACGGAGCGGACCTCGCGACGAGAACGGATATCACGCTGGAAGAGGCTGCCAAAGGAACGAAGAAAGAGCTCGGTTATCATCACAGCAAGGGATGCCCCAAATGCGACGGGACCGGAAGCGAGCCCGGGAGCCAGAGGAAGACGTGCCCGGCATGCGGAGGCCGCGGACAGGTGCAGACCGCGCGACGCATGGGGCCCATGCAGTTCTATACCGTGAACACCTGCGCGAAATGCCGTGGGGAGGGAAACACGATGGAGAAGCCGTGCAAGTCATGCGGAGGCTCGGGCCGCGTGAGCGAATACGAGCACATCAACGTGAACGTCCCGGCAGGCATCCAGAGCGGCATGCAGCTGCGGCTGGACGGCCTTGGAGAGTACGGGAGGGACGGGCCCGGCGATCTGTTCGTCACGGTTTACATAATGAAGCACGACCGCTTCGAGCGCCAGGGGGACGACCTCTGGACCGAAGTCCCGGTCAGTTTCACCAAAGCGGCCTTGGGCGGAGACATAACGGTGAAGACGCTTTTTGACGAGGATAAGCTCCACATACCTGCTGGTACCCCATCGCACACGGTCTTCAGATTACGGGGGGAAGGCATGCCCAGGATAGGAAGAGGCGGCAAAGGGGATTTGATGGTGCGCGCTATAATAGACGTACCAAAAAAACTGAGCGGGAAGCAGAAGGAATTATTGCACGAATTCGAGAAGGAAGGCGAGAAGAAAGTTTTCGGGGTATTCTGAAAGTTGTCGGCTTGGATAAAACCAAATAAATGAAAAAATTTATCTCCTGATCGCTTTCGAGACCAGTTCTTCCAGGGTGCGCGTGGCGTTCAGGACGTCCGCTCCTCCTGCTTCTACGAGCGCCGCGATCTCTTCCCTGACCTTCGCGAGCAGGCCGTCCAATCCGTCCGCTGCGACCGGAAGCTCGAGAGTAGTCTTCGGGGTAGAAACCGGGGTGCGTTGCGCCATCACGGTATTATCATTAGCCAATGAGGGAGCGCTGAGGAGTTCCCGGATCCTGGGGGTGTCCGCTCCGGGCACTTCCACAACTACCCCGAGCCTTTCTGATGGCCATGCATAAGCTCCGATGCTGCGCCCTCCGCTGCGTATCATGAGGCCCACATAAGAGTTCTGGGTCAGCCTGTTGAACTTCCTGGCCCCGGGTGCGTTGCTCACTACCGGCCCCTGCGGGACAGTGGTGTCATGCGGTATGTACCACCCGTCTTTCTCCGGGAAATCCGGGACGATTATCAGCCTATCGTCAGGGATGCGCAGCTCTATCTCTTTTATCGCTCTGAAATCCGCGCTCAGCAGGGGTTCGATGCCGTGTTTTGTTATTATCTCCCGCAGCGTCCGGGTTTTATTGTCGAACGTGTACGCGATGTCCGCGGAAGTCAGGCCAACGGCCACGAGCGCGACGTCCTTTTCGCCTTTGGCGCTGCCGGTATCGAGGACGACTTTCGGCGCGCCTTCGACCGAGAATACGATGTGCTTGCCCAATTTGGTTCCGGGCGCTTCGTACGCTATGGAGGCGTCGACCGCGAAGGAGGGAAGCTCCAACCGGCCCGGGCCCGGCGCGAGTGCGGCGTCGGCGACCTTGGGGGAGAGCAACTTGAGATTGGTCCCGTACTTGGTATTGAATGATTCCACGAACGGATGCGCGTGGAAAAGCGCTATGGTATGGTTCGCCCTCAAAACCACGAGGTTCCTTATCCTGCCCTCGGCACGCACGCTCAGAATCTTGTTTCCATGAATAGCATCCATAATCACACCTGATTACTTTTCATGACAAACCCTTTTTAAATACACGTTTTTGTCCATTTATAGCGACTAATAAAAGGACCGACGGGATCAGCCTCTTCCGGTCGGCGGGTAACCGAGGCTTCCGACTTCCTGGTTGAACAGGCTCAGCACCTTGCTGATCTCCGCGGAGGCCATGCGGACTCGCGAAGCTCCGAAAAGAGATTCTATCTTCTCCACGTCCTTGTCTGGCACCTCGGCCACCACTGCGAAGAGCGTGGAGGCAGGAAATACCCCGATCAAAGAGTCCTGGTTCTTCTGGGTGCCGTAGCGGACTATCGGACCGACATAAGAGGTGAGGTTCGTCCTGTAGATGAATCTGGCTTCCGGGCACTTTATCACATCTGCGCCGGAGGTGACGCCGGTCCCGGCATGGATCATGTGGTAACCGTTCTTGGCCGGGAATCTCTCCACCAGCGTCAACCGGTCATGCGGGATCAGCAGCTGTATCTCGGTGACCGCTTTGAAATCCGCGCTGAGCATGGAATCGATGCCTTTGGCGTCCAGGAGCTCCTGCAGCGACCTCGCCCTGCCGTCTACGGTATACGCGATATCGGATGCGGCCAGGTTCGTGGCCACGAGCGCGGCGTTCTCCGCTCCTTCATATTTCCCGGTGGCCATGACCACTGTAGGGGCGGTGAGATCTGAGAAGACGACATGCTTCCCGAGCTTGGTTCCGGGCTTCTCATAAGCGATGGCTCCGTTGACCGGGAACGCGAACGACCCGATATTCTCGGTGACGAGCGCGACGTCGGCCACGAGGTTGGATATGACTGCGAGGCTCGTCCGGTTGTCGGTGTTCAGCGATTCCAGCAGCGGATAGGCCTCGAAAGGCCTCACCGAGCGGTTTCCTTTCACTATGAGGAGGTTCTTCGTCTCGCCTCCGACCTGCAGTTTCAGCAGCTTGTTTTCATAAGGTTGAGCGACAGCCATGTTTGCACCTAGATCATACGTGCGCAGTACTATTTTTAAATTTACTTTTTTATACATTTATAGCAACTTTATGGTTACATTCGGAGACGGACAGAAATCATATGCAATGGAAAATCCGGAACCGGATTTTGAGAAGATTTTTTAACAAAGCATGAGAGAGGATATTGAGGTTGAAAACATGGTTGAAGGAGCTGATATAGCTAAGTTCGTGAGCGGCGTCAAGACAGAAGGGCTCAGCGTATTCGATCCGCGCTCCCCTAAGATCATCGTACTCCATCAGGATAGCCTGACGCAGGAGACGCCATACGAAACGGTGTTCAAGCTCAATGACGCGAACGACTGCAGGAAATTCCTGGACGCGTTCCTGAAGAACAGGGACATCATGATAGAGCTGAGCGGAAAGGAGAGCGCGATCGGCAAGGCTATTGACACCATATCCAAAGCCCCGAACCTCTCCAAGGGCGACATAGATGCCATAAAGAAGGTTGTCGATACGGGAAGCACGCCATATTCATCCAACAAGGATATATCCAACGCGCTGGCGAAGATGAATCAAAACGCGGCCGACAAGGGCCTGGGTAAAGCGATTGCGGATAATACGATGGGAGCGCTCGCCCAGAGAGGGAAGAGGCTGAAGGAAGCGGAAGAGATGCGCTAGCGGGACGCGCACTCTGGTATCTTTTTCTTGTCGTGCAGGCTGTCCTTCACTGCATTCTCGAATGCGGTCAGCTTCATCAGCCTCATGTCGATCTCGTAGGAGTCGTCCGTCGACTTCAATCCGGATTCCATCAGGCGCGTCTTCTCAGCGTCTATCTCTGAAAGCACCTTGGAATGGTTCTCGCCGCACAATCCTGAGCGGAGCTCGGACTTCCAGCCCTCGATCCTGTCGGCTATCGAAGGCGGCTCGACCACCTCGATGGATTCGGCTGCCGGCACTGTCTCCCGATCCACCTTCGGCATGAACATCATCGCCCCGGTGATCGCCAGGAGCGCCGCCGCATTAACCAGGATATTGCGCTTAGGCCTGGCCGGATCCCTGGCTTCGGGAATGCCCACATCGCGCCTCTTCAATGAATGCAAATGATCGCCTTGTCTTTTCTGTTAGGTTAGATGTTATGTTGTGTACTTATTAAAAAGGTTGTCATTTGCTCAGGAAATCTATCAGCAGGCCGCTCAGCGTGAGGTTCAGCCCCCGCGTGCCGTCGAAAAGCGCGGTCCCGTGAAAAGAGCCGGGGTATATCGCCATCGACGCCTGCGGTTTCATGGAGCTTATCTCGTAGGCGCTGTTCAACGAGTAGGCGTCGCCTTCGGATGCGACCACGAGGAGCGGCTGCGAATAGTTGGCCACGCTCCCGGTGATGTCCACGTTGTTGAATCCGATGCCGGGCGAGACCATCGCGACTTTCGTTATATGATCATCCTGCCCTGCGGCGAGGATCGCGGACGTGGAGCCCATGCTCGCGCCGACCACGTACGTCTCGTTCACCGAAGGGAATTTGGAGAACGCGTAGGATTGCCCGTCGATGACATCGTCATGCAGGTCCACGAATTGCGGGTAGGTGAAATCCTGCCAGGTCCCCAGGTTCGTGCTCTTCCCGTGGCCCTTGGGGTCTATGGCGAGTATGAGCGCGTCCGGCACGGCGTCATGTAGGCCGAGTATGAAATCCTGGGGGTATTGCGTCCTCGGGGTCCCGAGGCCCGGGATCAGGATTATCAGTCTGGTCGGCGTATCGATGCTCGGATACAGGCTGCCGTAGACGGTCCAGCCGTCGGAATCATAAGATATCTCGTAAGAAGGAGGCGTGGTGTTCTGGTAGGATTGCTGCGGCTGGGTCACGTTCTGGGTGATATTCTGGGTCGCGCCGCTATTCGAAACGCAGCCGAATAGCAGCGCCAGACCAAAAACGAGTAAAAAAAACCGCATCATTTCCTTCTCTTCTTCTTCGCGGCTTTCTTGGCCTTCTTCTTGGGAGCCGCTTTCTTCGCCTGAGGCTTGCAGCAGCTGCAGTCGCATTCATCGGACGTGGATAGTTCCTCGACGCTGATCTCTATGCCTTCGATGTTATCTGCCAATGCGTCGAGAGCGATGATCATCCTGTCTATATAGCTCGCAAGGATCCGAAGGTCCATGGTCTCCGCGCCCGCATAGAGCTCGTCCCGGATCTGCTTCAGCTCTTCCCTGAAATCCTCTGTGCTTTTTGCCATCATTACCACCGGCTATACCTATCCGCCTAGCTTTTAAAAGTTTTCAGGAGCCGCGCTATCTCCAGGCACTCGTCTTTGGTCAATGTCCTGACCCGGCGTTCCCTGAAGGCCCCGAGCTGCTCCAATTCCTCGGGCTTGAATTTGGAATCTATGAGAGCGCCGCGAACCAGCTTGTTCCTGTGCGAGAAAAGAGATCGTATGACATCCTCCTGGAACTTATCCAGGCGGATGCCTGTAGGCGTCAGGATTATTATCGCGGAATCCACTTTGGGGACCGGGCGGAAAAGGTGGCGGGGCACTATCCGCTCGAGCTTCACCTCGAACGCGAGCTGAGCCGTCACGCTCAGGCGGCCGTAATTCTTCTCCCCGGCTTTCGCTACCATCTTCTGCGCGAACTCCTTCTGCACCATCAGCACCGCGCGCTCGAACTTCAATGGGGCGATAGTGAAGACGATATCGGATGATATATAGTATGGGATGTTGCCGATGACGATGTCGCACGCGGGCGGCTCCGCTTTCAAAAAATCCCCTTCGACTATCTCGGCCCTCCCTGCGAATTTTTCCTTCAATAGGGAAGCGAACCTGGAATCCTTCTCCACGGCGATCATTCTTCTGGGTTTCAGGGCGAGCACGGCCTCTGTCAGCCTGCCATCACCGGGGCCGATCTCTAGGACTGTCTTCCCTTGCGGCTCCGCGAGCTTCGCCTCCAGCGCGAGGATGTTTTTATCTTCTAAGAAGCATTGGCCGAGGGATTTCTTGCGCTCCATATGAGAGAATAAATTGCCAGAGGTTCTTAACGCATGCGCTTGCGGCGGGTTGGTTAACTACTTTAGTCAACTTTTTATAACTTTCTAAACAATATGATATCCATGGGAAGGTCATTATTCTTATTGCCCGCAGCAGGCAACATTTCATTACGAGCCCAGATTCAGAGGCTGCGTGATGGATTCGGGCATGACAGCCTCAAGGTCGAGGGCCCGTTCGCGGACAAGGACGGCGCTGTCGCGGAACTCGTCGAGCATGTGCGGGCCAGGGCCAGGGGAGGCGGGATCTCCGAGAGCGACGCTCTCATGTGCACGCTCCTGCCGCAGGATATCCTGCCCGAGGGCTATCCGAAAGAAGAAGCCTCGATGCTCGAGGTCCCCTTCGTCCTGAAGCATCAACATATGGGCGCGAAGCGCGAATACCCGGAGAGCGCAGGGGAGATAGCCTCTGTCGACGCTCTCGCGTTCGGCCAAGACGCAGCGAGGCCGGTGACCCCGACGGGTCTGACAGTGCTCGGCGTGTCCGTCCTGAGGAGGCTCGGGGTGGAATGCTATTACTCGACATACACGTGCTACGTGGACGAAGAATCCTCCGGAAAGGTGGAGTTCGTGATGCCGATTATCGCCGCGCCTAAAGTCAATGGCTTGCGGATGATATCGATGTGCCCGATCCCGGCGAGCACGCTCTCTTCGAGCCCTCCGCACCTGGAGGTGCTGGATGATGACGCCCTGCTTTCGGCCATCAAGCTCGAGAACGCGTACCTGCATGCCAAGGCGCTCATGCTGGATATCGCTGGCGGCAGGCCCGGATCCGGCCTTGAGCGCGTTCTGCGGGCCATGCAGATAGGCCATACGCTACACGAGGGGAAAACGATCTGGGCTGTGCGGGATGCACAGGAGGATGTCGGGAGCGCCAAGGAGATCCTCGGGCCCGGCACGGATCTGGATAGCCTGAGGGTGAGATACGAGAAGGACGTCGTGCTGACCTTGACCGAACCCCCGCGCCATATCTTGAAAGCCGCTTCGGTGATGCTTCCGGAAGATATCGCGCAGGGTGTCGCTTCCTTCGTGGAGGCCGAAGACAAGATGGCCGGCCTCTTGGATTTCCTTGATACGGTCTCTTGGCACAACGCCATACCCGCGTTCAATAGTTATCTGAAATCTACCTCGACCATGAACGAGCATATGCACACCGGATCGGAATGCGAACGCATGGGGACGGGGAATTGAAAGCTACTTTAGTCTACTTTTTATAACTTTCTAGACAATATGATATCATGGGAAGGTCAGTTTATCTCATCGCTCCGGCTAATGCCAGGTCCATGCACGCGCAGCTGCGCAGGCTTAATGACCAGTTCGGGGAACAGAATCTGAAGCTGGAGGGCCCGTTCGCGGACAAGGACGGCGCGATCGCCGATATCGCGGACCGCGTGCGGATGGTATCTCGGTTCAACAGCATCGATCTCATAAACGCCACCATGGTCATGCTCAAGCCGCAGAACAAGCTGCCGAAGGACGAGCAGCCATCGCTGCTCGATGCGCCGTTCATCGCCGACTCCCTTCCTCTTGACGGGTGGCAGAGCTATCCCGAGAGCGCCGGAGAGACCGCTTCGCGCGGGGCGGTGGAATACGAAGGAGGCTGGGCGAGGATCGCGGAACCTACAGACCTCAACGTGCTCGCGGTGTCCGTCCTAAGGCGGCTCAAGGTGGAATGCTATTTCGCCATGGCGGTCTGCCGCATACCTGACGAGACCGTCACCAGGGCCGGGATTCAATCCGGAGGCATAATCTTGCCTGCGATCATCTGGCCTTCCGGCAGCGAGACCAGGACATTCTCGATCATACCGAAGGACAATGACATCCTCGCGGCTTCTTCGTCCACCTCGTTCGAGGCCATGGACGACGACGCCATCCTTTCGCTCATCACGCTCAAGAACGCGCACAAGCACGCCAAGTCGCTGATGGCGGACATAGCGAAGCGACAGCAGGCATTCGAAGGCGAGAGGCCGCTCAGGTGCATGGAGATAGGGCACATGGTCCATAATGCGGTATCCCTGTGGACCCTTCCCGAAGCGCAGGAGGACATCGGACGCGCGAAGGGCATGCTCGGACCCGGCAAGCTCGAGGGCATCGAGAGCGTCAGGGAGAGGATCGGCCAGAGCCTCGTGCGGACGATCACCGACCCGAAAACCCATGCAATGGCGGCCGCGGCTGTGATGCTCCCGGAGGATTTAAGGCTGAGGGTGCGAGGATACGCCGAGGGCAAGACCAGTATGAACCTGCTGAAGTTCCTGGAAACGGTCTCGAACCATCCGGCCATGTCCCCGTTCCGGGAATATCTCTCGCTGTCGTTCGGGATGAACGACCATCTCCACCACGCCTCGGAATGCAAGGCCAGCAAAGGCGCGACCGCTTAGCAACTACTTTAGTCAACTTTTTATAACTTTGTTATCAATAGGATATCATGGGAAGGTCAGTGTACGTCTTGCCTCGTGCAAGAGATAAGCCGATAAGCGACCAGTTGCGCAGGCTGAGGGACGAGTTCGGCCATTGCAGCCTGAAGCTCGACGGCCCGTTCGCGGACAGTTATGATTCGGTAGCGAAAATAGTGGAGCATGTGCAGCGAAGGATGAGGAGCGAGGGGATGGACGAGGTGAGCGCCACTGTGCTTACGCTCTTGCCCCAGAACCTAGTCCCTGGAGATAGCCTGCTGTCCGGCAGCTCGATGCTCGATGTCCCTTTCATCCTGGACATGCAGCCCGGGATGGTGCGGGGATATCCTGAAAGCGCGGGGGAGGCAGCGCTGGTCCCGTCCATCGGATTCCAAGGAGGCCTAGCCAGGGAGATTGATCCTTCCAGCATCACGATCCTCGCGGTGTCGATGCTCAGGAGGCTGGGGAGAGAATGCTATTTCTCGATATACAATTGCGAGTCGAGCGCGACGGACGAGACACACGATATAGACATGAACGTGCCGGCGATCCTCTTGCCTGAGGATAGGGGCATGAATATGGCTTCCGTGGTCCCGATGCCGATTGTATCCAAAACATCGTACCCGCCGTTCCTCGAGGTGGTGGACGAGGACGCGCTCCTCTCTGTCATCAAGCTCAATAACGCGTACCAGCACGCGCATGCCCTGATGGCCGACATGGCGGGTCATGGCATCAAGTCCTACGGCGAACGCACGAGCAGGTCTGTCCGGATCGGGCACGAGCTCCACGCGGGAATATCAGCCTGGACCGTCTCCGAAGCGAAGGAGGACATCGAAGACGCCGCGGGGATGTTCGGGCCGGGCAACAGGCTCTCCAGCATCAGGGAAAGCGTCGAGCAGTGCATCGTGCGCATCATGACCACGGCTCCGTTACATGCCATGGCTGCGGCTTCCGCCATGCTTCCGAAGGAGATCGTGGGGGAAATCGAGATGTTCGTAGGGTCCCAAAGCAAGAAGGTGGACTTCTTCCAGTTCCTGGATAGCCTTTCAGACCACCCGTCCATAGCGCAGTTCAAGGAGTATTTCAGGTCGACGTTCACGATGAACGAGCACATACACCCTGTCGCTGAATGCAGAAGCATCCGTGGGGACAATTAGCTACTTTAGTCAACTTTTTATAACTTTGTAATCAATATAATATCATGGGATTATCAGTCTTACTCGCGCCTTCTCCGAATAAGGATATGAAGCGCGCGCAGATGACCGTGGTGAATGCGCAGCTCGGGCCCGGGGCGGCGCTCTACGGCCCTTTCTCAGACAAGGACGGCATGGTCGAGGAGATCGCGCGCAAGGTGCTCGGATCCGGCGGACGCGATCTGCTGGAGGCCACCGTGCACGCACTCCGGCCCCAGGACCTGCTTTCCCTCAATTCTCAGAAACGCTCGATGCTGGACGTCCCGTTCATACTGCCTGGCGGGATATGGCTGTGCCCGGAAAGCGCGGGAGAGACGGCATCGGCCGATATCGTGGAATACGGCAGCGCGGAGGCGAGAGAGGCGTCGGTCGCCGCGCTCACCATGCTAGCCGTCTCCGTGCTCAGGAGGCTCGGAGTTGAAAGCTATTTCGCGCTTTACAATTACGGGGGGCGCCCGGTCGACGAAGAGCTTAGCAACCGCCATATCCTGTTCGTCAGCCAGACAGTGCCGGTGATCATTGCGCAAGCCGGCCCGCAGACCAGGATCGGATCGGTGCTTCCGGGTGGATTGAAGTCCTTCCTGGGCATCCCGCCCGAGGCCTTCGAGGTGCTGGACGAAGCCGCGCTCCTCTCGCTCATCAAGATCCAGAACACGTACGACGATGTGGAGGCCCTCATGGCGGACATAGCGGGAAGCACTCCGGAATCCGAAGTGGAACGGACTGTCATCTCGATGATGAGGTCGATGCAGATAGGGCATCTGCTGCACGATGGCGGGAATCTCTGGACCCCGGACGAGGCGCAGGGGAGCGCCACCTGCTCCACCAGACGGGATGTACCCAGGAGCGTCAGGCTGGCGGTGGAGGATGGGATCGTGCATACCATAACCTGCCGCGGCTGCCATGCTGCCGCAGCCGTGTCGATTATGCTCCGGCAGGAATCCGCTGATGAGCTTTTCGAAGAGGCTGGAGTGGCGGGCCACGACAACGACCTGACCGAGTTCCTGCGCGCCGCCCCGGACTCGGCGGAGATGCGCCCGCTCAAGGAGTACCTGGGGTCGGCTTTCATGATCAACAACCATATCCATCCCGAGTCGGACTGCAAGACCGGCCATGGGAAGAATTAGAGAGTTTCCCGTTTTTCCATCGCCAGCAGCGGGCTCTGCGGACTTGAATATAAAATTATAGAAATGGCAACAAATTTAAAAATGATTTGCAATATCATAAAAGCATGAGTACTACTACACCGAGTTATATCGAGATGAGCAAGGATGGATCGCAGACGACCTGCAAAATAGACCTCGGACGGGAGGTCCAGCAGCCGACCAGGATGGACCCGCGAAGAAACGATATATACTCCTTTGGCGGGCTGGTGGCGAAGCTATACGACAGGTACGATGTCTCGTTGCTCATCGGGGAGATCTTCGGCAAGAAGGCGTTGGATGTTGCCGAAGTCGAACCGAATTGCGCTGTATATAGAAATAAGGGCCAGTTCGGAGAGATAAGGAGCCTCGATAACATTGCCACAGAAATCCGCTTCCAGGTGGATGGCGCCCTCATCCTAGTCGTGTATGAGACCGAGAATTCAAGATCGAGATATTATTGGGAAAATTCTAGCAATGACGGGGAAACCAGGGCAAGGCAGGTCATCACGATAACCGCCAGGGATGACTTGATCGCGGGCATGGTCGCCCATCCCGAATTCACGTATGTATGCGATTTCCTCAGGACTCAACCTGCTTCGGAATACAAGCCGAGAGTGCAGGAGTTCAAGGTCGATTTGGGAAGAGCGGTTTATCAGCTGATGGATGGGGGAAAGTTCGGCCAATCCGCAGCCTATGGTGATGTCGCCCTGCTGATGGGGAAGATATTCGACGAAAGCGTGTTCCGCAGCGCGGTGGCCATGACTCCGCAGCATGCCCTCAGGAGCAATAAGAGGATGGTGGCCGCTTCGGCGGAATACCAAGGGTTAGCGATAAGACAGGAAGCGCCCAGGGAGCGCGTCATCGAGACTTCACGATTCAGCGATTGGAACCTCATCCGGGGGATCGAGTTCCTGGTAGGCGATAGGAAGATCAGCGTCAGATACGAGACAGCATTCAAGGTCGGAGAGCCCGAAGAACTTCCTGCAGAAGACGCCGCGGCGAGGGATATTATCACCATCAACGGCCCTAAGGACCTTGTCGATAGGATTTCGGCTCATGCGGAAATCGCATCGATCATAGATGGATTGAAGGCCAGGGATATCTCCGCTGTCGAATCAAAAGTCAGGGCAAAGACGATTGCGCCAATCCCGCCCGTAAAGGCGCCGCGCAGCGAAGGCCCGGGGTTCCCGAGGCGCGGTGGAATACGCGAGGGCGCTCCTGACGGGCAACCCAGTTTCACCCGCAATGGAATAAGCGTTCCAGCTAGGTTCAGGGATGATCATACCCTGCACACCAGCGGATTCACAGACGATGTAGGCGGCAGGGAGGGCCCCGGGTCCATGAGGCGCTATTACGAAAGGAGGGACGATAATAAGCGGCATTTCGGAGTTCCTGGATACCAGGACCAGTTCATGAGGGCGCCGCCGAGGTTCAGGAAGCCCGAACCTCAACCCAAACCTGCGGCTAATGCCGTTGAAGGACTCGCGAGGCTTACAATGAAGCAAGCCAGGCCGGGTTACGATAGGCTCGGCAGGCGCACACGCTAGAGAACGTGGTCGTCTTTCTTCCCTTCTATGACCAGCATCTAATCCAAGATAAGATTATTAGCTTCTAAGTGCCATAATGGGGCATGGCAGCAGGGAAGGATATCCACTTGGCGTCGGAGCAGAAGATCTACCCCAATCATTTCAGCTTGAATATCCCTGGGATTTACGAGGGCGTTTTCGATGTCGAGTTCTTGCACCTGAGGTTCACGCAGAAGCTGAAGAACAGCGGCTATAGGGTATACCTGAACATAGAGAATGACAGGGGGAAGAAGACGACAGAACTGACCTATGTTGAATCCGGCCCGAAGCCACCCAGAACCAAGAGATATTCCATATCCCCTTCCGGCGTCGAGGGATACCATCTGGGAGAATTCGTGCGGCCAGGCGATAACAAAGTGTATATCGAAGCTATAGCTAAGGACGGGACTAAAAAATCAAGCAAAGGCGTGACATTCCTCAATCCTGGATCCACTTTCATGACCAACGGGGTCCGGTTCGTGTTCGAGGATCCGGAATCCTATGACAGGTATGGGACGGGGTACCTGTCGGAATTGACCCGGATAATATCCGCCATGAACATCTTCATGGAACCTGGTTTCAAGGTCGAGGGAATCATCCTGCAAAAGGCGCCCGAAGCCAAACCGGGCGACAGGTCAAAAGCCGAAGAGGGCAGCCGGCAAAATTATACGGTCGATGCCAGACCCGGATACAGGTCGATAATGATGGACGAGAACGCGCTCGGCGATTACCTCATATCCCGTTTGACGGTTGTCCACGAAGCCGCGCATCACTTCCATGTCCAGATACAGGTGAAAGACAGGCAAAAATGGGCGTCTTTCGTGAAATTATTCGAAAAAATGGATGAGGCGTCGCATAAGCAGTTCATGGTATTCGAACCATTCGCGGAGCACCGCTACGACCCGACGCTCCCCAAAAGTTTCGGCCACCCGCACGATAAGCCGGAAGAGCTGTTCGCAAGCGCGTCCACAGTGCTGAAATATTTCGGAAACGGGTTCGTCAAGCAGGTCGAAGAGATGCTGAGGAATACGAATGCATCGGACAGGGCGATGGTGAGGCAGAGCGTGCTTGAGGTCGCAAGGGCGGTCGTGAATATGTACATGGAAAACAAGAACTGCCCTAAAAACTTCTTCCACCCCGAACTACTCAAATTCATCGGCATGGAACAGGGCAACGCGATGAGATTGAAACAGTAAATCAAAGGATGTGCTCGTCTTTCTTCCCTTCTATGACCAGCACCGCGTCTATGAATCCGTATGCGTAGTTGGCCGCGCCGAAGGAAGTGAAATAATCGCCCGAGTCGAAGAAATGCCTCGCGTCCTTCGAGTAGTTCTCAGCGTATTCCATCACTTTCGGGTATTTCTTGTCGAGGTCCAAGGAGCGGAAGATTGAGAGTATACGCTCCAGCTTGTCCAGGTCCTTCTTCGCGCGCTCTTTCTGGTCCATTTCCATCAGTGCTCGAAAACCATCTCGCTCATCGGTCGCCTGGATGTGGCTGCGGGCTTCTCGTTCGGGTAACCGATCGCGAGCATGGCGACGGGGACTTCGAATTCCACCGCTCCGACTATCCTAGCGACCTCGAGCGGCTCGAACCCTCCGACCCACACCGAGCCGAGGCCCTCGTCCTGCGCCGCGAGCTGGGCATAGGCGCACGCTATCGTCGGGTCCTGAAACGAGTAGAGTTCCGCCCCGCGGTCGCCGTATTTACCCTCGGACCTCATGATGTCCGCGCAGAACACGATTATCACCGGCGCTTTGGCCAGATTGGGCTGATCCGAACCTATGGCGAGGCTTTCCCTCTTGTCCTTGCTGCGGACCAGGTGCATCTTGTATGCCTGGAGGTTCCCTGCGGAAGGCGCGGTCATCGCCGCCTCGAGTATCCTCTTGACGATCTTGACGTCGACTTTCTTGTCTGAAAACTCCCGGACCGAACGCCTGGCCAGGATGAGCTTGGAGAATTCCATGATTTCGTATTGGAGGGAAAATAATAAAATGGGGACTACGGCAAGCTAGAACTTTAATAGTTCACACGCCAAATAACGTCCATGGGAACCGGCTCGATCATTCTTGTGATAATAGGGGTGGTACTCCTCCTATTTTTTGGTTTGCCTATTTATGGTGGGTATGAGGCAGACAGCTCTTGGAAAGCGGTTCCAGGCACGGTTACGAACACGTTTCTCCAGCAGGGGTATAAAGGCTCCATATTGCCATGCGTCAGCTATTCCTATGATAGTGGAAATACGTCATTTGGTGGAACTTCTTGCCAAGTCGACTATTTCACTAATTTAACGAGCCTGACGGTATTAAACGAGACTTATTATCTTGGCAAAAACGTCGATATACTCGTGGACCCGACAAACATGCATGATTCAAAACTTAAAGATTTTACGCAGCCATTCAGTTTGGCGCAGGTGATCCCGTTTTTATTGGCCTTATTAATAACAGCAAAAGGCGTATCGGGTTTGTTACCAAAAAAGCAGACACGACCTAGCTAGGACGAATGAATTCTTATTGAATGGAGACTAAGAAGACGGGATGGCTAGGGACTGCGTTGGTCATTATTTAAGTTATTAAAAATGGCAAAACATATATTTATAAGAAGTTTCCATCACAAACGAATATATGCAGTCCCAGCTGAAGCTTCCGAGGACCCCAATCACGAAAGACATCATGGTTTGGGAGCGCCATCTGGACATCACTTGTCCGGTCGACTCCAAAGACATCAAAGGATTCGGCCAATGGGTGAATTGGAACGGATTCAAACCAGGACACCTGGCGTTCGATTTCGCAGCCTATATGGATAGGACCGGTGGGAAGATAGTGTTGGGTTTACCCTCTGAAACCCCGATAAGAGCGGTGGCGGATGGTTTGGTGATTGGAGTATCGCGCGGGGTTTGCGGTTACGCTCATTACATCCACATAGAGCATGGAAAGGAAGAGTTTATGGGCTTGATGGGAGACGGCTTGATGTCTGGCTATTATCACGTAGTCCCATTGGTTGAAGCCGGTAAAAAAGTTAAGAAAGGCGATATCATCGCGACTCTGTATAAGAATCCCGGAGAATCGGAAGGAAGGCTGGTCCATTTGCATTTTGGATTGGAAAATGCATACGACGGAAAGCCGAATGAGGTTGATCCGGTTGAACTGTTCCCGGAAATCGGCGTTCTGGTCGCGGAACCTCAAGGCAGTGCACGATTCGCTATCAGGGATTTGACGCCTTCGCCAGAGATATCCATTTCGCATTTTGCCAAGCTCATGATATGACAGGGGCGATTACGCGATTCGGGCCCGCTGCAAAGCAATAAAAACATATACAGATATCAATTATCACTGATGAGACAGGTCGAGGTGCGGCAGGGCGTCAAGCCGATGCAGACGGGCATGCGCGCAGATGCCGCGAGAGCGAAACCCAAGCCTTCGGCGGGGTATGCCACGGTTTCCGAGCGGAGCATGGATCTAGCGGTCAAAGGGAGGTTCGGCGAAGCCGTTTCCCTGCTGGAAGGTTTCATCGAAGAGAATCCCGCCCATATCGAGGCGCTGAGGAAGCTCATGCGCATGCACATAGCAGCGGGCAATGTCGCCGGAGCTGAATCCGCGTACCGCGCAGCCAAGCGCAGGTCTGCCTTGGGGGATAGCCTCGATGTGCTCATGATCAACGTTTATTGCGAAGCCAAGGAATTCGACAAGGCCCTGGAGATCATGGAATCGGAGCCGAGCGGCAGGCTGGTCAGCGAGGATGCCTGCGCCAGGGCTTTCCGGTTTTACCTTGACAGGAAGGATTTCGATGGGGTCCTCAGGGTCCTGGCCGTTGCGTTCAAGAAGTGCGCTCCACCCAAGGAGTCGCTGCTGGAGCTGATCTCCGCGATGGGAAGGGATTGCGTGGAACGCATCATCGGGTCGGTCCGGGCATCGGCTCCGTTGTGCGGGGCCTCCGAGCGGCCTTTCATCTACTCGAATCTCATCAGCACGTTGAAGGAGCTCGGCATGACGGATGCCGCGCAGAGGGTGTTCAAGCTGGCGCAGGACAACGGCTCGGTGGACAAGGTCGTCTGCAATTCCATGCTGGCTGCGTATTCCATAGCAGGACGGAGAGACGAGGCCGAGGAACTCTTCGATTCTGCCGAAAGGACCGGCCTGCTGACCCCGCACGTGTTCACCTCCATGGTAGGGCTCTACTCGAAAGCCGGCGATATGGATGCTGCCGCGGAAGCGTACGAGAAGGCATGGTCGGCGGGGATGCAGGATCCCCATCTCGTCACGGTCATGACGACCGCATATCTGTGGAGGAAGGAGTACGCTGAGGCGAAATCCGTCTATGATAGGGCCTGCGAGAGGGGCGTCTCGGACGTTGTCCTGCACGGGACCATGGTCAGGCTGAACATCAAGGCGGACCGGCATGAAGACGCGATAGACGCGTTCAATTCCGCCGTGAGCAGCGGCCAGATAGACGTGAGGATATGCGGCGAGATCATCAAGGCATTCCGTTCAGGCACCGAGAGGGAGATCGCGTTCGAGCTTCTCGGCGAGGCGTGCAACAGGACGGATGTGAACGCCATCAACGTCGCGATCCTGCTGGACGACCTCCTGGCCAGGGGGAGACACGATGATGCGGAAAGGGTCGTCGGCTTGCTGCCAAATTCCCTGAAGCGCCACCCGAAGCTCACGACATGGGTCCGGAAGGCATCAGAACCCCGGGAATAGTTTCCAGGTCTTTTTCCTGTATTCTTCATAATCCGGGCCGAACGCTCCGCGCAGGGCCTTCTCTTCCACGTAAATGCGGTATTCGTACGCTGCGATGCAGACAGCAATCCCTATGACCGCGCCTAGCGTGCTTCCGACGGCCAGGGGAAGTCCGAAGTATGTAAGCAGGCTTCCTGTGTAGGATGGATGCCGGATGTACTTGTACGGGCCGTCCGTGACCAGCTCGGCTTTCTCGCGGATCTGGACGCGCACCGTGAAGTGCTTGCCGAGTATTATTATCGCCCATTCGCGCAACGCGATGCCCGCGAGCGCCAGGATTAACCCGAAATATTGCAGGCCCGGGTTTATCGAACCGTAGCCGGAGTACCGGAACATGAACACTACGAACAATACGACGAATCCGGCGCCGCTCACTATCCAGAACGACCCGCGGTCCTGGCTCGCAGCCCCGGAGTTCTTCCTGCTCCAGAACGAGTTGACGATTTCGGCTACTATCCACGCGCTGAAAACGACCTTGAACGCGACTGCCGCCAAAATAGATGGGAACCATGAATTCGGGAAAGCGTCGGGCTGCGCGATGAGGGAGAAGACGAACATGAGGAACCCGATGACCGTGGCGATCGCTATGAGGGTGTCCAATATGTATTCGTTTTTCATCCTGATCGCTTTGATATCCGCGCGGAATATTTATCAATGGCATCGCGACATGACGGGTGCCAGACACACGACTTGAATCAGTCTGCCCGCACAAAAGAAATAATCAAGAGTGCGTGGGATTATAAATTCCAGAAGTGCGGGTAGTCAACGGGTCATCTCCTCTTTTCTTTTCGCTCCAGAATTTCAGATAGATAAGCGCCTTCGGCGCGATGATTTTCAGTGCACTAATCTGCTTTCGATCCATAACGCCCTTTCGCTGCAATACCCGCTCTGCTTCTTTGAGCTTTTCCTGGTTTCCCGAATCGGAAAGCACTACTTTTTCGATATCGTAGAATCCATTGTCCATATCGGCTAGCAATAGCAATGCCTTGGCAGCCATGGTGGCGAGTTCCTGCCTTTTGATCTTGCCCTTGGCGAGGAACTCCTCGAAACTGCCGAGTGCTTTGGGCGGGATGAAGAAATCCGGTAATGGAGTGACGTCTATGCACTTCAGCAAGGCAGATTGGACGCTCTGAACGCACTGCATCTCGCTGAATCGTGTTTCTCTCAATTTGTTTTGGTCTGATATGATATGACGCCAGTCACCCCGCATATGGTTCAGATCAACTCCCAGCTCCAGCAGGCAATCGATATCGAAAATATCTTTGATAATCTGGGTGGGTTCAATCTCAAGCCGTCCTATTGTACCGAAGGCGAGTGATGAAAGCTTTGCAGCCAGGAAGTAGCACTTCTTGGGGATACGTACCATCGTATCATCAATCTTGTGCGTTTCAGTTTCTGGAATGTCAAACCTCCCGATGTCGAGTTTCACCATCACATCATCTTTAGAGATGCTGTAAAAGAGAAAATTCTGAGACCGGCTATACCGTTCTGTCACCGCGTACCCTGCATCCTTGAGGCTTTTGATAAGCGCTCCCACATCTCCAGGATAAGAGATGTCCAAATCGATGCTCAGCCGCTTTGGCTTTTCGAACAGAGCCTGTATCGCGCTTCCACCTAGAAACACTATCCGAGGCTCTATCTTCACGAGCAGTGATAGAACCCTGAAGACGGTCCTGCTCCTTTTCTCAAAATCCTTGTTCATGTAATCATCTTTACAAGCTCTACGTTTCTGCGACCGGCTCTGTAATGCCTTTCGTCTATTTTCAGATGGGTCTTTTTTGATAACTCATATGCGAAGATACTCACGAACCAGCCCAGGTACCTCCTCAGGGAATACCGGTACAATTCATTGAAATGTATAGGTTTGCCGCCAGTAAGATAATACTCCCACAAATCAAGTACGTCTTTCAGGGAGAGCGGTAATATCTCGTTTTTCGCGTAGTGGAGAAGGTCCACAAGGCATTTCTCGAGTTTGGGTTGGACTCCCTCGACCTCTCTCCTGTTCCTGGCCTCGCTCGCCACAATCACGATGCTCGCCTCATTTTCCGGTCTCGTAATCTTGAGAACTGGTTTTTTTATGCCGTAATAGACGTCATAACGGGTGTATGCCTGAGCGACAAGTCCGGCCAGTGAATCTACGGCCACCGGATCGCATTCTATGAAAATGATGTTCCTCCTCCAGTTATGCATGAATGGGATGAATGGGGAGAGGTCCCAGATCACGAAACCTAGGGCGGGCATCTCCTTATGGATGATTTTTGTTATTTTTTCGGTTTCCTTTCCGAAGGTCATACTTGTCATGTAGATAGATTATATGACAAATATATTTAAAACTATGTTTTGTCATGTAGATAAACTACATGACAAGTGGCTACCCGCAGCTGGACCCCGATATCAGGGTTTCCTCGCGAGTATCACCGCTTCGAGCCCTTCCCGGAAATGCACGTCCGCGACGAACCCGATTTTTGTGAGAAGAGAGACCGCTTCCTGGAGCATGAAATAATTCGGCGCGTCCGCTTGGTAGTGCGCCACCCACTCCTCGTTGAGCGGGCTGGGGAGTTTCTTGCATAGCTCAAGCTGCCACTCGAATACGCGCTTCTGCACCATCCGGTCGCTATACGAGAATAGATCCCCGTCCACGAACGCGCCGCCTTTGCTCAGGCTGCGGAATATGAGGGAAAAAATCTCCTCCTGCGCTTCTTTGGGCAGGTTGTGGATGACGTATGCAGCGTAGATGGTGTCGAATCTCCGGTCCGACAGGTAATCCAGCGCATCGGCCGATTCGACCGTGAGCTTCGGGTTGGAAAAGCGTCCGCGCACTATCTCGGCCATCTCGGGGCTCCGGTCGATAGCGTGGAGGCTCCTGATGCAAGGCGGCATTTTATCTAGGACGAAGGATAGCGTGATGCCCGTACCCACGCCAAGCTCCGCTACGTCGCCTTTCTCCTGCTGCACCAGATCCGCCACCTTCCGCTGGAACGCGTCGTGGTGCGGGATTATCTTCCCGAAGTCGTCGTATTCCCGCGCCTTTTTCCCGTGGAACAACGCGTCTTTCTGCTTCATAGTCTCACCTCAGAATCTTTTGGAAATGAAACCGCCCGCATTATAGGCGACGTCTGGCTTGTGCCCCATCTCTGACAGATCAAGCGCCGCTCCTGCCCCCCAGCCGCTCAGCTCCAGCCCGAGCCGCAGCCTCTGCGCGCTGAAGATGTTGCCGCCCTTGTCGCCATCGGTCAGGTTCTCGAACTGCGTGAGCAGCCGCACTGTCTTGAAGAGCCCCGGGGCGAACCTCACGACAGTGTCCGATTCGAGGTAAGGCTGGCTGTCCATGCCGATCGTCGCAACAGTGAAAAGGCTGATATCGCCTTTTTTTACGAAGAACTGCGCGCCGGCCCTGGGAACGGCCTTCCCGCCGAACGCCTGCACCTCGCCGACGGCATCCAGTCCGCCAGCCAGATTTATGCACAAATCCGCAAGAGCGAAAGAGCTGATCGCTCCGGTGTAATCCACGGACGGCCTCGCCCTGAT
Source organism: uncultured Microcaldota archaeon (assembly GCA_963804385.1). Classification (GTDB taxonomy): domain Archaea; phylum Micrarchaeota; class Micrarchaeia; order Anstonellales; family Bilamarchaeaceae; genus Bilamarchaeum. Next base: position 103,105 of record CAWDQD010000013.1, read on the forward strand.
GAACACGCCGAGTTTTTTCGTGACGTCCGCCGACGCTTTCATGTCCATGGTCGCGCTCTTGTTCCCGGCCATCAATTCGATTGAATCCGCTTTGGCCGGGTTCGCCATCATGATGCCTGCGACCAGAACGGCCCCTGCGAACGCCCTGCTTGATCCTGCGGATGGGATATTCCCGTTATCCTTGGTTTTTTTGAATTCCACAATTATCACCAAGTACGACAACTCAATCAGGATATATATTATCTCATGAAGAAAAACGCAAGAAAACCGCAATTTTATTAAAGTTATTTAGGATAAATGGCATATATGAAACTGGACAAGAAGGACAGGGACCTGCTCACGCTCCTTTACACCGACTCGCGCGCCAGCTTCACGGAGATGGGCAGGGAACTAAGGCTGAGCAGCAGCACCGTGGAGAGGAGGATGCGCAGGCTGCAGGAAGGCGGGGTCATAACATTGCTGATGGCCAACATAAATTTCGCCAAGCTCGGCCTCAGATCCTACCGGCTCTATTTCAAGTTCGACGTGATGGACGCGAAGACCGAGAAGGAGATGCTTCTCTTGTTCGGCACGATACCGAACACGCTCTGGGGGGTCGTATGCGAAGGGGAGTACGACGTGTTATGGAGGATAGTCGTGCGGGACGAGATCGACGTGGAGGACATAATGAACCTGGTCACGGCCCGATTCGGCGCCAGGATAATCGAGAAGTCGGTGGCCACGACCACGTACCAGACATACCTCTCGTGGAACCGCGCTTTCGGCGGCGGGCGCAAGCCCGAGTTCCCGCTCCAGCGTGCGGGCGAGATCGAAAAACCGGATGAGACAGACATGAGGATACTCGCGGCGCTCTACGGGAACTCTCGCGCGACGACCGTGGAGCTCGCGGATCTGGTAGGCCTCACCCCGGACGCCGTCAGCTACAGGATGAGGAAACTCTCGGAGAGGGGATTGATACTGGGCTACACCGCGTGGTACGACGCGAAGGAGCTCGGGCTGGAATACTACAAGATACTCTTCGGTTTCAGGGGCATGACGGCCGAGAAGGAGAAGAAATTCCTGGATTTCTGCCTGGAGCACGATTCGGTCATATTCCTGAACAAGACCATCGGCTCCTGGGACATGGAGGTGGACGTCATAGTCAAGGACGTGACGGAGCTGCACGGATTCCTGCTGGAGATAAAGACGAAGTTCGGCCACATGATAGGCAAGCACGCTTATGTAGCTGCGATAGAGGAGAGGATGCTGAACCCGCTTAGGGAGCATCTGTGATTTTCCGCCCAGGTTGGGATCGTAAGATTAAGGTTTCTCGAGCGCGCCCTTGGCCGATTCGGAGATCTGGAGCTGCAACGGCCTGCCCGGATCTATCGGTATGCCGTATTTGGAAATCGATTCTGGTGTGATATGTATGGCCGTTATATCCCTGGAAACTTCGTCCCGCTCATAAGTGTTGGCGCCTATGACACAGTCCCAGTCTCTGGGGTAATCCTTGTTCCTTGGGTCTTTGAGATCTAAAAGCACAAGAAAGCCGTGCTGTGAAGCGGTTTCTATGAAAACGAGAGGCTTCGGCAATGGAGCCCCATCCGAACCGTTGCGGACGAGAAGCGCCCGTACCTGGGTTCCATAATTGCCTACGATGATCGGTTCGCATGCGCTGACCTCAAGCCTGTGCTTGAGAGCCATATTGCGATCTCCATCGACAAGCCCCTTCCGGGATGCGAATGGCTGGACGCCATCGGCAGGAGCAAGGGGCTTTCGTATAAGGCTAGCCATAAATTTAATGTGTTACTATATATTTAAAAATGGGAGCAAAGAACGGGATTGAAACACATTCATAGAGATAGATAGATGAGATTGATAGGAATAGAGGAATATAGGTGTCAGCAGCAGCGTATCTTCCCGCCCATAGGGCAGTACAAATATCGCCGTGAAAGAGCTTAACTTCTGAGTTCGGAACGGGATCAGGTGTTTCCTCTTTCCTATGACCGCTGACAAAATTAATATGAGCTATAGGGTTTATAAAGATAAGCAAGAGCGCATGCCCATCAAATAAAAACACTCCATACGAGAACGGTTCTTATGACTGAGACTACGCATATGCACTGGTCGGAATGGCTCGCCGAACGCGTCATAGCCGAGAAGAAAGAGCCGTACGTCATCGCGAGCGGGATAACCACTTCGGGCCCGGCGCATCTCGGTACGTTGTGCGAGTTCCTGTTCCCGGACGCCATAAGGAAGCAGATAGAGAAACGAGGGAAAAAAGTCACGTTCTATTTCATGGCCGATATACTCGACGCGTTCGATTCCGTTCCTTTAGCCATGGAACAGTACAAATCTCAGCTGGAGCCGCACCTCGGGAAGCCGCTGTGCGACGTCCCCGACCCGACCGGGAAAGCGAAAAGCTTCGGCGACCATTTCCTCGAAGAGGTCGTGGCCTTGATGGGCAAGTTCGGCGTGAAGGCGACCGTCCTCCGCATGAACGAGGTCTACGAGAGCGGGAGATTCGACGAGTGGGCGGGGTTCTATTTCAAGAACGAGGCGGAGGCGAAGAGGATAGTCGAGGAGTCGAGCGGGAAACAGGAGAAGAAGGACTGGTCCCCCATAATGCCGATATGCGAGAAATGCGGCAGGGTCGCGACCACGCGGGTCGTCAGCCACACCGACGATTCATACGAATACGTCTGCGACAAGGACGTGAAATACACCAAAGGATGCGGCCATCGCGGCAAGAACAGGATCTCTGATCACAGGTACAAGCTCACATGGAGGCTGGACTGGCCGACGAGAAAACAAATATTCCACACGAGCATAGAGGGCGCGGGCATGGACCACCACACGAAGGGCGGCTCGGAGGACACCTGCAGGGAGATAACCCAGAAGCTCATGAAGGCGGATTACCATATCCCGTTCAAGTACGGGTTCATACTCTTCCAGGGGAAGAAATACTCCAAATCCAAGGGCATAGGCATGGGCGTGTCGGACCTGGTGATGCTGGTGCCGCCGGAGATACTCAAATACATACTCATCAAGCCGGACCTCGAGGAGAACGTGGATATCAATCCGACTCCTGAGAATTTGCTAAAGACCATGGAGGATTTCCAGCTCGCCGCCCAGCTATCGGGCAAGGACAAGGAGGGCATGAGCAGGCACGAGAGGAAGATGGCGATCGCTTTCGAATTGTCAGCTGACAAGCTGAACTGGAAAGTCCCGTTTTTGGACGTGCTATTGTATTACCAGATATACGGGAGCTGGGAAAAAGTCGCGGACATGACCAAGGACCCGGAAGGCACAGAGTACCTGAGGCCCTTCGTCACGGAGTGGATAAACCGGAGCTTCATGCCAGAGGATTACCGCTTCAAGTACCAGCCCGGAGTTTTGCCTGTTTCAGAAAACGTGAAGGGTGCGCTTGGAGTGCTCAAGCCCGATATGGACGCATTGGCGATTCATAACGCGATCCATGATTACGCGTCCGGCAAGGGCATCGAGACGAAGGTTATGTTCTCGGAGCTATACCGCGCGCTCATAGGAAAAGAACGCGGCCCGCGCGCGGGAAAGCTGATCGCCGCCCTCGGAGTGGAGAAGGTGAAGAAGGATCTCGGCGCTTGAAAAGACTAAAAGCGGCTACCAGATGTACGGCACCAGCCGGTATCTTGTTTTTTTACAAAACTCTTCGTAGCCCTTGAGCCCTCTCCGCAGCGTATTATCCTCCATATAGGTACGCAGGACGAAGAATATCGCGCCGCAAATGGCCGGAACGAGTGCATAAAACGAGCCTAACGCCACCGGTATGCTCAGGTAGAAAACTATCGCCCCTGCGTACATCGGATGGCGCACCACTGAATACGGGCCCGTAGATATTACCTCCTGATCCTTCGAGACCTTGACCATCCGGGTGAGGTACGGGTTCACCTTCAAGACCAGGAACACGAAAGCGAATGCGAACGCTATCGCGATGAAACCGAGCGCCTCAACCCGCGGCGATTGGACATGGTAGAGACCGGAGACCACGAATATCGATATGAAGCAGATTCCGATCAGGAGCAGCAGGACAGTGTCCCAGAACTCGCCTTTCTCGAGCGAGAGCCGTTCCGTTAACCACTCGGGATTGTTCTTCAGCGCCCATATGCCGATTATCATGGAGCAGGCGGCATACAGCCCGAGCAGAGCCCACCCTTCGGGCCAGTTCATGGTTCCGGCGGGAACGAAAATCAGGATGGCGAAGGCGAATATGAAGACGAGCCAGCGGGCGAAAAGCGAGATAGCATGCATGGGGAAATGTCCGGTCTAATATTATTATAATCGAGCCATCCCGGCGGTATTTAAATTTAATGTGATACAACGTATTAGTATATGTCATATGATTTGCACTCGCTCAAGCCGAGCGATGTTATTTCCCTCCAACCCGAGCAGATTCTGGAATCCGTAATGAAATGGATGGCAGAGCTGAGGCGAAAGGAGGGGCTGCCTGGATCCGAAGCATTCTTCACGCCCCAGCTGCTCGATTTGATGAAGGTCAAGGATACGATGGCCGCGTTCGAGCAGAGCTTCATGCGCTATCTCCAGAAGACCAAGGTCGGAGCGCAGAGGCTATTCGACCATATCATGCGCAACGAGGAAGGTAGGGACGTGGAGCCTGAACTCGAAGCAGGCATACGGGAGAATATCGAAGGCATAACATCCACCTCGTCATATACCACCCACGTAGGCCTGTTGAACAGGGGGTGGATGGCTGCCGAGGAGCTGAGAAGCGAATACGACCTGAAGCTGGGCATGGCCAGGAAGGGGCTCTGGCTGAGCCATCTCTTCGAACTTGCCGGATGGGAGGGCGGCAACATCCTGAGCATAAGGGGCGGATTCAACGATTGCCGTATCAACATATTCCTCGAACCAGACGAGCAGATCGCTGGTAAACGCGTGCTCCTGCTCGATAACGACATGATGACCGGCCTGAGCGCCAGCAGCCTTGCCAGGAGCGTGATGGATTACGGGGCGGAGCATGTCGGCGTGCTCACGGTCTATGACCATTGCGACCTCAGCGCAGAGGAGTTCGAGCTTGGGAGAGGGATGTTGGACCCCAGGCGCGTTTTGGGAAAGATAACGATGATGCAGGTTGAATCCAGTCACCTTTCGGTCGCTGAAAAAAGCGAGAAGGAAAAGGTGGTGATGAGCCTTCCCGAGAGCCTGCCGCATGTCAGGAGGATGCATAACCTCACCCAGTTCAAGCCCGAATATCGTGCGTTCGAGCAGGTCAAAACGCGCCTCACCCGCTGAACTGGGCCCACGGTTTTTAACGGTTGTGAGCGGATATAGATTCAGGTGTTCAGATGCAGGCATTGCTCAGAACCGTATCGGCCGGACAGTGCGTAGGCTTGGTTAGGGACCGCAGGGAATTGGACGTGCTCGCCGTGAAGATGACAGATGGCGAAAGGCGGGTCAGATTCACTGTGAATGACGGGCCATACGCAGGAAGGACGTTCATAGCGAAATACACGCACGGCATCATGGATGCGACGGTCATCGCAGAAGTGAAGAACGGTGTCCCGCTCAGCGTTTCTGGTGTCGTCGTGCACGCCGAAACCGGGTTCGGCGATTTTCCGGTCATAGCAGAGGATAGGCTCTGGGACCGAATCAGCGTATGATCGGTGCTCGCATGGAATACCGGTTGGTCAGGCCAAGATCCAAGCATATAACCGGCCTGGTGGAGAATCGCGATTCGATAGAGACGATCGACTCGAGAGCGAGCAGGTCGGGGCAGATACGCGTGAAATTCCGCGTGAAGGACGGCCCGTATGCGGGAAGGATGTTCATAGCGGAACCGGGTTTCACCAATGCCGCGATCATCGCGGAAGTGAAAGACGGCGTCATCCACCGCGTTTCGGGCCTCGTCGTGCATGCGCCGGCCGAATTCAACGCGGCGATGCCCCTGAAAGACAAGCTGAAGCGTCCCTGATTAAAATAAGATGCGGACAATGATAGCATATGGCATTCAAGGAGATGGAGCAGCCGGCTGCGATAGAGACTACCAAACAGACGCAGCAGCTCACCGCGGATATGCTCCGCATCCAGCAGGACCGGAGGCTCAGCGGTGAATCGAAGGCCCAGCAGTCGCTCGACGCCGTGAAGGGTTTCGTGGTGAGGAATCCCGCGGAGCTCACGCAGCAGATGGCCAAAGGGCTCGCGGCCACCCTCGAATCTCAGGTCGCATACCTGGAAGCGAATCGGGCCAAGTACTCGCGGGATGCCATAGCCAGCCCGGTGATCGCCGGCTCCACAGCGAGGCAGCTCGGTGCTGATGCCGAAGTGATAAGCGCCAATTCGGTCAAGGTCTCGGACAACTTCCAGAAGGTGCTCGAGGCCACCAGGACCGCGGCCACTTATGCCGGCACCCTCGCGAACAGGAGCGACGAGCAGCTGGGCGGCAAGAAGGGCGAATATATCGAAAAGCTTTACACTAACCTCACTGCCATAGTGGATCTCAGCCTGGAGAACAGGGCGTCATACAACGAGATGGCGCTCGCCGCCGGCAGGTCGAACCAGAGGGCGGAGCAGGAATTCAAGACAGGGGCGGCGGTGACGGCCGGGATAGCGCTCACCGTGGTAGGGATGGGCGCCGGAGGGGTGCTCGCGCATGCTGTCGGCCATGCGGTAGCTCATGCGGGCGCCGGAACCCTGGCCACGGCAGGCGCCACAGTGGGCACCTCCGCGGCGGCTGGCGCGGTCGCTGGGATCGCGGCGGACGCGGCCATGATCGGCATAAAGGAGGAACGCCTGATAACGCTGGGAGAGATGGGCAGCGTGGCATGGAAAGGCGCAGCGCTCGGCGCGCTCGCGCATATCCCGATAACGCAGCTCGCCGAACTCGCCCATGCGGGCAGGACCGCCAAGGTGGCGGTAGAGGCGACCGGAGTCAGCGCGGTCGGTGCGGCGGTCACCTTGGGCGGGCGCGTCGCCATGGCCGAAGAGGGCGCGGTTGCCGTGAAGGAGATCACGGTCCTTGCGCGCAACGTGGAATCCGGAGCGGTGGCCATGGGCAAGGGAACCAAGCTGGCGAAGACCGCGGTCCATGGCATGACCGAGGAAGAGATGGAAGAGAGCCATGAGAAGGCGAGAGAGGTCGCGAAGAAGGGAGTAGAGGATAAGTTCGGGGACTGATTGGCATGGCGGATTACAGCTTGAACGATTACACTGAAGCCGAACAAAGGGCGTTGGATGCCAGGTACAAAGAGCTCGCGCCCCAGCTGGATAGGATAAAAGCCGCGAAGACGAAGGACGAGAAAGTCGCTCTTGCTAAGGCATTCGCAGAAAGGCAGAAGGACGCGATGGAAAGGAACCCCGACAGCGTCGGCATCGTGTTCACGGTTACGGCGGAGAAGCTGTTCCGGGCCAACCCGAAGATAGCCCTCAGCGAAGACGAAAAATCCAACATGAGGGCCGGGAAGGCGTTCTTCGGGGATTACAAGGAGATGTTCAAGAACTATTTCTTCGAGCGCGCGGCCATGAGCCGCTTCGACATGAACATCGCCCAGACCTGCTCGGAGCTGCTCGTCAGATTCGCGCAGGAGGACCCCGCGTTCAGGAAATCGCTCATCGCCAGGATCGATACGACGCTCCGGACGAAAAAAGGGGATATAGACAACAGCGTGACCCTCTCCACCATAATGGCCCCATTGATCAAGGCCACGGAGCTGCTGCCCCTGCTGCGCAAGCTGCAGGACGATCCTGCGGTCAAACCGAACGAGAAGACATTGTACAGGATCGCCGAGCAGGCCATCCAGAAGGAGACGCAGGCGGCGAAAACTCCGATGAAAAATTAGGGCCTCCCGGTCTTCAGTTTCTTGAGCAGCCCCATGATCATGACCTTGGAGGTCGCGCTCAGCCTCCCGTTCTCCATCGCTTTCAGCATCATGCTATCCAGGGTCTCTCCGGCCCTCTTGGGATCCATCGCGAATGCCTCGACCAGCTCGGAATTGGCGTTTTCCATATCGCCTTTCATGTGGAACGCGATGTAGAGCATGACCTTGTAATCGATGTTCTGCGGGAGCTTGGCTTCCAGTTTCTTCAGTATGTCGATGGCGCTGTCCAGGCGGCCGAGGTACAGGTCGCACATGGCGAGGTAGAAGACCACGTCGGGGTCGGTCTTCTTCTCCTTCGTTAGCTTCGTGATATAGAGGGAATAGAACGCCTTCCTCGCTTCGATGAACATCCTCTTGTGGAAGTATGCGATGCCGATGTACATGACCGCGCTGGCCTGGTCCTTGGAGGCGTTCTCCAGCTCGAGCGCGTTCCTCAGGAGCGAATCGTAATCCTCGGCCCTGAACGCTTCCACGCATTTCTGGAGCCAGAACCGCTCCTTGTCACCGAGAGGCTTGTCTGGCTGAGGCATGGAGATAGAACGGCGGCAAAGATTAATAATTGTGAAGAGGGCTAATCTGCCGATGGTCTCGATACTGAAGATAGAAGATGACGACGACCTCAAGAACGCGGTCGACACCGCGGACGCTTACCTTCGGTCGGGCGGGGTCATAATCTATCCCACGGACACGGTCTACGGGATCGGGTGCGACGCGAACTCGAAGGATGCGCTGGCCAAGGTCCACAAGATTAAGGGCATCGGGAAGGAGAAGTCCTTTTCGGTCATGATGTCTGGTTTCGACATGATAGAGGAGTATTGCGAGACTGGCGCGGGGGATGACGCCATCCTCGGGAAATACCTGCCCGGACCGTACACGTTCCTGATAAAGAGCAAGGGCTTCCTGGCGGCATCCAAGAACGACAAGCTGGGCGTGAGGATACCGGATTCCGGATTCTGCCAATCATTGTGCGCGAAGCTCGGGCGGCCGATCGTCACGACCAGCGCGAACCTGACCGGGAAAAAACCTCCGGTGCGGTTCGAGGACATAGAAGAGGAAGTGCTCGGATCGGTCGGGATCGCGATCGATGCCGGGGAAACGAAATACGGCGCCCCTTCGGTCATAATAGATTTAGTTGAAAGAAAACTCATCCGCGAGGGCGGGGAATCGATTGATCTGGACGAATTATTGAAATGATAGAACTTCGAAAACAAAAATAACGGGTTATACTTTCATTTGTCCGCTTCTTTCACATCAACTATATTCTTGTAGCTGGAAAAGAAGGGTATTCTCCATCCATAAGTCGAAAGTTCAACTAGTTTGCCGGACTTCTTTGCCTCAGCAAGCTGCTTCTGTATGTCGGATGAATTGGATTTACAGCCACCAAAGGCATATTCTACGAGAGTATCGGTATTCTCAAATGGCCTTACCTCGCCAGTCTTCGCATCCTTGGTGAAAACGACGTATTTGCTATCATCGGGGACCATCCCATCAAAATCAATAGGAGTGGACGTAACCGTCTCCATCCCTGTGACTTTCACAAGAAATTTATCCCTCGTGAAGTGGGGCGCGACTTCGTGGATAGTTTCGATTGCCATTGCCGCGATTGCGATAACTCCTGCAACCATAAACTGTTTCATATGAGTGTTAGGTCTGGATTTCATCCATAACCACCAATCGTTTTGTGCATGGAGTGTTTTTAAACTCATATTTTTTCATTAAGTTTAACTAATAGAATAACAGTTCCTTGTTTTATCGGAAACACACAGATAGACCCCAATGTTTTGGAAGTGCTCATTTCTTGCTCGAAAGAATTTTCCTGACTTCTTCGATAGAGTGCACGCGCCCATGTTTTATGTCCGAACGGGCACGGCGCAAAGATGCCTTGAATTCCGTAGTATATTCGCCTTCATCATCAGCCATATAATCACTCAAAAGAACTGGTCCAGCTTGCTCTGCGCGGCCTTCTCGGTCATGTTCTTCTTCAGGTTGGCCAGAACGCTCTCTATGCGTTCCTGCGAGAAATCGTGCTGCTCCACCAGGATTTTCTTTATTTGCTCGTTGTCCGGCATCTTCCATTTCAGGTCCGAGACAGGCGCGTAGGGCGGGTCCAGAAAGAGCTGGAGCACCTCCTCCGGATCGACTTCGAATCCGTAATCGTACTTCTGCTTCACGTACGCCATCAAATCATTCAATGTAGTTATGTCCTTGACTATCTTCATCGCGGTCTTGGGCCCGACGCCGCGCACCCCGTCGTTGAAATCCGTCCCGAGTAGCAATCCTACGAATATGAGTTTTTCGCGTCCGATGCCGAGCGACGAGAGCGTCTCGTTGAGGTCTATCATCTCGGGCTCCACCATCACATACCGATCCTGGCGCGGCACTTTCCTCCTCCCGGTGATGGAGAGGTTCCGCACGAGATGCGGGGCCCCGAATAGCATCGCGTCGTAATCCTGCGACGCTGCCGCGAAAACCGCGCCTTTCTGCGCCATCATGGATGCCTGCGCCTCCCCTTCGCTCGGAGCCTGGACGCACGGGATGCCCATCGCTCCTAAAAGCACCTTGCTCTCCGCCACCATCTCGGGGGTCAATCGCGACGTCCTTTGCGCGTACATCTTCGCTTCGTCGAATTTTTCTAGTTCAAGCGCCTTCTTCCATTTCTCCTCGGCGTCCTTCTTCACTTCGATGCGCTGCGCCTGGGTCTTGAATTTGAGATAGCTCGGCTTGCCATCGAAGACGTAGACCGGGCGGATGCCGCTCTCCAATAATTTGCAGCTGCGGTAGAACAATCCTGAGAGATGCGCGGTCACGTTGCCCTTGAAATCCATGAGAGGCGTGCCGTCCTCCTGCCGTATGGAAGCCAGGAACTGGTATATCATATTGTAGGCGTCTATGGCTACGGATTTCCCTGCCAGGGACTGCAGCGTGATCGTGTGCTTGATCGCAAGGTCTCCCAGATCTACTCCCATATCCCTCAGATTGATTGTGAAGTTTAATCAAACTTGCGCCCGGGCCACCTCGGAACCGGGGATTATGCGGCTAGGATTCATTTGTCGTAAAAGACAGCTTTTTAAGTGCAATATACCATGAAAGGGCTATGGCTGTTGCTCAAGCGAATAGGACACGCGGGCCGAAGCTTTCCGTTTTCATGACTAGGACCGATGGCGTTCCGATGGAAGAGGCAATCCGCAGGGCGGATGATGCCGGATTGGTCATGGCTCCGAACGGAAGGATGAGCCAGGCCTTGAGATGCGATGAGTGGCGGCGCCTGGAAGGGCTCTTCGGCTGCTGGACCGGGACGATGGTGGGCTATGACTTGCCGGACAAGAGGCTCGGGACGTCTATCGAATACACCGACCCCAACACCAATATAAGGTACGTGTTCCCGGTCCCGAAAGATCACGTAGGCGAGAAGAACATCGCCCTCGTGGCGGAGCACCCGGATTTCACGCTCGAGACAGACGGGATGAGCAGGATAGTGCAGGCCAAGGATACCTGCATAGTGACGGAATTCCCCGTAGATAAGGATATGCATGTCCTGGACCCCAGGTTTTCCATCCCGAGAGGGCAGAGGATACACAGGAATGACGAGGAGGAGCTTCCGGATGACGTCGGAACCATCAGCAGGATAGAGAAACGCGTGGGACTGGCCTCCCGAACATCTTGCTCGGGCATCCACTCCGGGGACGGCAATTGGCAGGGGGTATTCTCCTGGAACGTCTACATGAACACCAGGCCATCCGATCCACGCGGAGTGGCCGTGGAAGTCGCAGAGGTGTGAAAAATGGTCCAGAAATTCGACATATTGCCTGGCAGGCATACCTGGCTCGAAGCGATCCAGAGGAGCAACGATGCCCGCAGGACGATATTATCGAGAAAGTCGTGTGATGCCATCCTCCAAGAAGAGTGCGTTAGACGGGTCAGACCGGTTTTCACAGGCACTGCCGCCGCGGTCGGCGCCAAGGGGAAGAGCTGGAGGTCCATAGAGGCGATATGCAGATTCGATGGAAAGGCGATAGAGACCATCTTCGATTCCAGAGCCGAGAAGGCGGCGGGTGTGGTATTGGTCTGCGACCATGGATTCAACGATGGAGTCCCTGCGATCGGGCTTTACGATCACAAGGGCAAGCTGGTGCAGGTATGCGATGCGGCAGGCAATCCGATCGGCGATATGCCTGAGAGGGTGTTCGTCAGATTCAATGGCCCGGTAAGCCAGGTGAAGATAAGCATGAGGGCAGGCGGCGCTCTGAAGACGCTGAAAGGCCCGTTCGTATGCGACGACAGTTCCCATTGGCTAGCCGAGTCCGCGGTTCTCGGCTTGCTGTCCCGCAACTCCAACGATTCCGGATGGTACGTCGAGCTCAAGGATTGGCCGAACACTGGACTCGGCGTGGTCGTGGAGCAGCAGGAAGCGCGCCCGATGGTTTTCGTCCCGACGGTCCCGTATATCGAAAGAGAATTCTCCATGAGAAGGGAAAGCGAGGACACGCTCGTCGTCAAGGGCCCTCCGGAGAAGATAGAGGAGGCCATGAGGCTGCTCGGACCGCTCGTGGAAAAGTGAAAGGCCGCATACAGCTAAGGAACCCCCCATCGAGATAATCATTATAAAACTAATCTGCCCAACGGGAGATATGTCCCGATTGAAAACATTGTGCATCCTGTTGGTCATATTGGCGCTCGGATTCGCGACCGCCCCGAGCTGGATAGACTCCGGGGCCAATATCAGCTATTCTTCCGGCGGCAACACCATCACGTTCTCCGTAGCCAGCAGGAGCGGGGATAATATCCAGGTACTGCTCACGATGTCGTCCCCCATGAGCAAAGGGACTATAATAGAGAACGCGTCCGCGGACTCTGACGAGTTCTGGTACGACCCGAATTTGCTCGCCAACTCCTATGAAGGCGAGATGTTCGGGAACCTCAGCGCGATGGGCACGAGCCAGCAGTCGTTCGCTGGCCAGACATGGAACGCGATCACGCTACAAGGCATGATAGACGGCGCGCAGACCACGCGCGTATACGATGTGCAGACGGGATTGCTGCTGAAGCAGAGCGTCGACGCCTCCGGGGCTCCGGACGTCGTCCTGGTGCAGGAATACATCCCGGCCCTCATCCCTCCGGCGCCGCCAGTCGCGAATGTCACTCCGCCGCAGAACAACACTCCGCCGCCTGCGCAGCCTAATACCACGGCTCCGGTCCCCAATGCGACCCAACCCACGACGCAGACCCAGCCGACGACAACGAATACCACGACTCAAACCCAACCGGTCACGACCACCAACCCGAGCACTTCATCGAACCCGTGCTGCCTATCCTCTTTCATGATCGGTCTGGTCGGCTTCGTGGCGATAAAGGGGTTCAGGAAATGAAAGGGGCATTGGCACTCATCGTGCTGGCCTTGATATTGGCCGGTTGCGCGCAGCAGTCTCCAGCCAGCGGAACCCAGCGGGTCAGCGCTAATTTCCAGCAGTGCATCAGCCAGTGCGGGACGGGCAACGCCGGGAACGGCACATTATGCACGGACGGATGCCGAATGACCGAGGCCGCAGCGACCAAGAGCACATCGATGTGCGATTCGCTCATCGACCAGGCGAACAGGCCGTCATGCTACGGGACCGTGGCGAAGGCATCGAGCGACATCTCGGTGTGCAACCGGCTCACGAATTCGACCGACAAGAATTATTGCGTAGCCGTATTCGGCAATAGCTGAAATGATTATTAAGGGCAAACCAGAGATCATCTCCGTGTCGCTCTTCAACAAACTGCTCATCATCGCCACCGTGCTGGGACTGCTCTTACCCGGCCCGGGCATGGCGGTCGCCGCGTTCTCGATCGTGCCGCTCGCGTTCTCAATGTTCTTCTCTCTCTTAGCCTCCAAGCAGAAGGTCGGCCTCGAGCTCGGCGGGGTCAAGACAGGAGTGATATACAGCTACGTTTTCCTGACCGGATCGCTTCTCATCGCTTCGCTGTTCATGCCGCCGGGGCTGCGGCAGGGGCTGGTGATGTACGCTATTTTCCCTCCGGCGATACTCGTCCTGGTCGCCGGCAGGCATTGGGGGGGCAAGACGCACGAGGTGTTCGTGTTCCAGATGCTCGCTTATGGGCTGAGCGTGCTGCTGATCCCCCTCGCCGCGTCCGTGCTGCTCGGAGGCGAGGTGAACGCGACCAATTTGCTCATCGAACTGGCGCTGGCATTCATTATTCCAGGGGCGCTCAGCCTGATCATCGAAGTGAAGGACAAGGAGCTCGCAGCGCACGCGTCGAGCGTCTTCCTGGCAGTGCTGATATACATAATAATAGCCGAGAGCCAGCCGTGGATAGTGGCCAACTGGGCCGAGCTGGCGATGTACGCCATACCCATAGCCATCCTGAACGCCGCGGTGGGATACGCCGCTTACAGGCTGACGAAGGACCCGGACGCGACATTGTATTCGATGTTCAAGAACGGCGGTGCCGCGGCCGCGGTCTCGATAGGGGTGTTCCCTCCTGCGGCGATAGCCATGCTCTCCGCGAAATCGCTGATAGACACGTGCCTCGTCCTGGCGTTCGGGCGGCTGTGGAAGTAGTTAAAAATGTTTATACATGACATATTCACCTGAAGGTGGGTATGAATGTCTGTTTCTCAGGTAAAGGAAAGGATACGGGGCCCCAGGCTCGAAGTGCTCATAAAGAAGAAGGCGGGCGTCCCGATGGAGGAGGCGCTGCGGAGCGCGGACGCTGAAGGCCTGACGATCGCCCCGAATCGGAGGGTGGCCGAGGCAGTCACGGGGGGGAACATCAAGTGGATATGCATCCGCGAATCCCTGCCCTGCTGGACCGGCACCATGGTCGGCTATGACGAGCCCGGGAAACCGCTCGGGGAAAGCATAGGATTCACCGATGAGAGGACGGGCATAAGGTACGTGTTCCCGGTCCCGAAAGATCACGTAGGCGAGAAGAACATCGCACTCGTGGCGGAGCACCCGGATTTCACGCTCGAAGCGGACAAAAACGACCGGATCGTCCATGCGGCGGAGGTCGGAATCGTGCCATTCCCGGATTACGAGGGATATTTCCCGGCTGACCCCCGGTACGGCATCCCGACAGGGGACCGGGCCAAGGATGACGACCCCCCGAGAAGTTACCTCTGCAGGCTGGAAAAACGGGTGGGGCTCATAGCCAGGAGCCGATACCACCATAATGGCGAGATAGAGGTCAATCTCCGCGACGCGCCGTCCGAGGAGTCCGGGGTCGCCGTGGAATTCGGGGTCAATCCGATAACCGTGGAAAGGCGCATCGGCGGATTCAACATCAGGGCGCCTCCGATGATGATCGAACGGATCGTCAAGAGCCTCGGAGCCGGCATGACTGCCATGATCGATGCCGAGGGCATCAGGCTCAGCCCCGAGGAATCGGACGTGACGAGAGTCATGGATGCCATGCTCATGGCCAATCCGTTGATAGTGGCGAAGGAGGGGCGCAGCGGATTGGATATAAAAGGTGTCCCGGAGCTGGCCGGTTTCTTCGCGCGTTGCCTTGAATTGGTCGGCAAGAAGATGGAGGAGCAAGAGGTTTTGCCATGGAGATGAAGAGAAATCTCGCGGTATTGGTCAGCCGCAAGGCAGGAGGCGCACCCATGGAGGAAGCGCTCTGGAAGGCTGACGATGCCGGATTGGTCATGGCATCGAACAGGAGGCTGGGGTCGGCGCTCGTCGGGAGCGACGAGTTCCGGGGAGTGCTGCGAGCATTCGCATGCTGGAGCGGCACGATGGTCGGCTATGACGAGCCCGGGAAGCCTCTCGGGAGATTCATCGAGTACACTAATTCCGAGACCGACATAAGGTACATGTTCCCGGTGCCCCTCGAGCACCAGGGGAAGAGCGATATCGCGCTCGTAGCCGAGCACCCGGACCTGCAGATCCTGAAAGACGAGAAGGACCGGGTCGTGATGGCGCACGCGGTCTGGGCCGTCGGATTCCCGTCTTCGGAGGGGTGGTACCGCAGCGATGCGAGATTCGACCTTCCTACGCCGGAAAAGATAAACCCCGCGAGCCCCGCCGCCAGGTACCTCCTTAGGGAGAGAAAACTGGTGAGCCTCGCCGCGAGGGGCGTCGGCTCTTTCAATGACGGCGAACCCTACCTCAAACGCGTCGGCCTAGACTTCAGGCATTTCGACAACCTGGGCGTTATCGTGGAATCGGACACCGCCCCGGCCCACGATGCGGTGGAGCTCGGGGAGCCGGTCAACTACTCCATGGATAACGGAGTCATGAGGCTGAGGATGGGCTGCTCGTTCCTGGCAGCGATAGAGGAGCGCGAAGAGCGGTTCGGCCTGGAAAGGCGGGCGAAGATAAGCCCGCAGGGGATCGAGACCATGCTGCTGCGGCTGGAGAGGCTGAGAGAGATACGCCCTGAGAATATCGACGCTGCCAGGCTGCGCCTTATGGGGGACGCTATGGTGAACCCCAGGGAATTCGATGAATTGAGGAGGAAATTGGATGAAGTGCTTCTGACCCCTGGCGACAGCGACATCATACAGTCCCGCCTGCAGGCTCTGAAGTAAGCGATAAATTCATATATGACAGAAGGTAGGCTATGGCTCTCGTTCAACAGGCGCCGGAGAGGAGGAGAGGTCCGAGCCTGGCCGTTCTCGCGAGCAGGTCCGACGGCACTCCGATGGAAGAGGCCCTGCGCAGGGCCGATGAGAACGGATACGTCATCGCTTCCATCAAAAGGCTCTGCAGGGCGCGCTTCGGGAGCAGGGATTGGCAGAGGGTGAAGGACGCCTTCGACTGCTGGGCCGGGGACATGGTCGGTTTCGATCTTCCAGGCAAGCCTCTCGGAGCGACGATCGAATATGTCAATCCCCGGACGAACATAAGGTATATTTTTCCGGTCCCTGATGAGTATCGGGGGGTAGCGGATATCGCCATCGTCTCCCAGCACCCGGATTTCTTCTTGGCGCCCAGAGGCAACGACCGCATAGTCCAGGCTCACCTGGTCGGTGTCGTGGAGGATTTCCCGACATACAGCGGATATTATGCCGGTGATCCGGAATACGACCTCGCAACGGGGAGGGAAGTCGATAGGAGCCACGAGTCCGCCAAATTCCTTTGGAGGCCGGATAAACGTGTGGGCCTAGTCGCCCTGGACCCGAGGATAATCAATCTGAGGAGCCAGATCCTCTCCCCGTGGCCGTGCTTGTCCCGCGGAGTGGTCGTCGAATGCGAAGAGGACGATGTCACGCCCGTGCCGAGGAGGATCCTGGTTCTAAGCGAAACGACCGAGCGCTGACGGAGAAAAAATGGTGAAGTTCCACTATCGGAATTGTGAAACTATACTTTCATAGTATATAAACTAAACTTCATTTTAGCATAGTTATTTAAATATAGTGAAACTATACTTTCAATATGTACCTTCCCAGAGAAGAAGACCGCAAGCTGTTCGGCATGCTGAAATGGAAGGAGGCGCTTACCCTCATCGGTCCCAGGAGGGCCGGAAAGACCTCGCTGGCGCTCCATCTGCTTGAGTTGCATGAGAGGACCGGAGGCGATGGCGAATACTTCGACCTGGAATCCCTGGGCGCCCCATCCACTGCCAAAGCCCTTGAGGAAGAGATCCAGAAAGTCCCGAAGGGCGGGCTGGTGGTCCTGGACGAGGTGCAGGTCCTGACGGACTGGGTCAAGGTGGTGAGGGGAGAGGTCGAAAACGGAAGACGGCACGTCCTCATCAACGGCTCGAGCGCATCCTTGCTGTCGAAAGAGGTCGCATCTTCGCTCGGCGGGCGGGCCATCCCGGAGACTATCCTCCCATTGTCGTATCGGGATGCCAAGGCATGGGGGATCCGATCGCTCAAGGAGTACGCCAGGACCGGAGGCTACCCGGAATGCGTCCTGCGCCCGGATGAAGCTCCGAGGCTCCACAAGCTATATCTTGACCTCACGGTGCTGCGGGATGTGGCAGCAAGGAAAGGCATCAGGGACATCAAACCGCTTTCGGACCTCGCGCTCATCCTGCTATCCGAACCGGGCAAGACCCTCAATGCGGGTAAAACGGCGGGCATGATAGGCATCAGCCAGCCGACCTTCCGCTCGTTCGCCGACGCCCTCAATGACGCTTTCCTCATCCTTTCCGTCCCTCCATTATTGAGATCACCCCGGGAGAGGATTGTCGCCGATGCCAAACATTACGCTTATGACACAGGCCTGCAAACATCGGTCACGGTCTCGACCCAGGACGATTCCGGAAGGAGGCTCGAGAACCTGGTCGCGATAGAGCTCGTGCGGCAGGGCTATTCGCTCTCTTACCTGAAAGGAGCAGATTGGGAATGCGATTTCATAGCGCAGAAACCTGGTTCCGAGACGCTCGCCATCCAGGTGTGGAGCGGGGAGGATAAGATTCCTGAACGGGAAATGGGTGGCCTGGCCAAAGGGATGAAACAGGTGAAGGGGAAGGGTCTGCTCCTCACTGAAAATGAAACCGATCCGGTTCCAGGAGCGGTTTGCAAGACGATCGAGGGATGGCTGCTAGAACCCCTGGTATGACTCATTTCTTTTTCTTCTTCGTATCGACCATGTCGGCCAGAGTCGGCGGGGTGAACGCGCGGGACCCTGTGTTCGATGCCGCGACGGTCGCGGAGACCTTGTCCACGAGCTTCACTCCCAGCTCCTTTTCCAATTTCCTGGCGACTTCCAGCGTCGGGGTGAGCCTGCCGCCTTCGAGCGCGTGGAGATAGCTCTCCTTCTCTCTTATGCGCTCTGCCACGACGGAAAGCGGGAGGCCGAGCCGTTCCCTTGAGATTTTGGCTATCCTAGGGAAATCCTCGATGATCTCTTCTGTCGCCTCCAGGACCATGACGGTGCCGCCGGCGGCCGGAGCGCGCTCCTCGTCGTCGAAGCGGTGGAGGACCTTTCCGCTCCTCATGCACGATGGGCATGCCAGGAGCTTCGCCCCCTCTACGAGAATCTGTGCGCGGACAGGGGTCTTGCCGCATATGTCGCAGTAAAGGTCAGCCATGAATGTTTATGCCGCCTATAAGAATAAAAATATACGGCAACCAAAGCCACCCATGGCTAAAGACTCAGTGCTAGCAGCCGCCATGGTCGTGGCGGCGTTCGCGGTATTCTACCTCATCCTCCAGCTGGATGTCAGCGGCCTCGTGAAATTCATACTGGTCGTGGCCGAGATGCTCCTTGTGAGCCAGTACTTCATAAGGAGGTACAAGCTCCAGACCGAGCTCGGGCTGATACTTCTCAAGAGCAAGCACGGAATCGAGCTCATAGACAGCATCGCACGCAACGAACGCATATTCACGTTCATGGCGGACCTCGGGACCACGATGTCCTACGGCCTGCTGAGCTTCATCATCATGAAGAGGAATTTCTCCTGGAAAAGCGCCATCCTCGGCTTCGTCTGCCTCGCGGTGATCTCGTTGTACGTGGCACCCTTCGCGCTCGTGTTCCTGTTCCAGGTCATCAGGATAGGCCCGGTCAGCTCTTCGACCACGGCCATCAGCCAGGACTCGACCATCGGCACGATATTGCTGGCGCTGCTGGTGGTTGGCGGATTCTTCCTCTTCATGCTCGCGGGAATCGTCATGTACGGTTTCATCGTCTTGAGCGCGATAAGCAAGACTCTGTTCTTCGGGACCAACGCGATCGCGACCACTTCGGCCGGCGGGACGTTCCTGCTCCCGGGCATCAACCTGCCGCTCTTCGAGGGCATCGTCGCGCTCGCGATAGTCATGATAGTCCACGAGGGCTCTCACGCGATCCTAACTAGGATAGCGAAGGTGCCGTTATTATCA